>CAZPXZ010000035.1:4873-13627 GCA_964590405.1 uncultured Rhodobacterales bacterium | reverse complement strand
GGATCTTGGAGAGCCGGGGATGCCGTTCGAAGCCCTTCGGGGAGATCCGCAGGGGTTCAGTTACGTCTCCGTGCGGAGCTTACGGGCCTGGCTTGGGGACGAGTAGACTGATTGCGGAAACCGGGTTCTGACTCCCGGGATCAATGCGGATTGAACTGGTGCGGTCGAGAAGACTCGAACTTCCACGGGCAATGCCCACAGCGCCCTCAACGCTGCGCGTCTACCAATTCCGCCACGACCGCTGGAGGCGAATTCTATAGCTCATGGCAAGCCAGGATGCAATGGTACCGTCGCTTCCGGGCACGACGCGCGTCAAGGCAGTCTGCTCGACCGACGGCCGCACAATCGACTGGATCCACTCGCCGGAAGCCGTTCCCTACCCGGAGGCGGTCCGCTTCATGGACGCGCGCGCACGCGCCATCCGCTTCGAGAATGCGGCCGAGTGTGTCTGGTTGCTGGAACACGCGCCGCTCTACACGGCAGGAACAAGTGCCGATGACGCGGAACTGCTGGATTCCCGTTCGATCCCCGTATACCGCTCAGGCCGTGGAGGCCGATACACCTACCATGGGCCGGGCCAGCGAATCGCATATGTCATGCTCGACCTTGTTCCCCGTGGTTCGGACCTTCGGTGCTTTGTCCAGCATCTCGAGGAATGGGTGATTCTCGCATTGGCCCGATTCGGCATACGGGGGGAACGGCGTCCGGGACGGATCGGCGTGTGGGTTGCCGTGGACGGTGGAGAAGCCAAGATCGCCGCGCTCGGAGTGCGAGTGCGCCGATGGGTATCCATGCACGGCATCGCCATAAACGTCGATCCGGATCTCAACGCCTTTCGCGGAATCGTCCCCTGCGGAATCCGCGAACATGGTGTAACAAGCCTGCGCGCCCTCGGCATATCCGCGACAAACTCCCAGGTGGACGCGGCTCTTCGGGAGTGCTTTCCGCTCGTATTCGGACGATCCTAGGGTTCTCCCGAGGGACGCGGATGCGGGAAACCGGCTGAATTGGCCCGTCCGTGTTTCCGCCACGATTCTGACCAGGCTGACCGAGGGCCGCAAAGCTCCCGATTCGAAATCGGGAGACTGCGATGATCGGGAACGACAGGTTGAGTTGCCGTTGTACCGAGACCGAGAGTTCGTCGGTGACCGACGCGCCCACGGAGAATCCCGGAGCGCCGTGCCGGTCCGGATTCCCGCAAACCGGTCTAGCGGCATGAATTCGCTGCCGCGGCAACCTCCCGCACCCGGCTGAACGCAGGCAGGACGAAGGCGTATTGTTCGTCGCCCTTGGTGTCCGCCGGCATCTCGTACTGATCCGGACCGAGTTACCGAGAGTGAGTCAAAAGTGCATGCACGCCGCTTCCGGTCATTCGGAAGACTTGCGCACGAACCGGGTCGAACTGCCGGACAAGAACCGCTACCTCCTTCCCAACTGCCAATCCAACCGCAAGGTTGTGATCAAATTTCGCGTGCTGTCCGGCAGGAGACCGATTGCGAAGAATGCCCCGATCGGGGCACTGCTACGGAATGACGCGGACCCGTTGTCCACTCCGCCCGTAGGTGTCGAGATCACGATCACCGGGTAGCACCCGCGTCATGGAAGACTTCAGGGCAAGATGCGGGATGAAGCCGCGAGCCTGAGACATCGGATGGATATCGGGATACTCCTCCCGGAGGAAACGGGTACGGTGCTCCGGAGAATTCCCGGGCGACGGCTGGACGGCGAACCACGAAAGAACATCGGCGAAGCCATTTGAATCTGCCTGTGGTGCCGGGCAACCGGACTGGCGGCCGGATTCCGGGCTGGACAGGGTACGGGTAGATTGCATTCGCTCACAGTGCAAGGTTGACTAGCCCGCATCATTGTGCGAATTTTCGGGCGCGTCGGCCCTTCGGGGCAGCGGGTGGGGCATGGTCTTCGGACCGCCCGCAGCGTTCCGACGCCTCGGCAGTGGCGGAAGCTCCAGTCAGGCCTTCGGGCAGGACAGGGCAACCGCAGAACGCGGAACCGTATCCTGCCGTCCGACCTCACGGTCTGGAAAGTCAGCGGTACATGTCCCACCCACCAGAGACTTGCGGCAACGACGTAGAGGCGCTTGGAGGCCCCCATGGCAGAAGCGGCTGCGCATCAGGCGCACGAACACCATCCCGGATTCTTTACCCGTTGGTTCTGCTCCACCAACCACAAGGACATCGGGATTCTCTACATCCTGACCGGCTTCACTGCCGGTGTAGTCGCAATCGCGTTCTCGATGTACATGCGCCTGGAACTCATGGAACCCGGTGTCCAGTACATGCTGACCGAAGACGGGCAACCGGACGGACAACTCTGGAACGTGCTCACCACCGGGCACGGAATCCTGATGATGTTCTTTGTCGTGATTCCGGTTCTCTTCGGCGGATTCGGAAACTACTTCATGCCGCTCATGATCGGTGCCCCCGACATGGCCTTCCCGCGGCTCAACAATCTCAGCTACTGGCTCTACCTGTGTGGTACCACATTCGCCACCATCGCGGTCTTTGTCGATGGCGGAGTCGGCGTGGGCTGGGTGTTGTACGCACCACTGTCGACGTACGGTGCCCCGGGCATGGCGATGGACTTCGCAATCTTTGCGGTCCACCTCTCCGGTGCCTCCTCGATCCTCGGCGCCATCAACATGATCACCACCTTCCTGAACATGCGGGCACCGGGCATGACCCTGCACAAGACCCCGCTCTTCCCATGGTCGATCTTTGTTACGGCGTTCCTGATCCTCCTGGCCCTTCCGGTTCTTGCCGGCGCGATCACGATGCTGCTCACGGACCGCAATTTCGGAACCACCTTCTTCGATCCCGCCGGAGGCGGAGATCCGATTCTTTACCAGCATCTGCTCTGGTTCTTCGGTCATCCGGAGGTCTACATCATCATCGTCCCCGGTTTTGGCATCGTCAGCCATGTCATCGCAACGTTTTCGAAGAAGCCGGTCTTCGGGTATCTCGGCATGGTCTACGCGATGGTGGGAATTGGAGCTCTCGGCTTTGTAGTGTGGGCCCACCACATGTACACAGTCGGTATCGGACCGGCGACCCAGGCCTACTTCATGCTGGCCACGATGGTCATCGCCGTCCCGACGGGTATCAAGATCTTCTCCTGGATCGCCACCATGTGGGGCGGTTCGATCGAGTTTCGGACTCCACTGCTCTGGTCGATCGGGTTCATCTTCCTGTTCACGCTGGGCGGAGTGACCGGCATCGTGTTGTCCCAGGCGGGGATTGACCGTGCACTGCACGATACCTATTACGTGGTCGCGCATTTCCATTATGTGATGTCCATCGGCGCGGTGTTCTGCATCTTCGCGGGCGTCTACTACTGGATCGGCAAGATGTCCGGACGGCAGTACCCGGAATGGGCCGGCAAGGTGCATTTCTGGACGATGTTCATTGGCGTCAACATCACTTTCTTCCCGATGCATTTCTCGGGACTCGCAGGCATGCCGCGTCGTTACATCGACTATCCGGAGGCATTTGCCGGCTGGAACTACATCTCCTCCCTGGGAGCGTTCCTCTCCGGTGCCTCGTTCCTGTTCTTCATGGGCGTGATGGTCTGGACATTCCTGCGTGGCAAACGGTGCGAAGCAAATCCTTGGGGAGAAGGTGCCGATACCCTCGAATGGACCGTTTCCTCACCTCCCCCGGCACATACCCACGAGGAATTGCCCCGCTTTGCTTGATCCTGGGGATTGCCAAGGGTGAATCGGCTGCCTTCCGCGGGCAGCCGAGTGCACTTCTTTGCCGTAAACCAGATCCTTTGATTCAGGCGTCCAGGTTGGCCACGTCCAGTGCGTGGGTCTGGATGAACGCGCGTCGACTCTCGACTACATCACCCATCAGTTCGCTGAACACCTGGTCGGCCTCGTAACTCTGCTCGATCTGCACTTGCAGCAGGGTCCGTGCTTCCGGATCAAGCGTGGTTTCCCATAGCTGGGAGGGGTTCATTTCCCCCAGCCCCTTGTAGCGCTGCAACTGTGTTCCCCTGGTTCCGTCCTTTCGAACCGTGGCGACCAGCCCGGACGGCCCGATGATCCGGACCGCCGCAGCATTGCGGCGAAAGGTGAGCGGCAAACGATACGTCCCCATCATTCGTCCGGAAATCCGGCCCAGGCGACGGGAGTCGGGCGACTGGAATGTCTGCCTCGCCAGCGTATGCGCTTCCTCGACTCCCCGTACTTCACGGGAAAACGTCATTCCGCCATTCTCGCTGACATGGGAGCGCCAGCCCCGCTCGGTTTCAGGTGATACCCGATTGAGTCGTTCCGCCACGCGCTCCGCAACCGCCGGATCCGGCACATTCATCCCGGTCAGACCCGCGAACAACCCGGCAATCGCCGCCTGTTCGATCAGGAAGACCGGATGACGGGCACGGAAGGGCTCCATGAGTCGCACCGCCTCGCGGGCGTCGGAAACGACACGCCAAGCCTCCTCCTTCGCGAGAATGCCCACGGCATCGCCCTCGATGGCCGCTCCCTCCAGGCCCTCGCGGAGCAGGTGCTTCTCGAGCCCGGCCTCGTTCTGAATGTAGACCTCCGACTTCCCCTTGCTGATCTTGTAGAGTGGTGGCTGGGCGATAAAGAGATGCCCGGCCTCGATGATCTCGGGCATCTGGCGAAAGAAGAACGTCAGGAGAAGCGTTCGGATGTGGGCGCCATCGACATCCGCATCCGTCATGATGATGATCCGGTGGTAGCGAAGCTTGGCCAGATCGATTTCGCCACGGCCAATTCCGGCGCCAAGCGCAGTGATCAACGTGCCGATTTCCTGGTTCGACAGCACCTTGTCTAGCCGGGCGCGCTCAACATTCAGAATCTTGCCCCGAAGGGGAAGAACGGCCTGGTTCGCGCGGTTGCGCCCCTGTTTGGCGGAACCGCCTGCTGAATCCCCCTCGACAAGAAAGAGCTCACTCTGCGCGGGGTCGCGCTCCTGACAATCTGCAAGCTTGCCGGGCAGTGATGCCACATCCGTTGCACTTTTCCTCCGGGTGAGTTCCCGTGCCTTGCGGGCCGCCTCCCGAGAGTAGGCGGCATCCACGATCTTGGCGATCACAGCGCGTGCCGGCTGCGGGTTTTCTTCGAACCATTCGGCAATTCGCGCCGCAAGGATCTGCTCCACCGGTGCGCGAACCTCGGACGAAACCAGCTTCTCCTTGGTCTGACCGGAGAACTTCGGATCTGGAACCCGTACGGACAAGACACAGGTCAGGCCTTCGCGCGCATCGTCCCCGGTCAGTGAAACCTTGGTGCGCCTCGCACCCGCGAACTCCTCGGCGTTGCCCTTGATCACCCTCGTCAAGGCATTCCGAAAGCCGGCCAGATGCGTGCCCCCGTCCCGCTGAGGGATATTGTTCGTGAAACAGAGCACGTTCTCCTGATAGCCGTCATTCCACCACAGGCTCGCTTCCACGCGGACGCCGTCCTGTTCGCCACGGACGGTTATGGGTTCGGGAACGATCGGCTTCCTGAGCCGGTCGATATAGCGAACAAACGACTCCACGCCACCACCGAATTGCAGGGGTACCTCCCGTACGGGTGTCTGGCGTGCATCCCTCAGGACGATGTGGATTCCCGTATTGAGAAAGGCCAGTTCCCGAAGGCGCTTCTCAAGTATCCCGGCATCGTAGTTGATGTTGGCGAATGTTCCACGCGATGCAAGGAACGAAACCTGGGTGCCTCGTTTCCCCCCGGCTTCACCCATATCGACGAGGGGCATGACAACCTCCCCGCCCTCGAACCGGGCCCGATGGTGGCGCCCGTCGCGCCAAACGTCCAGAACCAGCCAGTCCGAGAGAGCATTCACGACCGAAACGCCAACACCATGCAAACCGCCGGTCGCACCACTCTCCTTCTGATCGAACTTGGACCCGGCGTGCAGCTGGGTCATGATCAGTTCGGCGGCAGAAACCCCCGCCTCCTCGTGAATTCCGGTCGGGATGCCCCGACCATTGTCGAGCACGGTAACCGCACCATCGGAGTGCAGGCTCACGTCAATTCGATCACAATGGCCCTGCAGTGCTTCGTCGATGGCATTGTCGACCACTTCGTACACCATGTGGTGGAGACCGGTGCCGTCGTCGGTATCGCCGATGAACATGCCTGGTCGCTTGCGAACAGGGTCCAGTCCCCGGAGGACCTTGATCGAACCTTCGTCGAAAGGCTTGTCGACAGCTTGCCCCACCTCCTGAATGCTCATCACGCCTCCTGGTTAACCGGCTCCACCCGGACGACACGCGATTCGCCGTCCGCCTTTGATAGCGCAAACCAGTTCGCCCCCTGGCCGAGGGAAGCGAAAGCCCTGGGATCCACGCCCGTCATCCATACCTGCACGCCAAGCTGTGTGATCTCCTCCAGCAGGGCCACCCTTCGTGCCTCGTCCAGATGGGCCGCAACCTCGTCGAGCAGCAGTACCGCTGGCCGCAAACCGTCTGAAAACGCCCTCGCACAGGAGAGAGCGACACCGATCAGAGCTCCCTTCTGTTCACCTGTGGACGCCTGTCTCAGCGGAAGTCCCGTTTCGAACAGCCATCCGGCAAGGTCGCTTCGATGCGGTCCGACCAGGGTACGACCTGCACCCATGTCCCGCTCCCGACCGTATGCAAGTGCCCGACACAAATCAGATTCAGACCATGCCTCGTCCTGAAGCCCCTCTGGCGATCCGCCGCCACGCTCCCACGCCGCCCTGGCCGATCCACCAAGAACCGCCAGCCCGCAAGGCGGGAAAGCACTGGCAACCGGCCTCGATGCCCCACGAATCCGTTCAAGCGTGGAAACACGGTTTGCCGATATGCGCGCACCATGTTCGGCCATGCGTGCTTCCACGGCGTCGAGCCAACGGCTATCCGGCTGTGGCTCCCGCAGAAGGTGGTTGCGCTCCCGCAACGCCTTTCCGTACACGGACGAAGCGCGTGCGTGATCTGGATGGAACGCCGCCGACATCCGGTCAAGGAACCGTCGCCGTGCTTCAGCCGGATCTGTCCATAGGCGGTCATGAAGAGGCGTTACCCACGCAATTCGTATCTCGTCGGCGAGTCGAATCCGGCTCACGGGATCGCCATCGACATTCACGCGCCGCCGACCGCCGGGACGGATCTCGGCTTCAAAGATCTTCGGTACAGCGGTCCCCGTCAGTTGGGCCTGCACGTGCCAGCCAGCATTGTCCGGGCGTCGCATTGCGTCGAGATCCGCCTGACCCCGGAGACCGCGCCCGGGCGCAAACATGGATAGTGCTTCCAGAATTGCGGTCTTGCCACTACCGTTCGGACCAAAGACAACCGCCAACTGTTCCTCGCACTTCAGCGTCGACCGGAAGTGCGAGCGGAACCGGGTGAGTCGGAGGTCCGTGATCGAGCCGACGGACGGATGCGTAACGGCCATCAGGCCCTGTGCGGCATGATCACGCAAACCATCGAGCCGTCCCCGCTCTGCTCCGTAATCAGAAACGCGGACAGGCCGTCCCGCATCATGAGCACGACGCTGTCTCCGTCGACCTGGGCGATGGCATCCGTGAGATGCTTGTCCTGAAGGATGAAAGAGACCTCCGGCCCCTGATAGATCACCGCGATCTGGTCCTCCGACTGGCCGGTCCGTGAACGGATCGAGAGGTTCGCAATTCCATCGCTGACGGTGAAATGGATTCGTTCGCTCTCCGACGGAGTGATCGCCGTAACCCGGGCGATGCAGGTCGCCAACGCGCGACGCTCGAACTCAATGCGGATGGGGCTGTCCCGGGGAATGACACGGTTGTAGTCCGGGAACTTGGCATCGATAACCTGCGAGATGATAGCGAAGGTCTCCCCTGCAACACGCAGCTTGTTTTTAGCCGTGGAAATGCGTAGCTCGTCCGCATCGTGCAAGCACGCGCGCAGCGTTGCGACTGTATCCGCGGGAATGATCACGCCGGGAAAGTCGTCCGACCCCTCCGGCGCCGGAAGCGACATGCGGGAAAGCCGATGGGAATCACTCGCGACGATTGTCAGCCGCCGTTCACCGTCCTCGACAGACGGATGGAGATACACGCCCTGCAGGTAGTATCGTGCATCATCGGTAGCGGGAATGGCTCGATAGGTCTTGTCCAGGAGGAGCTTCAGGTCCGCCCCCGAGATCGTGAAACTGCCACCGTACTCCTCATCCGGATCCGCCGGAAACTCGTCCGGATCCATCAGGGACAGCCAGAATTCCGCTTGTCCGGCCCTCAACTGCAACTGGCGGCCATCCACATGCACATCGTCGGATACGTCCAGCCCGTTGCCGGACAGGTGATCTCCGGTCGCCTCAGCATGGCGCTTGGAGAGCACGACCTCCGAGTCGCTCGGAAGGCGGCGGGCAATCTGGTTAAGGACAGAACTCTCCACGACCACAGTTCCGGGTTCCGCAACCGACGCCGGGATGGACTCGGTTATGACGCGCCCGGTGGAAGACGTGCGGAATTCCACCACGCCTTCCGCGGCTTGCAGTCGGACACAGCGCTCGATTTCAATAATTCGCTTTGTCTCCACGATGTTGTGGGTACGATTGGATGCACGAAGAAAATCTTGCTGATTGACGGTCAGTTCCATTGCGGGGGAAACCCTTTCTTTCCCAAACCATTCTGTGTCAGGTAATGATCTGGCATCATAGCAACGGGGCTGCACCGCGTCGAGGATGGAACCAGCCCCTCGAAGGAGGAGGTTCGCCCGGTTGGCGAATAAAATTGCCGTATTTCGCAAAGAGAAACGGTGAGCAAG
>CAZPXZ010000035.1:0-4822 GCA_964590405.1 uncultured Rhodobacterales bacterium | reverse complement strand
TCCGAACCGGTTCAACGCTCGGCCCCGGAGAAACGCAGTCCTCGAAGAGATACTCTGTAAACCAGTTCCAACCTTCGGCATGCCTTGCGAACCAATGCCACGTGAGGCAACCGCCATGCCGTTCAACCGGACTATAATGTTGATTGGGCTATACTGTGTTCTTGGACACTGGATAGAATAGAAAATTATCGCGGAGGTCCTCCTCCATGAATGACGACTCGCCATCCTCGATGACAGAGCCCCTTGCTTCCGCAACCCGCGTGCGTCGTGCCGCCCAGGTCCTTCAGGATGCTGTCACGCGGCTTGAGCAGGCCGTTGATCTGTGGGAACAACGGAACACGGAACGGGCAAATTCGGGTCGGCTCGACAAGGAAGAGGTTGCAAGGCAGCTTGAGCAGATCGCGGATGGTCTGGAGCAGGTCGCGACGCAAATGGATCGTCCCCATGCCTAGCATCGAAGTTTCTTTTGGTGGCCGTGCCTACTCCCTCCTTGTGGAGGACGGGACCGAGGAACGTGTCCATGCCCATGTCAAGACGTTGGAAGCGTATGCCACCCAACTGCAGGAGGAGCACGGACGGATCGAGCGATCACTCCTGGTCCTGCTCTCGAGCATCCAGGCACTTGACGATGCAGGGAGCCAATCTGAGGACGAAACAGTGGCGGTCCTGGAGGAAACCACGGTTGCGCTTCGCGAAGCCGCGGGTCGCATTTCCCTTCTGGCTGACCGTATGGACCAATAGGGAAAGCTGCGCAGAGCTACGGCACCCCGGCCCCCAGGAATTGCCTCGTCGGCCGCGGAATGCTAGGCTGTCGCAGCGGGTGGCTGCGGATCCCGAAGTCACGGCGATTCCTGGGAGCCCTAATAGAAATCTTACGGGAGATGTCACTGTGGAGAGCCGTGGCGCTTCGCAAACGTCGCCCACCTGGCATCCAGGCTCACAAGGATGTCCGCCCAAGGCAG
The DNA here is from genome assembly GCA_964590405.1 of uncultured Rhodobacterales bacterium. Taxonomy (GTDB): domain Bacteria; phylum Pseudomonadota; class Alphaproteobacteria; order Rhodobacterales; family CAZPXZ01; genus CAZPXZ01. The sequence goes on along the minus strand of CAZPXZ010000035.1, from coordinate 3,860 downwards.
GGTAAAGCAGTCCCCGCTGCCCGCTTTACGATCGTGCCGGATCTCGACCGCGAAAAGCGCAAACTGCGTGCGCATTGTGCCAATTTGCGCGCAGATGCGGCGCGCCAGCAACCGGACGCCGCGAGCATTGCCGGCCGGCGACTGGTGGACGAACTCCTTTCCTCTGCCGGCGACGTCGTTGCCGGGTACCGGGCGTTCCGCTCAGAACTTGACCCCTTGCCTGCGATGATGGAACTACACAAGCAAGGAGTGAAGCTCTGTCTCCCCGTGGTGGTCGCGAAGCACAAACCTCTCGCGTTTCGGAGTTGGGAACCGGGAAAGGCGATGAAGCGTGGTGTCTTTGGCGTAGAGATTCCCGTGGACGGAAGAGACTGCACGCCCGCGCTGGCCATCGTGCCTCTCCTCGCATGGGACCGCGCAGGCGGGAGACTCGGTTATGGCGGGGGATTCTATGATCGCACCCTGCATGTGCTCCGTGGGACCGGACAACTCCGCCGCGCGATTGGTCTCGCCTACGCGGCGCAAGAAGTGCCGGAAGTGCCCCGAGGCGCCATGGACGCGCTCTTGGATGGGCTGGTTACGGAATTCGAAACCCTGGTCTGGAGCACCCCATGCGACTCTTGATGGTCGGTGATGTTTTCGGCTCCGCCGGGCGGAGGGTCGTTGCCGACAGACTGGCGGGATTGCGGGAACAATTGAAGGTCGACTTCACGGTCGCGAACGGCGAAAATGCGAGCCACGGAACCGGTATCACACCCAAACATGCGGAATCGCTCTTCGATTCCGGTGTCGATGTGATTACACTCGGCAATCACGCATTTGACGAGCGGCAAATCCTCCTCCACCTGGAACGCGAACCGCGCGTCCTCCGTCCGGTCAATATCGCCCGCGACCCGCCCGGTGAAGGACATCGAGTATTCGAGGCACCCAACGGACAGACTGTCCTGGTTGTAAATGCCCTGGGACAGCGGGGCATGGCCCCGACATTCGGAAACCCCTTCCCCGTGGTGGATGAAATTCTGGAGGCGCATCCCTTGGGACGGACAGTTTCGGCCGTGATTGTGGATTTCCATGCCGAAATGACCTCCGAGAAATGTGCCATGGGGGCCTGGTGTGACGGCCGAGCAAGCCTGGTCGTCGGTACGCACACGCATATTCCGACCGCGGATGCGCGAATCCTTCCCGATGGCACGGCCTACATGACCGATGTCGGAATGTGCGGCTGCTACGACTCGGTGATCGGCCTGGACAAGAAGGAAATTGTTCGACGGTTCGCCACCGGGCTGCGCGGCGACCGCCCTCACCCCGCAACCGGCGAAGCCACACTGTGCGCTATATTCGTGGAAACGGATGATCGTTCCGGACTGGCACGACGGGTGTCGCTGATCTGTTCCGGTGGTCTCCTGGAGGAACGCATTCCGGCGGTGGACTAGCGCAACCGGAAGCAGCGGCAAAGGAGGGCAGCGTGGCGGGCCATTCGAAATTCAAGAACATCATGCACCGCAAGGGTGCGCAGGACCGCAAGCGAACACGTATCTTCTCGAGGCTGGCGCGAGAGATCACTGTCGCCGCGAGACTCGGCGGTGTCGATCCGAACGCAAACCCGCGACTTCGGCTGGCGATGCAGGAAGCGCGCGGCCAGAACATGCCCAAGGACAACATCGAACGCGCCATCGCCAAGGTGGAAGGTGGGGCCGCCGAGGATCTGGAGGAAATCGTCTACGAGGGGTACGGCCCGGGTGGGGTCGCCTTCGTTGTGGAAGCGATGACGGACAACCGCAATCGAACCGCCGCAAGTATCCGCTCGTGCTTTAACCGTCATGGCGGCTCCCTGGCGGAAGGAGGAGCTGTAACCTTTCAGTTCGAACGTGTCGGAGAAATCGTATTCGGACCGGGCGTCGCCGATGCAGATGCCGTGTTGGAGGCGGCAATCGAGGCTGGAGCCGACGACGCCGTAACCGAGGAAGACGGTCATCGCATTCGGTGCAGCCGCGAGGGTCTGGCAGAAGTTTCGCGGGAACTCGAGGTGCATCTCGGCAATCCCCCGGGGAGTTCCCGCCTGGTCTGGTCACCGCTGGCAACTGTCCCGGTCGGCGGCGAAGACGCGAATCGCGTGGTCCGCCTCTACGCGGCATTGAATGACGATGACGACGTTCAGGAAGTCTACGCAAACTTCGAGATCCCGGACGAGTTGCTGGAGGACCTCGCCGCGTGAGGCACTGCACTGCCTCGCACGGCCCCGACCTGGCGGGATGCACCGACGGCCCAGGTCGGCCTGTCTCGTTACCTTGCGGGAAGCGGGATCTCACCACCAGAGTGCCGTTCACCTGCAGGACTTCATCTGGATAGGACCATGCGAAAGGGTACGCCTGGCGATCCGAGGGGCCTGATTCAGGAGGCGTTCCGTATCGACGGAATTACGCCGGAGGCTTGCCGATCGATCTTCCTGGACTGGGCGCTTGGACTTCCTGACAATGTCGATGCACGGGACGAAATCGGGAAACTGCTGCAGGTCCATGCCCACGAGAGGGAAGACCATCCCATGAAGGGCATACTACGAGAGGGACTGCAACGGCCGGCGAATGCGAAACGCCGGCGCAACCGGGCGCGTGCAGCTCGATAGGTATGCCGACCACCAGACCCGCATTTGCGACACCCCTGTTTCGGTCCGCTCCCCGCCATGGAGCCGATCTCCTGAAGTACGAGACACCTGGCTCCTGACGCTCGACGGGTTGGGCAACGGTCGCTGCCGTCGCGACGCCGATGGTTGTGAGGGCAACTCCAGTCGACACTTCTCACTGTTATGCTTGCTTTCATCAGGTATCAGGCAAGAGTACTACGGGGTTTAAATGGATGCACATGGAAAACCGGGAACCGCACGGTCCCGGACTTTGATCGAGAATGAGCGTACGCGCGTCACGGAGTGGCGCTTCGAGGCGCGCGGGGACAACACGGGTTGGCATCGCCACGAATTCGACTATGTCGTCGTTCCGCTCTTCGATGGGACGCTGGAGCTTCACGAACATGAAAGCGTCGTGCGCCTGGCACAATTGCAGCACGGCGTTCCCTATTTCCGGAAGCGAGGCGTGGAGCACGATGTCGTGAGCGCCAACGACTTTGCGTGTGCCTTCATCGAAATCGAATTCCTGGATCCGCACGGGTGAACCGGGCGGTCAGCGGCAGGGCGACTCGCATCGCGTGGCCTGCATGCTGTTCTCCAGGATCGGAGCCCGTCAAACGTCAATCCGAAGACTCGTCGAACATCCGTCAACCGGATCAATGAGAATCGCCGGATCCGTGCACTCCGATCTGTAGCCGGCTTGCGCGCGGCATGTGGATACACTCGCACCAACCAGGCGTCCGCACCACAAGAATGGAAGGCCGGCCTCCCTCCTTGATCAGCCCCGGAGTCCGAATGGTTCACGCAACATCCTGCCGTTGCGCGACAAACTGGCCTGGAATCGAACCGGGACACGCGCGATCGCGGTCATTGGCCTGACCACCGCGGGATTCTACATGCCGAGGGTCACGGAGATTGATGAAGGCGCAGGCCCGTTCGCAAACTGCCATGAGAGGCGAGGACAAATTCAGGATGCTTGGCTGGGGGACCAGGATTCGAACCTGGACTAGCGGAGTCAGAGTCCGCGGTTCTGCCGTTAAACTATCCCCCAGTAATGGCGATCCGTCAGGAAGCGTTTGACTCCCGGATCCGGCCCGCAGCCTCCGCATCGAATGCGAGGCCCTTCTCTTCGAGAAGCGTATCGAGTTCACCCGACAGCGTCATTTCCGTAACAATGTCGCAGCCGCCCACGAATTCGCCCTTGACATAGAGTTGGGGAATTGTCGGCCATCCGGTAAAA
>CAZPXZ010000034.1:0-30997 GCA_964590405.1 uncultured Rhodobacterales bacterium | reverse complement strand
CAGCACCTTCACGGTCGCCCACCGAGACACACCGGCGCCGGTCGCGGCGAATGGACCACCATCTGGAATCCGGTTTCGTCATTCAACTCCTGGCGTGGCCTCACGGGCTGCAAGAACAGCAGAGACCGGAACTGGCTTGACGGGGACACGAGGAGCAAAGAACTCCCGCTCATTCATCCGACGACCCAGGGAACTTGCCATCCACGACGCAAGGATTGGCCCGCAATAGCGTCCCTGGCAACGTCCCATGCCTGCCCGGGTCGCCCGTTTCACACCGCCTATCCCGGTTCCCGGTTCGGCTGCGGGGCCATCGATCTCCATGCGTCGGACGCTCTCGCATCGACAGATAATTGTCTCTGGCGAGACATCAGCAAATCCTTGCACCTCCGCGGCAAAGAGCCTCCAGAGGGCCCGCTGGAACCGGCGGTGCCGAGAAAGGCGGCGCCACCCTCCCGGTACCGGAGCAATCTCTTTCCCCAAGGCACGTGCAGCAGCTGTACGGCCCGCAATCCGGCCCTCTTCCATCGCGGCGGGCGCGCCACCCAACCCACAGCAATCTCCCACCGCATACACACCTGGAACGGTGGTTTCGCAATCGCTCGACCTCCGGCAAACGAGTTGTGCCCGCGACGAATCGTAGTCAAATGCAGCACCAAGCAGGCGAAGGATTTCGTTCTGGGGATGAAATCCGTAGTTCATGCAGACCGCGTCCGCAGCCCAGGAAGACAGATCACCCGTCGTGTCCCGTAAATCGAACAGCAGGCCGTCACCGTTTGCCCTGATACCCGAAACGACGGTTCCATAGCGAACGGGAACCCCACGACACAGGAGCCGAAGCGTTGTCAGGAGACCATCGACCGTCAATCCAGGCGTCGCGGCAAGCATCTCCAGTGCGACGAGTGCCTTTGCCCAGGGCGCCGAAGCAGCTTCCGCCACCACAACGATCTCCGCACCGCCTGCACGGAGTTCATCGGCAACCTGAAAATTCAGGGGACCATTGCCGAGCACGGCCACCCGACTACCTGGCAACGTCCCGTAGGATCGCCACAGAGTCTGTGCGGCGCCCGTAGTCATCACTCCCGGCAAGTCCCAACCGGGAACGAGGCGGGGACGCTCATAGGCACCTGTTGCCACGATCAACGTTTGCGGGAGCACGATGACCGCGTCGCTCCGGCGCATGGCGTATATCTCAGGCCCCGTAACCGCGCCCCAAACCTCGGAACCGCTCAGTATGCGTACACCGCTCCGGGTCGCCTGTTCGCAGAGCAGGTGCCCTGCCTGCTGCTGTCGGTCGAGCAACTCACATCCATCGGCGCGCTGCTTGAAATACTGGCCGCCCGCAACGGTGCGCTCGTCGAGGAGGAGGGTACTGGCGCCGGCCTGCGCCGCGACCACCGCAGCGGACAAGCCAGCGGCCCCGCCACCGATGATCAGCACATCGGGAGCCTCGACAAGAGGATCTGCCGCCTTCCCCGGGTCGGCTTCCAGCCTCGGCAAGGCAGACTGTGTGCAAACAGCCATCCCCGCCTCGGCCTTGGTCATGCAGGCCCGCCGGTTCGGGATACCGTCGACCTCGACGAGACAGTCCTGACAGACACCCATCCCGCAAAAGATCCCTCGCGACGTTCCATTCGGGCCTTCCCGGAACTTTCTGATGCCAACCTCCGTCAGCGCAGCGGCCAAGGAGAGACCGGCTCGTGCCCGAATCTCGCGATTGTCAAACGTGAAGGAGACCGCTTCACTCATTGACTGTCCTCCTGCATTCCCGAGACAGCGGGCTCGTTCCCGGCTCCGAGAATCCGGTGCATGCCCAACTCCCTAGAACCGCCCTTGCCAGTTGAGCTACAGGGACCGTGCTGCTAGCGCCGTGGAACCTTCCGCCTACGACATCGCCTCCCGGTCCGCGACAGGAACACCTGGCCCGCATGCTACTTCCTTCGTCTCCGTCGCCGGGAGTTTGCGGCCAGCACTGGGTGAGGAATGATCACTGTCGTGAATGGAGAGTGTCTGCTCAGGCACCAGCGCGATGTTGCGCAGAGGAGAATCCGACGTGCGAAACGTAAGAGTGCTCACTGCCACCTTCACCACTGCCATACTGCTGCTCCCCCTGCAACCAAACCGCGTATCGTCATTCCGTTTGTGGACACCTACAAGAATAGCGTGCAGGCCAGATCAATGAACTCTTCAAGTGACTCGATGGAATTCAATCGAATTCGGCACCGACCATTGGTCGAAACAAGTCGACCGCTCGCGGTACAGTCGAGAGCACCGTGCCGGCCCACTGGGGCTGGCTCACTGAATTCGGAACGGATCATCCGGCGGGACTCGCTCCTGATCGTTCGCAGGGTAAGTACCGCCGAGTCCGGAACACGGGTGGCGTTCAAGACCCATACCGAGAATCGCTGCCGACCAGGCCTCCCCGGCAGCGGCGGAAAAAATTCAGACAGGTCGCCGGACATGCCACGGACGCCCGAAGACGCACGTCACCCTCGCGCCGGACCGATCCCCGCATTCGTGCTGCCATCATCACCGAGTTCTACGACAATTCCCAACAGAATTGTTGCCAACATGTATGTTGGGAACAGCCCTGGACAGATTGCTTCACGTGGGCAAGCCGTTTCCGGGACCTCGAATACGAAGATGCCCGCGATCGTTAGGCAAGGAATGATCCTGGTCGAATCGACAAGAGACGTTCCTCGAAGGACGGATCCAGGCAGGAAGACGGTGTGCCGGCCGGATGCCGGCACAAACCACTACGAGGCGGCGACCGTGCGGTGCAAGTTTGCCCGCAACCGGTTTCTCCCGACATCTCCCGGAAATCCGCGCTCCCTTGCACATGTCCGCCCACGGGCCTGGCCAGCACAGTTCGCAGCAATATGGCGATCTATCGGGCTGGCGATCGAATCCGGGTCATGATTGTTGTTCGCAAAGACCTGCCCAAGTCGCATCAGATCAGGTCGATTGCATATTGCTTCAAATCATCCAGATCCACGAATTCCAGCGCCGAGGCCTCCGTAGCCGCAAGGATCACACGCGGTGCTGCTCCGAAATCAAGTGCCTCCTGCCAGCGGGGCGCACAGAGGCACCAGCGATCACCGTCCACCAGTCCCGGAAACCCGAATTCCGGGTGCGGCGTCGAAAGGTCGTTTCCTCGGCTGCGGGAGAACTCGAGGAACGCCTCGGTCACGCGGACACAGACGGTATGGCTTCCCACATCCTCCGGGCCGGTCCTGCAGCAGCCGTCCCGGTAGAAGCCAGTCACGGGATCCCTCGAGCAATCCTCCAGGGGCTCTCCGAGCACGTTGCGGGGCTGTTCGTTCACCTGCGCATCTCCAAATTGCCGTGTTCCTGCACAATGGTCGCAATTCCGGCTTCTTCCGGCAAGCCGGGTCAGTTTCACGTTCCGGGCGGAGCCGATAGATTGCGAGCCGTTCGCACTACGGGAGTATTGCATGTCGGAAACATACCGAGCGGTCGTCATCGGCGGCGGCGTCGTGGGCACCAGCGTCCTGTACCACCTCGCCAGACTCGGCTGGAAGGATATCGCCCTCATCGAACGGGCGGAACTCACTGCCGGCTCGAGCTGGCACGCCGCCGGTGGTTTTCATGCGATCAACGCCGACCCGAACATTGCTGCGTTGCAGTCCTATACGATTCGACTGTTTAGAGAACTCGAGGCGGAGAGCGGCCTGGACATGGGCCTGCACATGACCGGCGGTGTCAACCTTGCCGGAAGCCCCGAACGCTGGGAATGGCTGCAGGCTGCCTGGGCCATCTTCCAGACCATGGGGCTGACTGAATCCAGGCTCGTAACACGGGACGAAATTCGAGAGTTGTGCCCGATCGTGGACACGACCGGCATCTACGGGGGCCTGTACGATCCGAACGAAGGCCATTTGGACACGACCGGGACAGTGCACGCCTATGCGCGCGCCGCGCGACTCCGTGGTGCCGAGATCAATGTTCGGAATCGGGTTGTTGAATTGAACCAGCGTCCCGATGGTGCCTGGAACGTTGTTACCGAGAAGGGAACCATCGTAGCGGAGCATGTTGTGAACGCTGCCGGTCTCTGGGCCAAGCAGGTCGGCATGATGGCAGGCGTCGATCTTCCGGTGGTGCCGATGCAGCATCACTATCTGGTCACGGAGTCCATTCCGGAGGTCGAAGCCGTGGACCGTGAGCTTGCCCTCACGGTCGACCTCGAGGGTTTCACCTATCTCCGCCAGGAGGGCAACGGAATTCTCCTCGGAATCTACGAACTTAGCCCCCGCCACTGGTGCGTCGAGGGGGCTCCCTGGGACTACGGAATGGACCTGATCCCCGAGGAGATAGAACGGATTTCGCCGGAGCTTGCAAGAGGATTCGAGCGCTATCCCTGCCTCGCGCGGACCGGTATCCGGCGCTGGGTAAACGGTGCCTTCACCTTCACGCCGGATGGCAACCCGCTCGTGGGTCCAGTGCCCGGCCTGCAAAATTACTGGTGCGCCTGTGGAGTCATGGCCGGGTTTGCCCAGGGTGGCGGCGTGGGTCTCTCCCTGGCACAGTGGATGATCGAAGGAGAACCGGGAGCGGACATCTTCGGTATGGACATCGCCCGGTATGGTCCGTTCGCATCCAACCGGGATTACCTGAAGTCCCGCACGGCTCAGTTCTACAGCCGCCGCTTCGTCCTTACCTATCCCAACGAGCAATTGCCGGCGGGTCGTCCGCTGCGGACTTCCCCGTCCCACGACGCCCTGGAAGCAGCCGGTGCACGCTGGGGCGAGAGTTGGGGCCTGGAGGTACCGCTCTACTTTGCTCCCGAAGGATTCAGGGAAGAACCCACACAACGAAGGTCAAATGCCCACGATATCGTCGGTGCCGAGTGCCGGACGACCCGGAATGCGGTAGGCCTCGTCGATATCACCGGCTTCTCCCGGTACGAGGTTTCCGGTCCAGGTGCGGAAGAATGGCTCTCGACGACCCTCGCGAGCCGGCTTCCCGGAACCGGAAGATCACGACTCGCACCCATGCTCAGCCCGTCTGGCCGGCTCCTCGGCGACCTCACCCTGCTCAACTGGGGGGACGGGTCATGGTGGATCATGGGTTCCTACTACCTCCGGCAGTGGCACATGCGATGGTTCCATCATCTCTTGCCGGAAACCGGCGTCGAAATTCGGGACATCTCGGATTCCGTTACCGGATTCGCGTTGTCGGGACCCAACTCCCGGGAGGTCCTGGCCCGCACGACACACGCCGACATTTCAAATGAAGCCATGCCGTTCCTGTCCTGCCGCGAGATGGATGTCGGGCTTGCCCGAGCGCGCGTCAACCGAATGTCCGTGGCCGGAGAGCTTGGCTACGAAATCAACGTGCCATGCAGTGAACACCGTGGCCTGCGCCTGGAGATTCTGGCGGCAGGAAGGGAGTTCGGCCTCGTCGAATCCGGAATGAACGCCCTGCTCTCGCTTCGCATGGAAAAGAGCTTCGGCATCTGGTCCACCGAGTATACATGGGCCTACACACCCGGCATGTCGGGCCTCGACCGCTTCATCGACTTCAAAAAGAGAGAATTCGTCGGGCGCGCAGCGGCACTCCGGGAGCGAGACGAAGCTCCACCGGCGCAGATCCTGTCCACCCTCGAGATCGATGCCGAAGATGCGGACGCGAGCGGCTGGGAGCCAGTCTGGGAGGGAAGCCGCCAGGTCGGCTTCGTGACCTCCGGTGCCTATGGCCACTGCGTCGGCAGGAGCCTCGCCCTCGCCTACCTGGATCGCGCCGTGGCAGTTGCCGAAACCGAACTGGAAGTGCACATTGTGGGGAAACGTCGCCGCGCCCGCGTGCTTCCGGGTCCCGCCTTCGACCCTGCGGGTACACGGATGCGGCAATAAGTGCCATCCGGCGCGTCGGGAAACCGCACGGACCCAATTCCGATCGCGCAACCCGGTGGCCACGAGCGAAGCCTGAAGGGAGCATGAAATGGAAATCAAGTCGCCGTACCTGCTGTTTCTGGGGGATGCAGCAGACATGCTTGCCGCGAAGACCGCAATCGGGATTCGGGACTGGAGCCCGGACCGGGCGCTCGGGCAATTTCGACTCGACGGCTGCAACGCCGATCTTGGCCTGGATGACCTGACCGTCGAGGATGCTGCAACGCGCGGCGCACGAACCCTCGTCATCGGGGTTGCCAACCGGGGCGGAATCGTCGGCCCGGGCTGGATGCCGACCTTGCGCCAATCCCTGGAATCGGGTCTCGATATCGCCGCCGGCATGCATCAGCGGCTCGCCGAGATTCCCGAGTTGCGTGAACTGGCCGAGCGACACGGCCGCCGGATCTTCGATGTCCGGCACCCCTCTCCACAGCCATCCAAGGTTGGCAACGGTCGCCCGAGACCGGGAATGCGACTGCTGACGGTGGGAACCGACTGTTCCTGCGGCAAGATGTACGCGACTCTCGCGATCCATCGTGAAATGACGTCGCGGGGCATGGATGCGGACTTCCGGGCGACCGGACAGACCGGCATCCTGATTTCCGGCAGCGGCATATCCGTGGATGCGGTGATCTCCGATTTCATTTCCGGAGCGGTCGAAGCCCTCTCGCCCGAAGCGGCTCCGGAGCACTGGGACCTGATCGAGGGACAGGGTTCCCTCTTCCATGCCTCCTACGCAGGGGTTACCACCGGTCTCATCCATGGCGCCCAGGCCGACGCGCTGGTTCTCTGCCACGAGCCGACCAGGACACACATGCGCGGATTGCCGCACTTCCCGTTGCCGTCCATCGATGCCTGCCTGGATCGATGCCTGGCGACGGCGCACCTGACCAATCCCGATGCCCGGTTTGCAGGCATTGCCGTGAACACCTCGGCGCTCGACAGGAACGAAGCCCTCGCGTGCATCGGAGAGATCGAAGCGAAGCACCAGCTTCCGACAACCGATCCGATACGGTTCGGAGCAGGTCCCCTCGTGGACGCTCTTGCCTGACCACACATTGCGCATTCAGTCGAACGATGAACTCGATATCCCGTTCAACCTCCCGCACCGACCGCAATTCACCGCTCCTGGAGTCCGCACGAAGGGAATAACCGGAAGCGATCCAGATCACCGCATCCGCTGTGGCGGTGCATCGGAGCGAGGGATCGGTTTGCCGCGGTTGGCACTCCCGAGAGTGCCCACTGCGGATTGCACCCCGAGAGCGTACGCCGTATCCCGCTACCTCACGAGAACGGCACGGTCATGCGGGCGAAGAGTTGTCCGGAGTGAATGGCACGGTAGGCGGCGGCGATGATCCGGGCGAGCGAACCGGCAAAATGCCGCGACAGCGGGAACGCAGCAACCAATGCCACAGCGTGTTCTCGATCAGCCGGCGCCGACCTGTTGCTGGAGCTTTCCCAATATCTCCCGCGCATCCTGAAGCCGGCCTTCCCGGATTGCCTTTTCGAACTGGTGCGCGGTTCTTGCCGGAGGATGCTTCACGGTCTTGAACGACTTCCGGATTTCGCGCTTGCACCGTCCAATCGCCCGGTCCACCGCAGTGCGGGCCCGCTCGAGAAGAACCATGCGCTCACGATGGTTGCCCGGACCGGACTCGATTGCTGCCAGCAGCGCCGTCCGCAACTCTTCGGCCTTCTCCGAATCGAAGGCATGCTGCTCTTCAGCGTGCTGGATGCGCTGCTCGATCTCATCGAAATGGCGGTCGAATTCCACTTCCGCCGCGGCGCGCTTGCGCTCCAGGAGTTCCAGGAGATCGACCCTGTCAGCATCCGGGATGACATTCCGACGGGCTGCGTAGTCGAGGATGCCGTCCGCCCGAGCGAACAACCCCGTCTCGATCGACTGCCTCGCGGCTTCGGCCATGTCCGGTTCCGGTGCATCCAGCATCGCCATCGCCTGCCGTGGCGTCGGCACTGCCGGAATCGCGAGCCAGGGCAGGAATTCTCCTTCAAGCAGATCGCGCAATCGGAGTCCGGGCGAACGAGTGGTCGCAGCATCTCCGCGGATCGCGCACAGATATCCCTTCAGAAGCGAACCGGAACAGGAAGCGTAGGATCCTCCATGGAGACGAACCTCTTCGACCGCGATCTCACCGTGGGTATCCGCAGCTCCACGCAGCGCCTTTGCAATCGGCTGCTGATACCGTTTCGCGCCTGACGGCTTCTCGGCAAGACATGCACTCCACCGATCAACATGTTCCGCCGCTTCCGTCACCTTTTCCCGCAATCGAATTCTCGCACGGCCGTCAATCCGGGCATTTGTATGCCCGTACCGATCCTGATGCAGGCGGTCGATCTCCCGGTCCGCGTTTCCGCGCCAGAAATCCGCGATCCGCTGCGCACGCCGCACCCGGGCCGAATCGGGCCGCAGTGCCATCAACTCGAACATCGCTCCTATGGAGGATCTTCCGCTTTCCTGCCACGGCTCCAGAAGGTGATGCCACAAATCCGTCGCGGGAGCGTAGGCGAGTGTCGCCAACCGCTCCGACTCGATCCATCGAGCAGCACTGCTTCCTATGGCTGCAAGTTGTTCATCCCAGTTCAGCGACAGGGACTGCGGAGTGAGAGGCATATCTGTCGTTGCCAGCGTTTCCTCAGTCGTACGGACAAGGGCGCGGAGTGCTGGGCATGCTTCAAGATACGCATCCAGTCTTCCGAGCAGCCTCACCACGGGTCCCCCCGGAGCCCGCAATGCCGGCAGGAAACCGGCGCAGGCGAGCAGGATGGCCACCGCGACTTGCTCCGACTGTTGTCTGGCTCCTGGCAGCCCGACGATCCGGTTCTCGAAGAAGTCCATTGCTTCCGCCGCAATACCTGGCAATTCCGCCTCTATGGCGTCATCCGCATCCGTGACCAGGTTCGCAGCCGCGAGCCGAATTGCCCCTCCGCCCGGATATGCGCGACGCTTCCGGAGTGCCAACTGGTAGGCGATTCCCCATCTGCCGTTTCCGACTGCCCGGGCAATTGCCGCCTCAACCCCATCGTCCGCCGGTTTGTCTTCCGCCCCCGGAGCGGCGCGTTCTCCTTCCTCGGCTGATGCTTCCCCGCTTCCGTTCGCGGCCTGGGGCTCGCGAGAAACCGAACTCTCCGCCTCGTCCGCAGTTGCCTGGTCGGCCTGCCCCGGTGTCGTGTCATCCGTGCCGCTACCGCAATCTCTACCGCTGTCCGGGTCCTGCGACCCATCGGGTCCGGTTTCGTCCGGCACATAACCTGGAACCGAATTGTCGCCTTCCAGACCCGTCTCCGGCCATTCGTCCAGGCACGCGTCGAGATTCCGCGTCTGACGATCACGCTTGCCTGCAAACTCGGCCGTCTCCGCGCTCAGCGTGCCAAGCAGTTCGTAGTCCTCCTGCTTGACGGCCTGGTCTATGAGTTTCCGCCTTGAGCGAATTTCCTGCTCCGCATCGAACAGGAGTGCTGCCGCGGACATTGCCTTGTCGACGAGGTCGGGCGAAAGGTGCTGTTTGCCGGATCGCCAAACGGTCACGAGGGAGATGCATCGATCCACGAGGCCAATCGGGATACTTGCACCCCTGTATCGCTCGACAAAACCGTCGAACTCGCGCAGCAACTCCCCCCGCTTCGCCTCACGTTTCTCGATCAGCGCACAGATACGGTCCAGGTCGCTACGGACCTGGAGCAGGCGTTCCGGTCCTGTTCGATCGATCGTCAGACCCATGACGGCAGTCCGAAATCGCTCCAACAACTGCTCCGGTTCGATATCGGAATCGAACTCCTCCGTGTGGGCGACACTGCCAACTGGCACCAGTCCATCCCGCACTTCACGAATTTCCTCACCCGGAGCGAACGAGATCATTGAGCCTACTGCCCAGGGACGATCCTCAGATGCAGCAAGTGCGCTCCCCCAGAGGAATTGCGCCTCGAGGTCCGGTCGCTCCGCATCACGGAAATGCTGGGCGGGATCGAAGTCGCCACGCGTCCGGATCACATCTTCCGCCTCCAGCCCGAGATCTTCCAGGCACCGACCGACTAGGCGGAAACCGAAATCGAGTTTGCCGAAAGACTTGGAATTCTTGCGGCGCAGATCCTGTCGCGCAACCTCGTACTCCACGCGACCGCCCGGCGTACGGAGAAGTTCCCGCAGACGCTCGTAGAGCCCACCGTCCACACCCGTTGATCGCCAGAAGAACCCGCCACGTTCATCAAGCCGGTCCTGAAACAGCCGCTCGTCGCGCCGAGTCAGCTCCAGCACCTCCCTGACCCGCTCGGCCGAAAGGGAGGCGGGCAATCCACTTCCCAGGTACCAGCGGATCCGCTGGCCGGGAGCCTCGTCACCGACCGAGGGAAACCGTTCCGGCCCGCCTTCCGGTTCGGCAGTCAAATGCAACGCCCCCCGTCAATTTCCAACGCCACTCCGGTGATGAACTCCGCTTCGTCGGATGAGAGGTAGACTGCGGCAGAGGCAACGTCCGAAGATTGTCCGAACCGACCCAGCGGAACGGACGCGACGAATGCCGAACGTCTCTCGGGCGTATCCTCGCCCATGAACTGCCACATCAGCGGCGTTTCGGAAATCACCGGACAGAGTGCATTGACACGGATCGCGTCCGGGGCGAGCTCAACCGCCATTGACTTCGAGAGAAGTACAACGGCGCCCTTGCTGCCGTTGTACCAGGTCAGCCCCGGCCGTGGCCGAAGACCGGCAGTGGACGCGACATTCAGAATCACGCCCCCTCCCCCTTCGCGAAATGCGGGAACCGCCGCAAGTGCCGTGAGATAGATGGACTTCACGTTCACCGCAAACACGCGGTCGAAGGTCGCCTCGTCCACGTCGAGCATGGGCTGGTTGATATGGGTGATTCCGGCATTGTTGACCAGGATGTGGATCCCTCCGAACTGGTCCAGAGCCGCCTGAACCATGGCGGCGGCATCCGCCCGAACGGACACATCCCCTTGCACACTTACCGCCGCCGCCCCGAGTTCGCCCGCCACGGCCCTCGCCCCGGCTTCGTCCAGGTCGGCCACGACGACCCGCGCCCCCTCCGCGACAAACCTCCGTGCCATCTCGGCACCGAATCCCGATGCTCCGCCGGTGACCACGGCGACCCTTCCCTCAAGACGCATGATTGACCTCCCTATCCGCCACCAGGGGCAACCGGGAGCATAGCCTAATCAGGGTGCACTGGTGTGCAGGAAACGGCACCCTTGCTGGTGTTGCGGGCGCAACGGTCTACAATCGATTGTGCTTCCTGTCAGGCAGGAACGGACGCTCCGGTCGACGTTTCGCCGCACACAAACTGGAAACCGCTTGGCGAACCTCCCGCCGTCGCGCTATAGCGTCCCCGGAAGCACGGGTCCCGCACGGGACGACAGGCGTGTTCCGCAAGCAAGCGAGACCAAGCATGAAATTCGGCACTGGCCAGCCCGTACGGCGCCGCGAAGATGTCCGTCTCGCGACCGGCCGCGGGTCCTTTCTGGATGATACGCCACGGGACGGCGACCTGACGGCGATTTTCGTCCGGTCTCCGGCCGCCCATGCAATCCTCGGGAATGTCGACGTATCCGAAGCCCTGCGGGTAAACGGCGTGGTTGCCATCCTTACCGGGGATGACCTCGAGGCGGCTGGCGTGAACGACATCGGCGCGGTCACCATTCGCAACCGGGACGGCACCGAATGCGCGCGTCCGCAGCGGCCCCTGCTCGCCACTCGCCGTTTGCGCGTGATTGGAGAACCCATCGCCCTGATTCTTGCCGAGAGCCTGGCCTCGGCACGAGATGCTTCCGAATGCATTGATATCGCCTACGAGGAACTCCCGGCAGTCACTGCGATCACCGAAGCCACTACCGACCATGCACCGCAACTTCACGAGGAAGCCCCACGCAACATTGCGTATTCCTGGGCGATCGGCGACGAGGATGTGGTGGATGCGATGCTCGCTTCCCTTCCGAATCGTGTCGAACTCAGCCTCATCAACAACCGGGTTTGCGGTTGCCCCCTCGAGCCGCGCGGAGTGATCGCCCGCTGGGACACCGACGAGAACGTTCTCCACATCCGGGTCAGCACCCAGAATGCGTGGCGGGTCAACCGGGAAGTCGCCACCCGTCTTGGCCTGCGCCCGGACCAGGTTCGGGTGCGGATCGGGGACGTAGGCGGCGGATTCGGCACCAAGGCGCCCACATACCCCGAATATACGGCCATCGCATTCGCTGCATGCCAGGTGGGCCGCAGCGTCCGCTGGATCGCGGATCGCTCGGAGGCATTCCTGTCCGATTCCATGGGACGGGATCATGTGACCCGTGCGGCCGCCGGATTCGACGCCAGCTTCCGACTGCAGGCCCTCCGGGTGGAGAGCGACGTAGCCATGGGCGCCTATCTCTCGCCGCACGGTACCTTCATCCCATCGCAGCTGGTGGCAAGAGTGCTTCCCGGAGCCTATGACTTCAAGCACCTCTTCTTCGTTGCCCGGGGCGTTTACACCAACACCATACCCGTCGACGCCTATCGTGGTGCTGGCCGGCCCGAGGGAATCTACGTTATCGAACGGATCATGGACGCAGCCGCCCGGCAGTTCGGGATCGACCCGCTGGAACTCCGCAAGCGCAACTACATACCGGCGGAGAGCTTTCCGTACGTCAACGCCTCCGGAGAAAAGATGGACTCCGGCGACTACCGGAAGGTCGCCGAACGGGCCCGACGGGAAGCGGATGTGGACGGCTTTCCGGCCAGGCGCACGGAATCCAGGCGCCTGGGCAGATTGCGCGGACTCGGCATCGCCTATTACGTCGAGGTCATTCTCGGCCTCACCGACGAGAGAGCTCAACTCCTCCTCGCGAGAGACGGTATGTGGGAGTTGCTGGTGGGCACGCAGTCCATCGGACAGGGGCACGAGACCGCATATCTCCAGATTCTCGCGGACAGTATCGGCCTGGACCCCGATCGGGTGCGAGTCGTCCAGGGTGATACCGGACGCATTCCCAAGGGTGGCGGGACCGGCGGTTCGCGATCGGTTACCGTTCAGGGTACCGCGATCCTCGCCGCTGCGGAGCAGTTGGTGGACGCGCTACACGACGAAGCTGAGGAAGCGCTGGAAGCTGCACGGGAAGACATCGAGTTCGCCGACGGAGAATTTCGCATCTCGGGTTCCGACCGAGTCGTGGGGATCGACGCGCTTGCCGATCAGGCAATCCGGCGGGGAACCCGGGAACGGCTGCATGTGCGTGTCCACACCGACCTGCCCGCCCGCTCCTACCCGAATGGATGCCATATCTGCGAAGCGGAGGTCGATCCCGAGACCGGGCAGGTCTCCATCGTCCGTTATCTTGCGGTGGACGATTTCGGGCGACTCATCAATCCCCTCCTTGCAGAGGGGCAGGTGCATGGCGGCGTGGCGCAGGGCATTGGCCAGGCGGTCCTCGAGCATGCGGTATTCGACGATGAGGGGCAGCTTCTGACCGGATCGTTCATGGACTATCCCATCCCGCGTGCGTCGGACATGCCCTCCATCCGGTTCGTTCACGAGCCCGTGCCATCTCCGGCCAACCCGCTCGGCATGAAGGGTTGTGGCGAGGCGGGCACCATCGGCGCGCTTCCCGCCACGGTCAATGCCGTACTGGACGCGCTCTGGGAGGCCGGCGTTCGCCATGTCGACATGCCGCTGACGCCGGAACGGGTCTGGAGATGGTTGCAGGAGGCGAAGCGTCAGGCCTGAACTGCAGGATCGCACGACATCCGCTGGCGCCACGGGTAGCATGGCGTGCATGGAAAACGTAGCAGACCTCGAGCAGGAAATTCGGACCTGCACGGCCTGTCGCGAAGCGTTTGCTGCGACTGCAACCGGGCACGTACCGCGCCCGGTCCTGCGTCTCTCGGATACGGCTCGCATCTGCATCTGCGGACAGGCACCCGGCACCCGCGTACACATCAGCGGCATTCCCTTCGATGATCCCTCGGGCGACCGGCTTCGCAGCTGGATGGGGATCGGCCGAGACGTCTTCTACGATCGATCCCGCATCGCGTTTGCACCCATGGCGTTCTGCTTCCCCGGACAGGATTCGCGTGGCTCAGACCTCCCGCCACCGCCCCGCTGCGCCGAACTGTGGCGCCGGAGAATCTTCGCCTCGATGCCACGAGTCGAGTTGCTGATCCTTGCCGGCGCCTGGTCGCAACGCTGGCATCTCAAGGAACGTTCCGCGCGCACTCTCACCGATACAACCCGGAATTGGCGCGCCTACCTGCCGGATGCGATCCCGTTGCCGCATCCTTCATGGCGCAACAACGCCTGGCTCCGCCACAACCCGTGGTTCGCAGCGGATCTGCTCCCGCATCTCCGCCAAAGAGTGCAGCGACTCACGGAAGACTGAGCGCGCGCAGTACGGGTGAAGGGTCCTTGCAGCAGTGCCCCTTCGAACTTCGTCTGCAGAACTGGTCCCATCGATCCCGTCGCAGCATTCTTGTGCCCCGAATCGCCTTGGAGAAACAGTCGTGAGACTTCAAGCGAATCACTGCATTCTCCGATACAACCGACGCGGCCGGGCGGCGGCATCGTGCCGCAAGAGATTGGTATGCGGCAGGAATTCGGACATATTCGGGCATGGCGATCCTCCTCGGAATTGACACGGGCGGCACCTTTACCGACGCCGTGGTGCTGGACCGCGGTGCGAGGGAGGGCCGAGGCGAAGTTCTTTGCCTTGCCAAGGCGCGCACTACCCATGACAGCCTTGAGGTCGGGATTGCCGAAGCAGTCCGACGAGCGCTCGCTCGCGCCGACTTGTCGCCAAGTCGGATCGACATGGTTTCCATTTCCACGACCCTGGCCACGAATGCCCTCGCGGAAGGATGCACGGATGAGACGGCGCTGGTACTGATCGGCTTCGACCAGGGCGCAATTCACCGCAGCGGGATCGCGGAATTCGGCAACTCTGCCCGCATATTGCTGATCGGCGGTGGCCATGATGCGGGTGGCAGCCAAAGCGCCCCGCTCGATCGGGTATCTCTCTCGAAAGGCCTGGCGGAGTTGCGTCAGCTGATTGATGCAGTCGCGATCGTCGGCATGTTCGCGGTACGCAACCCGGCGCATGAGCGTGAAGCACGTGACATCATACGACAAGAATTCGGGATTCCCGCGACATGCAGCCATGACCTTACGGCGGAACTCGATGGCCCGCGCCGGGCACTCACCACATACCTGAATGCCGGCCTCATACCGAGAATTGACACGCTGCTTGGCGCCTGCGGCGAAGTCATGGGATCCGTGGGAATTCGGGCGCCGATGATGGTGGTCCGAGGAGACGGCTCGCTCATGAACATTTCGACGGCGCGGGCCTACCCCGTGCACACAATCCTCTCCGGGCCCGCCGCAAGTGCCATCGGCGCGCACTACTTGTCCGGCTACGGAGATGCTGTGGTCTCCGATATCGGGGGTACGACCACCGACATCGCGGTGCTGGAAGGCGGCGAAGTCCGCGTGGATCCCCGCGGCTCACTGGTCCGCGGACGCCGTACGTTCGTGCACGCCGTTGACATGCACACCTTCGCTCTCGGCGGTGACAGCGAGATCGACATCGAGAGAGATGCGCCCGATCCCCGGCTCCTGCTTGGTCCGCGCCGGGTCGTCCCGATCAGCGAATTCGCCCGACAGCAGCCGGATTTGGTGCGCATGGCGCTGAGTCGGCAACTGCGATCCGACACCCCCGACCACAACCATGGCCGCTTCGCCGAGATCACCCGTCGTGGAGAGTCCGCGCCCCACGTATTCCGGGCTGCCCGCGAAGTGCTCGACATCCTCGCCACGGGGCCGCAGCCCGTGGACATGCTGGCCCGCAACCGGCGCTGGCTCCTGGCACTCGACCGCCTGCGTGATCAGGGCAGGATCAGAGTGGCTGCGTTCACGCCCACGGATGCGTGCGAGGTTCGATCCGGAAGACGTAGCGGACCAGCCTTCCAGGCAGCCAGTCTGCTCGCAAGACGGCGCGATAACCGCGGCAGGGAAGCGGCAGCCGGTCCGGATGAACTTGCCGCCAAGACACTGGCACTCCTCCGCCGTCGCTCGTCCCGGGCAGTACTCTCGTCGGCTCTCGATCATGACCGCCTGCCTGGCCGCAGCATTGCCGAAAGTCCGCTCGCCGAGGCATCGCTGGGCGGTCACTCCGGCCTGGTGGACCTCCGAATTCGGATGAACCGGCCCCTCATCGCCGTCGGCGCATCGGCCAGCGTGCACTATCCCGAGGTTGCACGCGAATTGGGTGCCCGGCTTGTCTGCCCTCCCCACGCGGAAGTTGCGAATGCGGTTGGCGCCGCAGTGGGGGGTGTATCCGCGTCGGCGGAAGTCGTCATCCTGCAGCCCGAAACAGGCAGGTTCACGCTTCACGGCGCGGGGGCACCGCAGCACTATTCGAATCTCGACAGCGCAACCCGGGCGGCCGAGAGACTGTGCCGAGAAATCGCCGCAGAGCGCGCCAGGGAGGCAGGCGCAACAGGAATCACGGTGGGCGTGGAGGAACAGCGCCGCATCGCGGAAATCGAGGGTGAGGAAATGCTCGTGGAGTTGCGCAAACGGGCAACGGCCCGCGGACTTCCGGAATACAGTACAGGAATCGCGACATCCACCTGAACGAAACGGCATCCCTGGGTCCTACCGTTGCCAGGTGCCCATTCGACCTGGTCATGTTCAACTCGAAATGCGACGTTTGCCAGCGAATTACATACCCTGCTCCGCGCTGCCGACGTGCCTTCCTGGCAGGCCGGTCAATCGCAGTCCTGCAGGAAGTGCCTGATCGCATTCGCGTAGTAGCGCAGCATCTGCCGCTCATCGGCACTGGCCCGGTACAGCCCATCCTCCTCTACCACGAAATGCCGCAGCACCAACATGCGCAGTCCGGCGGCCACGGCATAGTCGTGATCGGAACGAGGAATGTGGACGTAGATGTTCCGGGCCTTGAATTCGTCGATCAGCCTCTGCGCCTCTGCCTTGACTTCGAGTTCGCTCCACAGCCGTTGCGGATCCTGTTCGAACAGGGTTGCGACAAGCGACACGGGCAGTACGGGAACAGCAGCACCGATCGCAGCAAGGAGTTCATCGCCAAGTCCTGACACAGCCTGGATGCGTGCCTCGGGTTCCATAAGCCGGTAATCGACGCCATGTTCGGACACATAGGTCCGCATGGAAACCGGCCTACCAAAGTTCACGCACGCATAGCCGTTTCGGTACCAGCGCCGCCGAACTGCGAGGCCGAGGTTGTGAAATATCCATTTCATCATTGTCGCGATGGCAAAACCCCTGCTGCGGCGTGGTGCGTCGGGGTCCAGCATGCGGACCAGCGTCCGATCCTCCAGCACCCGGTCATAGTTGATCCCGACCGGGACAAACACGAGGTCGCGGCCGCCCTCGGGATCGAAGTCCGAAACAAGGTAGCTGATGAGTCCCAGCTTCAGGGGCTGCAGGCGTCCATCGCGGCTGAGTCCGCCTTCGGGGTAGACGGCCTGAACAATTCCCGTCTCCGCAGCGATCTGGACATACCGCGCCAGGACCTGCCGATACAGGGAATCCCGGGAGTTCCTCCGCACGAAATAGGCGCCCAACGACTTCACGAGGGAGTCCAGTGGCCAGATCCTGGCCCACTCCCCGACGGCGTAGCTCAATGCCGACCGGCTTGCCGCCAGGTAGGCGACGATTACGTAGTCCATGTTGCTGCGGTGATTCATCACGAACACGATGCTGGCGCCGGGTTCGACCGCGGAGAGCGCATCATCGTCCGAATACCCAAGGCGAACCCGATACAGCAGCTGGGCGACTTGTCGTGCAAGGTACTGGCCCACCCGAAAATATGCGTAGGCATTGAACGAGGGCACGATTTCGCGCGCGTAGCGTTCCACCCTGTCGATCAGCACTTCCTGCGGAACGCCGGATCGAGTGGCTTCCTCCTCGACGGCTTCCATGACCTTCGGGTCAAATCGCAGGCGATCAACCAGCGCTCGTCGCCTGGTCTGCTGTGCAGCCGGGATCTGGAATTGCAGGCGTGAGTTGAGTTCGTCGACAATCCGGTTGATGCGCCTCCGGAGGAACCACCGGGTGCTCGGAATCAGCAGGTGATTGAGCAAGGTCCAGAGCGCAAGCGCCCCGACCGCCACAACGAGCCATACCGGCAGGGAAATGGTGTCCGTCACGCCAGGTCACTCATGGTCCGTTCCGGGTGCGGTCCGTATCGGCATATCCTTGTCAGGACAGGCGAAGACATTACCCGTCGTCGGTCCCACCGTCAAAGCAGACAACGCAGCAGCGGAGGCATGAACCACGGCACTTCGGCAGGTTCAGCGCCAATGCGCCGCGCAGCATTGCCCGAAACGACTACTGTCGATAGGTTCACCTTGGCCTTTGGGTGCGGCGCCCGGAGCGCTTCCGCCCTCCCCTTCCCGGATGCGCAATCGAACCGGCAGCAAGCGGTAAGCCTTGGCGGAGGATGGTTCCGGTATTGGGACGACGCCACACCCCCTTTGCGAAAGGGAGATTTGCATGGCTGACAATTTCGTCGAACCGCGACAGGTTGTGGATCTGGCACGCTATCCCCTGTTCGAAGCAGAGGGACGCAACAGAATTGTGGAACGGGCGCGAGCGAGCATGACCGCCGAGGGATCCGCGGTTCTGCCAGGCTTCGTCAGCAAGACTGGAATCGAAGCCATTCGTCGCGAAGCGCTTGCCCTGGCACCCGCCGCCCATCGACGAAACAACATGCTTGGCGCCTATCCGGAGAAGGTGATGGATACAACGGAGGAAGCCCATCCCGTGCGACGACGAAGCGCCTATCGCATGAACGTCGTCGCTACCGACCAGATCGACCCGGACGGACCCATTCTCGCCATTTACGAATGGCCTCCTCTCGTGCGACTCATTGCGGACATTCTCGAACTGCCGGAACTGCATGTCGTCGCCGACCCGATGATGCGCTGCAACTTTACGTATCTCGGTGACGGAGACGAGCATGGCTGGCACTTTGACGGCAATGACTTTGTCGTTTCCCTCATGGTGCAGCGAGCCGAGTCCGGTGGAGATTTCGAGTTTGCGCCAAACATTCGAAGTTCCGGTCGACCGAACTATGAAGGCGTTCGGAAAGTGATGGACGAGACGCCCGGTACGACCCGCCTGATCCGTGCAGAGCCGGGAACGATCGCTGTGTTCCGCGGCCGGCGCTCCCTGCATCGTGTCAGGAAAGTGCGGGGCCAGCGGCTGCGCGTCATGGCGCTTCTCAGCTATCACGAGACCCCTGGACTCATGAACGGGCCGGCGGCACAACGCCGCGTATTTGATCGTGCCTATGGCGAGCCTGTCGTAGGTTCAGCCTCCTGACCGTTCCGCGTCGTAGCCCGCCGCCGGTCATTGAGGGACTGACGACTGCTGGAGGCGTGAACCTCCCTCCGGCATCGTCAAGTGTCGCCACCCATCCTGCTCTGAATCTCGAGAGCCAGCGCGATCCAATATGCGGTGCCAGCCTCCCCGCCCGGCAACGACTATCCTGGGCTGCAGCCGAAATCCGGCACCACTGCGCAAGTGCGGCACGGCTGATTTCCGTTTCCAGCCATCCGTTGGGAACCGATCTGTCAGTCCACAGTTGATGTGCCTCGCAACCATTCCCCACGGAAAGCAGACGGTCAGGCAGTCTGCAGTCAGCGGTTCCATTGGATGACAGAGCCCGTCGCGCTACCTTGGTCCTGACATGCCCAGTCGCTGTATAGTACTCTTGATCCGGCATGGTATGGCTAAAGCCTGGCCGATGCAGCAGGCGGGGCCGGTCCTGTCTGGACCAACCTGAGCACTAGGACGAAGCCTTGATGGATCCAAGCGTCAACACCGGACCAGAAACGGATCCTGTCCTCGAGGTCTCCAAACTGCGGACCCATTTCTTTACCCATGACGGTATCGTCCCTGCGGTTGACGGAGTTTCCTACGCGGTCGGCCCCGGTGAAACCCTCGGCATTGTCGGTGAATCCGGTTGCGGCAAGAGCGTGACGGCGCTCTCGATCCTGCGTCTCGTACCGGAGCCTCCCGGCCGCATCGTTGACGGTGCCATACGGTTTCAGGGCACCGACCTCCTTCAACTCGATGAAGCGGAGATGCAGCAGGTCCGCGGCAACGACATTTCCATGATTTTCCAGGAGCCCATGACGTCCCTGAATCCCGTCTTGACAATCGGATACCAGGTAAGCGAAACGCTGATGCGTCATCAGGGGCTGTCGAAGAGGGACGCCCTGGACAAGTCGGTCGAGGTGCTGCAACTCGTTCGGATCCCTGAGGCGAAGCGCCGGCTTCGCTCCTACCCGCACCAGCTATCCGGCGGAATGCGCCAACGAGTCATGATCGCGATGGCCCTGGCGTGCAATCCGGCGGTATTGCTGGCCGATGAACCAACTACCGCACTTGATGTGACCATCCAGGCGCAGATTCTCGGGCTCATGCGCGACCTGCAGGACAAGCTCGAGACCGGCATCATCCTGATCACCCATGATCTCGGTGTCATCGCAGAGAATGCGGCGCGCGTGGTCGTCATGTATGCGGGGCGAAAGGTTGAAGAGGCATCCGTCTATGACCTGTTCGACAACCCCTGCCATCCCTACACGCAAGGACTGCAGGATTCGATTCCCAGGATCGGCACCGACCAAGGGTACGACGATCATCCCGCGAGGCTGACCGAAATCGCCGGCATCGTGCCACCTCTCAGTCAATTGCCGAAGGGTTGCGCATTCGCCCCACGCTGCATCCATGCGGACAAGACCTGCCACGGCGAAACCCCACGGCTCGAGGAGAAACTGCCAGGCCACTGGGCGGCTTGCTGGCACACGGACCGCATTCTCGGTGCAGGCGCATGAATTCGACGGAATCAGGGACCCCGGAACCACTTCTTCAGGTTGCAGACCTGAAGAAGCATTTCCTGATGGGGTCCGGCTTCCTGCGTTCCCGGTTGCGCGTGCGTGCAGTCGATGGCGTGAGCTTCGACATCGCACGCGGAGAAACACTGGGCCTCGTCGGCGAAAGCGGCTGCGGGAAGTCGACGGTGGGCAGGGTCGTCATTCGACTCGTCGAGCCCACGAAAGGCACTGTAAGTATCCGCGGGAAGGACATATCCCGACTCGACAACAGCGGCATGCGCGCCGTGCGAAAGACGGTTCAAATCATCTTTCAGGATCCGTACTCGTCGCTGAATCCCCGAATGACTGCTGGCCGCATCGTTGGCGAACCCCTGCAGCACTACGGTCTGGCAAAGGGTGAAGAACTGGTAGACCGCGTCTCAGCATTGTTTGAGCGTGTTGGGCTTTCACCCGACCGGGTCCACGACTACCCGCACGAGTTTTCCGGGGGGCAGCGCCAACGGCTCGGAATCGCCCGCGCACTGGCTTTGCAGCCTGAACTGATCGTATGCGACGAGCCGGTCTCGGCCCTGGACATGTCCATACAGGCGCAGGTCGTCAATCTGCTCATGGACTTGCAGAACGAGTACGGGCTCTCGTACCTCTTCATCGCCCATGATCTGGCAGTCGTTCAGCATGTCAGCCACCGAATTGCAGTCATGTACCTTGGCCGAATCGTGGAGCTGACTGACAAACGAACGCTGTTCCGCTCACCAGCTCACCCATATACCGAGGCACTGCTCGCGGCCGTGCCGGTGCCGGACCCACGAAACAAACCGACCAAGCGCATCATCCTGGGCGGTGATGTGCCAAGTCCCATCAGTCCGCCATCCGGATGCCACTTCCATCCCCGATGCCGGTACGCGATGGAGCGATGCAGGGTGGAAGTACCCACCCTGCGAAGGGTCGCCCCCGGTCATATCGTCTCCTGCCACCTGCATGACGGCCCGGATGCAAGGGCCGCCGTGCGAAGCGCAGGTGGCGCAACGCGTTCTTCCCAGCCGGGCACTCAATCGTAAGGCAAGACTGAAGCGATCGTGAAGACGTGTCCCGCACTCGTTGGCCGACAACTCAACGACAGCCCTTGTGCATTTCTCTTCAATGGCGTGGGTCCGCCAGGTCGAAACAGTCCTCCCATTGCGGTACAGCACTCCAGATTCAGCCACACCTCACGAATGGTCCTTCAACGGCATGTTTCGGCAATCGAACGGACAGCCCCGAAGCCATTCCTTGCGCCAAGCGCAATGCGCAGATTGCCCTACATGTGAGTTGCAGCCCTGCGCCTGCCAGAATGCGAAACGGGGTCCCGTCTTGTGAATGCCCCAGCGACAGCAGGCAGTTCTACGATAGACGAATGTCCGGGTTCGGTTGTGTAGATGGTGTCGTGTACTTGAACGGTCCTCAAGATCGCTGCAGCACCAAGAATGGAGGCGCCAGCCAGATCGCTACTCTCCTGAAACTCCTACCGACTCTGCTGGATGACGAAGTACATCGGATGAAAAGGCTGTTCGATGGTTTCCAACTTCAAGCGGATGATTGTTGAGCGTAGCATGTATCAATGCGGCCATCCTTTCCTGGATTTGCGGGTGGTACCCGTCTTGAGGCCGGCGGGCGAGCGCTCACAGAGGCGAATTCCCTTCAGCAAGCCGGTTAGCCCACCGTGCTCCAACGCCCGTTCATGTGCGTCGGCGGCGTCACAGCGAGTAACGACGCAATGCCGGTCAATCGTTGGCAAGAGGTCAAGGATGTTGTAGCGCCGAACCACACTCTCTTCGAGAACGCACCTGGACCTTACCGACTGGATATGTTCGCCAGGCAGACCGGTTGGGCGATGAGGACACCTGGCGTGGTCCGCTCTCGGCGTTGCCCGGGACGGGTCCCCGGCACTCGCTCGTCGGGGCGGGGCAACTGTGAACGGGCGCTCGTCGGTGGTGCAAGGCACGGCCGATCGGAGCCCTCTCATTGAGGAAAGGGAAATCACTCGACCATGAGTATGTGATGCGCCACGATATGCTGCGAAACCGGCACCAACTCCAACTATACGTTCAACAGCCGGGGTGGCCACGCTTGCGTATATCGTCCCATACGAGAGGCAGAAGGTGCACCCCTCGGTCTGTCCCGGAACAACGCCCTCATGATCCAGACCCGAAGCGGAGTCGCAAGACTACAACCGGGATCAATCCCCCTACGGTACTTGCGGAATGCCGCCGCGCCGTCCCGGGGTAAGATCGCCGTGGTACACGTCCAGAAAGGATTCCGGCAGTTCTCGGCCGCCATCGATCGCGAGCCATAGCCGCAGAAGATGGCGGCGTTCCCCGGCGATCGTATAGTCCTCATAGGCATTGCGGGCGTGATATGTGACATAATTGTTCAGCCACTGGATGTCGCCGACCTGAAAGTCCATGGCCAGGTACACACCCTCACGCTCCAGGATGCCATCCAGGTAGTCCATGGCCTTGATCTGCGCATCGGTAAGACGAGGAACCTCGGCAAAGCGCTGACCTGTCTCGGTTCGCCCCCTTGAGTAACGGGTGGAGATCTTTCCCTCATGCCAACTGTACACCGGCAACCGGTAATAGGGATCATCTCCTGGAAGCTCCTCGTTCTTCTTGTCCAGAAAGTATGGCTCGTAGAGTACTTCCAGCAGGTCCGGACGCTCATCCAGCATGATGTTGTGAACGTTCATCGCGCTTGCAACAAAGCTCTCCCCGCCACGCTTGGCCTTGCGCCAGCACATCAGGGCGACAACGTCGCTCGTGTCTGTATGGAATCCGGCTCGCACCGGTTTCATGTATCCGCGAGCATGCGGGTCGCCGGACACAGAATCGACCGTGGTCACATGCGTCATGCGCTCGCCGGCCGCATTTTGCGAAACGGCCTTGCCAAGATGGGCACCAAGGCCTGCAAATATCAACTGTGCGTCCTGCAGGGAATACCGCCGCAGGGGAAGACCGCGCATCAGCACAAATCCCTTGCCGTCTTCCAGCTCGTGCCGAACATCACGCATCCGTGCCGAAAGCGAACGCAAGGGGAATTTCTCGCGAGTCACGCTTGCCGGATCTGCTCCACATGCCCTTGCGTCATGCATCGCCGCTTCAATCTCTTCAATCTCGGAAAGAGATAGGACCAGAAGCCAGGACTCGTCATCTGCCATCTCCGCTCCGGTCCACGCTGCGGGACCCCGGTAGTGAAGCAGTCCTCCGGGCGGCTTGCTGGGTAGAATCTCCATTGTCTGTTTCCCCATTTCTAGTCTCCTTTCCTACTCTCGTCCGACAGGCGAACATCCATTGCATCTCGAATTCCGTCGCCCAGGAAATTGAACGCCAGCACGATCAGGAAAATTGCAAATCCCGGGAAAATTGCGATCCAGGGAGAATGTTGAACATAGGGAAACCCGAGCCGAAGCATAGAACCCCAAGCCGCCTGCGGCGGCGTAACACCGGCTCCCAGGAAGCTGAGCCCGGCTTCTGCGATGATCGCTTCAGCTGCCATGATCGAGCCGTAAACCGTCAGCGGAGCGATCGTATTCGGAAAGATATGGGCGACGAGAATGTACCCGGAGGATGCCCCCGAGGCGCGTGCAGCATCAACGAACACTTCTTCCCGCAGAGTAAGGACCTGGGCGAACATCACCCGTGCGAAAGCCGGAGTGAATGTAATTCCGAGCGCGAGGATGACATTTCGAATACTCGGTCCCAGCACCGCGGCAATGGTCAGGGCGAGGATGATGGATGGGAAGGACCAAAGCGCATCCATGACGCGCATGATCACGTCCCGCAGCTTCGATTGCGTGTATCCGGCGATCATGCCCAGGGGGACGCCGAAGATCAACGCCAGACCGACGGCGCCAAAACTCACTGCCACGCTGACCCGGGCCCCGTGCACAACTCGACTCAGGATGTCTCGCCCGAGGTGGTCGGTGCCAAGCCAATACGCCGAGTTCGGCGACTCAAAGGTATGGGCAAGGGCGATCTTGTTCGGCGGAAACGGTGCGATGAAATCCGCCAACGCCGCAGCCAACAGGAACATCAGGATCAGCGCGCCTCCAAGGATGTTGTAGGGGCTGCGCATAAACCGTCGCAGGGCGCGCCGTCGATTCGAGCGGCGCCGCCCAGCCTGCATTCCGACCATTGCCGCCAACCGCTCGCGGCGTGCGCTCAGGAAACTCATTGGCGTTCACCGCCAGCCAGCCGGACCCGCGGATCTATCAAGCCGTAAATAACATCGACAAGAAAATTGATACCAAGCACGCCGAACGCCGCCACCATCACGCCACCCTGGACGACAACGAAATCGCGGGTGTTTACGCCCTCGACGATCATGCTGCCCATGCCGGGAATGGAAAAGATGGTCTCGGTGATGACTGCACCTCCAAACAGGCGGCCGGTCTGCAGCCCCACGACGGTGATGACCGGGATGAAGGCGTTCATCATCGCGTGCGGGTGAACGATCCGACTCTCAGGCAATCCCTTGGCTCGAGCGGTACGGATGTAGTCAGTCCGAAGCACCTCGAGGAATGCTGAACGAGTCTGCCGTACGACGACAGCGGAGAACCCGATGCCGATGGTAAACGCTGGCAGGATCATCGTTGCTGCCCAGCCCCAGAAATCCTCGGTTATCAGCGCCGTCCCGGATGGCGGAAGCCAACCCAGCCAAAGGGCGAACAGCAGGATCAGCAGGATTCCGAGCCAGAAATTGGGCATCGCCATCCCGACGGATGTGGCGCCACGCACGATCATGTCGAGCCGACCGTTATGGTTCCGGGCTGCGAGCACGCCGAGGGGAACACCGATCAGAAGTGCCAGGATCATGCCGCTGAGAGCGAGCTGGATGGTGAAGGGAAGCGCTCGTCCGATCAGTTCGGTCGTCGGGAAGCGGGTGTGCATCGATTGCCCGAGGTCGCCCTGGAGCGCATTGCCCAGCCAGCGCAGGTACTGCACGTAGAAGGGCTGGTCCAGGCCAAGCTTCCGCCGCAATATCTCGATGTCGGCGTCATTTGCCTGTTCACCGAGCATCGCGGTTGCGACATCTCCCGGGATCAGCAGGATGATGGAATAGACAAGAACCGTGACGAGCCAGGCGACGACCAGTGTTTGCACAAGCCTGGACAGAAGAAAGCCGGCCAAGTTGCGTCCGCCAGATTTAGGGGTGGAGGCGCGGCCCTTTCAGGGCGGCCGCGCCTCCGAGGTCTGTGGTTCGGAACTACTGCGCCAGCCAAGCCTCCGTGAGGCGCCAGACACCCTCATGCTGGTACTCGAGGCCGTTCAGCGTCCTGGACCGGGCATCATAGCGCTGTGCCGCAAACAGGAAGGTCTGGCCCGCATCGTCCAGCACCAGCTTCTGCAGCTTGCGCATCAATTCCTTCTGTGCATCGAGATCGAACGTTTGGGTGAGTTCGCCAACCGTCGCGTCAAACTCGTCGTTCTTCCATGCCGCTCGATTGATCGGGCCGTCCGACGCAAGCTGCTGCTGCAACCATGTGGCAACCGTCGGAAGGGGCAGGCCGGCCTGGGCCATGGCCAATTCGAAATTCCCCGTCTTGGCCTTGTCGACATAGATCAGGCGTTCAAGGGACTCGATTGTCGTGTTGATCCCGATTTCCTGCAGGAATGCCTGCACGGCCGGCGCGATCAACACATCCGGCTCACGATTGATCATCATGAATTCCACGTCCAGTCCGTCCCCGAAACCGGCTTCCTCCATCAATTGCTTCGCCTTCTCCGGATCGTACGAGTAGGGCGTGTAGTCCCAGTATTCGGGCTGACTCGGAAGCACTACGAACGGTTGCACGTATCCCTGGCCAGGAAGGATCGCCTCTGCCATGGACTGACGGTCAATGGCGTAGTTGATGGCCTGCCGAAGCTTGAGGTTGGTGAATGGCGGCCGGCGCATGTTCAGGTACAGCCGATAGATCAAGGCCGACGGCGAGGCCAGTAGTTCGAGATTCTCGTCAGAGCGAATGTCTTCCAGGCTGGTTGCCGGCACGCGAGCGCTCAACTGTGCGCCCCCGGTCTGCAATTCGACCATGGCAACCGAGTCTTTTGCGATCACGCGGAACAGAATCTCGTCCAGGTACGGCAACTGGTTGCCTGCCGAATCCTTCTGCCAGTAATCAGGATTCCGCTTCACCAGGATGTGATCGCCGGGTACCCACTCCACGAATACGAAGGGCCCCGTACCCACGGGGTGCCGCGTAATGTCCTCGCCGAGTTCCTGGTACGCGGTGGGTGACATCATCAGACCACCCTTGTAGGTCAGCCCGGGAAGAATGATCGACGAAGGACTATGAAGATTGACCCGGATCGTGTGCTCGTCGATCACGTCTGTCCCGGCATAGTCCGGGTACAGCCGGTATGCCTGCGTCGCCTCCTCCGGATCCAGCAGACGATCAAGATTGAACTTTGCCGCATCGGCATTGAACGGAGTTCCATCATGGAAATTCACGCCTTGGCGAAGGTTGAAGACAATCGCCTTGCCATCCGGCTGAATCTCCCAGCTCTCAGCGAGCTCGGGAACGAACTCCCCGTCCTCGTTCTGGCGCAAGAGACGCTCGTATACCGCCAGGTACACTCGACCTTCGGTGCCCCCATACGCGTTTCCATTCACCGGATCCATGGAGGTCACCCGCACTTGCGAAGTGGTCACCAGCTTTCCCCCGGATTCCTGTGCGAGGCCCGGAAGCGCCATTAGTGTTGCAGCCGCTCCCGCAACCAGGGCGCCGGAGATTTTCTTACTCAAGTTCCACATCATCTATCCTCCTGTTGCTTCTTGTTCATGTGGACAACGATTCCTGCGTTTCAGCACTTCCGTGATCACCGTCAGATCCTACTTGCGTAGACGCAATCGCGTCCATCAACCCCTTGATATATCCCGTGCTGAATGCTCGCCCCCGATGTCTCCATCCACTGTCGCCGACCATCTGCGGCACATGGTCATCGAGGATGAATCCCCGGAATCCATTGTGCACGAGGATCTGCATGGTGCGAACGACATCCACATCACCATCATCTACGAAGACCTCGGTGAACGATGCCCCGTCATGTCGGACATTGCGAAAATGAACGCAAAGGACCTTGCCTGCGCGCGTAAGAGATGCCAGTGCCCTGTACATCTGGTCGACATCCGATTCTGCAAGGGTGCCGACACAGAAATTCATCCCGTGACAGGAACTGTCGACGATACCCAGGGCACGCTCAATGGCGACTACGGAGTTCAGGATTCGTCCCGTACCACCGAGCTCCGACAGGGGCGGGTCGTCCGGATGCATCGCCAACTTCACTCCCGCGCTCTCGGCAACAGGTACGACCCGCCTCACGAAGTGCTCATATCTCTCCCAGACCTCTTCCGAGCAGGCAGGCGGCACATCGAACAGATCGTCGCCGTCCAACGCATCTGGATCCAGGCAGCTGGTCCGAGCTCCTCCGCGAGTCGGGGCATCGAAACTGCTGCGGATCACCGGCAGGAGCATGAACTCATATCCCAGAATTGGGATTTCCGCCCGCCCCAGGTTCTCAATCGTCCTGCAGTAGTCGTCGAGCTGCGCCTCGCGCTCGGAATCACCGATCTTGATGTGGTGCATCATGCGGGCGGGAACATTTTCCATCGATTCAATTCGAAGTCCGTGCTCCTCGACCGTTTCTCTAAGGCGACACAAGTCATCAATATCCCAATAGCCCCGCCGTGAGCCGTGAGCCCGCTGGCGGAGCTTGAGAGAACGGCGATTCGCCACATCGTCGAGATCAAGCGCATTGAAACTGACACCAGATGCACCCATCTG
Organism: uncultured Rhodobacterales bacterium; assembly: GCA_964590405.1. Taxonomy (GTDB): domain Bacteria; phylum Pseudomonadota; class Alphaproteobacteria; order Rhodobacterales; family CAZPXZ01; genus CAZPXZ01. The sequence continues at coordinate 2,394 of CAZPXZ010000034.1, read as the reverse complement.
GTGCGCATATTGCAGGTCCGCAGGCAAGACCTGGCGGAACTGGCCAGCGGCCACGCGTATCCCATCCCGATCGACGTTCCCTGCGTTCATTGCATGGACCCATTCCCGACCCGACTTGATTCCGAGCCGTGCGCCCGGTCGACCACCGGGAAATTACTCCTGGAACCGCCTGAAGGGCCGAGGACTTGTTGTCCGCCCAGCGCCCGAAATGAAACCCGTAGGGACCCTGGAACTTGCAATCCAATACCCGCAACCACCGCTTCTTGGCATTTGAGAAACAACTCTGGGGTCCGGATCCGGGATACCGATCGTCTCCCGAAGATCAGGCTGAGTAAATCATCGCGAGATATCGAACGCTCGGGGTACCCGGCGAAAACCAAGGTGTTCAACGGCATTCCCGCCTTGGCTTGGGTGCCAGCTTTCTCCGTACGCCGCCGAGGGACACGGTTACCTCATCACAAGGAGAAAGCAGTCATTGAACTGTGCGGCAGGCTGGCCGGCACCTGGTCTCGCGGCCTTTTCATCGTGCTTCTCCGGCTTCAGGTATCACCACACCTCGCCCAGGCGATTTTGCCGCTTCACCGAGCGTGAAGCGCTCGCTTCAGGCACGAGGCAAACTGTATTTCCATTTTCGATAATCGTCAATCGAATATTGTCGCCTCTTCTTTCTTTGGACGATAGAATGGGTGTGGACGCGTTGCCGGGGACTGTCATGCTTCACCAGGACAACACTGCGATTACGCCGCTCAGATCCACGGCCTATGAGCGGGTTCGCGACGCAATACGAGCCGAAATCTTCAGTGGACGGCTTGCCGGCGGGATGCGGTTGACCATGCGCGAAATGATGCACCGCTACCAGATCAGCAGCGCGCCGATCCGAGAAGCGCTGAGTCAACTGCACGGAGAAGGGCTGATTGAGTTTCAGCCCAACCGGGGCGCACAAGTGCGACGGATCGACGAGAAACTGCTCCACAACATTTATGACGTCCGGGAAGCCCTGCATGGATTTCTGGCCGCGCATTACGCCCGAACTTGCACTGCTGCCGATGTCGACCAACTGCACAGAGTTCAGGAGGCGATCGCGGTTTCCTGGCAGAAGGGCGATTTGCCGGCCATGCAATCTGCCTGCCAACTGTTTCACGAGATCATCAACGCGGAGCGAGGCAACCGGGAAGCGCTCGAGGTGCTCGAGCGGAATGCGGTGCTGACCTCACACCTGCGACGCTCCATTGGGTTTACTCCGGAACGTGTCGAACAACTTCTCGCAGAGCACGAAGGTATCTTGCGGGCGTTCGAGAAGCGCTCGCCGGACGCCGCTAGAGATGCTGCGGCGGCACATATCCGGTCGGCCGCCGAGAACATGATCGCCCGTTTTCGGATCGTGGCCGCGGAAAGGGCGGAATAGCGCTGCGGCGTCATTGCTCACAGGGCGGTTTCGCGTCGCGCCGATAGAAACGCCAGGAAGGATTTCGCTCGATGAAGAAATTGAGGTTCGGCATTGTTGGCGCGGGCGGCGTCGCCGTTCGCAACCACATCCCAAACCTTGCCAAGCACAATGACGTGATTCTGGACTCCGTTTGTCGCAAGGGCCAGGAGTACTTGCACCGAGTTCGCGATCATTTTGGCTTTTCCTTCGCAACCGAGGATCCCGAAGAGGCACTGTCCCGCGATCTCGATGCCGTTGTCGTCGCGTCCCCGCACAACTTGCACTATGAGCATGCCAAGCTCGCACTGCAGCGTGGCATGCACGTCTTCTGCGAGAAACCGATGACGCTTGATGCCCGTCAGGCCTGGGAGTTGCGCGAGCTGGCGGACAGGAATGAACTTCACTTCCTGGTCGCGCATGGTTGGAATTACAAGCCTCACTTTCCGCAAGTGCGCCAAATGCTGGCGGAAGGAGCGATCGGAACACTTGAGGCGATGTCCTGCGTCCATGCATCGCCCATCCGGAAGGTCTTCACCGGAAGCGAGGGTCGTGCGAAATGGAAGCGGGACCTGGTGCCGACCGACTTGGCGACATGGCAGACACCTGAGCACGGCGGCGGCTTCGCGCACGGGCAAATGGCACATGCCGCGGCCTTGTTCCTCTGGTTAGGAAACTTGCAGGTCAAGAGCGTGCAAGGACGGGTGGACAAGGCAAATGCGGTTGTAGACCTGCACAACGCAGCCACGTTCCACTTCACTGATGGAGCGCTCGGCCAGTATTTCGGTTCTGCCGGCCTACCGGATGAGTGCGAATTCCAGATGGATATCCGTTTCTTCGGGGACGACGGAGTCCTGCTTCTGGACCTCGAACGACCGAGATTCGTGTTGCACCGACATGACGGCCACGGGATGACCATTGATGTGGGACCGCAAGACTGGGCTTACAGCCTGGAAGGTCCGATCGAAGCG
>CAZPXZ010000033.1:28800-31303 GCA_964590405.1 uncultured Rhodobacterales bacterium | reverse complement strand
AAACACGACGTTCCGATATGCAGTATCGCCTCCCACCAGATCCATGATTCCCGATTCCCGCAATGCAACTGGGCCTGCCTGACGGCAAACCCCATTATACCACATATTGCGTCCGAGCCAGCACACTCGCCTATCCCTGCCAAACCGTTGCATAGTCAAATATATAATCCCCATCTCTTGCATGATCCGAAACTGAGACTCTTCCAACGCACCTTCACCTATCGCTGCGAATGCTCCCAGTTCGGATCGGTGAAATAGGGCAAGTTCAGAGGTGGCAGCGGATTCCGACCGGCAATGTGATCCGCGGCCTTCTCGCCGATCATCATGGTCGGGCAATTCAGGTTGGCGGACGGGATGAGGGGCATGACCGACGCGTCGGCAACGCGAAGCCCTACCACGCCGTTCACGCGGCATTCGCTGTCGACTACTGCGGTTTCGTCTTCGCCCATCCGGCAAGTTCCGCAAGGATGGTAGGAAGAATGGCAAGTTTCCCGAATCCAGGCCTCCAGTTCCCGATCCTCGGCAACCTGTTCGCCCGGAGACAGTTCCATGCCTGCGTAGCATGACAATGCGGGTTGGCGCAGGAGTTCGCGCGCCAGGCTGAATCCGGCCTTGAGCTCTTCCACGTCCCGGTCGTCCTGCAGCATGTTGAAGCAAATTCGGGGCATTCCCCCTTCAGACCCTGAGCCTAGGCGCACATGGCCGCGACTTCGTGGGCGCTGACTGGATAACTGCAATTGAAACGCGTGGTGCCGGACAAAGTCTGCGCTGCCTTCCCTCACGGCGATCGGGACCAGTGCAATCTGGAGGTCGGGGAATTTCACTCCGGCCCGTGACCTGATGAATGCGACTGCGTCGAAATGGTTGTTGGCCAGGATCCCTCTACGTGCGACCAGCCACTCGATTGCGCCCCGGACCTGGGACAGGGCATTGAGGTGCCCGTAAAGGGTTACCGGCTTGGTACAGGTAACCTGAACGGAAGTAAGGGGATGATCCATCAGGTTTGCACCGACGCCGGGAGAGTTCGCGACAACACGGATCCCGAATTCCCGAAGATGTCGGGCGGGGCCAATGCCCGAGTGCATCAGCAGAACCGGGCTGTTGAACGCGCCGGCACAGACCGCAATCTCACGTGTGGCGTAGGCCCGCCTCGTGTCGTTGCCGACCCGGTACTCGATACCGTATGCCCGCTTGTTCTCGAACAGCACGCGGGTCGCCGTGCTGCGAGTCTGGATCAGTAGGTTCGTCGGAGGATTGCGCAGGTAGCATCTCGCCGTCGAAGATCGACGTCCGCCCGCGACATTCTTGGGCAACAGGCCGAAGCCGTCTTGCTGGAGGCCATTGACGTCGCTTGTACTCCTGTAGCCGGCCTGCTTTCCCGCTAACAGGAAGGCCTGCCCAAGTCGACCAGGTCTCGTCGTGGCTACCCCAATGGGTCCCCTCGCTCCCCGATACTCGCTCTGTCCGTCGACCCGCGTTTCGAGACGCTTGAAATAGGGTAGAACATCCGCGTAGGACCAGCCGCGAGCGCCGGCCCGCGCCCACCCTTCGTAGTCGAGGGGATGGCCGCGCAGATACAGCTGACCGTTGATGGACGATGATCCGCCCAGCACGCGGCCGCGCGGTTGAACCAGACGACGGTTGTTGAGATATGGCTCCGGTTCTGTCTCAAAGTTCCAATTGTATTTCGGTGCGTTGTAGGCGTGCCGCATTGCGGCCGGGATGTGAAAGAGGAGGCTGTTGTCCCTTGGTCCTGCCTCAAGCACTAGGACACGGCGGGAAGGATCCTCGGCAAGTCGGGCCGCAACGATTCCCCCGGCACTGCCGGAGCCCACGACGATGAAATCGAAGCTCGGCGTCGAGTTTGGCAAGTTCTATCCGTTCACCTGCTCGTGGCGCCGCCGGCGAGGTCGGCTCGCGCCGGGAATGTTGTCCTGCGCGCTGCAGGACAATTCCGCCTGGCCATCCGCCCGTGGGTCGTGTCCCAGATGCCTGCACGGGTCTTGCCAGCGCGAAACCTGCCGAATGCCTCCGGTCTTGGGCAGGTATCGACACGCTCAAACGGAATACTGCGGTGTTCGCTGGATGTCCCGCCCGGGTCTGCACCGCAGCAGAGAACGGTCGAACAAGGGTCGCAGGCATTGACGATGTCGGTGCGGGATCCGAATCTCGCAAGGGCACGGATCAGTGGGTGAGGTTCAGGAATTCCTCGATACGGGGCCATAGGGCGTTTCGGCGGGTCGTGATCGCGCGCGGGCTTCGTGTAAGGGCCTCCGAGACAAGCTACCTCGCCGCCACGGTGGAGAAGACCCGCCTGCTCGCCCTTTGACCCCACGAATCTCTCTCGAAGCAGTCGGGGCCGTCCAGGTGCGATCATGCTGGAAACCAGCTCGCTTTTCTCGTCATCCCGAATCGCAGTGAAGGGGAGGACAAGCGCGTCTCCGGCCAGCTGGGCCGGAGGGCCTCGAACCCGACCTGACTTCCGATCAGGCAAAGGTCTGCC
>CAZPXZ010000033.1:11452-28735 GCA_964590405.1 uncultured Rhodobacterales bacterium | reverse complement strand
GCAGAATACAATGCCTCCCCGGTTGAAGAACAGTTCCTGCGGCGCTTGCCAAGGCTCCTTCAACGACCAGATATAGCCGGCAAACTGGCCATCCTCCACGATATCGCCGAGATTCACGCGTGGCTCGAACATGCCGTCCCGGTAAGCAAACACATAGTGGTCACCTGTCTGCATCTGTTTGAGTTGCACGCGATGTTCGGGTTCGGGCAGTGGCAGGTCCTCGGGCAGGATTCTCATTTCGCGTAGACAGCGCTTCATTCCGTTGAACGCGAACGCACGAATCCATGGCCGGATCTTGCCGGCACCACCAAGCTCGGTCGACAGGTACACGATGTCCTTCTGCAGAACTTCTCCCGACAGCGTGGTCTGGTGCACCCTGTCGCCGACAATTCCGATCGGCGCGCCGAACAGTTCAAGAAACTTCATCTGCAGCGCATCTTTCGTTGCGTCGCCCATGAGGCGGATCTTTGCAGACGGATGGTGGTCGATCGATTTGCCGGCAGAATGGAGGTCGAAGATGGCGTCTGCCCGGTGAATCAGGTGGTTCGTGATGTACCAGGCGATCATCTCGGTCGGAGGGCCGTACTGATTGCCCGGAAAGAGCCGATTGAGATTGGCTTCGCCGGTCCAATCCAGGGGTGAGGTGCGGCGGCCGGCATAGTACGCCGGCGCGTTTGCGGCTGGCAGGAAGATGATCTGGCCCGAGATGTCACCGGGCTCCAGCGACTGGTACAACTCGTTGCAGATGGAAACTCCTTCGTACTCGTCGCCATGGTTGGCACCGATGACGATGGCGCAGGGCCCTTCGCCGTTCCTGATCGACATGACCGGAACCGGAAGCCAGCCATAGGCGGAGCGGTCGGAGGAGAATTGGATACGGATGTAGCCGTGGTGCTTGCCTTCCTTGTCGTAGTCGACTTCGGAAGTCGGGGCCATGCTGACGAGTGGACAGGGCATATTTGATTCCTTGGCTGCTGGTTCAGGCGGGGAGAGCCGCCGACCGGTAGGTCCTGTAAGCCGCTCCGAGCTTTGCAATGCCCAGGCGGATCTGGTCTTCTGATGCGAAACTGTAGGCCAACCGCAGGCAATTGCCCGGATCATCGCCGGGAAAGCTCAGGCGTCCCGCGGTCGCTTCCACACCCTCCGCGATACCCAGTTCGACGACCCGTTCCGCATCGTCTCCGTCGGGCAGTTCCACCCACAGGAAATAGCCGCCGTCCGGAACCCGGATCCTTGCGTCTGGCAGATGTTCGGCGAGCGCCGTAACCATCGTGTCGCGGTGTGACCGCATCTGTGCGCGAAGTTCGTCGACATGCCTGTGCATCTTGTTGGAACGCATGAGTTGGACCACGATGCGTTGTGCGAACGTATTTGACCCACCGTCGGCCTTCTGCATGGCCATTCGCCGGATGACACCCGCATCGCCCAGTGCCCAGCCGACACGCAGGCCGGGTGCCAGGATTTTCGAGACAGTCCCAAGCGACAGGACGTGTCCGGTTTCGTCGAGCGACTTGATTGGCGGTACGGGCTCCCCCGCGAACCGGATGCGGCGGTAGGGGTCGTCTTCGCAGATCAGGAAATTGTAGCGACGTGCCAATTCCACCATCCTCTGCCGTCGAGCCAGGCTGGTCGTGATGCCGATGGGGTTATGAAAGTCCGGAACATCGAACAGCAGCTTCGGCATCGCTTCTGCGTTTGCCGCAAACCGTTGCAGCTTCCGCTCAAGTTCATCGGTGCACAGACCATCCCGGTCCTGTCCGATATCCACGATCCGGGCATTGTGTGTGCGCATGATGTGCAGCGCCGTCATGTAGGTTGGTCGCGTGGCGATGATGCGATCCCCGGGTTCGATGAAGACGCGGCACGCCAGGTCGAATGCGCTCTTGGCGCCGTACGTGATGAGGATGTTCTCGGGTTGCGCCGTTACCCCGTCCTCGGAAACATACCTGCAAACCTCTTCGCGCAATTCCTCCAGACCCATCAGCGGGCCGTACTGCATCGCCTCTTCCCGGAGCGGACCGACGGCCTCGGCGGCTTCGCGCACGACGTCCGGTAGCAGCGGTGGGTAGGCGGCGCCACTGCCGAAAGCGATCGTGCCGGGCACATGATCGAAAACGGATTTTCCGAGTATTGCGGAACTGCGTGAATACCGGAATTCCATCATGGGATTCTCGTGCAGCTAGAAGGAGGCATTGCGCGCCGATGGACATCCCGGAGCAACTGCTTGCATCAATTTAATATATTATCTAGTATTCTGGTGAGGTCAACTTGGGGAGGCGGGAATGACGGCACCTGCCTTTGCGGATTTTTCCCGTGAGGAGTTTGAGACTCGCTATGCGAGGACACGCTCTCTCATGGCCGAAAAGAACATCGACGCCATGCTGGTCACCGAGCGGCTGAACTACCAGTACTATACGGGCCATCGCTCCGAGCAGTGCGCTGTCGACAAGATCCGCTCCTACATGTTCATTCTGCGAAAGGATGACGAGCCCACGTTAATCACCATGCCCTTCGAAGTTGCCCAGGTCGAGCAGACTTCCCACATCGTCGACATCAGGGCGATTGGCAGCCTTACCGGGCATCCGGAGTTCATCGTGGATGTCCTGAAGGATCTTGGTCTGTCGTCTGCCCGCATCGGTTGCGAACTCGGGAGGGAACAGTATCTCGGGATTAGCTATCTGGGCTTCCTTGATGTCATGAAGGGTCTTCCGCAGGCCGAGTTCCTGGACGCAGCCGACATCATTCTGGCCGTGCGAAACGTGAAATCTCCGCAGGAGATCGCGTATATGCGCCGGGCGGCGGTCATCAGTGCCGAGGCACAGAAACGGACGTTCGAACAGGTTCGCGCGGGGATGACGGAGAACCAGGTCGCCCAGGTCCTGCGGGAGAATCTTGTCGCGGGTGGCGCGGAAAAGATCTCGCTTCTTTGCGTGGTTTCCGGGGCTCACGAGAATGGTATCGTCCTGCTGCCAACGGAACGGGTCATCAACAGGGGCGAGACGCTGGGGTTTGATGTCGGTGTGTGCTATCGGGGATACTGGTCCGACCTCGCCAGAACGGCATCCATCGGTAAACCGTCCGGAGAACTCGCCGAATTCTATGGCTGGATGATGCAACTTCGCCACGACTGCAATGAGCAGCTTCGTGCGGGAAACAGTCCGGCGGACGTGGTCGGCGTGGTCGACAGGTATCTGCAGGAGCGCGGCCTCAAGACGATGGGCGTCGGACGAGTCGGCCACGGTGTCGGCATCGAAACCACCGAGTATCCGTCCCTCGCGGCATTCGAGAACATCACCTTCGAAGTCGGCAATGTCTTCGCCTGCAACCCGAATTTCTCCAATCACCTCGGTTTCATCAATGCAGAGGACAATTGGGCCATCACAGATGGCGACCCGGACCTGCTTTCCGCTCCTGTTGCGGAGTGGGAGATACCGGTGGTCGAAGCCTGAGGAGTCGATCGGGAAGGTGGCAGTGGATGGCCGGATCGGCATCCTCTCCATACTTCCAAGTGCCAACCATAAGGGGAAGGAGTTCCATGATGACAACAAGTTGGAAACGGAAACTGGCGGCATTGGCTGTCGCTGGAGCAATGGCGGTCGGCCTGTCGCCGGCGCATGCAAATGGCCTGATGGACAAGGCAATGGGCGACGGGCTCAACGTGGCCTTCTACAATTTCAAGCCCTACGCCTATGTTGACGAGGACGGCGTCCTCACCGGAACCGATGTCGATACCCTGGCAGCTGTGCTCGAGAAGCTCGGTGGCAAGATCGCCGATGCCAACGCGATCGACTGGGGTGCGCTGATTCCCGGCGTGAAGTCGGGGCGCTTCGACGTGGTTGCGGCAGGCATGTTCGTCACTCCGAAGCGCTGCGCCGAAGTCCGCTTTTCGGAACCGACTTTCGGAATCCAGCAAACCCTGATCGTGATGAAGGGCAATCCGCATGGCGTTGTCGATTACGATTCCATCGCGGATATGGGTCTCACCGTTGCAGTCATTTCGGGAGCCGCGCAAGGAGGATATGCCGAAGCATCGGGCGTCGAGGCTGACAAGATCATGCAGATACCAGACAATCCAACTGCGATTGCCGCGCTTCGTGCGGACAGGGCACAGATCTATGCACTGTCCGTACCGGGAAGTCGAGAAGTGGTCAGCGGGGTTCCGGAACAGGATCTTGAGATGGTACCACCGTTCAAGATCGTTGCCGGAAAGCTGGCCATGCCTCATGGGGCGTTCGCATTCCGCAAGGACGACGGCGACTTTGTCGATGCCTTCAACGCGGAACTTACGGCATTCATCGGTTCGCCCGAGCATCTTGCCATTTTCGAAACGCACGGAATGCACGCGGACGAGTTGCCTTCGCAGAAGACCGCGGAACTCTGTAAGGGCTGACGACGGTTGATTGGCGGACAATCAGGCGCTGCCGCCCTGTCGGCAGCGCCGGCCGTCTTCTTCCGCAGACTCGGCGCCGGTGACCTGACTTCGGTACCGCAGGGACAGCGCGGGTGAACAAACCTCCGAACATCCTCTTCTTGATGACGGATCAGCAGGCAGCCTCGGCGCTGTCAGCATATGGAGGAAGTACTGCCAGGACACCCCATATCCAGGGGCTGGCCGATCGGGGCGTTGTTTTCGAGAACGCGTACACCAATTTCCCAGTCTGCGCACCGTCGCGGGCCTCGATGATGAGCGGCCAACTCGCCAGCAAGATCGAATGCTATGACAATGCCGCCGAATTCCGGGCATCCGTTCCGACCCTCGCGCACTATCTCCGGTTCCTCGGCTACCAGACCACGCTGTGCGGAAAGATGCACTTTATCGGACCGGATCAGCTGCACGGTTACGAAGAGCGCCTGACACCGGAAATCTATTCGGCCGATTTCCGCACGCTGCCGCAATGGGAGGGTGAGGATGACGACTTCGCGACCGATGCTCACGAGGCACTCCTCATGGCAGGGCCGGTGGCGCGAACCGTACAGATGGACTACGACGAGGAGGTGGGCTTTCACGCGGAGCAGAAACTGTTCGATCTTGCAAGAAGCGCCGATCCACGCAGTTTCTTTCTGACCGTATCCTTTACACACCCCCACGAACCCTTCCTCTGCAGGCAGGACTACTGGGATCGATACACGGACCAGGAGATCGAACTGCCGCATGTCGGTAGATTCGAGGAGTCCGAACTCGACGAACACAGCAGACGGGCCTATCGCCACTACAATCTGGCTACGCCCGAGATCACGGACCAGCAAATCCGAAACGCACGCCGTGCCTATTACGGCTCGATGTCCTATGTCGACGACCTGATCGGGCGCCTTCTGAACACGCTGGACGAGACCGGACTGGCGGAAGAGACAATCGTCATCCTGACATCCGATCATGGTGAGATGCTCGGCGAACGGGGGATGTGGTTCAAGAAGGTCTTCTTCCAGAATGCAGTGAACATTCCGCTGATCCTGTGCGGACCAGGAATCGGACCGGCACGGGTTTGCGAAAACGTGTCTCTGATCGACCTGCTGCCAACGCTGGTTGACATTGCCGATCCGGACCGTTCGTTCAAGCCGATTCAATCCCTGTCCGGCAATAGCCTCATTCCGCTGGCGCTGGGAAGGGCGCGGGATTGGCCGGATACGGTCTTCAGCGAGATGACCTGCGAGGGCGTTGACGAGCCGGTCATGATGGTGAAGCACGGCTCCTGGAAATACGTCTATTCGGCGTCACTGCCCCCGCTGCTGTTCAATCTGGACGAAGATCCATGCGAACTCGATGACCTCGCCGGTCGTGCCGCCACGGCCGATCGGGAGTCTGAACTTCGCGCCCTTGCCAATGCGACCTGGGGAGACCTGACCGAACTCCGGGCGCGAATTGTGCAGAGCCAGAGAGCGCGCTTACTCGTGCGCGAAGCACTGGAAAAGGGAACGGTGTTTTCCTGGGATGAGAACCCGCACACATCCACGGGGGCACGCTACCTCCGGCGAGGAAAGTCCTACAATGCCTGGAATTACAGTGGTGTCGATCGTTTACGCGAACGGCAGGGGCCGCGCTAGGAAATTGAACGTGACCTTCCGGCACGGAAGCGCCTGAAGACCACATACAATCTATCGGCTAGGGGGAGGCGGTATTGATGGCACGACGGGTTGTTGCAGTCGTAGCCGTGACCGCACTTGTGTTCGGACTCAGTCTCGTGACCTTTCCGGGGATGCGGCTTTTCCTGCCCGCATTGCTGCGCGGCGCCGTCGTTACCCTCCAGGTGTCCGTGCTGTCTGCCGTGCTGTTCTTCGTCATGTCGTTTGTCGCCGGCGTCGCCAAGGACAGCAGCCTGCGGCCTGTCCGTTGGACAGCAATCGTCTATATCGAGGTCTTTCGGGGTACATCCCTTCTGGTGCAGTTGTTCTGGCTGTATTTCGTTCTTCCCGAATTCGGCATCGTTCTCTCGCCAATGACGGCGGGCGTCTTGGGAGTCGGTCTGAATTTCGGTGCCTATGGCGCAGAAATTGTCCGCGGCGCGATCACCGCAGTGCCGAGGGGGCAGACCGAAGCCTCCGAGGCGTTGAATCTGTCCGACTGGAAACGCATGACCCGCATCGTGATTCCGCAGGCCATCATGGTCATGATCCCCGGCATGACCAATCTGACCATCGAGATGGTCAAGGCAACCGCACTGGTCTCCGCGGTCACACTCGTGGACATTACGTATGCGTCGGTGCAGCAGAACCAGCTCCATTACCGTACGCTCGAGATCTTCGCGGTCACGGTCATGCTCTACTATTGCCTTGCACAGTTCGTACGCTTCGGTGGAACCGCGCTCGAGGGCCGGTTCACACGGCATCTGAGACCGGGGCACTGAACGATGGACTGGCGTTGGGACTTCACGTTCGAGGTGGTCGTACCCCAACTGTGGGACGCGGCCGGAATCACGGTCTATGCGACGGTCGTGTCCTTCCTGCTCGCACTCGTTGGCGGCCTTGTTCTCATGTTGCTCAAGAGGTCGAGCAACCGGGTCGTGTCGGTGATCGTCACCGAGTTCATCGAACTCATTCGAGCCACGCCGTTACTCGTCCAGATCTTCTTCCTATTCTTCGTTCTGCCGGAGGTCGGTATCACGCTTCCACCGCTCACGACAGGGATCCTCGCGATTGCGCTCTACAATTCCACGCTTTGCGCCGAGGTGTACCGGGCCGGATTGCAGGCCGTACCGCGAGGCCAGTGGGAAGCCGCGACGGCGCTCAATCTCTCGACCTACCGGACCTTCCGGAGGATCATCCTTCCCCAGTCGCTGCCACCGATCGTGCCGGCGCTCGGCAACTACCTGATAGCAATTTTCAAGGAAACGCCGCTGCTTTCCTTCGTCGCCGTAGGCGAGATCATGCACGCGTCAAAATTGATCGGCTCGGAATACTACCGCTTCACCGAGGCCGTCTCGATTGCTGGCGTCTTCTTCCTGGTCATGAGCCTCGTTTCCGCGCAATTGGTACGTTGGGTCGAGAATTACGTGAAAAGGAGCATCCAGCGGTGACCGCGCCGAAGATCAGGTTCGACAAGGTACTCAAGACATATGCCGAACTAAAGGTGCTTGAGAACCTCGACTTTCATGTCGAAGAGAGCGAAATCGTGACCATCATCGGGCCGTCCGGTTCCGGCAAGACGACGGTGCTGCGCGTGCTGATGACCCTCGAGGGGATTCAGGACGGGACGATCTTCGTTGATGGAGAACCGCTCAACGCCATGCTCCGGAACGGTTCGCTGGTACCGGCCAGCAAGTCTCACATCCGGCGCATCCGGTCGAAGATCGGCATGGTGTTTCAGAACTTCAACCTGTTCCCCCACATGACGGCGCTGGAGAATTGTACCGAGGCTCCGGTGCAGTCGAAAGGACTCTCGAAGTCGCAGGCAGAGGCCGAGGCTCTGGACCTGCTGCGCATGGTGGGCCTGACTGACAAGCGTGATCACTATCCGAGCCAACTCTCGGGGGGACAGCAGCAGAGGGTGGCCATCGCACGAGCACTTGCCATGCGGCCGGAGATTCTGCTGTTCGACGAGCCAACCTCGGCGCTGGATCCGGAGATGGTAGGTGAAGTCCTGACCGTGATTCGTGACCTTGCGCAATCGGGCGACTACACGATCCTGCTCGTGACCCACCAGATGGGATTTGCCCGAGAGGTTTCCGACCGGGTCTGCTTTTTCGATGGTGGTCAAGTGGTCGAGGAAGGGACTCCCGACCAGATCTTCGGGAACCCTAGGAACGATCGTCTGAAACAGTTCCTGAGCAAGATACTTGAGGCGAGATGACTCCATCCTGCGCGGTCAAGACCCTCGTCGCCGCGCTGGCGGGACGCGGTGGCAGCGCTTGGAAACACTTTCGGCAATGTCGCTTCCGGATGGGGTTGGCGGCAGCCTCCCGCGTACCGGATCAGCCGGGCATGCTCCGTGTCCGTGGCAGGTGCGGCAGGCTCGACAGCACGGACCCGTCAGTCGATTCAGCGTGCAGCGGTTTCCAGTCCGGATGAGCGATCAAGGGACGGAGTTCCGACAGACGTGCTGCATGGTTCGGTGCGACGCGCGGGCTCATGGCAATGTTGATTTCGGCCGCTGAAACGCGCGACGACGGTATTTTGTGAGCAACCTTCGGAGGACAGAATGGGAGAATCATTGCTCAGCTACGGGGACGGCCCTCAGGCCATCTACGAGGAGTTGAAGCAACGCATCATCGCCGGTGAGTTGAAGGCGGGGAGTGAACTGAAGATCATGCCGCTCGCCAGCGAACTGGGAATGAGTATCGTTCCGGTGCGCGAGGCGATTCGTATTCTGGCGGCGGAAGACCTGGTTGTTCTCAGGCCACGTCGCAGTCCCATCGTCGCCAAGATCGACCAGCGAGACCTGGTCGAGATCAACAGCATTCGTGCAGCACTGGAACCCATCGTGCTGGAGGATGCGGTCTCCAGCCATACGCCGGAAACCCTGGCGGCATGCGAATCACTTCTCCAACAGGACCGGATGTGCTCCGACCTCTGGGAAAAGGTGGAGTTGAACAAGCGGTTCCATCTCGCACTCCTGGAACCGTCTCACCTTGGGCGGACCATATCGATCATTTCGGATCAGTATGTGGGACTGGCACGCCTGACCCACTATCTGGTCATGAACGAACCAAGCCTGTTGAACCCGCATCACGACGAACACCAGGTGATCCTGGAAGCAGTCAGGAAGGGTGATGCACTGCTGTCGAGGAGACTGATGTGCGAGCACCTTGAGCAAGCCAATGCTCGTGCCATACAACAAATTGGTAAGTGACCGCCGAATGGCGGCCTGAGGATGGCAGACCGGGTCGTCATCATGGAGACCGGACGCATCCGGCAGACGGGAACGCCAGGAGAATTCAAGAACGCCCCGGACAACCTTGGGTCATGGATTTCCTGGGATCGCCGTCCATGAGTTTCCTCGACGCCGAGATCGTCGAGGAAGTGACGTTGTCGCTCGGCAACGATGGTTCCGGCCTGCCTCTCTCCCGGAACCTGCTGCACGGGCAAGCACGGCTTCGACATATCGGCTGACGATAGGGCTGCGGACTCGGACCTCGTGCCCATTCATCTCGTGGGCGATGTCGCAGTATGCATTGGCTTCGGTCAGTTTCTCGCGGTCAGGATCGGTAAACGTCAGATCACGGCCATCGTCGAAGTCGGCCTGACACGCCACCGGTGACATGCGGGGAATGCGGGTTCAACCTGAACAGGCTCTACCTGTTCGAAAGCGAAATCGGGGCAGCGGTCCAGGCGATTCGTCTTGTCTTCAGCCCCGCGCAACCGTCTGTCCAGCGGCGAATCTCGCACATTCCGGACGGTGGTTTACTGAACAGGAGTCCGGGATTCGGTCCTTGAAATGAGCGGAAGCGGCACAGGGGGAGATTCCATGCCGAACGCGGTGCCTCCATCCTGATGCAGGGGAATGGGCAAACAAGTCCGTCCGACATCTGGGCGTGACGTGCTTGCACCGAACCTCCTGGAGAGCAGGACCGGAAGAACTCTCCTGCCGGTCCGGGACGGGTTCTCTCCGACGCATCCCGGCGGCTTCCGAATTCGGTGCATGCGCAGTACCAGGCAATCGGCGAGCAAGCAGAGAAGGGAGCCGTGGGCTGGACGCGTTCGTCGTTACAGCGGAGGTGGACGGGTCGACTGGACGAGTGCTTTCAGCGGTTGGAGGCCGGTTCCATGCGGAATATGCCTGGTTCGCGCGGAGGGTGTCGGCGTCGTCGGGTAGGTTCAAATCGAGATGATCGCGGTTGACATGGAGTCGATTGGACCCGGTTTCGGCTGTGATGGACTCGGGGATGCGCGAGGGTCGTCTTCGTGCCGGCCCCCCCCCGAAGTCGAAGATGGAGGTGCCTGGCTATCCTGTGTCAGCGCAGGTTCCGGAGATGGAACTCACCCTTCCGGTCTCGCACGACCCAGTTCGTACATGCGCAGGCGGGCATCCGTTGGGACGATGAACTCCGGCCGTCAACAAGAGGTGCGCCTGCGTTGGGCCTTGCGTATGGCGCGGTGATTCAGTGCGATACACTGGCCGGTCGGAGAACCCAAGCGCGAAGAGCGATTCCTGTTGACTGCGCACGCGTCATTTTCCAACTCGCAGTGTCCGGGCATGGTTGGGCGGAACGACTCGCATGGGCTCGATATCTGCCGGGGACATTCGTATCTTTTTGCGCCAGTCGCGTCAGTCGAGTGGAACGAAGGCCGTGTAGCGAGATGCACGACAGCGGGTGTTGACGGAATTTCAGGAGCGCCGGACTTCCGAGTAGAGGTGGCTACGCTAGAATCGGGTCGTCGGCCTGATCCGCTCGCTTCTCAGGGGGGACTGGCGACAGGCTGGCCTGCACGGGGAGAGATCATTGAGCCGAATTGTCGAGTTGCGCACGGACACACCCTGGTTGCGCATTGAAGCGACGGCGGGGGACTGGGCAGCAACGACCCGGACGCAGCATCTGCGGATGTATGAACAGTTGCTCCTGGTGCGGCGGTTCGAGGAGCGGTTGCTTGCGCTCAAGTCGGAGGAGCTGCTGCACGGACCGGCACATGCCAGCATTGGCCAGGAGGGCGCGGCGGTCGGTTGCATGAGCACGCTGGGCAGCGGTGACAAGATCAACGGAACGCACCGTATGCACCATCAGTTCCTCACCAAGGCCCTGAACCATGTCACGCCGGAGGATTACGATCCCGGACGCGATGCGTTCAGCGCGGAAATGCAGGAAACCGTGATGCGCACGATGGCGGAGATCCTGGGATTGAGTCCCGGATTTACCGGTGGCCGCGGTGGGTCCATGCACCTGAAATGGGACGCCTGCGGTGTGCTCGGCTCAAACGCGATCATCGGTGGCAATCCGCCGCATGCGGTTGGCTATGCGCTGGCGGAAAAAATGCGTGGAACGGGCAATGTGTCTGTCACCTTCTTTGGGGACGGCGCGCTGCAGAACGGTACCTCGTACGAAGCGCTCAACCTTGCCGCCCTGTATGACCTGCCGGTGATTTTCTTTTGTGAAAACAACTTTTACGCCGTATCAACCCATCTGCGCGAACAGACGCGCGAGCAACGCCTCGCAGCGCGATCGATCGGTCTCGGGGTGCCGGGAATCGAGGTTGACGGAATGGATCCGATTGCCGTGCGCGCGGCGATGCTCTGGGCGCGCGCCCACATCGGCACCGATGCCGGCCCGGTCCTCATTGAAGCGCTGACCTATCGTTTTCTGCACCAGTCCGGACCCCTCAGCGGCAGCGCGTTCGGGTATCGCGACAAGGCCGAAGAACAGGAGTGGATGGCCCGCGACCCGCTCGAACACGTTCCCGCCCGGCTGGAGGACTTGGGCATCCTCGAAGACGGCGCCCGGGAGCACTTCGAGGGGCGCATTGCCGGAATCCTCGACGAGGCCGAATCGTTACTCCTTGAACCCACCGGCGATGCGTCAAATGCGCGAAAGATCATTCCGGCACTCTGGCCCGCCCCCTCCACCGTTGATTCCGGAATTCGCGGGGACGGATCTGAACTGGATGACGCGCAAGCTCGGGAATTGGAGGACTGGCCAGTCGAAGAACTCGTGGAAACGTCCTTTGGCGATTCACTTTCACTGGCCGCGCGTCGCAATATGGAGCGCGACGACCGGGTGATCATCCTGGGTGAAGACGTCCACCGACTTCGGGGTGGAACCGCCGGCGCAACACGGGGAATCAGGGAGCGATTCCCGGACCGGTTGTTTGCCACACCGATTTGCGAGAACGGCTTCACGGGGCTGGCGGTGGGTGGGGCGTTGAACGGTTTGCGTCCTGTCGTCGAGATCATGTATCCCGACTTCTGCCTGGTAGCTGCGGACCAACTCTTCAACCAGGCCGCCAAGGTTCGCCACATGTTTGGGGGCGAACACGCACTGCCGCTGGTTGTGCGAAGCAGGGTGTCCGCGGGTTCCGGGTATGGCTCGCAGCATTCCATGGATGCGGGTGGACTCTTTGCTCTCTACCCCGGATGGCGGATCGTTGCGCCATCGACGCCACATGACTACATCGGACTGTTCAATGCTGCGGTACGGTCCAATGACCCCGTACTCGTCATCGAGTACGGATCGCTCTTTCCGACCACCGGCATGGTTCCCAGGGAGAACCTCGATTACATCGTGCCGTTCGGCAAGGCCAAGACGGTGCGGAGCGGACGTGATTGTACAATCGTTACCTACGCTGGCATTCTCCCCATGGCGTTGGAGGCGGCCGAGGTCACGGGAGTGGACGCGGAAATCATCGACCTGCGGACGCTCGACCCGAACGGACTCGACTGGAATGCGATCGGAGCCAGCCTGTCGGGAACGAACCGACTCCTGATCGCAGAACAGACCGCTCGCGGAACGTCGATCGGCACCCATATCGTGAAGGGGGTCCAGGAGCGGTTCTTCGACGATCTGGACACCGAGATCGTGCATGTGTCGGGCAGCCTGTCTGCACCGGTGGTTTCGAAAACGCTGGAAGCCGCGGCGCTGGCCAACGCTGCGGACATTGCCCGTGGCCTGAAAACAGTGATGCAACCGTGAGGGGTTCGAAATGACCGATTCCGATCACAGCACCGTGTCCGACCTTGTTGTGGGCCTCCACCATACGGCCGTCAGCGTGCAGGACTTCGACGCCGCGCTTGCGTTCTTCGTTACGGTTGTGGGCATGCGGGTCGAAGCGGAAATGGAGCTCCTGTCCGAGGAGAAGCTGGGGCTTGTCGTTGGGCTTCCGGGTGCCAAGGCCCGTTGGGCGATGCTGGAACTCAACGGACGCCGGATCGAGCTGTTTCGGTACTTCTCACCGCAGGGGGAACCGATCGAGATCAGGCAGTGCGACCACGGATTGACCCACATCGCTTTCCAGGTGAGCGATATAGATGAAGTCTGCCGACGGCTGCGGTCCATGGGGTACAAGGCCAACGCAGATCCGCAGGAGTTGCGCGGTGGCGCATCACGGCCGATGTACGTCAACGGTCCAGAGGGAATCGTAGTCGAATTCGTCAAGTACCGTTCGTGAGCATTGGGAGGTACCGGAAGTGCTGTTCTCCGGTGACACCTCGGGCCGAGGCGGACTGGTCCTGGAATTGAGTTCCAGCGATGGCCTGCAGTTCGAAACGGCCGAACAGCCGCTGCGCCAGGGCGCAGTGTAGATGATCGAAACACCGGCCGGGCGAAGGCAGGCGAATGCAGGGCTCGAAGAACTGTCGGTTGTCGTCGGCAGTGCCGAGGACAATTTCACCGAGGCGAAACCGCCCCGCAAGACAGCGGAACATGAACTCGTCGAAACCGGTGCGCTCGGTAGGGGCATTCGATCCAGACCGTCCAACATCCATGTGAGCAGGAGGGCATGCTCGTGATCGCCGAAACGCCGCAGTCCGCCCTTTCGCCAAGGCTGGTCGGGGACTCGACGGCCTGTCACGGGCAGACTTCAACAACTGGCCGCGGGCAAACCAACGTCGAGATCTTTCGCACGGTCAAGGGCGGGATGCGCGGATACGCAGCATGACTTTCACAAAGGAATTCCGGCTTCCCAACCTGGGGGACGGCGATGGAGGCGGGCGAGTCGTCGAATGGCTGGTTGGCGCCGGGGCAGCCTTCGAGAAGGGAGAGGTCCTGGTCGAAGTAGAGACAGACAAGGCTACCGTAGAGGTTGAGGCCACCGAACCAGGACGCCTCGTCGAAATTGTCGCGGAGGCCAATGTCCAGGTTGTACGGGATCAAGTCATTGCACGGATCGAGGTATCGGGAAGCCATGCCGCGGAAGGGCCGGGGCCCAGCGCAGACAAGGACGGGTCGGAGCCGGTGCGGCCAAGCATCGTGGTCGAAGACGGCGGGGTCTTGACGGCGGCAACACTTGCCAGGGATTCGGCGAATCTCTCCGAAGGCGCCAGACGTGTTGTTGCCACGCCTGCGGCACGTCGAAAAATCGCGGAGGCGGGATTGTCCATCCATGCGCTCACCGGAACCGGGAAGCGCGGACGCATCAACCTGTCAGACGTGGACCGGGCCCTCGCGAAGCGAGGGGGCCACATGCCATCGGAGGCGCCCTCAAGGCCCGGCGACAGGATTCAGGAATCAGAATTCGAAGTCCAGACTCGGCTTGGCTGCATCGCATTCAGGCGCTGGCGCCCGAACAAGGAGACCGCGCAGAGGCGGGTCGCGTTTGTCCACGGACTCTTTGCCGAGACTGGAGTCTGGTCGGGAACCGCGCGCATCCTCGCCCGGCGGGGCCACGAGGTGCTTGCACTCGACCTGCCCAACCATGGCCGCTCGGCATGCGAAGCGACGGCCCTTCCAGAGGTCGTCGATGCGGTTTCGGAAGCGCTGGAACGGGTTATGGACGGTCCGACTGTCGTGTGTGGACACTCCTACGGCGGAGCGGTTGCAGCACGGATTGTCCGCAAGATCCGCCGAGATCTGGTGGCAGCCGTTTTTATTGCCCCCCTCGGCCTTGGCACCGAGATTCAGCAATCGTTCCTGAACGGGATACTGTACTCGGACTCGGTCGCCTCACTTGCCCGCGAGTTGGACCGGCTGACGGCGCACAGGATCCCAACCCTGGGCGACGAGTATATTTGCGATCTGCTCAATCACATTCGCGGCAATCGCGAGAGACTCGCCACAATGTGTCGCGAGGTGGCGTACAACCACGTACAGCAGATCGACTTGCGGAAGGAACTCGCAGACTGTCCGGTACCGTCCCGGATTATCTGGGGATGCAGGGACGAAGTCATTCCGTGGCAACATGCATTGTCCGCGCCCGCAACGACCGGATTGCATCTGGTCCCGGATGCAGGACATATGCCGATATGGGAAGCGGGATCCGTGGCCACAGCGGTTCTGCTGGAGGTCTGTGCACAAACACAGCCTGGACATGGACCCAACCGTTAGCGGCGATATTCGGCCGCTGCCATTCAGGTGACCGTGCGAACCGTCCGGTGATTCCCGCGGGGCACCGGGATCTGGTGGTTGGCGGACACTCTCGCCTCACCCCAACAGTCCCACTGGCCTGCCCAGCAGAACGAGGATGATCTGGGCGAGCGCGATCGGATCTCGAAACGGCAACCAACTGGCCGTGCAGCGGCACACTCTATCTGGCCCGCACGATGTCGTTACTCCGGATTCTGGATTTTTCCGGAAACAGATCCTGGAGCCCACGCACACGGCAATTGCGAGCGGAGTTTCCGGAATAATCAGAGACCGTTCAGGAACTCGAGAACCTTGTCTTCGGGCTGGTATCTTTGGACCGGCATTCCGAACGGCGTGGTTTTCGCCATTGCCTGCTCCTTGAGTTTGAGGTCGGCATGCAGATGGATGTAGGTCGTCGCGACGGATTCATGCCCAAGTCACAAGGCAATCGTCGCCTGATCGACCCCGTTCTGCAGCAACGTCATGGGGCGTGTGTCGGAAACCGGTCGCCAAGAGAGGCGTGTACGACCGAGAGGCGACCCTTGATGGTGACAGGGCTCAATCCCTTGTCATCACGCAAGAAACTCTCATACCCGGTCTCGACTCTCGCGACCGGAGAGACATTGCTCTCCCGAGCGGCCTCTTCGGGAGCGAGAAAGTGGACCGCGCGCAGCCGATCCAGCAACGGGCGCCCCGTAGCCGGCAGACCCCGGGGCCGCTCGCCCCGCTCTCCAAACCACGCATCAATCAGCGTGGCGTCCGAAAGATCGAGTTGCCCTTCCTCAAGCCAAGAGTAGAGCAACCTTACCAGGCGCAGCTTGGCTTGCCGCGTGCTCGGTGTATACCCCTGCTCTGCGAGCCAGGAGTTGAAACCTTCCAGATGCGGCACGTGGGGGCCACGCGCCGCTGAAGATTTCTCACATTCGGGAACAAACACAATGGATGACACTTGCATTCTCCGCTGCAATCGCCGGCACACGTGCCGACCGGAGCATGCATTTTGCGATTATTCAGGAAACTCCGCTCGCAATTGCCGTGTGCGTGGGCTCAAGGACCAGTTTCCGGAATAATCCAGAATCCGGAGTAACGGGTCTGCGAGGGGCGGAGCGGAGCGATCCCTCCGCATACTCGGCTGTTGGCGATGACGGCGTGGGTGTGAAGCAGGGCTTCCGGCACTGGGAATCGCCGCGAATTGCGGCTCGCCTGCAACCGGGCGTGCCACGCAGTGCGCCGGCGCTAGCGCGCGGCCCAGAAGCATGATAACAATGTGCTATCAGACACGTGGAGGCAAGCCTATGGTGACGATCAATGTGCGGCGGCTCGATCAGGACGTGGTGGACCGCCTCAAGCGGCGCGCCTCGCAGAACAACCGCTCCCTGGAGGGCGAGGTGCGCCATATCCTGCAATGCGCGGCCGACGACAACATGGCGGCAAAGCGCGCCGCGTTCCTGGAGGCGTCGGACCGGCTGCGGGAGAAGACCCGGGGTCGCAAGCAAACCCCGGCGGAAGTGCTGATCCGCGAGGATCGCGATCGCGGTCATCGCGACGACTTCTGATGCGCTTCGTGGTTGATGCGAGCGTGGCGGTCAAGCTGCTGGTGGAGGAGCCCGGTTCGAATGCCGCGCGCGAACTGACGGCGAGCGGCGAGGAGTTGCACGCGCCGCGCCTAATGGCAGCCGAAGTCGCCAATGCGCTGTGGCGCAAGGCGCGGCTGGGCCAGGTCGAGCGGGCCGATGCCAGCGCTGCTCTGGCATGGATGATCGAGATGCCGGTGCGATGGAACGACGATGAGGCCGTTTGTGCAGACGCGGTTCGGCTGGCGCTGGCCTTGGATCACCCGGTTTACGATTGCGTCTATCTCGCG
>CAZPXZ010000033.1:10315-11442 GCA_964590405.1 uncultured Rhodobacterales bacterium | reverse complement strand
TGCTGACGGCGGATCGTGGATTTGTGGCCGCGGTTGCCTCGACCGAGCATGGGGAGTCCGTCCTGACGCTGTCCGACTATGCCGGGATGCAGTGACAAAATTCAGATGATCTGACCTCACCCCTTTGGCCGGTTGATATTGTTGAACCCGAGAGTTTCGTCCCGGTCTTGAAGACCCGGGTCGCCCATGGGTTCGCCAATCCCTGCACCAGGTGTTCTATCTCCTTGAAAGCAGTAAACATCGCATCGGGAACCACTGGCACGCGTTACCTCCCTAACCCTTGTCGCGTATACGGTTGTGGGGTTCGCAAGTGTCGAGGCACGATAACGGATCGTCGAGGGCGGACCTAACGCCGTGGAGGATGCGTTCCCCATGCTCGCAATAGGCCGGTCTTGTGCCGGGAGCTTTGTTGCTCCGCGCGTATTCTGTCAGGGTAATTGCGGGATTGGGCGGTCCGATCTGTGATCGGCGGCAACGTTGCGCAGACGAATCCGGTGCGTTTCCGCGTTCACGACCTCCACCATTCGGTGCCCCGAAATTTCCGTAATTGTTTCACTGCGATAGGAGGGACCGGTTGGATATTGAGAGCGTTGGAACAAAACAGAATTTGCTTGCACAGCAAGCAACAGGAAGCCGTACATCCTTGGATTGAACTATCCATAGCCACGAATGGTATGCCTGGGATGACCGCTGTTGCCAACCGGGAATCAATCACATTGCCGTGGTTCTCTGTTGTTTCGCTTCACCCTTATCCGCGATCATGGAGGGAGGCAGGACCCGGTTGACCCTTTGCTAGCAAGGGGTTGCAAGGAATCTAAGCCAGAGAAGCCTTCCCCGGCTCTGGAGCGATTGAGCGCCCTATCTCCGATGCCTGCCTGACCAAGGCTATTCGTTCCTGTTGCTGCACGCGCCCTGGAAGCCGGGCCGCCTCTGGACATTGTTCGAATCCTCGCCAGCTTGGCCCGGAAACGGTGTTGAGTGGGGTCAAAGCGGCCGAACGCAGCCTCGCAAGCGGGCGAATTGCTATTCGCAGCACATCAGAACCCCGCTGCCCTCGACAGGGAGGCCTGGGAGACCAAAATCAGCGAAAATGGTGGCAAACAACTCGCCCAGCTCCCCGGCGCAAT
>CAZPXZ010000033.1:8008-10305 GCA_964590405.1 uncultured Rhodobacterales bacterium | reverse complement strand
ATGAGTTGATCGCGGATCCGGGAATCCCACCCCCGCTTTCTGTCCGTCTACGGAGTCGTTACGCTCGTTCCCATGACGACACAACATTTGGCCTACATCTCCGCAAGAAAATGCCTTGCTCACTATGGACACTCTAATTCGTTGAAGCTAGAACCAATTGCCTATTCGCGAAGAAACTACGCAGCTTGCGCGGCTTACTACAACCGTTTAGGAGGATTCTGCGATGACTGGAACAGCAAGGCTCGAGTCTGTTCGAATCCGTGGATTCAGATCCCTTGCGGATGTCGAACTTTCCGATTTGGGTGCAACAAGCGTTTTGATAGGGCCAAACGGCTCTGGGAAGTCCAATTTCATGCGCTTCTTCGAGATGCTCAGTTGGATGCTCCGGTCTGCTCGTCTTGGCGAGTTCGTAGAGCGATACGGTGGCGCTGACGACCAATTGTACGGGGGAAATATTACTACGCCACGCATGGAGGGCATGCTTGCTCTGAGTACAGATACAGGTCGAAGCGAGTACCGATTCAGCCTTGCACACGTCCATCCTGACAGGTTCATGTTCGCTGAGGAAGCTTTCCGGTATAGCCGACTAGACTGGGGGACGGAAGCAACTTGGAGCCATCTTGGCAGTGGACATCGAGAAGCAGCGATCGTCAACGCCGCGCAATCTCCTTCCTCGACCGACATCAATCCCACTACAGCCCGGGTCATAATCCACCTGCTTCGCAACTGTACTGTCTACCAGTTCCATGACACATCCGACAGCTCCAATTTCAAGAAGCGTTGGGACGTCGAGGATAACAACGCTCTCCGCACCAACGGTGGGAACCTCGCGTCGGTTCTGTATCGACTAGAGCACGAAGATAACCCGCGATTCGAAGCCATATGTCAGCATATAGGACGAGTGCTTCCTGTATTCGATCGATTCGAAATCGACGAGAGTTTCGGTCGAGTCATTCTGAGATGGAAAGCCAAGGGGACTGATAAGACCTTCGGTGCACACCTCACCTCTGATGGCTCGCTTCGGTTTTTCGCACTTGTCACACTCCTGAACCTTCCGCGAGAAATGCTACCGGACGTTCTTCTACTGGACGAACCTGAACTCGGTTTGCATCCAGTAGCTATCGCTCTGATCGGCAACATGATCAAAGCGCTTTCCGCTGACTTGCAGATTATTGTGGCGACTCAGTCTCCTCTTCTCGTGGATGTGTTCGATCTCCACGAGATTGTCGTGTTGGATCTTGATAATGGACGTTCGATATTTCGTCGCTTCGATGCTAGCGCATATCATGACTGGCTTGACGACAGTTTTACCCCTGGCGAGCTTTGGCAGAAAAACCTGCTGGGAGGACGCCCGTGATCCGTTTCGCCATATCCGTGGAAGGATCTACGGAAGAAGAATTCTCCAAGGCAGTTCTAGCCCCCCACCTACGATCGCATGGTATCGAAGCGCAACCCATCCTACTTGGTCGTGCACGTGGAAGCAGTCGTGGTGGCAACGTCAGCGTGGAGAGACTCACTGCGGAAATGGTGTACCTGTACCGTTCCTTTGACGCCGTCACATCCCTTGTTGATTTCTACGGATTTCGGAAGAAGCATGTAGAAACGGTTGAAGAGTTAGAAATGCTGCTATGTCAGAAGATTCAGCACCAGATTGGCTCCAACCAGAATAGAATACTACCGTATGTTCAGAAGCATGAATTCGAAGGCTTGTTGTTTTCTGGTGTGGGCGCCTTCACAGCTTTGACCGAAACCTCTCCCCAATCCATAGATTTGCTCAGACAAGTCCGCTCATCGTTCACGACTCCCGAGGACATCAACGACAACAAGGCGACTGCTCCCAGCAAACGTATCAAGAATGTAATTCCACGTTATCGAAAGCCATTACATGGTCCGTTGGTCGCTATGAGAATCGGTTTGGCTTTGATCCGGACACAGTGTCCAAGATTCGATAACTGGATGACTAGCCTGGAAGGACTTCAAGGCCGACCGTGATTCTCATCTTGCTCGGAGTACGGCTTGACATGTGAGATTAGCTCTGGGTCGAACGAGAGCCAGAAGTACCTGACCGTCAGCGAGAAAAAGGCAATGGCGGTCGTCAGGACCATGTACAGGCAGGGCGTCACGATCTGCGAAACCGCTGTCTGGGTATTTTCCCGGGTGCTCGCATCCGGATTGAGGGACTGGATTTCCTGGTAGCGAATGATCACGTGTATGGACAAGGCGATCGAGAAGATGAGCAGCAGGGCCACGAAGTTCGACGAGATCACGGTCAACTGATAGTCCATCAACCCGATCAG
>CAZPXZ010000033.1:0-7998 GCA_964590405.1 uncultured Rhodobacterales bacterium | reverse complement strand
GAAGTACCTGACCGTCAGCGAGAAAAAGGCAAGAATCATGGCCAACGCCGGCATCAAGGGCCACAGGCCTGCCCAAAGGGTCTCCGGCACGTCTTCGGCATCACGGCCACCCTGGGCTACACCAACCCTGCTAACCGCTCCGGCCTATACACACCACCGCCGCGGCCCATAAGGCACCCGAGTTTTTTGCCAGGATGTAGCAAGGGGGAGGAATTGGGCAAATTCGGTGCCTGAAGGCCTCCGGTGAGGGCGTGTAGCTCGCAGGCCATGAGTTCTGTCACGGAAAGCTGGTCCACCATGCTAGCTACGCGCCCGCCTGAAACTCTGAAATGGGCGTTCGGGATCAAACTTCCCGGATTTTCGGCATCAGATCGGTTCAATACCGCAATTCCGCGCGCGAACCTTCCGATGATCCCTATCTCATACCTTGGTCGGGACCTTGATCTCTCGAATATTCAACAAAAGATGAAGCCCATCGCGTTGGCGCGTTCCGCGACAAGGGACTCGCCGCGCGAACCGATTATCTGTGAGTTAGTGACAGTTTTCGTCATTTCCGTACCCAGGGAGGACGATGATCAAGCATTCTACAAGCCGACGAACCATGATAATACCTATAGCTGCGTGATGCACAAGATGTTGGTGTTGGAGCGAGCTTGGCTATCCAATATGGAGCGAAGAACGTGTGCTGCCTCGCCAGCAATGTCCGAGTTTCCGTGTGAATGAATCGGAATTCTCAAGACAATTACTGTACTTAGAATCCATATTGCCGACATGGGAATGTCCGAGCCAAGTCGCGAGATGGGGGATGTTGCCCTCGACAGGAAGGCCGGGGAGACCAAAATCAGCGAAAATGGTGGCAAAGGACTCGCCCAGCTCCTCGGCCCAATGAGTTGACCGCGGATCCGGACTTCACCCGAGGGTTGCGTATTTCGATATTTCTAGTATATTAGAAATATGGAGCGATTTACCAAATCCACGATGTCCGTCGAGGACGCGGCCCTTGCCTTTGCGGCTCTGGGGTCGGAACAGAGGCTCGGAGTCCTGCAGGTCCTGGTTCGCGCGGGACCCGACGGCCTCTCGGTGGGAGAATTGGGTGAGCGAAGCGGGGTTACCGGTTCGACACTTACGCACCATCTCCGGTTTCTGGCACATGCCGGACTGGTGACACAGAAGAAGCAGGGACGAACCGTGATATGCGCGGCGGTCGCATACTCGACCATCGACGGGTTGACGCAGTTCCTGGTACGCAATTGCTGTTCCGATGCGCCCGGTGGCCCGGAAGGGCAGGGACCACATCGGCATTAGGGAGGCATGCGGTGGTGGAGTTCGTGTTGCGGCGGTGGCGGTCGAGCGTTTCGCTTCGTCGCCTGGATCGTGTTTGGGCCGCCTCCTGCGTGGTCGTCCTGCTGACCGGACTTCTGGCCTGGCCGATTCTGCCCGACATCATCGGGTTCACGCTGAAGGCTCTCACGCAGACAATTCCGTATATCGCCTTTGCGACGCTTCTGATCGCTTGGCTGAAGGCAACAGGTGCGGAAGCTGTCGTTTCCCGCGCATTCCAGGGCCGCGAGATCCAAATGGTGCTGCTTGCGTCGGTCGCCGGCGCGCTGGCGCCGTTCTGTTCTTGCGAAGTGATACCGTTCATCGCCGCGCTACTCGCCTCCGGGGTTCCACTATCGGCGATCATGGCGTTCTGGCTTGCCTCGCCAATCATGGATCCCCCGATGTTTCTGATCACCATGAGTACTCTCGGTCTCGATTTCGCGCTTGGGAAGACGGTTGCGGCAGTGGGATTCGGGCTGTTTGGAGGAAGTTGCACCATGCTGCTGTCTCGTGCCGGACTCTTCGAGAACCAGGTACGGGCGCTGGATCCAACTGGTTGCTGCAGTTCCGACCCGTTGACCGGTCGGCCTGTATGGAGTTTCTGGAACGAAACCGAGCGCCGGATGCATTTCCGCGAAACCGCCATATGGAATTTGCTCTTTCTTCTCAAATGGATGACGTTGGCATACCTGCTCGAGGCCCTGTTGATCGAGTTCGTTCCGTCGGCTCTTGTGGCTTCCGTGCTGGGCGGTGAGGGTATTCAGCCGGTTATCCTGGGCGCACTTCTCGGTGCCCCTGCATACCTGAACGGATATGCGGCTCTTCCGGTCGTAGCCGGAATGGTCGAACAGGGGATGTCACAGGGCGCCGCCATGGCGTTCGTTCTCGCGGGAAGTGTGACCTGTATTCCCGCGGCAGTGGCTGTATGGGCACTCGTGAAGAAACGTGTCTTCCTTGCCTATCTCGGACTTGCCATTCTTGCCTCGCTGATTGGTGGATTCCTGTGGGGGATAGCCGCTTGAACGACGGGTCTCGCTCACCCCGGGACCGGTTTAGTCGTCGTGCGGCTTACCTGTTTCGCTGCCGGGATTGGATTGCAGAATCTGGCTTCAGGTTCGGTACTTGCGGGGCGGCTGCGGATTGTTTTCCGGATTGGTGTCGTGCTTGGCAAGTGACACGACAACACCCGCACCGACGAGAGACTTTAGATCTTCCTCCAGAGCGTCCGCGCGATGTTTGGCGTAGACTTCCTTTCCTCCGACATGTATTGCGAATGACTTCAGGTACTTGGATTTCTTGACCGGGTTTTCGACCGTGGCCTTAGTCCATTCGTAGAGCGGATATCGCTCGATGCCGTTTCGTTCCGCTTCCGCACAATACCCTGCGAACGCATCGAACTGGCAGAACATCGCGGCGTCATGGCGACGCAGGACGAGGTAGAGTGGTTCCAGTTCCGGCAGAGCGGCATTCCGGCGGGCCGCAGCGGCATATGCGTACTCGAGATCGATTCGGAGTTGGTATCTCCAGCTGGCTCTCTTCGCGACTGTATCGGTCGTCCTAGAATCGTTCATGATCGGTCCACCTGGGCGGGATTCCGGAAGTGGCCGAGAATAGCCTTCCGGGAAATTCCATTCCATTGCAGGGAGTTCCCCCTGGGAAACTTGCGTCGCCGGAACAACCAGGCTGTACCGGCTACCATGGGGGCGTCCGCGGCCGATACGGGCCGGTGCCGGAACGGTGGGAACCGTCCGGCTGCGATGACGCCTGCTGCGCGAGAGTCAGCTAGAATTTGAGGGGGAGTGTCCGACATGAGCACCATGAGCCGGTCGCAGGAAGCTGCCGAACCCGTTCCCTCGAACGAGGTTACACCCCTGGACGTTCGGGCTTGGGACAACGCCAACGTCCTGCACCCGTGGGATACCCTCGGCCATGCACCGGCCGATCGGACCATCATCGCCAGGGGTGAGGGGATTTACCTGCTGGACCCGGAAGGACGGCGCTACATCGATGGCCCCGGGGGCATGTGGTGCGTGCAGATCGGGTATGGGCGCCGGGAGATGGCGGAAGCAATCGCCGAACAGGCGCTTCGACTGACCTATACCAGTCCCTGGTTCTTTGCGACGGAGCCCTCGGCACTGCTTGCACACAAGCTCGCCGACCTGGCGCCGGGAGACATGGAACAGGTTTTCTTCACGACGGGGGGCTCCACCGCGGTGGACAGCGCAATCCGTTTCACCCATTTCTACCACAACCTTCTTGGAAACCCGGACAAGAAGCTGGTCCTCTCACGGGAGCGCAGCTATCACGGTTCGACCTATCTCGCCGCGTCCGTCACGGGCAAGGAGCGGGAACTCTCCCACCTTGACACTGACTCTGACAGTGCCCGCTTTCTTCCCGATGTGAATCCACGTCTCCGTGCGCCGGGGGAAAGCACCGAGGACTGGTGCCGCCGCAAGGTGCAGGACCTGGAAGACGCCATCCTGAATCTTGGGCCGGAGCGCGTAGGAGCATTCATCGCGGAGCCCGTGCTGGCCTCCGGTGGGGTTGTGATTCCTCCAGAGGGCTACCATCGGGCGACCCAGGAAGTTTGCCGCAGGCACGGTGTGCTTTACATATCGGACGAGGTCGTGACCGGCTTCGGCCGTCTGGGACACTGGTTCGCATCGGAGGATGTATTCGGGATTCAACCGGACATCCTGGTCTGCGCCAAGGGTTTGACATCTGGCTATGTGCCGCTCGGCGCGATGCTGCTCTCCTCGCGTCTTGCCGGGGAATTGGAGGAGGCGGGGGCCGGGGAGGCGCTGTTTACGAACGGCTATACCTACGCCGGCCATCCTGTTGCGTGCGCCGCCGCTTTGAAGAACATCGAGATCATGGAGCGCGAAGACATCCTTGCGCATGTTCGCCGCGTTGCGCCGGTGTTCCAGGAGCGCCTGCAGGCCCTCGGTCGCCACGACATCGTCAAGGATGCGCGCGGTCTTGGTCTTCTCGGGGCCCTGGAGGGGTCGGCGGCACCGGGGATGGCGGAAACGGACCGTCTCGACATCGATCGCGAATTCGGTGCACGGATGGACCAGGCTTGCGAGGCGCGCGGCCTCATCGTGCGGCCGCTGGTGAACATGTGCGTGTTCTCGCCTCCCCTCGTGATCACGGAGACGGAAATTCAGCGCATGTTCGACATCCTTGACGACGCGCTCGGAGAAGTTGGACCCGCGATGCTTCGCGAGCAGGCAAAGAGAAACAGATAGACGCTCAAGGGAGGAGGGCGCAGCCGGTCTTGCGACCGGGGCAGTGTCTTCACAGCATTTTATTCGCCGGGGCCGGCGCGGGAGAAGTGATCCTGCTCGCTTGCGTCAGCGCCGACCGCCTCATTGACGGATCGGAAACCGTCGCGAACCAGCAGTTCTGCAAGGCCCTTGGCGATACGCGGACCGACCGCGACACCCTTCCAGATCATCGCGGAATAGATCTGGACGAGGGATGCGCCTGCGCGGATGCGCGCATAGGCATCCTCGGCAGTAAAAATACCGCCAACCCCGATCAAGGGCACGGCGCCGCGGGTCTCCTCGTGGAGGATCCGGAGCGTGCGTTCTGCCCGGGACCGGAGCGGTGCGCCGGAGAGGCCGCCGCCGTGTGATGCGGGGGGGGAGGAGAGTTCTTGTCGCAAATCGGCAGACGTGTTGGTGGCGATGAATCCATCGATTCCGGCCTCCAGGCACGTTCGGGCTGTTCGGCGAAGATCGATTTCCTCAAGGTCGGGCGAGAGCTTGACAAGCAGAGGTGGAGCAGCCGCCCCATCAGCTTTGGAGAGCCGTTGTCGTGCTGACGCGACCCGGCTGACTTGATGCCGAAGAACCTTCACTTCCTCCAGTTGCCGAAGTCCGGCCGTGTTCGGCGAAGAGACGTTGATGGTGAATGCATCAGCGAAACCGTAAAGCGTTTGCAGCACAACAATCCAGTCATCGGCAGGATCGGGCGAGTTCTTGTTCATGCCGAGATTGACGAGCAGGGGCGGTTTCGATTCCCGAGGCGACAGCCGTTCCCGCAGTGATACCGCCCCGCAGCTGTTGAACCCCATGCGATTGACAATTGCCCGACCGGGAAGGCGGAAAAGTCTGGGCCTTGGATTGCCAGGTTGGGGCAGAGGCGTAACGCCGCCCACCTCGACAAATCCCCAACCCAGCCCACCAAAGGTACGCCAGACCCGGGCATCCTTGTCGAAGCCCGCCGCGAGTCCCACGGGGTTGTCGAACTCGCGGCCAAAGACGCGGGTCTTCAGGTTTTCCGGCAAGTCCGCAGGACGTGGTGGCAGTGGAAGTCGCTCGAGAACTGCGATGGCCAGGCGGTGCGCCGTCTCCGGCGGGAGCAACCGCAGTGCCGCAGCGCCCGCATGGTCGAGTGAGTGCGGAAACAGCGGATCCAGCCCTCAGGCGTCTCGAAGTCCTTCCCTGGAAACCCAGGCTTCGGTTTCATCGAGCGCAGGTCCAAGTGCCGCAAAGAGCTCTTCGATCCCGTCCTCACGGATGGTCATCGGTGGGCAAATTGCGATGGTATCACCGATGGCGCGAACCAGGAGGCCATGTCGAGTGGCGGCAGCCATTGCTTCCGCGCCGACCCGTCCCACGGGCTGGAAAGCGCGCCTCGCTGTCGGGTCCGCCACGAGTTCGATCCCTGCAATGAGGCCGTTGCCGTCTGCGCGAACCTCGCCTACGAGCGGGTGTTCGGCCAGCGCGTGCGCTTTCCTCTGCAATATGGGTGCCATGCGGCGCACATGCGCAAGGATGCCGTCCCTCTCGTAGATCTCGATTGCCTTCAGGCCGAGGGCAGTGGATACGGGATGACCCCCATATGTGAATCCGTGTGCGAATATCCCGAGCTTGCGGCTCTGCTCCTCCAGGATGTCCGCGGTTTCGCGGTTTATGGCGACTGCCGAAAGTGGGGCATAGCCGCTGGTAAGCTGCTTTGCCATGGAAAACGAGGTGGGGCGCATGCCATAGGTTTCTGCGCCAAACCAGTTACCTGTACGACCGAAGCCACAGATCACCTCGTCATCGATAAAGTCGATCCCGTATCGTGCGAGGACCTCGCTGATCGCTTCAAAATACCCCTTCGGCGGAATCAGGACTCCACCGGCACCGATCACCGGTTCGGCGATGAACGCACAGATCGTCTCGGGCCCTTCTTCCTGAATTGCCGTGTCCAGTTCATCTGCCAGACGGGCGGTGAACGCTTCCTCCGATTCGCCCGGCTCTGCCTCTTTCCAGTAGTGAGGCGTGGTGAGATGAAGGACGTTTCTGACCGGTAGGTCGAAATCCGCGTGGAATCGGGGAATCCCGGTCGCGCTGCCGGCGATCACCGTCACGCCGTGGTATCCGTTCTTTCGTGCAAGCACCTTCTTGCGGGCAGTCTCGCCACGGGCATTGGCCTTGTACCATGCCAGCTTGATCTGCGTATCGTTCGCCTCCGACCCGGAACAGGCAAAGAACACCTGCGCCATGGGAATGGGGAGCAGTTCCTTGATCTTCTCCGCGAGCGCAATCGCGTTGTCGTTCGAGCGACCGCCGAACAGATGTGCATAGGAGAGTTTGGCAGTGTGTTCCCGGGCCGTGTCGGCCATTTCCTCGTTGCCGAAACCGAGGCCCACGCACCAGAGACCGGCAAGTCCTTCGACGTAGCGCTTCCCTTCATTGTCGTAGACGTAGATGCCCTCTCCACGCTCGATGACAAGTGGTCCATCCACCCTGTGCTGGGCGAGATTCGTCACGGGATGCAGTACGCTCTCCACGTCGCGGGCCTGTGCATTGGTGATCGGTGGCATCGGGAACAACTCCTGAACGTTTTGGAAGCGGCCAGCCAGGTGCGGCCAGCCTGTGCGCGAAGGATAGGAGAAGGATTCGAAGAAAGCGAGTGCACACGACATCCGGCCGATTGCAGTCGTCTTGGCCGACTCCGTATGGGCTCGGCATCGTCGCGTTCCGCCAGGTATGGATCCGGTTCGCGGAAATGCTGTCTCTCCGGTTATTGTCTTCCGACTGCCACCATCCCTGAAGTATCTCAGGCCGACGTTGGAATCCGGTGGTCACCGCAACCGTTCGCGCTTCCCTTGCGGCGCGCTTGATTGCCTCGACCACGCGGAGCCCGGACAGGCCGTCCGCTCCGCTGACCAGAGGCGGTTCCTCTCTGCGAATCACCGCAGCAAATTGCTCAATCTGCCGCACCATGGGATCTGCAATTGGAACCGGGATGCGCGTTGCCCGGATGGGCGCCCACCAACCCGCGTCTCCGGCATGTTGCCAGACATCAAGCCTTGGCACCGCGAGCGACTTCCTGGAACCCGCAATCCAGTAGCAGTTCCGATCCGTCCGGTCATAGGCTGGATTCTCGTGCGCGGTGAGTTCCCAGGACCATGGTGCGGCTGCGCCATCACAGAGGTTGACCGTGCCCAGCAGGCCACCTGCATAGCGAAGGAGGACGACCGCGGTGTCCTCTACGGAATGACCTCGATGGGCTTTCGACTCCATCGCCTGCACTTCCATGATGGGGCCGCAGGAGTATTGCAGCAGATCAATGTCGTGAATCAGGTTCACGAAGACGGGCCCACCGCCGATTCCCGTGCGCCAATTGTCGTTGCGCCAGGGTAAGTCCTGGAAAGGAGGAAGCGATGAGCTAGAAACC
>CAZPXZ010000032.1:11600-31675 GCA_964590405.1 uncultured Rhodobacterales bacterium | reverse complement strand
ACCGTCGCCCCCAGGCGTTCCCTTGCCACGATCGATCATTCCCAGAATTCGTCTTGCAAGACGCTCGGCCTCGCCTGCCGTCGGAGCAGCTATTCTGGCGGCCTGATCGGCCATTTTCCGTGCCGCGTCCACCGGCCGACCGTCCGCTTCCAGCAGATGGAGCAACTGCCGAGAGAGGCTGTCCCCATCCTCCACTGAACCGGCACCACCGCCACAATCCAGTTCTTTGTAGATGCGATCGAAATTTGCGATATCCGGACCGTGCAGGATCGTCGCGCCAAGTGCCGCTGGCTCGAACGGGTTGTGGCCGCCTACTCCACCAAATGAACCGCCCAGGAACGCCACCGGCAAGGCCCGGTACCACAGCCCCAATTCGCCCAGCGTATCTGCGATATAGACACTCTCGCCAGTCGGAACCGGCGAGCCGGAGCTGCGCCGGATGGCATGCCAGCCCCGCGCTTTCGCTGCTCTCGCGAGTTCTCCGCCCCGTTCCGGATGCCGTGGAACAACAATGAGACACGCATCCGGACAGGCCGCGGCGATTCGGGCATGCGCATCGAAGACAATCCCCTCGTCTGCCTCGTGCGTGCTCGCCGCGAGCCAGGCGAAGCGTCCGGCGAGCACCCGCCTGACCGCGGCAACTTCCTCGGAATCACAGGGAAGCGGTCCTCCGGCAGCCTTCAGGGACTCCGAAACCCGAACAGCGCCAGGTGCAGCGCCCAGTTCGACCAGTTTCGCAGCCGTTGCAGGATCCTGTACCTCGGCAAGCGACACAGAGCCGAACAGCATCCTGGCCGAGGAACGAAATCGAAACCAATTCCGGATCGAGCGCTCCGACAAGCGCGCATTGATCAGGGCGACAGGCACGCCCGCTTCGTGACACCCGGAAATCAGGCCGGGCCAAAGCTCCGACTCGGCCAACACCAGTGCACTCGGACGCCAATGTCGAAGGAACCTCTGTACGCATCTTGGAAGATCCAGAGGCGCGTAACTCCGTAAAACACCTTCCGGAAGCCGCCGGTCCAGGATTTCCGCCGATGTCCGGGTACGGCTGGTAACCAACAGGCGCAGATCAGGACGCAAACCGGCAATCGCCTCCAACAGGGGCAAGAGAGAGAGCGACTCTCCAACGCTTACGCCATGCAACCACAAGAGGCAGCCCTCGGGCCGCGCCTCGACGCTTTCGCCCAGGCGTTCCCGTTCGCGCGAATCGCCTCGCCGGGCACGGTGTTGCAGCAAGAACTTCGCACCCGGCTCCAACGCCGCTGCAACAGCGCGATATAGCGTCAGCGCCGTGAATACCGGGCGGTCCGAACCATTCAAGAAACAAGATCTCCCGTCAACATGCCATGTCTGACGTGTGGCAGGATCTTCCTTGGTCTCCCATCATCCGTACCGCCCAAGAAACCAGCAGACAAAGCGAGGAATGCCCTCCTCGATGGATGTGCTCGGCTCGAATCCGAGGTCTCGCCGAGCCGTTCCAATGTCGGCCTCGGTCACCGACATTTCGCCCGGCTCCTCCGGCACCAATTCGATCTCGGCGTGCCTCCCTACAGCATCCTCGATCACTGAGACAAACCGGGTCAGCTTAACGCTCTCGGGGTTCCCGATGTTATAGATCCAATGGGGAAATTCGCCTGCCGCGCCCACCGGCGCCCGATCGACAGCACCAAGAATTCCATTGACCGCATCGTCGATATAGGTAAAGCTCCGCCGCATCCTTCCCCGACCATGCAAGCGAATGGGGCACCCCCTGAAGATTGCATCGGTAAACGTCCATGTCGCCATATCGGGCCGCCCCCACGGACCATAGACGGTGAAGAAACGCAAAGAGGTTACCCGCATATCGTGAAGCGAAGCCCAACTTCGGGCGAGAAGTTCTCCCCCTCGCTTCGTCGCAGCATAGAAGGATATCGGATCATCCACCCGATCGCTCGTACTGAGGGGGAGTTTCCGGTTGGCACCGTACACGGCACTCGTGCTGGCATGTACGAGATGCTCAACGCCCCGCTGCCGGCAATACTCCAGAATCTCGTACTGTCCGACCAGATTGTCGCGAACATGTGCACCGGGATTCAGGAGTGCGCTGCGGACGCCAACCTGCGCAGCAAGGTGCACGACTGCCCGAGGTACCGGAGCTTCCGTACGGAGAAGTGCGCCCGGATCCGAGACGTCGACGTTTGTGAACGCGAACTGGCTGAATTTGCGTAACTCCGTGAGGCGAGCCGCCTTCAGGGCCGGGTCATAGTAGTCGTTCAGATTATCGATGCCGAATACAGTGTCTCCACGCCGCAAGAGTGCAAGGCATGCGTGAAAACCGATAAAACCCGCACAACCGGTTACGGTGATGTTCATCCTGTGCTCTCCAACATCCTGCCGTCATCCGGCACGGGAGTTCGGCAGGCAGTGCGGGAGGATGAGCGTGCACCCACATGATCCGACGCAATAGGATGCCGGACACCCGGGCGGCACACGCCCGCCCCTGAGGGCAAGCCCGACTGCAGAGATTGTACGGCGCGCGAAAAGGCCGGACACCACTCCCTCACGCGGCCGTTAGGCCGAGTCATTATACCCGGCACGGTCACAATGATGCATGCGGGCTACCTCGACGGCGCCCTGAGTAATCCAGGTCTTCCAAGACCCTGCGAGGCCTTCCGCATGCTCACACCATCCAAGTCCTGAACTGCGGACACGCGGAGGGCCAGCGATGCAAGTGTCCCTGTTTGGCGCTACCCTGCTTCCGACGGAGGTCGCCACTTTCCAGCCATCCGCGACTGCGGACCTCATGGTCCTCTGCGCACGCGTCATAGTTCGCCAACCCGGCAATCTCATTTCACGGAGTCAACATGAGCGTCAGTGAAGACGACGTCCGAATTGTGGCACGTCTGGCACGCATCCAGGTGTCCGATGAAGAGTTGCCGGGGCTCGCCGCCGAACTGGGATCAATCCTGGATTGGATCGAGCAACTCAACGAAGTCGATGTCTCCTCTGTTCCACCCATGGCCTCTGCCGCCGGAATTCCGCTGGCAACGCGCACTGACGAGGCGGTAGACGGGACCGCACGAGAGGACATTCTGGCGAATGCACCGGAGACCCGGCACCATTGCTTCGCGATTCCCAAGGTCGTGGAGTGACCACTATGTCGGACTTGACCGATCTGGGGATCTCGGAGGCTTCAAGACGGATCCGGTCGGGTGAGACTTCCGCGCAGGAACTCACCGAAGCGCATGTACTCGCCGCCCAGGCTGCCACACCGCTCAACGCCTTCACGGAGATCACGCACGACGCAGCCCTTGCCTCCGCGAAGGCTGCGGACCACCGTATTAGGACAGGTGAAGAAAACCCTCTTCTCGGCATCCCGGTTGCGATCAAGGACCTCTTCTGCACGAGAGACATCCGGTCCCACGCATGCTCCAGGATCTTGGAAGGCTTCCGACCTCACTACGAGTCCACCGTGACCAGCAAGCTCTGGAGCGCTGGCGCCGTGCTGCTCGGCAAGTGCAACATGGACGAGTTCGCG
Source organism: uncultured Rhodobacterales bacterium (assembly GCA_964590405.1). Classification (GTDB taxonomy): domain Bacteria; phylum Pseudomonadota; class Alphaproteobacteria; order Rhodobacterales; family CAZPXZ01; genus CAZPXZ01. The sequence goes on along the minus strand of CAZPXZ010000032.1, from coordinate 28,155 downwards.
ATGGGCTCTTCCACCGAAATGAGCGCCGATGGGCCGGCCATCAACCCTTGGCGGCGCACCGGAGACGACACTCCTCTCAGCCCGGGGGGATCTTCGGGCGGTTCTGCCATTGCCGTGGCCGCACGAACCGCAATCGCCTCTCTCGGAACCGACACGGGCGGCTCCATACGGCAGCCGGCTGCCCTGACCGGAACTGTCGGTGTGAAGCCAACCTATGGCAGATGCTCGCGCTGGGGTATCGTGGCCTTCGCATCGTCGCTGGACCAGGCAGGTGTATTCACGCGCAGCGTTGCCGATGCGGCACTGGTATTGGGCGCGATTTCCGGCCATGACGAAAAGGATTCGACTTCGGCCAATTTGCCGGTTCCCGACTTTTCGAATGCACTTTCCGGCAGCATTCGCGGATGGCGAATTGGCATCCCGAAGGAATACCGGCTGGACGGCATGGCGGAGGAAACCGAGGCGCTCTGGGACCGGGCCGCTGGCTGGCTTGTCGATTCGGGAGCCGAAGTCGTGGATGTGTCGCTACCTCACACGCGATTCGCGCTAGCCGCCTATTACATCATCGCGCCGGCTGAGGCGTCGTCCAATCTCGCGCGCTACGACGGCGTGCGCTACGGACGCCGCGCCGCCCCGCTGCCTGGCGAAGATGTCCACTTGATGTACGAGCGGACGAGGCGGGAAGGATTTGGGCCCGAGGTACGTCGACGCGTCCTAATCGGAACCTATGCCCTCTCGAGTGGCTATTACGATGCCTACTATCTCCGCGCACAGCGCGTCCGTACTCTCGTCCGGCGCGACTTCGATAACTGTTTCCACGATGGCATCGATGCCATTCTCACCCCGACCACACCGACACCCGCCTTTCCCGTAGGCGAAAAAACCAGCGATCCCATCGAAATGTACCTGAACGACGTGTTTACCGTTCCGGTAAACCTCGCTGGCCTCCCCGGCGTGTCGGTACCCGGGGGAATTTCGCAGGAGGGTCTTCCGCTCGGCCTGCAGGTCATTGGACAACCCTGGAAAGAAGCTGAAATGCTCACCATTGCGCAGCGGTTGGAGGAAGCTGCGGGAAGGGCGCCCGCTCCGACCGCATGGTGGATGAAGTGATTCGGGGGAAACCGGGATGAGCCGTGAACAAGTCTCCGAAGCGCCAGCACCTGCCTACGAGGGCCGTACGGGCTGTTGGGAAGCGGTAGTCGGACTAGAGGTACACGCCCAAGTCGTTTCGGATTCCAAGCTCTTCTCTTCTGCACCAGCATCATTCGGTGCGGGCCCCAACCAGAACGTTTCCCTGGTTGACGCCGCCATGCCCGGAATGCTCCCGGTTCTGAACCGGCACTGCGTCAAACAGGCCGTGCGTACCGGTCTCGGGTTGGGTTCGCGGATCAACCGACGATCCGTCTTCGATCGCAAGAATTACTTTTACCCCGACCTGCCACAGGGTTACCAGATCAGCCAATACTCCGATCCGGTCGCAACCGGTGGCGAAGTCCGCGTGCGGCTGAAGGATGGCGCCATTCGACGAGTGGGAATCGTCCGTCTGCACCTGGAGCAGGATGCCGGACGCTCGATCCACGACCGCGAACCCGGCCTCACCCTGATTGACTTGAACCGGTCGGGTGTGCCGCTGATGGAGATCGTAACGGAGCCGGACCTACGATCCGCTGAAGAGGCAGCCGCCTTCGTGCGTGAGTTACGGTCGATCCTGCGTCACCTGGAAACCTGCAACGGGAACATGGAAGAAGGATCGCTCCGCACCGATGTCAATGTCTCGGTCCGCAGGCCGGGCGACGACCTCGGCACCCGGTGCGAAATCAAGAATGTGAATTCCATCCGTTTTGTCCAGCAGGCAGTCCGACACGAAATTCACCGCCAGATATCGGTCATCGAATCGGGTGGGACCATCGAGCAGGAGACCCGCCTCTTCGATCCGGGGGACGGGAGCACGCGTGCCATGCGGACGAAGGAGGACGCTCATGACTACCGGTATTTCCCGGACCCCGACTTGCTCCCGCTCAATCTGGACGAAGAATGGATCGAAGAGATCCGCAATGCGCTGCCCGAACTACCGGAAGCAAAGCGTCAGCGACTGATCCAGGAATGTGGCCTTCCGGGCAACGATGCCGCTACGCTCTCCGCCGACCCCGCCGTGGCCCGGTATTTCGACCTTCTCGCTGCAGGCCGTAACCCTGCACTCTGTGCCAACTGGGTGATCAATGAGCTGTTCGGTCACCTTCGTCGTGACGAAGTCGCGATTGAAGATGCACCGGTGTCAGCGGCCGCGCTTGGCGCAATCCTGGACCTGCTCCAGGCAGGGCGAATCTCCTCGAAAGGCGCGAAGGACGTCTTTGTCGAAATGTGGCGAAACGGCGGCGAACCGGAAACGATCGTGGAGAACCTGGGACTCTCCCAGGTTACGGATGCCGGCACAATCGAAACCGCTGTGGACCGGGTAATCGCAGCCAATCCGGACGAGGTGGAACGTGTCCGCAAGAAGCCAAATCTCGTGGGCTGGTTCGTGGGTCAGGTCATGAAGGAAACCCGGGGTCGGGCGGACCCGAAACAAGCCAACGCCCTGGTGCGAAAAAAGCTGGGCCTGAACTGAGTGGCTGCCTACGGACCGAACGCGACCAGCATTACGCAAACCGTCCCGGGCCGAGTGCCCGTCGGTGATCATGCCCGTCGAAACGCAACTGGTCACCCGGGTGCCGCCCCCGCCAATCGACCAAGTCGTCCAGATGTGCCTGCAAAGCCGGTTGCTGTTGGATGCAAGTAGTCGAACACAGGTCCATCTACCGGGAGCCTGATGCGTATTGCTCCCATCCGCACATGGTGGTCGGCAGTGACGGCACCTGGTTCCTTGCCTTCAACCGGACCGTGCGGCGGCCGGTGATCCTGCATCCTCCCCACGATCCGGAATTCTGCAACCTCCTGATGGCGTCCGCTGATGAGGGAAGGCATTGGAGCACCCCCCGAATCGTTCCCTCCACCGGTGTCCACGGAGTGGAATGCCCGGGCCTCACTGCAACCGCATGCGGGCGGTTACTACTCAACCAGTGGCGCTTCCACTGGCATTTCCGAACAAAGGGAGATTCTGCCACCGATCCGGAATCGGAACACGGCCCCGGTGACCTTGCCGACAGCATCGCCGGCAAACGGGATCCGGCCGGACGGGAAGTGCCGCTCGAGCTACTCCAGTCGGTTATCACGTGGAGCAGAGGCGGCGGCGACCTCCAGGTTCACGTTTCCGACGATGGCGGAGGTACTTTCTCGGGATCAGGCACCATCAGCACCGCCCCATTCTGCGGCGGATACGGCATGCGAGGCGCCATCGAATTGCGGGACAGGAGTCTCCTCCTGCCGCTCTCAGATGCTCCGCGCTACCAGGCCGTGTTCCATGTACGGTCCCGCGACCGAGGAGAAACCTGGTCCGCATCGTCGCTGGTCGCAAAGGAGCCCGACAAGGAATTTGAAGAGCCAGCCGGGTTGCTGCTCGACAACGGGCAGGTTCTGCTACTGCTCCGAGAGAATCAATCACAGTTGCTGCACCGGGTTCTCAGCGACGATTTCGGGCACACATGGGAACGTCCGGTTGCAACGGGAATCCCCGACTTCCCGGCCGACTTGCTGGACCTTGGCGATGGTCGCATCGCCTGTGTGGCTGGGCGCCGAGTCAAGCCGTTCGGCATCGTGATGTATCTTTCGGGAGATGGAGGATTGTCCTGGAACGTAGACCGGCCGATTGCGGTTCGGGAGGATCTGCCCAATCCGGATCTCGGCTACCCGACGATTGCGCAGCGTCGAAACGGCGAGTTGGTCGTTGTCTACTATGGCCAGGACCAGTCCGGAATCACGGGACTCTACTCCACGACGCTCGATCCACGGAGCGTTACCTGAGTATCAAGTCCAAACTGGTGCAGTTCGCCAACTGCTGTGCCGGACGAGCAATGGTCCCGCCCCGCCCGACCTACTGCCGGAGCGACCCTCCCGTTACCTCCTCTTCCGGCGCGCTCGCCCGGATGGAGAGTGCATGTACGGAACCAGACAGTGCGTCGGTAAGTGCCGCATGCACGAGGCGGTGGCGTTCTAGACGCGTCAAGCCGCGAAAGTGCGACGATACGACATGCACGCGGAAGTGTGTTCCCCCACCTTCACTCCAACCTGCATGGCCACGGTGCAACTCACTTTCGTCCACCACTTCTACGTGTTCCGGTGCGAAGGCCTGTTCCAGTCTGGCCCGTACCGAATCCTCGTTCTCGATCATGACTCTCTTCCCCGATAGTCCGGTATCCGTTCGGGAACCATACAGCGAACCCGTGTTTCGGGGCCAACGCCGCACCCACGCGCGTTCGCCCACACTTGAAGTCCATTTCGCCAAGACTGTGCTGCAACGGCAATGGAAGGACCAGATTGTACGTCTTGAGCCGGGATGATCTCCCTTCCTCAGCCGGGCGCAACATCAAAGTGGTTTGGAGCCACCGCCGATCTGCCGAGAGCGATTCCCCGGTCGGTCTTCCTCGGCCTTGCAGTCGTCTGCGCTACGAATACACTGGCGCCCTAGTGACAACAAATGGACTTACGCCAGCCATGCGCAAGACGGCCGCGCCCATGCACGACTTTTCCCTCTGCGAGAAGCGGCGCAGGCAACAGACCTCGGAACTTCCAGTTTGCGCGCACGGATCCTGCGACAGGCCCGGCCGACATCGCGCGCCGGATAGACCCGGCAATTGGGAAGCGCGACAGTGGTATTGTCAGGAGCATGCGCGAGAAAGGAACCTGAACTGGAATTACTTCCGCCGAATGTCGTCCTTGGAAATTGACGAGGCTCGGCGATCCGCCATCATCTGGGATCGACCGACCTGGCCGGCCGCACACGCCGCAGCCGGAACGCGAAACAACGGAACACACACGTACTCGCGCACCGAGGGTGCGGCCGATGGTGGGGGAAGAGCCCAGAAGCAAAGCGAAAGCCACCTCCGTGCTCTCGCCATCCTCGGACTCCAGACCGCAGCAACGCCGGGCGACATACGAAACCGCTTCAGGAAACTCCTGCGACTCCTTCACCCGGACATGAACGCCGGAAAGCATGTCGACGCCACCCGCCTTCGCGCGGTAATCTGGGCATGGCGGGAACTGCGACCGGCCAACACGGCACAACCACAATAGACATTTTGAAATTCGGCGGACCATGCCTCGCTCAGGGGCCGCCTCCTGGAGTCGACCATGCTCACCGAAACGCCAGCCACATTGATTCAGAATCCCGACAGTGAAATATCCGTCGGTGATACCTTCGGATTTGACAGCAAATTGATGGTTCCGGCGTTTTCGGAACCAACTGATCTCGTGCCGGCGGTCGAAGAGACCTATCGATTCGATAGAGAAACCACGCTCGCAATCCTCGCGGGCTTCACCCACAACCGACGGGTGTTGATCCAGGGCTACCACGGTACGGGGAAATCCACGCATATCGAGCAGATTGCTGCGCGCCTCAATTGGCCGTGCGTCCGAATCAACCTCGACAGTCACATCAGCCGTATCGACCTGATCGGGAAGGATGCGATCGTGATCCGCGACGGGCACCAGATCACGGAGTTCCGTGACGGAATGCTCCCTTGGGCCGCCCAGAATCCGGTCGCTCTCGTGTTCGACGAATACGACGCCGGACGCCCTGACGTCATGTTCGTCATACAGCGCGTTCTGGAGGCGGAAGGCCGGCTCACCCTGCTCGATCAGAACCGGGTCATTCGGCCGCACCCCTGTTTCCGACTGTTCGCCACGGCGAATACGATCGGGCTTGGGGATACGACCGGCCTTTACCACGGAACACAACAGATCAACCAGGGCCAGATGGACCGCTGGTCCATTGTCTGCACACTGAACTATCTACCTCATGACCAGGAGGCCCGAATCGTTCTCTCCAAGATGCCGCAGCTGGATACGCCAGAGGGACGGGACCAGGTGGACCGCATGGTTCGTCTTGCAGCTCTCTCGCGAAGCGCATTCGTCAACGGCGACCTGTCGACGGTGATGAGCCCGAGAACCGTCATCAATTGGGCGCAGAATACTGAAATCTTCGGCGACGAAGCATTCGCCTTCCGGGTTACGTTCCTCAACAAGTGCGACGAGTTCGAGCGCGCGACGGTCGCGGAATTCTACCAGCGCTGCTTCAGTGTGGAGCTTCCTGAATCGGCAGTCGCTGTCTCGATGCCAGAAGCTGAATGACCGCTTTGGCGGGCAAGAGTGCGGAAGCCCTGCGCGCGGCACTCGGTGCCGCTACGCGGGGAATTGCGCATCGACGCGACATCGAAGTGACCTACGGCTCCGGGACCCCGGGCCTCGACGGTGGTCAACTCCGAATTCCACCAGTCTCTCCCCGACCATCCTCCTCTGAAGCCGCCTGTGCGCGCGGCCGTGGTGATGCAGCTGGCTTGCGCCTCCGGCACCATGTGGAGAACGTACACCAGCGCTACAGGCCGGAAGGCGGCGCAGCAGCCGCCATCTTCGACTCCCTTGAACAAGCCCGGTTCGAGGCGCTGGGTGCCATCGAGATGCCGGGTGTGGCGCAAAACCTCGATGCGCTTCTGGCCGAGGAACTGAGGGGCGCACGACCGGACACCGCCGATCCAGGGGTCGCCACAGCGCTCGGAGCCCGGCTTTCGCTGCGGAGCCTTGCGACGGGTACTCCGCTGCCGGATTCTGCGGCCGTGGCGCTGGACGCCTGCCCGGACGTAAGTGCGGCGGACTATGCGTCGTTGTCGCACTCGCTGGGCGATCAGGCCGAGTTTGCCCGCCGCGCCCGGACAGCCATCGCTGAACTGGGATTCTCCGCGGAATTGGGCGAGGACCCCGATTCGGGCGAAACCGACGAAAACGAGGAGACGCAGGAAGAATTGGACGAGCAGGCTCTCGACGAGCAGTCGGACAGCAAGGAAATGGCCGAACTCGTGCCTGATGACTCCGATGCGGACAGCACGGAGCAATTCGAGAGCGCCGCAGAATCCGACGACCTGGATGAAAGCCCGGATTCTCCAGAAGCGGATGAAGGTGAACCTGCCCCGCGCAGACCGAGCGGCGAATCTGAAAGCGCAACACGAGACTATCATGTCTTTACCCGTGAATTCGATGAGGAGATCGATGCTGGCGAGTTGTGCTCCTCCGACGAGTTGCAACGCTGCCGGACTGCACTTGACCGCCAGACTGAACCACTTCGAGGCATTATCGGCCGCCTGGCGAATCGACTTCTCCGACTCCTCCAAGCGCAACAGGCGCGATCCTGGCAGTTCGATCTGGAGGAAGGCTTGCTGGATACGGGACGGTTGGCACGCATTGTCGCCAATCCGCGCCATGCGCTGTCCTACAAACGTGAAATCGAAAGCGATTTCCGCGATACCGTGGTTTCGTTGCTCCTTGACAACTCCGGTTCCATGCGGGGGCGACCCATCTCCACAGCGGCAATTTGCGCCGATCTTCTTGCCCGGACCCTTGAGCGTTGCGGTGTCCGGGTCGAGATCCTCGGGTTTACTACCCGGGCCTGGAAGGGGGGCGAATCGCGTCAGAAGTGGGCCAACGGCGGACGGATGCCGTCCCGACCTGGTCGACTGAACGACCTGCGACACATCGTCTACAAGGCGGCGGACGCGCCCTTGCGTAGGACGCGGCGGAACCTGGGCCTGATGCTACGGGAGGGCCTGCTAAAGGAGAACATCGACGGTGAGGCCCTGGAGTGGGCCCATGGACGACTCTTGTCGAGACCCGAGCGACGAAAGATCCTGCTGGTGATTTCTGATGGCGCTCCCATCGATGATTCGACACTTGCCGTGAACCGGGCCGGGTTCCTGGAACGACACCTCCGACAGGTTATCGCCCGCATTGAGCGTGAAAGTGCCATCGAATTGCTGGCAATCGGAATCGGACACGATGTCACGCGCTATTACCGTAAGGCCGTCACCATCAATTCACCGGACCAGCTCGCCGACGCGCTAATCGATCAACTCACGGAACTCTTTGCGGAAGAACGAGCCCCGCGGGGTCTCGGCCGGATCACTTCATCAGGCGCTTCCGCCTCCTACCCCTCGCCAGCAACAGCAGCACAACGCCGATTACCGCCAGCACAACAGACAGTGGCCAGGTCAGGAACGTGACAATCACGGGATTCCACAGATCTGGTAGCACGTAGCGCTCGATCGCTGGCTGCGCCAGTTGCAAACTGTCGGGATGATTGGCAAACCAGAACTCTCCGACGGACCGAAAGAGCCTCCGTGCACCGCCGAACCACTTAAGTGCGGCAAAGGCGAACTCCGCGATCGCCAGTACTACGAAAAGCCAGCCGAGCAGCCGCATTCTGCGTCCCCCGCTTTCCTAAATTCTTCAATCGCCGCCCCGATGAGACAGCCACCGCTACCTTCTGGCTCCCGGCCTACCGATATCGGCCATGTTGCCTTGCACGATTACGCTCGGCGCAATGCCCGGTTCGAATAAGCTCTCGGTCAAAGATAAATTCGGTGAATACTCCATATTTCCTCTACTATCGTAGCACTGACCGCAAGATCCGTCACTCGCAATATTGGTTATGGGATTCAGGCATAGTCATATCCGTCATTGCAATGCCTCTGCAGCGTCCTTTCGGGCAACACACTTTCGTCATTCTGGCCGGGAGCCCCGCAGGGAACATCTGGAAACTGTTGGGCACCAGAGACACTGCCCGTACTACAGGTCGGGATACGAGTGTCGCTCCGCGCTGCCGCCACCGTGCGTAACCGCACCGTAGCGTGCAGGGCCGACGAGTTCTGCATACTTCCAGAGTGCTCCGCTTCCGTAGAGAGTCTCTCGCGCGCCCGTCCACTCCTTGCGGCGCTCGGCCAGTTCGGCTTCGCCTACTGCGACGTCGATTGTACCGGCATTCGCGTCGATCACGATTCTGTCGCCCGTCCTCACCAGCGCAATCGGCCCTCCTACTGCCGCCTCTGGACCGACATGCCCAATGCAGAAACCCCTCGTCGCACCGGAGAACCGGCCATCGGTAACCAAAGCAACCTTCGATCCCATTCCCTGACCCGAAATTGCCGACGTCGTTGCCAACATCTCCCGCATGCCTGGACCGCCTCGCGGTCCCTCGTTTCGGATGATCAACACTTCACCAGCCTCGTAGGCCCGTTCCTTCACCGCTTCGAACGCGTCTTCTTCGCATTCGAACACCCGCGCCAAACCCTCGAATCGAAGCGACTTCATTCCGGCGACCTTCACGATGGCCCCATCTGGCGCAAGGTTGCCATGAAGCCCCACCACGCCACCGGTTTCGGAAAGTGGACGGTCTGCCGGATAAATCACGTCCTGCGTGCTATCGAGCACAACGCTCTCCAAATCCTCGGCCAAGGTACGACCTGTCGCAGTAATGCAGTCACCGTGAAGTATCCCTGCATCGAGAAGGACTTTCATTACTGCCGGAACACCGCCAGCCTCGTAGAGATCCTTGGCCACATACCTTCCGCCCGGTTTCAAGTCGGCGATATACGGTGTCGAACGAAACGCTTCCGCCACCGCCATGAGGTCGAATTCGATGCCCGCTTCATGGGCAATCGCCGGAAGATGCAGTCCCGCGTTGGTTGAACCACCAGTAGCCGCAACCACCCGCGCCGCGTTTTCAAGAGACTTTCTGGTAACGATATCGCGCGGCCGAACCCCGGAAGCAAGCAGCCGCATCACTGTTTGCCCGCTTTTCTCGCAATATTGATCCCTGCTCTCATACGGTGCCGGTGCGCCCGAAGAACCCGGTAGTGCAAGGCCAATCGCTTCCGAGACACATGCCATGGTGTTTGCGGTGAACTGTCCGCCACAGGCACCCGCTGAGGGGCATGCGACTCTTTCCAGACCATCGAGTTCCTCGTCCTGCATCGCGCCCGCCTGATGCCGACCTACGGCCTCGAAGACATCCTGAATGGTAACGTCGCGTCCCTGGAAGCGGCCAGGAAGGATTGAGCCGCCATAGACAAATACGCTCGGTGCGTTCAGTCGAACCATTGCCATCATCATGCCCGGCAATGACTTGTCGCATCCAGCGAGTCCAACCAGGGCGTCATAACAGTGACCTCGCATGGTCAGTTCTACACTGTCCGCAATCGCCTCACGACTGACCAGGGAGGAACGCATGCCCTCGTGCCCCATCGCGATTCCGTCTGTTACGGTGATCGTGGTGAATTCGCGCGGCGTACCGCCCGCCTCCTTCACACCAAGCTTGACGGCCTGTGCCTGACGTGCCAAGGCGATGTTGCATGGTGCGGCTTCGTTCCAGCAGGTCGCTACTCCCACGAAGGGCCGATGGATTTCGTGCTCAGCAATACCCATCGCATAGTAGTAGGACCGGTGCGGCGCCCGCGAGGGACCCTCGGTTACATGCCGGCTAACCAGCTTGGACTTGTCGAAACTGTGGGTTGCCATTCCGTCTACTCCCTTGTTTCCATTGCCTCGAGTCGCCGAAGCGATGCCGAGACCTTTTCCTGCTCCCGCTGGCCGGCAATGACCCGTAGGCGGGTATCTTCGACCACGGCTTCCGGTGCCCGCGTCAAAAACGAGGGATTCTTCAGTCGCGCGTCCAATCGCTCGAGCTCGGTCTCGATCTCACTCTGGCGCTTCTCGAGTCGTTCCCGCTCCTTTGGGAAATCAACCAGACCCGCCAACGGCAGGCAGACAGTCGCGCCCTCGACAACGACTGTCGCCGCAACGCGGGGAACCGTGTCGACGGACCGGATATCCCCTGTCCGGGCCAGTCGGGCTAGCAATGCATGGAAATGCAGCAGGCGCGCTGTCGTCCCCTCGGCTTCTTCCACAACGTGCAAAGGAGTTCGCGCTGCGGGTGGTACGCCAATTTCTGCCCGCGCAGTGCGAATGCTCTCTATCACGGAGATCAACCAGTCGATCTCTTCGATTGCATTGGCAAAGCTCTGCACCTCCAGACCACCTGAAGGCCAACTGGACAGCATGAGTGGCTGCAAACCGCCGGAATCCCCCTTACGGCGCAAACGCCACAGTTCCTCCGTGACAAACGGAACAAACGGATGCAGGAGGACCAGGAGGCGATCCAACGCCCACGAAAGCGTAGCGCGGGTCTCCGCGGCAACCATCGCGTCGTCTCCTTCAATCAGATCCTTGGTGAATTCGAGGTACCAGTCACAGAAACTACCCCAAACGGTCGCATAAAGTGCCCGTGCGGCTTCATCGAACCGATACTGCTCAAGTGAGTGTTCAACCTCCCTCCGCAAATTCTCGAGTCGAGCCACCATCCACTGGTTGACCGGATTGCGGACCGATGCGGGATCGAACTCCCCATGTCCCTCAGCCCCGGAGAGTTCCGCAAATCGGGCAGCGTTCCAGAGCTTGGTTATGAAGTTTCGATAGCCCTCGACACGCTTTTCAGACAAGCGGATGTCACGTCCCAAAGCGGCCATGGACGCCAGGGTGAATCGAACGGCGTCGGCGCCGTACTTATCCACGAGATCGATGGGATCCAGAACGTTTCCAAGGGACTTGGACATTTTCTGGCCCTTCTCGTCCCGAACGATGGCATGCACGTAGACGTCCCGGAAGGGCACCATGCCGGCATCCTCCCCGTCCCGGAGGAAATGCAGACCCGCCATCATCATCCGCGCGACCCAGAAGAAAATGATGTCAAATGCCGTGACCAGGACGCCGGTGGGGTAGTAGCGGTGCAACTCGGGAGTCGAATCCGGCCAGCCCAAGGTGGAGAATGGCCAGAGCGCAGACGAAAACCAGGTATCGAGCACATCCTCGTCCTGCCGCAGTTCGATATCGGAACCGTAATGGGATCGGGCTTCCTGCCTTGCCTCAGCTTCATCCGTGGCCACAAATGCCATGCCGTCGGGCCCGTACCAGACGGGTATCCGGTGTCCCCACCAGAGTTGACGCGAAATGCACCAGGGCTCGATATTCTCCAGCCAGCGAAAATACGTATTCTCCCAATTGCCGGGATGAAATACGGTCCGGCCGTTGCGGACGGCGTCCAGTGCGGGGACCGCCAGTTTCTCGGCGTCGACGAACCATTGGTCCGTCAGGTGGGGCTCGACCGGCACTCCGGAACGATCACCGTGCGGCACCTTGTGAAAATGATCGTCCACACCGGCAAGGAGGCCGAGGGAGTCCATCCGCGCCACAACCTGATCGCGGGCCTTGAACCGATCGACGCCATGCAGGGCAAGCGTCGCCTTCAATTCAGGAGTCTCGACCAGCCCCTCCAGAAAGTTCCGGTTCTCGCGCAAGTCCATGGCAGCCCGGTCATCCATGACTCGGATCGCACATAATCCTGATCGGCGTCCGACCGCAAAGTCGTTGAAGTCATGCGCTGGCGTAATTTTCACCGCGCCCGACCCTGCTTCGGGATCCGCATAATGGTCCGCGACGATAGGAATGCGCCTGCCGACCAGTGGGAGACGCACATGTCGGCCCACCAGGTCGCGGTAGCGCTCATCGTCGGGGTGGACCGCCACGCCACTATCGCCGAGCATCGTTTCAGGCCTTGTCGTCGCAACCTCAATGTATCCATCCCCGTCATCCAGCGGATAACGAAAACGCCATAGTTTGCCCTGCGTTTCGACCTGTACGACCTCCAGGTCAGAGATCGCCGTTTCGAACCGCGGATCCCAATTGACGAGACGCTTGTCACGAAAGATCAACCCCTCCCGAAACCAGCGCACGAACACCTCCCGCACGGCTCGGGACAGTCCTTCGTCCATCGTAAACCGATCGCGGGACCAGTCGCAGGAAGCACCCATGCGACGGAACTGCTCACCAATCCTCCCGCCAGACGCCTCCTTCCAGGCCCAGACGCGTTCCAGGAAACGCTCACGTCCCAGTTCCCGTCGTCCGGGCTCACCCGCTGCTGCGAGTTGCCGTTCCACCACCATCTGTGTTGCGATGCCGGCGTGATCCACCCCTGGCTGCCAGAGGGTGTTGAACCCCCGCATTCGGTGCCAGCGAATGAGAATGTCCTGCAGGGTCGCATTCAGTGCGTGCCCCATGTGCAGCGCACCTGTTACGTTTGGCGGAGGTATCACAATGCAGTAAGCCGGTGCCCCGTCGCGTGCCCCGGCACCTGCGCGGAAGCAGCCGGACTCTTCCCAGTCCGCGTAGATGCGTTTCTCGACGTCAGCCGCGCGATAGGTTTTCGGCAACGTCATCGCCGCCTCCTGCAAGCAGTTCGGTGGGTTGGCGCAGTTGTACCGACTCGCGTCGGACAGGCAAGCGCGGGAATGATTCGGCACACACGCCGGTTGCCACACCAGGGGCCGGAACGCCAGCCATGTGAAAGGCGGCCTGTCTGAACCCCCGGCGACACGATACGCCGTCCCTCTCCCGGTGCAATCTTCACTTCCCCGATACTGCACCGGCTTCGAGAAATTGAACCGGACTTCGACGTCGCGGTCCGCGACATCCCATGATCAATCCGGCCTCGGATGCCATCGCTGTTCGTTGACGGGAACAGGAGCACGCACTACGGTTTTGCGAATACTCAGGGTTGCCAAGAATGGCACCCGAAATCCACAATAATGGGAAAAGGAGGACGCATCATGCTTCGAAGATCATTCCTGAAAGTCGCCACGGCCATAGGGATTGCAGGACTGGCTGGCCCGTTGGCCAGCGCCCAGGAGATTCCGGATCGCGTCATTCGCATCGGGTTTGCGGCACACTCCATCGAACTCGGCGCCCTATTCGGGCAGCTTCGCGAGGGCTTCCGGGCCCATCTCGACCAAGCCGGTGTCCAGTACGAATTCTTCCAGGCCGCACCGAATGCATCCTCCGATCATCCCGGCATGCTGCGCATTCTGGAAGACATGGCCGCCCTCGGACTCGACTACCTGCTTGTCGGCCCCACATCCCTGCAACTCAACGAACCGGGTCTCGTGACCGTCGCAGAATCCGGAACAAAGCTCTTGATGACCGACTACACGCGGCCGGAGGAAGGCGTTCCCTACGACGATGCCGTACTGAATTGGGTTGTCTACTCGCATAGCGAAATGGGCTTCAAGTCCGGCGAGTGGTTGGGCGATGAACTGCGTGCGCGGGGCAAACTCGAACCGAAGATCGTCGTTCTCTGGGGACCGGCCGCCTCCGAAATCTCCGAGGATCGGGGCCAGGGAGCGCTCAAGGGACTGGGCAGCCACGCCGATCTTACGCCGGAAATCGTATACGAGGCGCATGCGGACTTCGACCGGCAAAAGGCCTATGACGAGACGGAGCGGGCACTTGCCGCCTACGACTTTGACGCCGTCATCGGTCTGAACAGCTACATGGCGGTATCGGCCAAGAATGCAGTCCAGGCTGCCGGCAAGCTCGACGACATTGTTATTGTCGGCATGGGTGGAACGGTGGACGAGCTGCAGGCCGTCGCCCTGCGCGAAATCGGCTGTGCGCCGTTCCGCGACCCCCGGGCGATGGGACGAGCGTCGGCAACGGCACTCATCCAGCATTTGACAGGGCGTGAAGCCGACATCCAGAAGACCGTCTACTCGGACATTCCGGTTCTCGATAACGCTTACCGCATCCGTCACACGGTTGCGCCCGAGATGTTCGACGTGGTCGAGTTCCTCGGCGAGCAGGCGCAATAGGCACCGTTGCAGCAAGCACCTGCTCGCTGCGAGGGTCAGGGGGAGTTGAGCATGGGCTCGACTCCCCTTCTCGTAGTGCGCGGTCTGAAGAAGTCCTTCGGAGGCGTCCACGCAGTACGGGACGTCGGATTCGAGGTCAGCCCGGGCGAAGCCGTCGCAATCGTCGGCGACAACGGCGCCGGCAAGTCCACCGTCGTGAAGATGATCTCCGGAGCCCTGCATCGCGACGGCGGAGACATCATCTGGGAAGGCCGGCCCGTCGACATCGAACATCCAGATGACGCGCGGGCTCTCGGCATCGAAACCATGTACCAGGATCTCGCACTGGTCCCGGACCTCGATGTTGCCGGCAACATCTTTCTCGGCTGCGAGCCGCTCAAACGCTTCTTCGGAATCCTGCCGGTGCTTGACCGGCCTGCCATGCGTGCACGTTCACGTGCATTGCTCGACCGGGTACACATTGATATGCCCTCGCTGGATGCCAATGTGCGTCAACTCTCGGGCGGACAGCGCCAGGCGACGGCAATCGCGAGATTTCTGCTGAACGATTCCGGCCAACTCATCATCATGGACGAGCCAACTGCCGCGCTCGGCGTAAAGGAGCAAAGCAGGGTGCTGGAGTTGATCGAGTCCCTCAAGGCCCAGGGCATGGCCGTTCTGATCGTCAGCCACAATCTCGATCACGTCTTTGATGTCTGTGATCGAATCGTGGTTCTGCGGGTCGGCCGTGTCGCGGGAACCATTCTGACATCGGAAGCGGGCAAGAGCGACGTGGTTCAACTCATCATGGGAGCGGCGTCCTGACCATGGCCGACAATTCATCTGCCCGCACACGAACCGGCGCTTCCTCACCGCCTGCGATTCTCGCAATCCTGCGAAACGCCAATCCGCTGGTCTACGCCCTGATCGTGCTGTTCCTGGTCGTCGTACTGCTTAGCGACCGGTTCCTTACTTTCACCAACCAGATGAATATCACGCGACAAGCGGCCGTCTTCCTGATCATTGCGGTCGGTCAGACCTTTGTGATTTCGAGTCGCGGCATAGACCTGTCGGTCGGTTCCATTGTCGGCGTAACCGGCTGCGTGATGGCAACCATGCTGCTTGCAGGGATTCCCGTCGTCGTTGCTCTCGCTGTCGGTCTCGGACTTGGCGCACTGGCCGGATTCGTCAACGGGTTGGTCATCACGCGGCTCGACGTCAACCCCCTCATCGCAACTCTCGGCATGATGGTGGCGCTCCGAGGCGCAACACATCTCTACATGCGCGGGGATGTTGTCGTGCGAATGCCGTCGGAGATCCGCTTTCTCGGGCAGGGCGATATTCTGGGCGTACCCATGCCAGCCATCATCGCGCTGGCGGTGGCCGTGGTGGGCTACTGGCTCCTGTTCCATACCCGATTTGGACGCTATACGCAGTCCATCGGCTCCAATGAGAGTGCTGCCGCTCTCGTGGGTATCAACGTGCGCCGCCAGAAGATCTTGATCTATGTCCTGCAGGGCGTGTGCTGCGCCATCGGCGCAGCGGTTCTGATCGGACGGCTCAACGGTGCCTCTCCCGAACTCGGCCTGAATTACGAACTGCACATCATCGCCGGGGTCGTGCTCGGCGGCACGGCTCTCTATGGCGGCGTCGGCACCGTCGGGGGCACGGTGCTCGGTATCATGACCATCGGTGTGCTTGAGAACGGCATGGTGCTTGTAGGCGCCGATTTCCATGTGCAGCGGGTTCTCATCGGTGTGCTGCTGGTTGGTGCAGTTGCCTACCAGGGTTTTCGGCGGCGAAAGCAGGCAGCAATCCCGACAGGCTGAGTCAAGGATATCCCGGGACCCGGGTCGCGCTGCGGTTCTCCCTGATTGCGATAGCGTTTCAGGGTCAGCATACCAACCCGGCATTCCGAATTGCTGGATTCGCCCATGTGCAGGCGGTCATCGCAAGCC
>CAZPXZ010000032.1:0-11590 GCA_964590405.1 uncultured Rhodobacterales bacterium | reverse complement strand
TCAAGAAGGCGAGTTCGATATCGCACGTCTGGCTTGATATCCTTCCCGGTCAGCCCTGCTGCTCTTCACGTTCGACGAGTTCGTCCAGAAGTTCAGCCAGCACTTGCCGACCATCCGTCTCCAGCCAGCGTCGGAATTCCAGGCGCAGGACTTCTGCGACTTCATCCGGATGCAGATGCCCCGTGTCGAGCAGCACCTCCGCGATCGCCGTCGCGGCTTCGCGACCACCAGAATGAGCCAAGGTATGCGGGTCTGGTTCGGGTTCCTCGTCCTCGGGAATCACGTCAGTGAGCAGCAATACTCCCTGCTCCGGCGAGTCAGTCTCAATGGCATGGCGAATAGCGGACATCCGGTGATCGATGTCCTCCGGTTCCAGCGCGCCCTCGTCCCAATGCGATTGACTTCGGTTCAAAGCCCCAACCCCTCCAAGGTAAGGCTCCCTACAGCCGCACGCAGCCGGAATGCCGCGATCAGACGGGAGTAATTCGCCTGGACAAGGCCGGTCTCCGCGTTCAGCAGTTCCCGTTCGCCATCGAGAACGTCCAGTGTCGAAGCCTGGCCGCCCTGTGCAGCCCGGCGGACTCCCTCAAGCGCCAGCGCGGCAGCATCGGTACGAGTCATACCGGATTCGATCACGGATTCGGCCAGTATCAGGGATTCCCACGCAGCGACAACTTCTTCACGTATTGCGGATTCCAACCTTGCGGTCGCAGACCTGCGCAACGCGATGATCTGCTCGGCCTCCAGTTTCTGCGCCTCCTTGCCCCCACCATCGTACAAGGGTACGGAGAACACAACCCCTGCCGAAAGCTCCGGACGCATTCGTCGGATCCCCTGCTGAGGATTGCCACGCCCGGAATCGTAGGTCGCCCCGGCACTGCCAAACACGCGGAGCCCTTGGCCGGGCTCCAGCGCAGAGACCCTTCGCAACGCATGTTCTGCCGCGTGCTCGTCCGCCCGTGCCGCAACAAGTTCCGGGTGCTTCCGGTCGGCTGTCTCGTGAGCCATTGAGAGACTGGCGGGAAGGTCCGGCAATACTGCGATCTCTACCAGGACCTCCGGAGGCGGCTCACCCACCGCAGTCTGGTACCGGCTCCGTGACACTTCCAATTCTCCGACCCTCTGCGCGACAACGCTCTCGGCTTCCGCGAGACGCGATTCGGCTTGTGCCACAGATGTACGGGTGCCGGCCCCGAGTGCGAAACGATTGCGCGCAGCAGTCAGTTCGCTCTCCAGCGTTCTTCGGTTCGCTTCCGCGAGTTCAAGCAGGCGCCCCCCCTCGAGAATGCGGATGTAGGTTTCCATTGCGGCCATGAGCAATTGCTGTTCCGCCAGTTGCACGCGCGCTACAGCTGCTGCGACGCGAGCTTCGGCTTCTGAAATGCGGGCTGAAACCCTTCCATCGTCATAAAGGCTTTGCGTGGCCTCAACAAACAACTGACCGGTCACCTTGTCTGTGCTCGCGTTTCCATCACGCGTATGAACGCCTTGATAGCGCGAATTCAGACTGATATCGAAACTGCGCTCAGACAGAGCCTGGTCGAGTCGGGCCTTCTCGGCCTGAAGCGTGGCAATAGCAGAACCGATCACGAAACTCGACGAGAACGCCTTATGCAGTACTTCCTCAAAATTCACTTCCGAGGCCGAGAGAGGATCTGTGCCATAGAAAGCCAGCGCCACCACGAACGGCGCCAAGACGCAAAAACCGCGTCGTCGTCCGCGTCTCTCCGAATCTCTGCCAGGCATCAGAATGCGAACTCCTCCATTGCCTCGAATCCGGGAAGAACCGGTGCCGTAGCATCGAAGACACTGACCTCGGCATGGGCCGCCGCCGTTCGCGTGCGCACACGACACTCGCCTCGACTTTCCGCCACATGCACCGCAACAAGTCGGCCGCCGTCTTTCAGTTGCCCGACCAGCGCGTCCGGCAAGCGCTCCACTCCTCCTTCCACCAGGATTACATCAAACGGACCCTGCTCAGGCACGCCCTCCGTGAGTGGCGCCGGCAAGACCGCACAATTTTCCACCCCCAGATCGGCAAGCGCCGCCGTCGCCTCCTCCGCAATACCGGCATCAGGCACCAATCCCACAACGGCTTCCGCAAGTCGCGAAACAACGGCAGCGGAGTATCCGTATCCGCAGCCGACATCCAGAACCATGTCCGACGGCCCGATGCGCCCAACCTGCAGCATCTTCGCAAAAGTGCGGGGCGCCAGCAGCACCTGGTCTGCCGGGAGTCGAAAGTCCCTGTCCGCATAGGCGAACGGGCGGAGGCGCTCCGGAAGAAAACGCTCACGCGGTGCCCACAGAAGCGCTTCGAGGATCACGTAGTCGGTTACGTCGGCCGGGCGAATTTGGCAGTCCACCATCGTCTGCCGCAAGACGGAAAAGTTGCTGTCGCCCATGAATCTGCCGGTATCCAATGCACTTCCTTGCCGCTCCAGTATAGAACGACGACGGCCTGCTTGTCAGGCGGCCACAGAAGGACATGTCGCCGTCCGGGAGATTGCCGGAACCGGCGCTCCGTGGCATACTCTCACCGAATCGGCGACGTGGCGGAGTGGCTACGCAGCGGACTGCAAATCCGTGTACACCGGTTCGAATCCGGTCGTCGCCTCCACTCCGCAGCGGTGGCTCGCTGTTCCCGTAACAAGGGGGGGGTGCGCCATCGTGATGCAACCCAACGACACGCTCCGGAATCCTGTAGAAAGCCTGAACCCAAGGCAACGCGAGGTCGTTGAACACGGCGACGGACCGTTACTCGTGCTCGCAGGAGCTGGGACGGGCAAGACCAGCGCCCTGACTGCCCGCCTGGCGGAACTCCTGCGCAGCGGACGTGTCAAGCCCTGGCGGGTTCTCGCGGTAACCTTCACCAACAAGGCTGCCCGAGAGATGCGCGAGCGCATCGTTTCACAGCTTGGTGCGGACAACTCCCTTCAGCCGGATTGGATGGGGACTTTCCACTCCCTATCGGCCCGAATTCTACGCCGGCACGCCGAGCTTGCCGGGCTGCAGGCAGGATTCGTAATCCTGGACCGGGATGATTCCAACCGACTTCTGAAAGAGATTCTCCGAGACCAGAACATCGACCAAAAGATCTGGCCGCCCAGAGCGTTGATGGCATGGATCGACCGCTGGAAGAACCGTGCCCTCGGTCCGGCCGCCATACCCGCGGAGGAAGCGGCGGAACTGGCAAATGGAAGAGGACCGGAGGTATACGAGGAGTACCAACGTCGCCTCCAAACCCTGAACGCAGCCGACTTCGGGGACCTGATCATGCTCGTGGTGCGCATGTTCCAGCAGCACCCGGAAGTTGCGGATCGCTACAGGCAGCAGTTCGATCATATCCTCGTTGACGAGTACCAGGACGTCAATGTCGCCCAGTATCTTTGGCTGCGCCTCATCGCCGGACCCGCCAGCAATCTGTGCTGCGTCGGCGACGATGACCAGGCGATTTACGGCTGGCGCGGCGCCGATGTCGGCCACATCCTGCGTTTCGAGCGGGATTTTCCTAACGCCAGGGTGATCCGCCTGGAGCAAAACTACCGATCCACCAAACACATTCTCTCAGCGGGATCACATCTCCTGAAAGGCAACCAAGCGCGACTCGGCAAGACCCTCTGGAGCGACCTCGGCGAAGGCCGGAAGGTGAGGATCGGTGGTTTTGCGGACGGGTTTGCAGAAGCGAAGTGGATTGCCGACGAAGTGGACCTGTTGTCCGGTCGCAGGGAGCGCGGTCGGGTTCCGCCGGGAGAAATTGCCATTCTTGTGCGGGCATCCTACCTAATGAACGTACTCGAGACTCAGTTGGCGCGGTCCGGAATTCCCTATCGCGTCGTGGGCGGGCTGAGATTCTACGACCGGTTGGAGGTACGGGACGCGATGGCCTACCTCCAGCTTGCCGCCTTTCCGAATGCTTACCTCGCATTTGCCCGTATCGCCAATACGCCCCGCCGGGGGATCGGACCCGTCAGCATCGAAGCCGTAAAGAAAGCCGGGCTGGACGATGGATTGCCGGTCGCCGATGCAGCCAATGCGGCAATTGACCGGTCGAAAGTTCGGGGCAAGGCCGCGAGGGAACTCACCGTGCTCGTCCGGCAGTTGCGGGATTGGCGACAAGCCTGCAAGGGTGGGGAGCGCCCGGCATCGCTCGCGCGCCGGATTCTGGACGAGACCGGATATCGTTCCATGTGGGAGAAGGAACGAACGCCGGACGCGGCTGGCCGGGTCGAGAATCTCAACGAATTCCTGTCAAGCCTGGAGGAGCACGACGATGTTCCCTCCTTCCTGGAACGGGTAGCTCTACTGAACGAGGAAGAAGACGATGCGGAGGACGATCGGATCAATCTCTTGACCATTCACGCGGCCAAGGGGCTGGAATTCGACACTGTGTTCCTGCCCGGCTGGGAGGATGAAGTCTTCCCCTCTCCGAGATCCGTGGAAGAGCGGTCGGACCTGGGCCTCGAGGAGGAACGCCGTACCGCCCATGTAGCCATCACCCGTGCCCGCAACTGCCTCTCCATCACCTACGCGGCGCGGCGTCTGGCATTCGGGTCCGTCCAGTACCGCACGCCGTCGCGCTTTCTCTCCGAGATCCCGGAAACCTGCGTCGAACCGGTCGGAGACGGCTTCGACCAGGATGTGCCGTTTGCCGCTTCGCGGCTGGAATCCGCAGCAATCCTGACCCAACAGTACTCTTCTCCAGGCTGGAGTCGCATGCAGCAGAACCTTGCCCGGGCAAGCGATGGCGTCGCAAAACTCTCCCGGACGGGTTCCTATCCGAAGTTCAGCGTCAATGAACGGGTGTTCCACAAGAAATTCGGCTACGGCGAGGTTCTTGCAGCAGATGAAAAGCTCGTTCGTGTCGCTTTCCAGACGGGCGTCAAGTCCGTTCGGGCGGAGTTCCTCGAACGAGCGTGACGGAAGGGTTGCGGCGGACAGGGTGGCGATTGGCATGGCCCGATTTCAGTGCTTCGAGTTGCCCGATAATCGTGCGTCCATACCGGAGCGCCTTGCGTTGCTCCGTGCACGATTCCAGGACCTGGAGGTAGGAGCGCTCCTGTTACCTCGGTCGGATGCCTATCTCGGCGAGTTCATCTCGCCGGCAGACGAGAGGCTGGCTTGGGCAACCGGGTTCACGGGATCCGCCGGAACACTGCTTCTGCTTCCAACCCGGGCAGTACTCTTTCTGGATGGCCGCTACCTGGTCCAGGGAGGTCAGCAGACGGACCCCTCCCATATCGAAATCGTGAACGTCCATCTTGCACCGCCGGAGGCATGGATCCGGGAGAACCTCCCTTCTGCAACGCGCATTGCCGCAGACCCCTGGCTTCACTCCATTGCCTTTCTGCGCCGACTCGAGCAGGCCGGCACTCCGGTCCGGCGCATCGAGTCGAACCCCGTCGACGATCTCTGGCTCGACCGCCCCCCCCGGCGACACGCACCGGTCCGCGGGCTCGATCCGGATCTGGCCGGCGAAGACAGTCACCTGAAACGGGAACGCCTCACGGGATTGCTGCGCAAGGAGGAACTCGCGGGCGTCCTGATCGGCAGCCCCGAGTCCGTCAACTGGCTCTTCAATATCCGCGGCAGCGACACGCCGAACACGCCCGTGGTTCAAGCGCGTGCCCTGCTCCGGTCGAACGGAGACGCCACCCTGTTGATTGATGCCCAAAGACTCGACTCGGCCACGCGAAACAGACTCGGTGACGGCGTACGTCTCGTTGCCCCTTCGGCTCTCCGCAGCGAACTCGCCGGTTTTGGAGACCGTCGCCTCGCAATGGATCCCCATCGATCGCCGGATCGCCTGCGAGTGCTTGCCAAATCCTGCGGCGCGATCGTGACTGACCGCGAAGATCCTGTCGTAATGCCGAGAGCGCAGAAGAATCCCGCCGAACTCGAGGGAATGCGCCACGCACATCGACTGGATGGAGCCGCAATGGCGTCATTTCTCTCCTGGCTGGACCGGCGCTGGCCGTTGGGGGGCCTCACCGAGATCGAAGCGGCCGAGAAGTTGGAGCGGTGCAGGCTACAGACCGGCGAACTTCAGGATATTGCCTTCGACACGATCTCGGCATCCGGTCCGAATGCCGCGCTCCCCCATTACCGGGTATCCCGTGCGAGCAACCGCACGGTCCGGCAGGGAGAACTGCTGCTGATGGATTCGGGCGGTCAGTATCGCACCGGAACCACGGATATCACGCGCACGATCGCGATCGGAGAGGTATCGGACGACGCCCGAACAGCGTACACGTTGGTACTGCGTGCAATGATCCGACTCTCCTCGCTCGAGTTTCCCGAATACGCAACCGGTATCGCCCTCGATGCAATCGCTCGGGAAGTCCTGTGGCGGCATGGACAGGACTACAACCATGGTACGGGACATGGGGTTGGCGCGGGCCTGGGCGTGCACGAGGGCCCCTTCTCGCTCTCATCCCGAGGACGCAACGCGTTGCGTCCACTCAAACCTGGGTTTGTTCTCTCCAACGAGCCCGGTATCTACATGCCCGGAAATTTCGGTGTACGAATCGAGAACCTGCTGATCTGCGAGGTGCCCGCGTCGGCAAAAGGTGAGCGCTCCGCCCGCCTTTCCTTCGAGACACTCACCCTCGCACCCATTGACCGTCGCCCTTTGCGACTCGAACTACTTCAACACTCCGACGTACTCTGGCTGGACGACTACCACGCCAACGTCGTTGCGACGATCCTCCCACTCTGTCAACCGGAGGCACGCGACTGGCTTCGGCACGCGTGCCGCCCCCTCTCGCAATAGGATGCGCGTACACTGGAAGCTCCGGTGCGTGGAGCGGTGATTCCTTTTCTGCAGTACGAACGCAGGCCGTAGGCAGAACCGGCAATTTCAGTGAACCACCGGGGCTCGGTTTCGAGTCATTCGCGGTTGGCGGATGTTTCTCGGACTTGCTGCGCAGAATTTTGCACTACAAGATGCGGCATACGGGTTCGCGAAACCCTTGGCCCATAAGGTGATCGGGGTCCTGGTTTGGCGCGTGTCCGTTCCTTGCTGCTGCCCCATTGCAGGGCGATATCCGATGCACATTCCGGCGAGAGTGGCGGTGGCGCGCCGCATCACACAGGTCCCTGGCGGTCCTCGTGGGCGTTGGTTATGACCGCCGCTACACCATTGCTGTGCAACGACAATTCTGCCTCACGCGCCGAAGCGTGCCGATAGCCAGAACGCAGGTCAATTCAGCTCGTCGAGCTGATCGCCCTCGAGGACTTGCTCGAAAGTGCCCCCTACGGTGAGTTCGTACCGTCCATCGCCAAGCCGAACCATATGCGTACAAAACGCCTTCTTGGTGAGCGGCAACGTGGGAAAGTTGATGCAGAGTTTTCCTTGATCGTCGAAACGATATGTGCCATCCAAGTCGGAAACCGTGCCGGAGCCGTCGGGCTTCGCCCTCAGTTTCACAATTCCGTCTGGAGAGAAGTATTGGGCTCGACTTACTTTCTTTGCTTCGTCTCTTACGAAAACGGTGTTCCCCACCACGGTCTCCTCGACCTCCACAACCGTCATTGTACCGGTTGAACCAATCGACTCGGGGGCGGCAGCCTCCGAGAGAGCAGGCTCTTGAGCCGTCGAAGCCAATTCTTGCGGCGCCTGGCAGGCTGCAAGACCGAGGCCGAGAGCTGCGGCCACCAAGCCCGCGGTCGAAATTCTCGCAAAACCAGTCATTACCCTTTCTCCCGTCGAACAAAGCGGATGCGCCATATCCGGGCAACCAGGCCCCACCCGTGCCCTGTTATGTAATGGGCTTTGGGTTTGGCGCGAGTCCTTTCATTGCTTCGACTCCGTCGCGAGGCGATATCCGATGCACGTCAGTGTTGGAGGAGCGGGTACGGTGCTCAGCGGCGAACGGGCCCTGCTCCAGGATCTCGAGTTCGGAGGACACCACCTACGGCGCCAGTTCGGGCTGGTCGCGACCGAACAGGGTGATGAGGAAGATGCGCCACGCAGCGATCAGGTTGACCGCTGCGCCGCAGGCGAGGCGCATCGCAGTGCAGTTGGCCGACTCCTCGACCTTGCAGCCGAACTTGGGGATCCGAGGCCAGCGCCTCGATCCGTTCTACCGCCACTTACGCGTTGAGACTGCGCGAGATCCAATGGTGCGCGTCCATCAGACGCACGATACGCGCGCCGTCTGCGAAAGTTCAGTACTACTTGTGGGGTATGGGTAGGGCTAGCAGGACACACACCTGAAGTGGTAGCGGAGGGATAGTCCGATCTTCCTGATATTGTCGAAGTTGACGTCCGTATGCTTGCTGTAGGACAAGAAGGTACCAAGCGACCACCCATCAGCAGGATAGATGTATCCGCCCAACCTGACCGTGGTCTCAAGATCGGAAATCTCTCCACCGGTGCGAAGTACATCCGCACGGGTGTAGGTGCGTGAGAGTTGACCCTCGAGTTCCAGATCTTCTGCAATCCAATGGCGCATGCCTACCGCGGCAATCAGCCCGTTGCCCTCGATGTGGGACATCACCGTGGTCACGGACGGCGGGCCCATCCGGGAGGGCACGACGACCGGAATTCGATGCTTCACATCGAAATCCGCGATTGCCAGCGTTTCGACATAGATGCTGGTCTGCTCGCCAACCTCCCAGTGGTGCCCCCCACCGATGGCGATCACCGTCTGCTCGCTGTCAAGGTCCACTGGCGTGAACGCCACTTCGTTCATGAAATTCTTGTTCTCCTGCGACCAAACACCTTTCAAATAGAATGAATCGAACACTTCCCAGGAACCACCTATCCCGATGAGGCGACCTTTGGCGTCACCGCCCAATGGGGCTTCGGCAGTATTCTCGGTCCTGGACGAATCCAGCATTACCTCCAGGTAGTTGTAGCTGAACTCTGCTGCACCGCCGCTTTGCGGGAGACCCACGAAGAAGGCAATCCCTGCCACGATGCCCACTGGCTGTCCGAGTAGTGCCACGATATATCTCCACAAGGTTGTCTACCCTCAATCGGTCAGCAGATCAGGCCATTCCGTCCAGTCGCCACGTGGCGCCCCATTGCCAGTGCCTTCCGCCGCATAATGCTCGCTGACCGACTTTACGGCCGCCTTGGCTGCCTCGCCGTCGGGATACGGATAACTGCCCCACCGGTTGAACTCCCGTTACCCAACCCATGGCGCGGACGGCGTTTTGCCATCCGCCAGCTTGCGCTGTGTCATGATTGAGGAAGAATCGCGAAAGCGGTTCTTCCACGTCGAATCCCCTCTGTCGCCTCTGAAAGGGATCACAGACTCCTCTGCAAGGTGGTTCCGCACACTGTTCACGTCCGTGTACGGCAATTCTGACAGAAATTCACGGATCCTGCGCAATGCCATGAGCACCAGTCCAAACGTCATGAATGCATGCCTCGCTGTCGGCAGACCGCATGCGTGTTCGTAATGGAATTCATGCACAGCCTTCAGTTCATTCCGCGCAATTCCGAAAGCACGCGATTGGCTGAACCGTGGTTTGGCCTCCTCCGAACCAGCCGGATAACTCCGAAGGGGGACAAGTCGAGATTTGAAACACCGCTCCAACACTGCTGGGCCTCCGAGTCACTTCGCCCTTGGTCGTGGGATGTTGCGACCGTCTTTAGGCATTCTGACATGTCGATTGCGGCAGGGTAAGCGTCAAATCGGAAATGTACTCGCCACATTCTTTGACGCATGTCGAGAACACGCTCCAGGCAGCATTCACGTGCGACCCGGTAATTCTTGGTGCATTCGGCAACGCTTTCGGGACCACTGCGCCGCAGCGATAGGGACGCCTTCGAGATCGCGCAAGCCGGCATTCGGTCCGAGGCACGCGTTGGACGCCCCCCCATTCTGCGGATCAATGCCGGCTTCACTCCAAAAGAAACCGTCTCAAGGAAGAATGATCGTTGACCTATGGACGGATCGTTCTGACAACGCATCCGCCTGGACTCGCAAATCCGTAATCGACTCGTGCTGAAACAGGCTCGGAGTAGTTCGATCTGTACGGTTTGGGCGGCCAGAACTGCCACGGGCATGAGTTCACGGCGCAATCTTCATAGGCGTCGCAGAACAACAATGCGGTTCGTATTTGTACCGAACCGTCCGTTCGCCACGCCCCAAGTATGGGATGTCTTGGTGAATTCCTGGCGATTCACGATGACGCAGAGACGCGAGAACGGCAATCCCGCGGCTGCACGCCAGACGAGGCGTTCCAGGAGAACCTGTCCCTTCCGCACCTCGCCAACCTCGAACGCGACATGTCCCCCGGGACGCACGACCCGCGCCAATTCGGTCAACGTTCGCCGAACCATGGCGGACCATTTCTCCTCACTCCTGTGCATGTCAATTGCAACGTCATCAGGATCAATGCCTGCAAACCAGCATCGGAGCCAGTTGTCGGTCTCGTAATCCACGGTGTCGAGGAAGGGAGGCGAAGTCACGACAAGGTCCACGGTGCTGTCCGGTGCAAAGGCCAGATCCCAGGCAGGTCCGGTCTGCAGGAGCCACGCCGAACCGGCAGGCGCCGAGCCGTTTCGGAGAAGCGAGCGTGTCTTGCGCAGGATCAGTGCCGGAACATCCTTTTCCGGCGGCTTGACGCCAAGACTCGTATTGATCCTCTGCTGCGAAGCAGCCGACACGGCCTGGTTCGGAGGCATTGATCGCCCGGAGAAGAAGCCCGGCGAATGGCCGGACAAGCGGTTGAGCGCGACCATGCGAATCCAGTCGCAAGTCTGGCCCGGGTCGGCGTGCAAGGGCCCGTGCGCCGCGATCCAGCGACGAAGTGCCTGCAGCTTCGCGAGCGTTCGTGGATGATAAAATGCATCGAGTCCCAGTGCCTTGTCCGGACTGGGCGCCGGGTCGCCTTCGTTCTCCTCCCAGTCGACTTCGGAAAGTGCCTCGGCGACCCGCTGGATGTTGACCTCCCGCAGGCGTGGCCTTGCGAGGAAAACCGAAAGCGGATTGATGTCGTTTCCCATCGCATGTCGTCGCATGATTGCAGCCTGCACCAACGTCGTCCCTCTCCCCATGAAGGGATCCAGAACACTGTCGCCGCGCTCTGTCAGGCGTGAAATGAAGAATGCCGGCAACTGCGCCTTGAAGCACGCCCGATACGATATCTCATGCAGGGAGTGTGCCTTCCGTTGCGACGATGTCCAGAAGGAATTGATAAAGTATGGAATGCCGTCCAGAGACTCCGTGATCGTCCTCTCTCCAAAAGCGGAAAACTGCGCAAGGCAATCCGGGAAATTGCGAACGGACGGGTTCTCCGATTCTCGCACTACCTTTGGCGCCGATAATTC
This sequence comes from uncultured Rhodobacterales bacterium, assembly GCA_964590405.1. GTDB lineage: Bacteria > Pseudomonadota > Alphaproteobacteria > Rhodobacterales > CAZPXZ01 > CAZPXZ01. Next base: position 303 of record CAZPXZ010000032.1, on the reverse strand, counting down.
AAACGTCGCCGGAGAATTCTCCTCCCCTTCTTGCTGGGGCTGCGGTATCGCAAGTACTGGCATTGATCGCCCCTCCACGGCAACAGTACAACCATAGCCCGAAATTCGGCCCTGGAGACCCTCGTCAGTCTCAGGAAGCAACCTCCGTCCCTCCTCCGCGAGACTGCAGGGCTCGCCATGTTCGGATGGGTGCATCGCAGGAACACAACAAGCCATGCGATCCCGCAACTGGACCCGACTTGCATGCGTAATACCACTTCAACAAATAAAAGACTCATAGTAACTCAACAAGATACGGTGTGT
>CAZPXZ010000031.1:0-32809 GCA_964590405.1 uncultured Rhodobacterales bacterium | reverse complement strand
GGCAAATTCTTGCCCACCGACGCCGGCCGATCACCAAAAAGTGCCAACATGGGTTATGCCTTTGGTGCTCGCGGCATGAGGCCGACGAGCACCAAAGGCAGCGACAAGCCCCGGGGTCGGAGTGCTCGGGATGTCCCGACCGATGCGCCAATGGCCATCGAAACCGAACGTGAACTTCGACGACCTCAGGCCGTCCTTGGATCGCTCCGTGTGTTCTGTTTCCGTTGGCTGCACTCGTTCCCGGTTGGCGACGGGTATCCCGGCTTCGTGCCCACGATCGGAACGGGACCGACCCGACCCGGGTCCTGGTGAATGGAACCGTGAAAGGTGGTCCTGTGTCATCGTTACAACTTCCCGCTGCGGGTGGGAGGATTTCCGCCATGCGGTCAAGCCGGAAGTGGTCACCCTGTCCCTGCCGCCTGGTAATGATTGTTTCACTGTTCTGAAATAAGGTCCAATACTATTTTCCTTCCGGTGCCATAAGGTGGGATTATGGCGCTCCATACCGGTTGTCACCTCGACGGTTGTGTTTCAGGCATTCGAGTGGTGACGGCGACGTCAGTCCGGCAGACCTGGACTGCTCGCTCTCACTCAGGATGGGCCGCCCAGTCTCGGGTTCTTTCTCGGAAGCAGGATTCTGGGGTGGTTGGGCGAGAGCCGGACGGATGCGGCGGCAGTTGCGCTTCACCGCCCCGATGGCGATTCCCCGAGCGACAGGCCCTGGCGGTTACCGAGGCGAAATCGCTCGGGTGCTCCCCATTCCCGAAGGCCGACGCCGGCGGCAAAATCCCCGAAGACAGGGCCGTGCTTGAAGAGATGCCCGGAGCAACCTCCCGCGATCAGGACATTGGAGTGTTCGGGATGGAAATCGACAATGAAATGCGTGTCCGGTGTCATCGCGATCTGGCAGGCTTTCTGATCCACGGCGCGCTGCCTGGCAAGGCCCGGAAGACGGTGGCGCAAATACTGGCGGGTGCGATGGAACGCTGAGGCTTGCACGACCCGGTTGTCTTCGTCGAGGTCGATGACAGTCCTTTCCCAGGCGATCGCTGCCTTCACACCGGACCCTTCCACGGACGGCGTCCCATAGGCGCCGTAGCCATGATCCACCCAGCAGGGCATTTCATTCGCGTCATAGGCCGTTTCACAATCGGGCGGAGACGTATAGATAACGTCCTGCCGTACCACGCGAGATATCGGCCGGACAGTTCGCGGAAACAAGCTTCCCAGCCATGGCCCGACGGCCATGACGATCAGGTCGGCCTCGATGGGCTTGCCGTCAAGCAGTGGACGCTCCGTGTCGTCGGTTTCCACACGCCCGCGAAGGATCTTTCCTCCCTCGAGTGCGAACCTCTCGGCGGTGCGGACAATCGCGCGCTTCGCCATGACGAACCCCGCTTCCGGCTCGAAGATGCCGTACTCCACATCGGCCGGGCGAAATTGGGGGAACCTGAGCCGGATTTCCTCCACGCCGAGGCGGATATGGGGTACTCCCAGGCGCTCGAACACCGGCAGCGTGGCATCTTCCCATCCGGTATGGTTCTGTCCAGCAAGGATCAGTGCGCCGCATTCGACGTAGAGGGTTGCACCCAGTTCCTGCTGCAATTCCATCCATCGCAGGCGTGCGTCCCGTGCCCAGCGTGTGTAGAGTTCGTCGCTTCCGTGAATGGAGCGCAGGATACGGGTGTAATCGGAGGAGCTCGCCCGGCTGTGGCCGACTTCCCAGCGGTCCACCAGAGAAACCCGGCAGCCCTTGCGGAGCAGGTTGAATGCGATCATGACACCGGCGATGCCACCACCGGCAACCACGGCCTCAGGCCGGTCTCCCATGCTGCAATCCTCTAGTCGTTCGTACTCTGTATACAGTATCCAGATTCGCAAACTTCACAAGGCGCGAGCACCGCTCTTGCGCCAAGGGACAAATTGTATACAGTATCCAAAACAACGCTTCTGTCTTCAGCGACGCCGAATCGGGAGGGATGGCGCACCATGACTGACAATGTTCGCTTGCTTCCGGACGGGATCCACACGGTCGCGATCGGCATTGGGGACCTGAACGGCGTGATGCGGGGCAAACGGGTTGCCGCAGAGCGCTGGCAAGAGGTCTGCGAATCCGGCGTTGCTCTCTCCATCGCCATGTTCGCCTGCGACATGACCAGCGACGTCTGGGATACGCCCTACGTCAACATGGAGAACGGCTACCCGGACATGCACCTGCTGCCCAACGGACCGGTCTATCCGGTGCCTTGGGAGGAGGGGTGCGCATTCTGTTTCGGTCGTGCTGTGGGCACGGATCACAAGCCCGTTCCCATCGATCCCAGGGGTGTGCTCGAGGTCCAGGTGTCGCGGGCGGAGGCCATGGGCCTACGGGTTCTCGTGGGAACCGAATTGGAGTTCTATCTTCTTGATCCCGAAACGGCGAAACCGGTCGATGTCGGAAACCAATTCTACGGCCTCGTCCGGGCGGCGGAACTTGAGCACGTGATCGGCCCGATCCGTCGGCAGTTGCCTGAAGTTGGCATACCACTCGAACAGTCAAATCCCGAATATGCGGCGGGACAGGCAGAGGTGAACATCCGTTACGGCGAAGCGATGGAGTCGGCAGACCGCGTGGTGGCATTCCGCTCCTTCGTGAAGGAGATTGCCGCCTCGCAGGGCTATCTGGCCACGTTCATGTCGAAGCCGTTCGCCACAGAATCCGGGAACGGTTTCCATACGCATTACTCGGTCTGGAAGGATGACAAGAACGCCTTCGCAGCGGATGGAGGAGGACTCTCCGCCATGGGAACGGCATTCCTTGGCGGGCTTCAGCAGCGCATGGTGGAGAGTGCGCTCGTTACCTCCACGACGCCGAATGCGTACAAGCGCCGCAGGCCGTACACCTTCTGTCCCATCAACAATTGCTGGGGGCGCGACAACCGGACGGTCGGCCTCCGGGTAATCGACGATTCTCCGGCATCGACGCGGGTTGAGAAGCGGGATGGTTCGGCCGACTGCAATCCGTACTATCTGCTCGCATGCGAACTCGCGGCCGGACTCGACGGAATCGAGCGTGGCGCTGCGCCGGATCATTTCGTGGATGGGGACGGCTACCAATGCAGTGCCGCGGATCTGCTTCCCACGGACATTGATACCGCCTTGTCGCTGGCAGAGGGGTCGGCGTTCCTGAAGGGTGTGCTGGGCGAGTGGCGGCTCGAGATCCTCGCGGGCCAGGCGAAGCGCGAGCGCGACCTGCTTGCGGACCACGTAACTTCGCTCGAAACCGACCGGTATCTCCGGAATTTCTGATGCGCATTGCGCGGATCACCGGCCGGGTATCCGCCTCCATCAAGGCGGGGCAGCTGTCGGGGCACCGCATGCTGATCGCCGATTACATCGGGCCCGACGGAGGTCTCCTTGAGACCGGTGTCGTCGTAACCGACGCCTGCAATGCCGGACCGGGTGATATCACCCTTGTGGCGACGGGGTCCGCCGCTCGCATCGCCGATTCGACCGCAGGTGTTCCCACGGACGCCACGGCTGTGGCGGTGGTGGACCACATGTCCCTTAACTCCGGGGATGTGGATCTCGATGAACTTCGCCGGGAACCTCCGGCGCACGGCAAGTGAAGAAGGAAGGCACCAATGAACCAGAAGAGACCTGCCAGCCTCAGCGCGCTGGGCATGATCGAGACTCGCGGTCTCGTGGCCGCGATCGAGGCCGCGGACGCCATGGTCAAGGCCGCCAACGTGGAATTGGTGGGCCAGTCGCGCTCCGGTGGCGGACTTGTTGCCACCCTGATCCGCGGCGAGGTTGGAGCCGTGAAGGCCGCCACCGATGCGGGTGGCGTCGCGGCCGACAAGGTGGGGGAGGTACTCGCAGTGCATGTCATCCCACGACCGCACGACGATCTTGCCCCCATGCTGGACGCCATCGGCGGTTGACGTTGCCGGAGCGTTGCGCCGGCCCTTGCCGCGCTGAGTTTCGATGACCGGGGCGGATTTCGAAGCATTTGCAGATGCGGTTGCGGATGGCACCGCGCCGCCCGCAGTGTCGACACCGGCGCTGGAACGAGTCGCCGTGCTTGGCGGTGGACTGGAGGCCCGCCTGATTGCCTGTCTCTGCCTCGCGGAGGGGGCCCGGGTTTCACTGTTCTCGGCGTACGGACGGGAACTGGAGCCGCTCCGGCGCGCAGGTGGAATTACGCTTCGAGGGGCGGGGCCGGTCGGGACCTTTGCGGTAGACCGCAGTGACGGCCCGGCCATTCGACTCTCGAGCGAACTCGACACGGCGGTACAGGGTGCCGATCTGATCTTCCTGACGGGGCCGGTGCTGAAGCAACGGACCTACGCGATGGTTCTGGCCGCGCATCTATCGGATGGTCAGGTCCTCGCCATGGCACCGGGGCGTTCCCTCGGCGCGCTGGAAGCCGCCTGGCTGTTGCGGGCCAGCGGCTGCACGGCTGACTTTGCGCTTGTGGAGACCCAGGGGCCGCCGTATTGGGTTCGCGAGGCCGGTTCCGTTCTTCATCTCACCCGAACAGCACCTGTGGCGGCGGCGGCACTGCCAAGCGACCGCACGGATGCGGTGCAGGGGGTTGCGCGCTACCTCCCGAACCTCCGGCCGGTGCAGACCGTGGTGCATGGCGGGTTCGCCGACGGTAGCGGTCTTGTCGAAGTTCCAGCCTTGCTGCTCGGCGGGCCGCTGTGCCCTCCGGGCGGGCCGCAGTTGCCTCCCGGGGCGGAACCACTGGCAGAGCGGTTCAATTTCCGGTCACTCATCGGTGCGCGGCACGAGGCGGTCATCAAGGAGATGGCTGCCGAACGCCGCCGGGTCGCGGCACGTTGGGGGGTCCGTGAGCTTCCGGATACGCAGGAATGGATCGGGATGGTTGCGGGCGCCGAGTCAGGAGAGGGGCTGCGACCGGTGCCGCAGGTGGATGAGGCTGAACGCCTGGTTCGGTGTGCGGTGATCGGATCGCTGATTCCGCTGTTGTCGGCAGCGGAGGTGGCGGATCTCGAGGCACCGGCGACGCGCGCGATAGCCGTTCTCGCGCAGAGTGTACTGGGTGGGGGCCTTGTCAACGCGGGCAGGCGATTGGACACCATCGGTATCAATGCGTGCAATCTGGATGATGCGCGGCGGGCCATGGACTCTGTGGCGCGGGGAGACCGGTGATGGACGCCGATCTTCGATCGATCGCCGCCGCCCGCCGGGCCGCCGAGAGGGCGTGGGATGCGTACCTCCAGTTCCGGGAAACCCCGCCGGAGACAATTGACGAAATCGTCATGGAGATGGCACGTGCGATCGAGCCCGAGGCGACCCGCCTCGCTCGCCTCGCGGTCGAGGAAACACGCCACGGCAATGTGCCGGACAAGCGGATCAAGAATCTGTTCAACGCTCTGGATGTGGCAGACTGGCTGCGGGGGGTTCGAACACTGGGACTGCTCTGGCGCGACGAGGCCGCTCGAGTTGCTGCGATTGGCGAGCCCATGGGCGTGGTAGCGGCACTCATTCCGGTGACCAATCCCACATCGACGATTATCTACAAGACACTGTCTGCGGTGAAGGCAGGGAATGCAATCGTCTGTGCCCCGCATCCGAGAGGTGTCCGTTGCGGACTCGCGACAACCGAGGTGCTGGCCGGCGCAGCGGAACGGGCAGGCGTGCCGAGTGGGTTGGTTCAGTGCCTGAGCGAGGTAACGCTGGAGGGAACTGATGCGCTCATGCACCATCGGCGCACCTCTGTCGTGATGGCGACCGGCGGTTCAGCCATGGTTCGTGCTGCGTATTCCTCCGGAAAGCCGACATTGGCGGTCGGGCCCGGCAATGTCCCGGTCTATGTGCATGAATCGATGGCTGACGATCTGGATGAGGTGGCGGAACAGATCATCACCTCGAAGTCGTTCGATTACGGGACTGCCTGTGTCGCCGAGCAGGCCGTCATTGCCGATCGAAAGATCGCCCGGACCCTTCGCCACGAGATGAAGCTTCGTGGCGCGTATTTCTGCACTTCCGCAGAGGCGAGCCGTCTTGCGGGTGTCCTGTTCGACCGCAATGGCGCCATCATCGCCGCCAATGTCGGGCAGTCCGCCCCCCGACTTGCATCACTTGCCGGAGTCGAGGTGCCAGCACGTACTCGCGTACTCGTTGCCGAACTCGCCGAAGTCGGGTCGGGTGAGCCGCTTTCGGCGGAGAAGCTGGACCCCGTTCTTGCCTGGTACGAGGTTTCGGGGCGGGAAGCGGGAATCGCCCTTGCGGACCGGGTTGTCCGGCGCGGTGGGTGGGGCCACACCAGCGTAGTGCACGCACGGGATCCGGACGTGGTTGCCACATTCTCCCGTCTGCCCACGGGAAGAGTTCTTGTCAACACACCGGCAATCACTGGCGGGATGGGATACTCGACTGCACTCGAACCCAGCTTCATGCTCGGTACCGGCACCTGGTCGGGTTCGATCACGAGCGACAACGTCACGGCGCTCCACTTGATCAACATCAAGCGCGTTGCCTGGGAATCCACACCTTGGCGCGGCGTTTACGATGCCTATGGAGGGGAGTCCTGATGGCCCCACACGTAACCATCCGTGCACTGATCCAGATCGACCGGTTGCAGCCGATTTTCGCGGCCTATAACGGTGCAACGGTTCAGGGTTCGATCCCGCTCGCGGGTGACACCATCCTGATCGGGGAAGTGGCTCCCGGCAATGAGGTCTTCGCAGCCATCGACAAGGCATTGAAGGCGAGTCGCGCTGAAGCGACCAGCCAGATCGTGGAACGCGAATATGGCTTCTTCATTCTCCGTTCCACATCCAATTCGGAGGTTGTCGCTGCCCGTGAGGCGATCCTTGCTCATCTCGGGATGTCCCTTACGGACCGCCTGCGTCCGCAGGTGGAATCCAGGCAGATCATCACTTCGGTAGAGCCGTACCAGGCGCAACTGCTCAACAAGTGGTCATCGGGTTCGCTTGTCGTCCCGGGCCAGACGCTCGGCATACTGGAATGCGCGCCCGCCGCATATATCGGCCTGGCCATCAACGAGGCCGAAAAGGCCGCGGACATCGACATCGCGCAGGTGCGTGCCGTCGGACGCTACGGCCGTTTCTTCATTTCCGGAACGGAGGCCTCCGTCGAGACGGCAATGGAAGCAGCGATGGCGGCACTCGCCGATGTTGAAGGAAGGCCCATCCCGTGACCCGCCGGAGGGTCATTGGCACGGAACACATCGAGCGGGCGAACCGCCGAGGCCGGCGGCAGGTCGAGGTACTACCCGGCGCAATCGTCACGGCGCAGGCTCGGGAAACGGCAGCACGTCTCCAGGTGCGACTCCGGGCCGGCCCTCTCGAGGCTCCTGCCCGCACCGTCGTGAGCGGACCCGCTGCGCTTTATCGGGGACTCTACCGACGCAACCCCGGATGGGCATCCGCCCGCCCGGCACCGCGCCCCCGCGCGGAGCGGATCGGCCGGCTTGCAATCGTGGGTGCCGGAGGTGTCGGCAGTTCGTTGGCGCATCTTGCTGCTGCCGGTGGAATTGCGGACTCGATCGCACTTGTCGACGTGGTTCCCGGTTTGGCGGGATCCATTGCGCTTGACCTGAACCACGCGGCAGGCATCACCTGTTCCCCGACGCGGGCAACGGGTGGCGAGGATCTCGCCGGAATTGCAGGGGCCGATGTCGTCGTGACTACGGCTGGTCGGCCGCGGGCACCCGGAATGCGCCGTGCGGATCTTCTGGATGCCAACCGGCGCACGATCCGACGCGTGGCCGAGAGTGTGAAGGACGCGGCACCGAGTTCCGTGCTGATCGTCGTGACCAACCCGCTGGATGAAATGACCGCCGCGGCATTCCACGCCACCGGGTTTCCGCGCGAACGGGTTCTGGGGATGGCCGGAACGTTGGACTCTGCCCGCCTCCGGACCGCGCTTGCAACGGCGGCGGGGGTTCCGATCGCGGATGTGGAGGCGACTGTGCTCGGCAGTCACGGTGAAGAGATGGTGCCGCTGTTGTCCCGTGCCCGAATTCGGGGCCATCCACTGGACCGATTTCTCAATTCCGAGGCGGTCGCGGACTGCGTTCAGCAGGCAGTTGAGGGCGGTGGGCAGGTGGTAGCACTCCGCAAGACCGGATCTGCCGCTCTCGCACCGGCACATGCGGTGCTGGAACTCCTGGATCACATGCGTGGCGCACGGTCCGGGGCGGTCCCGGCAACTGTGATGCTCGCCGGGGAGTACGGCATCGAGGAGGGGCCGCTCGGCGTGCCTTGCCATCTCTCGCTGCAGGGTCTGGTCGAGGTCGAGGAGTTGCCGGTTTCCGAAACCGAAGGCAGACGCCTGCGGGCAGCAGCGGCGGCCATCCGCGCCAGGCTTGCGTCCTGAACGGGGAGTTCCCATGGTCTTGCGAAGTGCGCCAGGGGGAGGACGATTTGAGGAGATCGGATCCTACGTGCGCGCGAAGCGGGTTGGGCCGTTTGTGTTCGTGGCCGGAACCACCGCCATCGAGCCATCCGGCCAGTTGCATGAACCGGGGAATACATACGCGCAGACCATCTTCGCATTCGGCCGGGTGGAAAGGGCGCTGCAGGATGTCGGCGCGGAGATGCGCCATGTGACGCGAACCCGCGCGTTTCTCACCGACATGGGACAGGCGGGCGAATACGTTCGCGCCCATGGCGAGGTCTTTCGTGGCATCCGTCCGGTTACGACCGGGGTGGAAGCCGGGCTGACCATTCCCGGAATGATGGTCGAGGTGGAAGTTGACGCCATCATTCACAACGAAGAGGGAACAATCGAATACTGAGGGCGCTGGCCGGGTATCGCCCGCCGCAGCGGTCTTGACAGTGCAACTGCGACCGGCGTGCAGCAGTGCGTTCGGTACTGGATTCCCGGGCCGGCTGGCCGGTTCCGGGTTGCCCCGTCGGCAGGATGCCGGCAGAGGAAGCAAAGGAGAAAATCATGCATGCAATCAAGCGGGCTCCGGCGATTGCCGCGGCCGCGGTTCTGATCGGCGGTCTGGGTGCGCCATCGGTCGCCAGCGCCGACAGTCATCCGGTCGTTGTCGGCTTCATCGGCTCGTTCGCATCGGATACCGGCAAGAGCACGCTCCGTGGCGCCGAGATCGCCATTGAGGAATTGAATGCCGCGGGCGGTGCCCTGGGTGGCCGGGAAATCAAGCTGGTTGCGGCCGACACCGCCCAGAATGTGACGGAGGGGATCAAGGCTTACGAGTATCTCGTCGAAGTGGAGGAGGTCGACTTCATCGTCTCCGGCTCGATCGACGACGTGTCGCTGGGTTGGCTGCCGCGCATGGCGGAATACCGGATTCCGACGCTCGATACCTGGACTTCGTACTACGGGATCATTGAGAAGGTCAGGGACGAGTACGACACTTACAAAATGTACTTCATGAACATCGGCAATGACTGGGCGCTTGGCACCATGTACGTCGATTTCGGCAAGGAAGTGCTCGCCGAGCAGATGAACTGGAAGACGACGGTCATTCTGCAGGAGGACACGGCCTATGCAGCCGGAGTGCAGGGGTTCGTGGTGGAAGTTCTGGAAGGCGAAGCCGGTATCAAGGTGCTGGATACGATCGTCTACGACTACAACGCAACGGACTTTGCACCGATCTTTAACAAGGCTGTCGGCATGGAGCCCGATTTCATCTACCTGATTTCCTCCGTGAAGAGCGAGGTACCGTCTTCGCAATACGTCAAACTCCAGGTTCCCAAGCCGATGACCGGCATCAACGTGTCGGCCTTCGGGCACGAGTTCTGGGACGACACTGGCGGACAGGGCGGCGGAACATCGACGCTTTCACCGATGCCTGCAGTCGGCATGGATCTTGACGACGTGTCTGCGGAGTTCCTGAAGACGTACCAGGCAAAGTACGGCGACTCCCGGCCGGTGGTGCCCCACTTCAACGGCTTCAACGCCTATCACGGTGTAAAGAACGCATTCGCGGCGGCCGAGCGGGCGGGCGGTTTCGAGCCACTTGACGACTGGGTGCGCGAGATGGAGAACACAGATGTCGTGCTCACTCGGGACGGCGAATTCTGGCATCGCTATGCCTACTGGAAGCCCGGTGAGGTCGAACCGAGGACAGGAATTGCGTGGACCCACAACATCAAGTTCGACGTGACTCCCCCGTTTGACGAAGGCGGGCCGCCGATGGTGGTCATCCAGTGGTATGAAGACGGCAGCGTGAGGGTCGTGTACCCGCCCAAATACGCGAACGGCACGTTTGACGTTCCAAGTTGGTTGAAGTAAGCCATTGACAACCCTGCGCCCCGGAAGTCCAGATGGATTTCCGGGGCGTGTTTCTACCCGTAGCCCCGGCAGGCCACCATGATCAATATCCTCATACAGGGTTTTGCGCTGAGCGGGCTGTACGCTCTCGTGGCGGTCGGGTTCACAATGATCTTCAGCGTCGGCCGCGTGCTCAATCTGGCTTACGGTGTCTACATCATGCTGGGCGGCTACGCCTATTACACTGCCGTGCAACTGGCCGGCTTCCCGAAGATCGCCGGGCTGCTTCTTGCCATGATCGCGGGGATCGCATTCGGCGTGATCACCTACAGCGTGCTGGTTCGCCGCCTGGGCGAGAACCCCATCGCGGTTGAAATCTCCACGCTGATTCTTGCGGTCGTCATGCAGGCTGCCGTCATACTTGTCTTCCAGCCCGCACCAAAGACCATGTGGCCGCTGGTGAACGGGGTCTTCCGCTTCGAGGGTGTCTTCGCGACGTACAACATCCTCGCCGCCATGGCCATGAGCTGGGCAGTTCTTGCCGGGTTGCTGGTCTTTACGCATTACACGCGGATGGGGCGAGCCATCCGGGCGGTTTCCATGGACCGCAAGGGGGCAATTCTCTCCGGCATAGACCCGGATCGAGCCAATCTTGCAACCTGGGCGATCTCCGGTGCCCTTGGGGCGCTGGCCGGGGTCTTCTTTGCCACCTATACCCAGCTCAGCCCGGGCATGTGGGTAACACCGCTGATCATTGCCGTGGCTGTCGTGGTGGTCGGCGGCATCGGCAGTATCATCGGCAGCCTGGTGATTGCGCATCTGATCGGGTTCATGGAGACGATCACGACCACGTTGATCGCTGCCGAACTGCGCAACGTGTTCACCATGCTCTTGATCATCATCGTGCTGGTCGTTTCGCCGAAGGGTCTCTTCGGCCGCGGGGAGCTCTAGCGATGCCGAGCGCCAGTGCCGGCCGGCAGGCCGCATTCTGGCTCCTGTTCGGGGTCGTGATGTGCCTCCTTCCGCTGTTCCTGCCCACTGGCACCATTCGGGTGATGATCTTCGCCAATTTCCTGGCGCTGTTTGCCATGAGTTGGGACGCGATCTCGGGTCGAACCGGATACATCAGCTTCGGTCATCCCTTCCTCATCGGACTTGCGGCCTACACTACGGCGATCCTCACCTACCATCTGGACGTGCCGCTCTGGCTCTCCATCCCCGCGGGCATCCTTGCCGCGGTGATCGGGGGAACCCTGTTCTTCCTGCCGGCGCTCCGAATCCGGGGTACCTATTTTGCGCTGGTGACCCTGGCCTTCATGGAGCTCATATACGAATTGACGAAGGTCGTCGCACCGAGTGTGACCGGGGGAACCCGTGGGCTGTCGGGAATCGACCCCGTGGTTCGTGGCGCGATCCCGAATTACTACCTGTCCTTCGCGCTCACCTTTGCAGTGGGCGTGGCGCTCTGGCTTCTCTTCCGGACTCGCATGGGAGCGGCGCTCAGCGCCATCCGCATGGACGAAGACGCGGTGACCGCGTCCGGTCTCAGTACGACGCGGCTGAAGCTGTTCGCGTTCATGGTCAGCGCGTTCATTGCCGGGGTTGGAGGGGCCTTCTATACGCATTACCTCGGTTCCATCGCGCCGCGGGGACTGTTCGACATCAATTTCCTGTTCACGATTCTCGTCGCGGCACTACTCGGCGGTTCCGGAACGGTGGCCGGTCCGATCCTGGGTGCATATTTCCTCACCTTCCTGCTGGAGTATCTGCGACCAGTGCTTCCCGGGCCCGAGCGCTACTTCATCTACGGATCCATCGCGCTGGTTGTCTACGTACTGGAACCACGCGGGCTGCACCGGATCATTGCACGGATCTGGGGCCGATGGGCGCCGAGGCGCCTGCGGGAGGCGCTTTCGTGAGTGCGTTGCTGGAACTGTGTGCAGCGACCAAGCGGTTCGGCGGATTGGTGGCGGTTGACAGACTCGATCTTCGCGTGGATGCAGGTGAGTCTGTTGGCCTGATCGGGCCGAACGGTGCCGGCAAGACGACCGCATTCAGCATCCTGATGGGCGACCTGCGCCCCGAGAGCGGCAGCGTCCATTTCCGGGGCGAGGACATTACACGGGTGCCCACCCATGCGCGCATCGTTCGAGGGATGGCGCGAACACACCAGGTGCCCCGGCCATTCGGTGAGATGAACGTGCTCGACAATGTGCGCGTGGGCGTGATGCCTGACAGCATCCGGCGGTTGATCTTTGAAGCCGAGCCGGCGGACAGAGAATGGGAACTCCTCCGGAGCGTCGGATTTGGATCGCGTGAGGCGACGATGCTGCCGGGCCAGTTGTCCATGGGCGAACTTCGCAAGCTGGAACTTGCTCGGGCGCTGGCCACTGGCCCAGAGGTACTGCTTCTCGACGAGGTCTTCGCCGGCCTCACCGTCGGGGAGATCGGGCAACTCACCGAACTCCTGCAGGCTCGGCGAAAGGAAGGCATGTCCTATATCATCGTCAGTCACGACCTGCGGTCTCTCGCCCCCCTTGTCGACCGGGTGGTCGTGATGGCGTTTGGAGCCGAGATCTCGCGGGGGACGTTCGAGGAGGCGATGGCGGATCCGAGGGTGCGGCAGGCCTATCTCGGGGAGGCGTAGGCGATCCGGATGGCATTCCTCGAGATCCGTAACCTGGAGGCATTCTACGGCCGGGCATGTTCACTGCACGGCGTCTCACTTTCGGTCGAGTCGGGCGAGATCGTTGCCGTCATCGGTCCGAACGGTGCCGGCAAGTCCACACTTCTCGATTCCATCCTGGGGCTGGTATCGATCCGCGGAGAGATCAATCTCGACGGTGCGAGTCTTGTCCGGCGACGGCCAACCGAGATCGTGCGGCTTGGCGTAGGTTACGCCCCTGAGCGCGGGCACCTGTTTCCCTATATGAGCGTACGGGACAATCTTCTCGCCGGGGCTCACACGGCGCCGGAATCGATTCAGCGCAACTTGCGCAGGGTGTATGACCTGTTTCCCGTGCTCGAGGAACGGCCGAAGCAGGAGACCGGAACCCAGAGCGGTGGAGAGCGGCAGATGGTCTCGCTGGGGCGTGCGCTGATGACCGAACCGCGGCTATTGATCGTGGACGAACCGACGATCGGTTTGGCGCCGAAAGTGTGCCTCGACATAGCAGCCGCACTCCGCCGAATGAACGAGGAATTGGGTCTCACCGTACTCATCACCGAGCAGAATGTGAACTTCGCCATGCGGCTCGCGGATCGGATTCATGTGCTTGAGACCGGCGAGATCCGGCTCAGCGGAACAGCAGACGACCTGCGGGACGACCCGCATGTGCGGGAGGCATATTTCGGGGCCTGAGGAAGCGGCCTCTTGAGAAGGAGAAAGCAGTGTCCTACGACTACGACCTTGGGACGTACAGCAGGCCGGTAACCACCACCTCTCCGACGGCGCAGGCCTGGTTCGACCGTGGTCTCGCATGGATGTACGGCTATCACCACGAAGAGGCGATTGCCTGTTTCCGAAAGGCGGTAGAGGCAGATCCGGAATGCGCCATGGCCTGGTGGGGGATCGGGTACTCGGCCGGACCCAACTACAACAAGCCCTGGGAGGCATTTGACGAGGACGACGTGCAGCGGTCGCTCGCAACCGCATTCGAAGCGTCCGGCCGGGCCTCGTCGATCGCGGAGAGGGGCATGGCGTCCGACGCGGAGGCTGCCTTGATCTCGGCGCTCCGGCAACGCTATCCGTCAGCCGAACCCGCAGAGGACATGTGTCCCTGGAACGACGCCTATGCGGATGCCATGCGCAACGTGCACCGGGCGCATGGCGAGGATTCCGATATCGAGGCGCTGTTTGCCGAGGCTGTCATGAACCGTACGCCGTGGGAGCTTTGGGACCTGAAGAGCGGGGAGGTTGCCGAGGGTGCGGGAACAGAGGAGGCGATCCGAGTACTCGAGGCGGGTATGGCACGCCGCGAGGCACGAGGTGAGTTGCCCCATGCCGGCCTGCTCCACATGTATATCCACTTGATGGAAATGTCGCCGCATCCCGAACGGGCCCTTCAGGCAGGCGATCGGCTTCGCGACCTCGTGCCGGATGCCGGGCATCTCTGTCATATGCCCACGCATATCGATGTGCTGTGCGGAGACTACCGGGCGGTTGTGGAGACAAACGAGAAGGGCATCGTCGCCGACCGGAAATACCTGGAGCGAGAGGGTCCGATCAATTTCTATTCGCTCTACCGGTGCCACAACTATCATTTCAAGATCTATGGGGCGATGTTTCTCGGCCAATTCGGGCCTGCGATCGAGGCTGCGGAGGAGATGATTGCGACGCTGAGCGACGACCTGCTCAACGTGGAATCCCCGCCGATGGCAGACTGGTTGGAGGGCTTCGTGCCCATGAAACAGCATGTGCTGATCCGGTTCGGGAAGTGGAACGAAATCCTCGCACAGGAACTTCCCCGCAATCGGGACCTCTACTGCGTGACCACCGCCATGATTCGTTACGCTCGCGCTGTCGCGTTCGGTGTTCTGGGGAAGGTCAGCGAGGCGGACTCGGAAGCCACCCGTTTCGACGAGGCGCTCGCTCGTGTTCCAGATACGCGCTACGTGTTCAATAACCGGTGCCTGGACATTCTCGCGGTTGCGCGGGAAATGATGCTCGGGGAGATCGAGTACCGTAAGGGTACATTCGAGCCGGCCTTCGCGCATTTGCGCAAGGCGGTCGATCTGGATGACAATCTGCCGTACGACGAGCCATGGGGCTGGATGCAGCCCGCCCGGCACGCGTTGGGAGCGCTTCTCCTGGAACAGGGCCAGGTCGAGGAGGCCGCGGTCGTCTACCGGGCAGATCTCGGTTTCGATGCGACCCTGAGCCGCGCCTGCCAGCATCCGGAGAACGTCTGGAGCCTGCACGGATACCACGAGTGCCTTGAGCGGCTCGGGAGACGCGAGGAGGCGGTCATCGTCAGGCAGCGACTGGATATCGCCCTGGCACGAACCGATGTCCCGGTAACGGCATCATGCTTCTGTCGCAGGGGTGGGTAGACTTTCCGACGCAGCATGCGAGCAGCACTTCCGGGCACAGATCAGGAAGATTGGGCGGCAGCTATTCGCGAATCTCGCCCGCATGGTCTCGGATCTGCGCGATACGTTCCGCCAGCCCGGGATGCGTGGACCACCAGGAAGAATCCTGCGCGGTTCCCTGGTCATCCAATTCCTCGAATAGCCGCGCAAGGCCTTCCGGATCGAACCCGGCCTTTGCCGCCAGCGTGACACCGATCCGGTCTGCTTCCGATTCATGCTCACGGGAATAGGCAAGAGAAAGGAATGTCTTGCTCTGAGAAGCGGCACCGTCCAGGATGGGACCCAATTCACCGAAAATGAGGGCGCCCAGCAAGTCAGTTCCGGTGCTGCGGTAGAGTTGCTGCAGAACATGGCCTTCCGATACATGCGCAATCTCGTGCGCCAGCACTCCCGCAATGGTGTCTTCGTCCGGGAAGCGTTCGATCAGCATGTCGGTGATGACGATGGTTCCGCCGGGCATGGCGAAGGCGTTCGGTCCAATCTCGGGGATGCTGCGGAACAGCAGCCGATAGTCACCAAAGCGAGACTCTCCGGCTGCCCCCTCGAGCCGGGCGAAGATCTGTCGCGCCTCTTGGATCCGGGTTTCCTCGAGCCTCGACGGATTGGCAATGATCTGATCGATGATCTGGAGGTTGCTGTTGTCGATGGCACGGGGAATCGCTGCGGGTGTGACGGCAACCGCGATGGCGACAAGGGCATCGAGACCCCACCGCCAGACCGCGTAACCCAGTGCGGGGAGGAGAGGGACCAGGAGCACAAGGCGCAGGCGGAACGATTCCCAGCGGTGCAGCCGCTCTGACCGACGGGATTGAAGCATGGCATCCAGAGCATCGTGGTCCATGGTCTCGAAGCACCAGCCACATGGGAAGGCGATCTCCGAAGGGAGATTTCCGAGCCGCGAATCGAGGTTTACCGCCTCTGGAGCGGCCGACGCCAGCACAGCTCCGCTTTCGATGTCCACGAGGTGCAGCGTTCGCCCGTCCGCCTTTCGCAGCAAACGGCAGGCATGGCGACGGGAATTCCCTGCCAGGTAGCCAAAGCCCGCGAGTGGCCCGATATCCTTGTCAGACGCCAATGCCAACATCGTAACCGCCGACATCCGCAAAGGCATCACCAATGGCTGACTGCCGATCCCCGTCGGTTCCGGCAAATTCATCAAGAGAGCCGTTGGGAATGACCCAGGTATGAGCTGCCAGGTAGCGGGCTACGCGGATCCGGGCCCAAGGCAGTAGAAGGCCAAGAGAGGCGGCAATCGCAATTGCATTCGTCATCGAGATCAGAACGAGTCTCAGGGCAGAGATCCGGGACACGAAGAGATGTCCACCCTCAAGACCGGTTCCCGCGTAGGTCGCGTTGCGGGCGAATGCGTTGTAAATCGTTGAAGCCGGAAGTACTGCGATGGCGAATGAGACGTACAGGACCATGGTCGCCGATTCCAGATTCTCTCCGAATTCCAGCGTAAATGCCAACAATGGGAATGCCTCAAATCCGCCGATGGCGTAGATTGCCCCGGCGGCACCAGCGACGGTCCAGCCTGCGATCCATAGCACGACAACGAGCAGCGCCCTGTAGAACGGGCCGATCCTGCCGTCGAAGCTGAACCGCTTTCCGGCAAACTGGTGGTTTCCGATCACGTAGCGCCTCTTGGCTCTGTACGCATAGGGGTAGGCCAGGAAGAGTGTCAGTACGGACAGGAACGGATAAACGACGTAGACGCGAAGGGTGGCCCAGTAGCTCCCCCCAAAGCGGAAGCGGACATGGGACCAGGCGGTAACTCCGGCGTTGAATCGCAATCCCCGGTTGATCAGCCAGGGCAGGATGACGACGAATGCGATGGCCATTGCGGCGCCGTACTGGAGGATGTGCGAAGCGACGGACCACAGTACCAGCGCGGCGAGAATGATCAGGCGCCCGAGCAGGATCTGCAGCCCGGTCGCATGGTAGTTGAATCGTCGGTCAGCTATGGATGTATTGCGATGGAAATACTTCTTGGTCCGGACTTTCGCCCAGGCCGAGTAAATTCCGAGAGTGGCGATGGACAGCAGGAGATTGACGAGCCAGATCCCGAAGTATTCGCGGGCAGTTCCGGAGAATTCGACCGGAATCAGGTCAGATTCATCGCGCACCGTTCGTCCCTTTCCCACGAAAGACTGTATCCATTTGATACCGCACGATGTTTCACTTGTTGAAGTGGTATTGCTTCGACCGTTGGGTCTTGTAGCCCACAAATTGACATCTGGCCAAGAACCATTGACAGGAGCGAACACCAAGGTGTCCGCTACCTGCTCAATGAAATCATCAGCGCTTTCGCTAGAGCAGACACCCGAGCATAACTGATAGCCCCGAGAGAAGCTTGTTGCAGGGCTTCACGAAGAAGCTGGTGCCAGCACGAGGGAGGAGGCATCGAACGATCGTGAGGGTGCAATTCTACTGCTTGGTGATAGGTCGGTTCCACCGCTGAACGTGGGGAGTTCCTTGCGGAACCGGAGCATGTCGTCCGGAACGGCAGTCCACTGAGTTTCTTCCTATGAATGGCTAGAACTTTCCTGGACGGGATCGATGTGTCGACACTTACGGGCGCCGGGTCGCGGGGTGTTTCCCCGCCCACGGGGGGATGAACGTGCTGGTTGCAGACTAATGGAAGGTCTCTGCTGTCTCCTCGTGCCTTTGGACAGATCGTACGACAGCCTGACCGATACAGTCCATCCGGGCGACCTGGCGGATCCGCGGGGCGAGCGTTGCGAGGCTCTCCTCTTCGATCAGTCCGCGCCAAAGATGGCAGGCGTCCGCGAGACTGATGATCATGATGTCCCTCGGCTCAGGAACTTCGCCGCTCAGAAGAACCCCTGCGATGCGTTGCCGGACATCACGCAGGCGCTGACCGTCTTCCTGCACGCAGTGCCGTGCACCCATCACCCACAAGCGGTCATAGGCGCCGCGGTACAGGATCCCCCGCGATATCAGGCGCTCTATCAGCCTCTCCTTCGTGGAATCAGAGTTCGTTGCAAGGGCCTCCACCCAGTAGTCGATGGTCCGGATAAATTTGTCGTCCCAAATACGGGACAGAGCCTCGTCGAGCACCGGTTCTCCCGTCGGCTCCCGGCCGATCATGAACAGGGTTTCCGGGTCGGTATCGATTCTGTTCTCAAGCGCGAGATCCATCAGCACGCCCCCACTCACTGCGTTGGCGCTGGAATGGGGTGCGATCCTCCCATTCATGGCACCGGAATCGTAGTCCAGCAGCAACAACAGGATCTCTTCGCTAATCGTGATCATGGGAACTGCCTCCCTGCATCAGATTGCAGTCATTGTCACATAATTGTAATAAAAGTCTAGCCGGCAGGCAATATGTTTATCAAAGAGATTGGCATTATTAATCTCTGGCCGGATTTCTATGTGAATTCCGCGTTCTGTAGCAAGGAGACAACGAACTGGCACTCCTGTTCCAGGATCGAAGAGTCGGGCAAGGCAGCCAATTTTCGGAATCGATCAACCGCTGGCAATTCCACGAGAAGTCGGGCGTTAACTCGCGGGAGGGGTGCTCATCAGCCGTGCGTGAGATGCGGGAAACCGAGCGCCAGTCCAGCCACTCAGACGGTATTGTTGTCCCCGTCGGTTCAGTGTGCAGTGGCGAAATCGGCTCGCTGGATCAGAACTTCGGAGGTGTACACTGTATGGCACCAGTCATAGTTAAGCGGGAGAACTGAGCCAGGCCATGTCAGGACAGATACTTGCAATCGATCAGGGCACGACTTCTACACGGGCGATCCGGTTTACACCGGGCCTGAACCCCGTTCGCCAGTCGCAGCGGGAATTCCCACAGCACTTTCCGCAGTCCGGATGGGTTGAACATGATCCCGAGGACTTGTGGCGCACGACAGTGGACACATGCCGGGAAGCGATGGACGGTGATGTTCCGGCCGTGATCGGCATGACCAACCAGCGTGAAACCGCCCTGATCTGGGAACGGGATACGGGGAAGCCCATTCACCCTGCGATCGTCTGGCAGGACCGGCGCACTAACGGCCTGTGCGCCAGGCTGCGAAACGACGGTTGCGAGCCGATGGTTTCGGAGCGCACCGGGCTACTGCTCGATCCCTATTTCTCCGCCACCAAGTTTGCGTGGATGCTGGACAGGGTGGATGGCGCCCGCGCCGCCGCGGAGAATGGCAAGTTGCTGGCCGGAACCGTCGACAGCTGGCTATTGTGGCGGCTGACGGATGGCTCAGTGCATGCTACCGATGCAACCAATGCATCGCGGACCATGCTCTACAACATCCGTACCGGATCGTGGGATCCGGATCTCTGCGCACTGCTTCGCGTTCCGCAGTCCATGCTGCCGGAGGTTCGAGACTGCTCTGACGAATTCGGCGATGCCGTTCCCAGCCTGTTCGGTCGGCCCGTGCCATTGAGGGGGATTGCGGGCGATCAGCAGGCGGCAGCAATGGGCCAGGCTTGCTTCCACCCCGGGATGATGAAGTCCACCTATGGTACGGGTTGCTTTGCGCTTCTGAACACCGGATGCGAGCCGGTAGCTTCGCGGAACCGCCTGCTAACAACGATCGCCTATCAATTTGCCGGCAAGCCCACCTTCGCGCTTGAGGGATCGATCTTTGTAGCGGGCGCCGTGGTCCAGTGGCTCCGTGACGGCCTCGGCATGATCGCGGATGCTGCAGAGTCAGGCCAACTCGCGGAGCGTTCGGGAACGGCCAGCGATGTGGTTCTCGTTCCTGCATTCGTAGGCCTCGGAGCTCCGTACTGGGATGCGGAGTGCCGCGGTGCTGTCTTTGGTCTCACGCGGGCGACCGGACCATCCGAGTTTGCGTCGGCGGCGCTGCAAAGCGTCGGGTACCAGACACGTGACCTGGTTGAGGCGATGCGACGGGACTGGACCGGCGCAGCGGAAACGGTGCTGAGGGTCGATGGCGGTATGACCGCTTCCGACTGGACAATGCAGTTCCTGGCCGACATCCTGGGCGCCCCGGTCGACCGGCCGGTGGTATTGGAGACTACCGCCGTTGGCGCGGCTTGGCTTGCCGGGATGCAGTCCGGACTCTGTCCGGGTCCGGAGTCATTCGCCGAAGGGTGGGCTCGGGAGCGGCGGTTCGAGCCACAGATGGATGAGATCGAACGCGACCGTCTGTACGTGCGGTGGAAGGATGCCGTCCGGCGTACGCTGACTTCGGCCGACTGAAATCTCTCATTCTCCCTCGACCCTTCATGCTGCGGGATCCCCGACAGGCATTCTGCAATGTGCATATGTTGCCATGCCGGGATGCACAGGCAATGGATTCGCGCGGTTTGCCGAAGAAACGTGGTCACGAGGTGAGATGTTCCAGGACGCGCCTGGATACCAATTCCCCGACCCGTGCGCCGGATTCTTCGGTCAATCCAGCGATGTGCGGAGTCAGGATCACGTTCAGCCCCCGGAAACGCATCCCGTCTCCGGCGGGTAGTGGTTCCCGTTCAAACACGTCCAGGGCTGCTCCGGCAAGCCGACCGGCGGCAAGCGCTTCGGCCAGTGCGGCCTCGTCCACGACGCCGCCACGCGACGTGTTGATCAGAACGGCGCCCGGGCGCATGAGTCGTAACCGTGTCTCGTTGGCGAGTCGTTGCGTCTCCTGCGTGAGCGGAACATGCAGGCTGAGTACATCCGCTTCGCGGAAAACCGAATCGATACTCAGGCGCGTCGCGGTTTCCCAAGCGGGATGGTCTGTATCGAGATAGGGGTCCGCGGCGACAATCCGCATACCAAACGCACGCGCCCGTGACGCGGTTTCCCGTGCGACGCCGCCGAATCCGACCAGCCCGAGAGTCTTGCTTCCAACCTCTCGTCCGATCATCTCTTCCCGTGGCCAGGCGCCTTCGGCCACATCGGTGCTACGAAACCACGCTCCGCGCAGCAGCACCAGCGCAGCGGTGATGACGAATTCCGCCACGGAGGCGCTGTTGGCGCCCGTTGCCGGGTAGACCGTGATCCCTCGCCGGTGGCACTCGTTCACATCGATATTGTCGAGGCCGACGCCAAGCCGTCCAACACAGGTGAGACGATGGGCGCCGGAAAGCAACCTGCTGTCGACCTGCGTACGGTTGCGCACGACCAGGGCGCGCGCTTCCGGAAGGAGGGATGAAAGCCGTACCATGTCATCGGCCAGAGACGGTTCGTAGAGCGTCACAAATGCCTCCGACAGTCGGCTGACGGCGCGGTCATCCATGAACTCGGTAATGATCACGTCAGGCAAGGGCTCGTACCTCCAGATTCCGACAGCTCCGGGCATACATGTTTCGGTCGCCTGGAATGGTTGCGTCCGTTTCCTGCGGAACGCCAGGGCACATTCAACTCATGTGACAGGAACGCTGATTGTGGGCGTTTTCCAATGGTGTGCGATGCACGGGTCGTCATCTCTGGCGCTATTGTTCCTGCTCGTGCCGCGCGAGCCGCCAGTGTTAAGGGCTGGTCTCGCCGATCAGGGTGCGGTGGTCAGAGGATAGCGCAATGCAGGTTGAAGGGCGCAGGTTTGCAAGTGGTTTGATCCGGAAACGGCGTGGGCTGTCAGTGGACGGCACCATCGGGCTGGAAGGAAGCGAGTTCAATGACCGGACATGACGTCATTGTGGTCGGGGCGGGGAACGCGGCCTTCTGTGCTTCGCTCGCGGCGCGGGAAGCGGGAGCGTCAGTGCTGATGCTGGAACGTGCTCCGGAAGAGGAAAACGGTGGCAATTCACGCTTTACCGGAGGAGCCTTCCGTTTCGCCTATGACGGCGTGGAAGACATTCGGGCCCTGTGTCCGGACTTGACTGAAGCGGACATCGAGAACACGGATTTCGGGCGTTATCCGGTCGATTTGTTCTACACGGATATGGCTCGCCTGACTCGCAATCGCACGGACCCGGACCTGTGCGACCGGCTGGTCACGGAATCGAATGGCACAATGCGCTGGTTGCGTGAGAAGGGAATTCGCTTCCTGCCCATCTATGGACGACAGGCCTTCAGGGTTGACGGCCGATTCCGTTTCTGGGGCGGATTGACGCTGGAGGCCTGGGGCGGTGGGCCAGGACTGGTAGACGGCCATACACGGATCGCCCGGTCGAAGGGAATCGACATTCTCTACGGTGCGCGTGTAATCGAGTTGATACATGACGGCCATACGGTGCGAGGTGTTCGATTCAAGAAGGCACCCGACCGTGGCAGCGGGCAGGAAGGCTGCATCGAGGAGGCGAGGGCGGACGCGGTCGTACTTGCTTCCGGCGGGTTTCAGGCCAACCCGGAGTGGCGTACGCGTTATCTCGGGCCGGGCTGGGAGTTGGCGAAGGTGCGTGGCACCCGCTTCAATACCGGCGACGGAATCCGGATGTCGCTGGAGATCGGCGCTGCGTCCTTTGGAAACTGGTCAGGCTGCCATGCGGTCGGATGGGAATTCAATGCACCGGAGTTTGGCGATCTCGCGGTCGGAGATTCATTCCAGAAGCATAGCTATCCATGGGGCGTAATGGTGAACGCGACGGGCCGGCGCTTCGTGGACGAGGGCGCGGATTTCCGGAATTACACCTACGCGCGGTACGGGCGGACAATCCTTGAGCAACCGGACGGTTTCGCGTGGCAGGTATTCGATGCAAAGGTCAGCCATCTCCTGCGAGACGAGTACCGTATCCGGCAGGTGACAAAGGTAACCGCCAGTACATTGGAGGAACTCGCGGTTCGACTCGAGGGTGTCGATCGCGACGGTTTTCTGGAAGAAATGTTCGCCTACAATGATGCGGTCGATACCGACACGCCCTTCGACCCTACGGTGAAGGACGGTCGCGGCACCCGGGGACTCGCAATTCCGAAGTCCAACTGGGCCAATACGATCAGCGAACCGCCGTTCGAGGCGTACCAGGTCGGTTGCGGCATCACCTTCACGTTCGGCGGCCTTCGCATCGATCCGGAGTGCGGGCAGGTGCTGGACACCGATCTTGCCCCGATTCCGGGACTCTACGCGGCCGGGGAACTGGTCGGCGGGTTATTCTGGTTCAACTATCCTGGTGGAACGGGGCTGACCAATGGTGCGGTGTTTGGACGCTTGGCCGGATCCTCGGCAGCTGCGGCGAGCGGAACCTGAACTGCCTTTGCCACGTCCAGACCGAAAGGGACCTGTCTGGAACTGTGCGGACAAAGCAGGCACAAGTGCCGGACGCTGAACCGGAGCGGATGGTACGGTCGGTTTTCCTCGGTGCACGCCCGTGCCTCCCTGCCTGCTGCGGGACTTGGTTGGTGCGATGCGGGAACCGGGCCATCCCCGATGCCCGACACAGGCGAAGTTACGGCTTGAACAGTTCTGTTCGCGTGGAGTCAGCCAGACATCTTGCTCGCGAGACGTTCAACCTCCTGGCGAGCGGGCAAGGGAACGCACGGGCCGTTCCGAGCGCAGTGGAGAGCGGCCGCGGTGTTTGCGAAACGGATGGCGGCTTCCTCACTTTCTCTCTCCGCCAGTCCCAGCGTAAAGGCTCCATGCCAGACATCTCCGGCTCCGAGAGTGTTCACGATGTCCACCTTGGGCGGGCGGATTTGCTTGAGGGTATTCCCCTCGAAATAGTACGTGCCGTTTGCCCCATCCGTCGCACAGACCCAGCCATCGATTCGATTCCGCGCGATCTCCAGGGCCTCTGGAATACTCGAGGTGCCGGCATAGGTGGAAACTCCCTGCGCGGAAAACGCGACATGGCTGGCAAGGTCGGACAGGGTCTGGTCGACGGGAGTCTCTCCATCCAGGACTCCCGGAACACCGAGCGATCGCGCGTGGCGGAGAACGGCTGCCGCGGCCTCCGGCCAGCGGGTATCGGCGAGCACGGCGGCCGGCTTGCCCAAGGCACCGGGATCGAGCAAACCCGTCAGCCCGGAACCCCGGAAGGACATGATTTGTCGTTCTCCGGCGGGATCCAGATAGACGGAAGAGTAGCCGGACCGCCCGCCAGCAGATATCTGTACGGATTCCGTGTCAATTCCGGCCCGCTGCAGCAGGGAGATCGCAAGCCTGCCGGCCGCGTCGTCTCCGAGCCGGGCAGCCAGTTGCGGCCTTCCCTTGAGCCTCGCGATCGCGGCTGCGGCCACTGCGGCGCATCCACCCAGGGAAATGTTCGCGTCGAGAGCACGGTATTTCTGCGGCGCATCCGGAAAGCCGTCAACGTCAAACACGAAATCGATGACCGCGAGACCGCAGACAAGAACTTGAACCATGCGCCGATTCTCTGATTGCCGGGCGTCGGGATGATAGCGCAAGCAGTTTCGCTGCCACCAAGACACGATGAGGGAGAACGCGTACCCGGAAGGCGCAGGGGATACCATGGGAGAGTCATCGCGGGCGGAGCGTTCGTTTCCCGGCCAGTGCTGTCGAGGGCTGTGTCGCATTCGATACACGACTGACGCGAGCATCTCGAGATTCTTCCGGTTGTACATCGGGCCTTGGTGCGGATCTGTTGCAGGTCTTGGCTCTTGCGCTTGTTCCGGGGGTGGTTAGCATGGCGGAGTTCGAGGGTGGAAGCGTGGCATTGGCGCTGCGCAGTCCCCCTTTTCATGGTTGCGGGTGCCGGTCGGCACGCGCGTGAGAATGACCAAAGGAGGAACCCCAATATGAAACATAGCCGATGGCATGTACCCGCGGCAGGACTGGTTGCGCTAGCCCTGGCCGGCTTCGCTACGCCCTCGTTGGCGCAGGGCGTGGACTGGAACGACGACGGGACAGTGACGCTCAATCTGGGCGCGGACTACGACGACACGATGATCACCGTTCCCGCGGCGGATCTTGGCGCTCTGATTCAGCAGGGTGAGCAGCCGTTCGAGGGCACGGAAATTACCGTGACAGTCAATTCAGGCGGCCCGAAGGGTGGCATCTCCGGTCCCCTCTACGCATTTCGACCCGCCTGGGAAGAGTTGACCGGCGGCAAGGTCACTATCGTGGAGTTGCCGTTTGCCGAGCATTACTCGAAGATGATTCTCGATGTGAAGAGCGGAACCGGCCAATACGACGCGTTCATGGTCGGTGCCTTCTGGTATGGCGACATGGTGCCGCAGGGCTACGCGTTTCCGGTGGATGATCTGATCGCGAGCGGTGATCATCCCAAGTGGTCGTACGACGTGATGCCGGACTCCTTGCGTGCACTGCACTCCTGGGAAGGAGAAGGTTACGGCGTACTGAACGATGCCGATGGCCAGGTTCTCTATTACCGGCCGAGCGCGCTCAACGATGCGGAGCACCAGGCTGGATTCAAGGCCGAATACGGCTACGACCTCCCCGTGCCACCCCAGACCTGGCAACAGCTTCTGGACGTTGCCAACTACTTCAACGGCAAGAATTGGGACTCCAATGATGATGAGGCCGACAGCGGCATGGTGCTGCATCTGAAGGTCGGTGAGCAGGGGCATTACCACTTCCAGTCGCTTTCGGCTTCCTTTGCGGTGACCCCGGGCGACAAGGTTGACCAGCATCACAACGTGTACTGGTTCGATCCCACGGATATGACCCCGATGATCAACAGCCCCGGCCATGTTCGCGCACTGGAGTTCCTGCTGCAGCTGCACCAGACGGGTCCGGCGGCACAAGTCGGCTGGAGCCTCGGCGAAGCGTGGGATTACTTCCTGCGCGGGAAGTCGGTATTCGTGTTCAGTTGGGGCGACGTTGGATCGCTCTGCCAGGATGAGAGCCGTTCGAACATCAAGGGCGATTGCGCGGCCGCGATCCTTCCTGCCTCCGACGAGTACTACGATCACATGAACGGCACCTTCGTCAAGGCGGATAACCCGGTACCGGTCGGCAACACCACGGGTGGTTCCTGGCATGGCGTGATCTCGGCCTATTCCGCCAACCCGGAGGCCACCTTCTCGTTCCTGTCGTTGATGGCAATGAAGGAAGTATCGCTCTGGAGTTCGCAGAATGGCTGGACTGGCGTCGACCCGGGATACAGCTATCAGTTCCTGCAGCCGCTGGGCGAATCGACCGTGGATGACTATGTGGCAGCTGGCTGGGCAGCGGCGGATGTAGAGACCTATACGCAGGCCTATCATGATACGTTCTACGCTGACACCATCCTGACGTATCTCCGCATTCCCGGAACGTTCGAGTACTGGGACATCCTGGACAAGAACCTGTCGGCGACCATGAGCGGTGACATGGGTCCCCAGGAGGCGCTGGATGCAACAGCTGCTGCCTGGGAGGGCGTCACCGATCGGCTTGGACGCGATTCTCAGCTGCAGTACTATCAGGACGCCATCGGCTACGAGGGGATGTAACCCCTGTCCGGAAGTCTTTTCAGGGCTTCAAGGGTCGCCGGACGGAGGTCGGTGGTGGCAATACCGCCATCGCACCTTCCTCCGGCGGCTTTACCGGCGCGACGGTCCCTCTCGTTCGACCGTAGGTCGTAAGGCAGGTCTATGCGCTGGTCGAACCGCATTCGTTTACTTTTCCTTGCTCCGGCAGTGATCTGGGTGCTTGCATTCACGGTTTTTCCACTTGGCTTTTCCCTTTACGTTGCCTTTCTGAAGATCGACAGCAAGACCGAGATCACGCGCGAGAAGGTTCTCGTCTTCGATGATGCCGGCGAACCGGTCATGCTCGCCAACGGCAAGCAGAGAACCAAGACGGTGATTCACAAGGAACTCCGGACCATTACCACCTTCCAGGGTCTGGAGAACTTCAAGCGGATGTTCCGGGACAGCCAGGTGGCTTCGGCGGTCCGTGTTACCATCGTTTTCATTCTCTCATCGGTCTCCATTGAGTTGATTCTCGGATTCCTGCTCGCGATCCTGTTCAACCGGCATCTCGCAGGGCGTGCGACCATGCGGGCCATCATGATTCTGCCGATTTTTGCGACGCCACTGGCGGCGGGATACCTCTTCTTCACAATACTTTACGAGGAGGGTGGTCCGCTCGGCTTTCTCGGCCTGCCATTCCTGTCGGATCCCGACTGGGCGCTTTTCAGCATCATCTTCGTCGACATCTGGCAATGGACTCCATTCTGCTTCCTGGTCTTCCTTGCCGCGTTGCAGTCGGTTCCCGACGAACTCTACGAATCCGCGATCGTCGACGGTGCCAACGGCTGGCAGGTGATGACCGGTGTCTTGCTGCCTCTGCTCCAGTCGACGGTAATCATCGTGCTGTTGCTCCGACTCGCGGAGGCGTTGAAACTCTTCGACATTCCCTTCGCGCTGACGGGAGGCGGTCCCGGGGTTGCCACGCAGTCCTTCTCGTTCCTGGCATTTCGAACGGGCATCCGGTACTTCGACCTGGGTTATGCCAGCGCGATGTGCTATGGCCTGCTGATTGCCGTCATGATCATCGTCATGCTGACGTTCCGGAGGCTGCGCGACAGCTATGGCTGAGCGCGTGGTCGAACGCGCGGCGCCGAGGGGCGGCCGCAAGGCGGGCTTGGCGTCCGGACTCGGCGACTCGCTGCTGTGGCTTGCCGCTGTCGCGGCGACGCTGTTGTTCTTCTTTCCGTTCTACTGGGCAATCTCGCAAGGTCTCCGCAATCCCATCGATACGTTCACCGTCGCGGGACTGGGAATTCCGTGGCTGAGCTTTGAGCCGACACTGGACAACTGGATAACCCAGTTGGCCTCGCCGGAATCCAGGCGCGCACTTACCAACAGCACCATCATCTCGGTGTCCGCTTCCGTGCTTGCATTGATCATCGGGACGCCCGCGGCCTATGCGTTGGCGCGCTTCCGGTTTCGGCTCATGCCCAACAAGGACATCACGATCTGGTTTCTCTCCCAGAGGATTCTGCCGCCGGTCGCGACCGTGATTCCCTTCTATCTGGTGATGCGCTGGCTTGGTCTGCTCGACACGCAGATTGCGCTCATCCTCATCAATGCGACATTCGTACTACCGTTTGCCGTCGTCATTCTGCGACAGACATTCCTGGACTTGCCGGTGGAGATCGAGGAGGCCGCACTCGTGGACGGGGCGAACCACATCACGACGTTCCTGATAGTGGCCCTTCCACTGGCTGCTCCCGGAATCGTGGCGACCGGCCTGATCGCGTTCGCTTTCTCCTGGAACGAGTTCCTGTTCGCGATTACGATCTCAAGCCGCGATTCCATTACCGTTCCCGTGCACGTTGCGGGTGCGGTGGATACGCGTGGTGTCCAGTTCTGGTTCATGGCGGTACGCGCACTCATCGCGATGATCCCCCCGGTGATTGTCGCGCTGCTCGCACAGCGTTTCATCGTTCGTGGATTGACACTCGGAGCGGTCAAGGGATGACGAATCCGTCCGTGCAGCAGCGATGTCTGCGGTTTGCGAGCGACACCGGAGTGCCGGTAGACGTCGGCGCCGTTTCGGAGACTGGAGAGCAGTCATGGCATCCATAGCGTTTCAAGATGTAGAGAAGTCCTTCGATGGCGTGGAGGCCCTCCGAGGAGTTACAGCGAGTGTTCCCGACGGACGATTCGTTGTACTTCTTGGTCCCTCTGGCTGCGGCAAGTCCACACTTCTTCGGCTGGTTGCCGGCCTCGAGGAACTCACCGGTGGCGACATCGCCATTGACGGGCAGTCGGTGGCGGAGGTCGCGCCGCGGGACCGTGATGTTGCGATGGTCTTCCAGAACTACGCGCTCTATCCGCACCGGACTGTCCGGCAGAACCTTGCCTTCGCGCTTCGACTGCGTCGTGCTCCCAAAGACGAGATCGTCAACCGGGTCTCCGAGGTCGCGAGTGTGCTCGGGCTTGAGTCCCTCCTGGACCGGTATCCCCGCCAGCTCTCCGGCGGGCAGCGGCAGCGTGTGGCGATGGGGCGCGCAATGGTACGGCAGCCGCGCGCGTTTCTGTTCGACGAACCGTTGTCGAACCTCGACGCCAAGCTTCGGGTTCAGATGCGGTCGGAGATCAAGGAATTGCATCAGCGGGTCCGAACGACGTTTGTCTATGTAACACACGACCAGGTCGAGGCCATGACTCTCGCGGACGAGATCATCGTATTGAATGAGGGTCGGATCGAACAGATCGGCGCACCGCTGGAGTTGTATGACCGACCCGCAAACCGCTTCGTGGCAGGTTTCATCGGGTCGCCGGCGATGAATTTCCTCGAAGGAATCGTGGAAGCCACAGAAGGGTCGGCGCGCTTTGCTGCGGAGGGTGGACCATCGTTTTCCTTGCCGCCTGGACATGTGTCTGTTGGCCCGCGAATAACGGTCGGAATCCGGCCGGAACACATTCAGCTTGCACAGGCAGGAGATGGCGGTCGTGCGGATGCGATCGTCCGCTTGGTGGAGCACCTTGGACACGAGACATTACTGGTGCTGGATGCGAACGGGCTTGAGATGACCGCGTTGTTGCCACGCCTGACGGGTGCCGTCGCCGGTGATGCGGTCGCCATCAAGGTAGATCCGGAGCAATTGCATCTCTTCGACCACCAAAAGGGAGAGCGGATCGGCTGAAACGGCGCAGATCGCTTGCATGCTGTTCGGTTTTCCGCAGTTTCGGAAGACATGCCGATTGTCGGTGGAGTGTCATCCTGACGTCGTCGGCCTCCATTACGGGCGAAGAGGACGGTTTGCCACTGATGGGTGTACGGTTCAGGGACGGATTCCAGACCAGAGTCGGTTGGACAGAATCGAGAGCGATCGCACAAATGCGGGTCCGGCCGGTTCTCCTGCAACGGGAGGACATACGGAGACAGGCGGCCGTGTCCGGACCGCTTGCAGCGACACCTGGGATGCAGCCCGGAAGAGACCCCGGCTTTCGACCGACCGGATAGTCGGCGGCGAAGACAGGGGTTCGGAATTGTACTACTCGACCGGGGGGATCACTCCCTTACGCAAGAAGAAGCAGCCAAAGAACCTCCGTTCGCCGGTTTGCACTACCGCGTAGGCCTGTTTCGCAAAATCGTAGAACGCGAAGCGCTCGACGCCGACCATGGGGCTGGGGCAACCACGAGCCTCGTCAATGGCGGACTGCACTGCCTGCTGCACGGGCGGGACTTCGTGCGGCTTTCCCACTACCTCCATACGTCCCGCAAAGTCCTCTACAAAGGTATCAAGTGGCAGCACCGAGAGGATTGCGCGAACGGCTTCCCCAGAGGACAGGTTCTCCATTCGCAAGAGTTCCCCGTGCACGGTTTCCTGTGCAACGGAGTCCGCCGGAAAGTTCATGTCGCAGAGCACGAGCGCGTCGCCATGACCCATGGCGCGGAGTACATAAAGAAGTTCTGCGTTCAGGCGCGGATCAACACCAATGAGCATGACTTTTCCCTTCCTTCTCGCCGGCAGCCGGCGCAGGTTGAGTCGGGACCCTTCCTGCAGTTGAACCTGGGCGAGGTTCGCGCGGCTGCATGGGCCGGTTCATGGATGGCTCCTGCTAAGCTGTCGGTGATTTCTAGCGCCGTCGGGCGGGGATTTCACCCGCAAAGCAGCCTGTGAAGCAGGGCACATTCAATTGATGCGGTCCCCGGTATCGCGATCGAAAATGTGAATCTGGGAATTGTCGGGTGCCAGCATGAGTCTTTCACCCCGGCTGAAGGCGTGCCGTGCGTGGAAAACAGCCAGGACTTCCATCTCGCGGAACCGGCCAACGACGTGTGTTTCGCTGCCGGTGGGTTCCACGACGGAGACATCTACCGGGAGTCCATCATCCGACAAGGAGAGGTGCTCCGGGCGCACGCCGACCGTTACGTTCAGGCCTTGCGCAAGTGATGCCGCGGAGGGAACCGGAATGACTGTACCCCCGAGATCGACCCCATCTCCGGAAACGGTTCCGGGAAGCAGATTCATCGAAGGAGAGCCGATGAAGCCGGCTACAAAGATATTGCGGGGCCGGTCGTACACCTCAAGCGGTGTTCCGATCTGTTCAATGTTGCCGCTTTCCATCACGACAATGTTGTCCGCCATTGTCATCGCTTCGATCTGGTCGTGGGTCACATAAACCGTGGTGGTGCCCAATCGTTGATGCAGCTCGCGGATCTCGGCCCGCATCTGGATACGAAGCTTGGCGTCCAGGTTCGACAGCGGTTCGTCGAACAGGAACACCTGGGGATCCCGTACGATTGCGCGACCCATGGCGACACGCTGTCGCTGGCCGCCGGAAAGGGCACGCGGATACCGGTCCAGATACGGGGTCAGGCCGAGGATCTCGGCGGCGCGGTCCACACGAGCCTTGATCTCGTTCTTCGCCATGCGGCGCATGCGCAGCGAGAATGCCATGTTGGAGGCAACCGTCTTATGCGGATACAGAGCGTAGTTCTGAAACACCATCGCGATATCTCGTTGCGAGGGTGGCAGGCTGTTGACGACCCGGCCGCCGATTCGAATTCTGCCGGAAGTGATCGCTTCAAGACCGGCGATCATCCGGAGCAATGTAGACTTGCCACATCCAGACGGCCCGACCAGAACTGCAAACGCTCCGTCGGCGATGTCGAATTCGACGCCATGGATAACTTCCTGGCCGCCATATTCCTTTCGAAGCGCCTCGACGCTGACCTCGGCCATGCCTCCTCCCTCAAACGCCCACAACGAAACGCGGGACGTTCAACCGGTTCCGCGGATATCGCGGAAATCGTACCTGTGTTGCGTGCAATCCGCAAAGTCACCGTTCAATGGCGGGTGCGTGAGATCGACAGAAGGTTGACAGGACCCCTGGACGCCGGGACACTCCCGCTGAATCGTGCCTGGCGGGCATTGCCTGTCGACAGTTCCACGGCCGAAGCGCTCAATGCTCCGCAAGCGGAACTGTGGCTGTTGCAGCATTGATGGGGGTACAGCCGTTGTGTCGGGCCGGAACTGTTTGAATTGGGAGTACGTTCAATGAAGGTGGAAATCTACGATTCCATATGCGGCTTGGGCAAGGTTGGCCGACGGGATGTCTTGAAGGGCATGGCGGCGGCGGGCGGCCTTGCCGCGGCATCCGGTGCTGCCGGAGTGCTCGGTGCCCGGCCATCTCTGGCAGACAGCCATTCGGGGCTGCGCGCTGAAATTCTCAAGATTCCTGGTGTCGGAATGGGTTCTCCTACGGACGCGGAATGGCAGAAGGTCGGCGAAATGTGCCTGGGTCCGACGAAGGAAGTGGTGCAGCCCGGAGAATTTGCAGGCGTGGAGCTCACCTTCATGGGGCTGAACAACCAGAATCTGCACAACTTCCTGTTTCGCGGTTTCCTGAAGCCTTGGGAGGCGTACACCGGCGCTACGATCAACTGGATCGATCTCGCCCAAGCCGATTACAACGCGCGCCTGCAGCAGTCGATCGCGACTGGCACGGTTGATTTCGACATTATCGAGATGGGTGCGCCCTTCGAGGGCGACGTGCTGGGCAAGAATCTTGCCTCCGAAATGCCGGACTGGGTCCGTTCCGTGATCGACATGGACGACTATGTCGGGTACCTGAAGGCACCGGTGGGCACATGGGGTGGCAAGACCTATCGCATTTCGATCGACGGCGATTGCCATACCTTCTGCTATCGCACGGACTATTACGACAGAGCCTCTTGCAATATTCCGGCAGTCGGTCGTTTGATCGCGCGTTGAGTTGGTC
>CAZPXZ010000030.1:32861-33850 GCA_964590405.1 uncultured Rhodobacterales bacterium | reverse complement strand
CACGCTCCTCGCCCTTGCGCGGCCGTCCCCGCTTGCGTTTCGGCTTCGCAGCCTTGGCAGGTTTCGGAGCCGGTTTCTCCCGCGCCTCGATCGCAGTCGAATCCCGCGAGATGTGCCCGACCAGATGCTCTCCGAGCGTGCGCTCCACCAACGCCTCATGCAGCCGGGTCGGCAAGGAACTCTCGGCAAACTCCGCGAACGCACGCGAGAAGGTCGCCTCGCTCGGAACCGCCCGCACCGAAGACCAGCCGCAAAGGCGGCGCATCTTCTCGTCAACCTCCAGCCGCTCGATCAGGTCTCGCGTCGAAGAGAGGTCGAAGACCGCCTTGGCCAGAAACGCATGCGCCAGGGAAACACGATGCTTCGCTGGCCGGCCCGGACCAAAGCCAGACCCGATCAGCTTCTCAACACGCACGAACTCGAAGACATCAAGCAGCAGCCGATATCGATCGCTCAGCGACCCGACCGTCTCCTCGACGGCTTCATAGAGTTCCGGTTGAAATCCGCGCCAGTAACGCGATAGAATATCTCTCAGGGACATGGGCGCATCCTCTGCGGGCCATCATTTGGCGTGGTAACCGTATGATACCGCAAGAGAAAGCGCCTGTCCCCAAAATTCTACTCCCCACATCACCTGCAGAAAACGCGGCTAAAGTCGTATTTCTGCAAGAGCTTCGTTTGCCGTAGGAATGCTGGTGGCTGCAGAAAGACGCTCGGAGACGGCACAACGCTCCGAAAGGGAACGCAAAGGGAATGCGGAAAGAGTTGAACGCGAGCGGCAGGAGATCGAAGCAAGAGCCGTTCCGGCATGTGCGGAGGAAAATAGACGTATGGAACGTGAACTCGATGCGATTGAGCGTGATTTTCTACGCGAAGTCGAGGCAGCCGAAGTTCATGCGTTGGAAGAAGACGGGAGCCACAAAAATTCGTGGAGTCAAGGTTGATGGGTTCGTGAAGGACAGCAGGGTTTCGGGTCATGGAGCCTGTGA
>CAZPXZ010000030.1:0-32851 GCA_964590405.1 uncultured Rhodobacterales bacterium | reverse complement strand
TCCCGTCCCGGACCCAGGACACCACCGCCGATTGACCCCACGGATTTTGGTGGTTCCCAACATGCGTACGCACACTCCGATCTCACTTCAAAACGCCACACATCGCGGGAACAGTGGGCAGCCCCTTTTCAAGGGTCCGGAGCAGGCGACGGAACCACCCTGACCTGACGGGTGCGGTTGGTCGACCCGACTAGCCTACGAACCCGGATGGACATGCTCCGTCCTGAAGCCACGCGCCCTTCTCGTACATATCCTGAAGTGAGTCGATACCGGGCTTCGATTGCATTCGCCTGAATTGCGCCGACATTTCTACCGCGGACTCAAAGGGGTAGAAGGTTCCCCAGACGTTTGAGAATTGCACAGGATCTGGTTGTTGCGTCGGTACACGAATGGAACCTGCGCATTCGCTTCCCCGGTTTGCCAGAAGTGGAAAGACGCCCGTGTTCGCTTGCAACGACCATGCCACATGCTAAGCTTCAAACGCGCGAAGGTGCGCGAGGCAAATCGCGCCCCGACAGAGACAAGGTCGTCGCCAAAAGGAATCCAAGCCAATGCTGACAAAATGTACAAGATATCTCACCGCGGCACTGATGCTCGCGGCGTTGCCGGTGTCCGCTCAGGCCGAGACGCTCGTCGTCTCTTGGTGGGGCTTCAATGGCGACAAGCTGAACGAGTACATCGTCGAACCGTTCCAGGAGCAGTGCGGCTGCGAGATCATCTTCGAGACCGGCAACAGTGCCGATCGGATCAGCAAGATCGAGATCCGGGGCGGCAAAGGGGTCGATCTGATCTATCTGCCCGACAGCTTCGCGCAACTCGGGGTCGACAAGGGACTTTTTCAGACGGTGGACCGTTCGAAACTGCCAAATCTCGAGGGCGTCTACGAGATGGCCAAGGCGCCAATGGGCGACTATGGCCCCGCCTATACGCTGGGCCGGGTGGGTATTGTTTACGACTCCGCACAGGTCAGCGAACCGATCACCTCGTGGGCCGATCTCTGGCGCGAGGATCTGGCCGGCAAGATTTCTCTTCCCGGCATCACCACCACCGCCGGACCGATGGTCGTCGTGCTGGCCGGCGACAAGGCCGGGGTGAACGCATACGAAGACCCGGACGCAGCCTTTGCCGAGGTCGAAAATCTGAAGCCCAACGTCTTGAAGAATTACAACACCGGGTCGGAGATGATCAACCTCTTTTCGACCGGCGAGATCAGCGTGAGCCTCGCGCAGGACTTTGCGCTCGGTCGCCTGCAGGAGGCCGTGCCGACGGTCGTCTGGGCGGAGCTGGAGGATGGCGACATCGCCACGATGAACACGATCAACATCCCAACCGGTGCCGCGAACGTCGAACGGGCGCATGAGTTCATCAATTTCGTCCTCGATTCCGAGCTGCAGAAGATCCTCGGCGAAAACGGCGTTGACGCGCCGGTGCAGACCTCGGTCGTGCTGACGCCCTCGGCGGCGAAGCTCTGGACCTACGGGGCCGAAATGGTCAACGGTCTCAAGCGTATGGACAACGCCAAGATGAACGCTGCCAAGCCCGACTGGATCGAGCGCTGGAACGAAATCTTCGGCAACTGAGCCATTCCGGGAGTCTTTCGTCGCACCGTAACCGAAGTTCGAAACGCGGATCATTTTGCATAGACTGAAGGGATGGACGATGGCGGCACCGGCGACGGTGCTGGTCGTTCTTTGCCTTGTGCTGCCCGTCTCGGCCACCATCGCGGTGACCTTCTATGCGAATGATGGAGTGTTCGACCTATACGCCGCCTTCCTGGCAAGCGGGTTCCGCCGCACCGTCCTGTGGCGGACGCTGGAGATCTCGCTGATCACGACGGCCGCGTCGCTGGTAATCGGTTTCTTCACGGCCTATGCCGTAAGCCGAGCCCCGCCGCGCTGGCGAATGGTCCTGATCATCTTGGCAGTGTTCCCTTTGCTGACGGGCGTCGTGGTCCGGTCTTTCGCCTGGCTCATTATCCTGGGACGCAACGGGATTCTGAACGACTTCCTGGTCTGGATCGGCGTCAAGGGTGCGCCCTTCACGATGGTCTTCACCCAGACTTCGGTCATCGTGGCGATGGTCTACCTGTTCGTCCCACTGATGGTCCTGACCATCGTGGGCGTCCTGGAGAACATTCCCGACGACGTGATCGAGGCCGCCCAATCCCTTGGCGCCACGCCGGCCCAGACCTTCCGGCAGGTGATCTTTCCGCTCGCGGTGCCCGGCCTCATCGTCGGCGCGGTCCTGGTGTTCACCGGATCCTTCAACTCGTATGCCACGCCGCAGCTTCTGGGCGGTGATCAGCAGATGATGATGGGCACGTTCCTGTACCAGCGCGCCATGGTCGCCTTCGACTGGGATGGGGCGGCAACGATCTCGGCGATCATGGTCGCAGTTACGCTGGCCGTGGTCATCGGCATGACGCGGATCGCCAAGCGCCTGAACCCGATGACCACATGACGGGCCGCCTTCATCCCACGCTGATCGCATTCACGGTCCTCGTCTATTTCTTCCTGATGGGGCCGATGGTCATCGTGATTGGCGCCGCCCTGTCGGATACAGGCTATCTGACCTTTCCGCCACAGGGGCTGACGCTGCACTGGTTCGATCGCATCTTCGAGATGTCCGCCTTCCGCCGCACCATGATTACGAGCTTTCAGGTCGCAGGCATTTCGACCTGCTGCGCGCTTGTAATTGGCATTCCGGCGGCCTATGCGCTGAACCGTTACCGAGTGCAACTGCCCGGCTGGCTGTCGACGTTGTTTGTTTTGCCCGTGCTGATCCCCGAAATCGTGCTGGGTTTCTCGCTACTGCGCTCGATCCAGGTAGGCGCGGGGCTGCCGGTCGTCTCGACGCTGATCGTCGGCCATACGCTACTGGTCCTGCCCTATGCGGTGCGCGTGATCTCCGCCTCTCTCGCCTCGTTCGACTTCACCATCGAGGAGGCGGCCGTCAGTCTTGGCAGCCCGCCGGTCAAGACCTTCTTCACCATCGTCCTGCCGAATGTGAAGGCGGGCGTCATCGCGGCCTTCATCCTGGCCTTCATCACATCGATTAACGACGTTTCGGTGGCGCTGTTCCTGACCGGGCCGGGCATTTCCACCCTGCCGATCCAGATCCTTGCCCATGTCGAACAGTTCTTTGACCCCGTGATCGCCTCGGTCTCGGTCCTGCTGATGGTGCTGACGGTCATCGTCATGGCGGTCGTCGAGCGCACCCTGGGCCTGACATTCCTTGCCAAATGACCTTGCCGCTCACCCTTCGGAACCTCACCGCGCATTACGGCGCCACCAAGGTTCTCGACGATCTTTCGCTGAATGTTGAGGCGGGAGAACTGGTGTCGCTCCTGGGCGCTTCGGGTTGCGGCAAGACCACCACCCTGCGGGTCGTGATGGGATTCCTGCAGCCCACCGCAGGCACGATCCATCTGGGTGAGACCGACCTGACCCGTCTGGTGGCGCACAAGCGCAACATTGGCCTGGTTTTTCAGAATTATGCGCTGTTCCCGCATCTGACCGTGCGCGACAACGTGGCCTTCGGACTGAAACAACGGGGGATGGGCGAGACCGAGCGGGGGCGCAGGGCTGGCGAGATGCTGGACCGCGTTGGCCTGTCCGCCCTGTCCGGAAGACTGCCGAGCGCGCTGTCGGGCGGTCAGCAGCAGCGGGTCGCCCTGGCGCGCGCCCTGGTGATCGAACCGCCACTCCTGATGTTCGACGAGCCGTTGTCGAACCTCGATGCGAAACTGCGCGTCGAAATGCGCGTCGAGATCCGTGAGTTGCAGCGCGCCAACCGGACGACCGCGATCTTCGTTACCCACGACCAGGAGGAGGCGTTCTCGATCTCCGACCGTGTGGCGATCATGGATGCCGGTCGAATCCGCCAGTTTGACCGCCCGGAGACGCTGTACAGCCGTCCCGCCAACCCCTTCGTTGCCCGGTTCGTGGGGTTCGATAACCTGATCTCCCTGGCGGTCATCGCCCGTGATGCCGGCCGCATCACTGCTGAGGGCGAGGGTGGCATCGACATAACGCTGTCCGAGGACGATTTGGGCTCGATCCCCGACCAGTTCATTCTGGCCACGCGCCCCGACGGGCTGCGGGTGTCCTACGGCGAACATGGCATCCCGGCCCGCCTGGGCCTGCGCACCTATGTGGGCCGTGCATATCATTACCAGGCCGAGACGCCCGCAGGCCACCTCGTTGCCTCCGGTCCGCTGGGGCAGCCGAGTAGCGATGGCGAGACCGTGCGTCTGGTTCCCGAGCCCGAGCAATGCAGCATTCTTGCCACCGAGTCGGTCCCGTGACAGACCTGACGATCTCCAACGCTCCGCCTTTCCGTCCTGCACCGCCGGCATGCCAGTGCAACGCGCGCCGTGCGTCGGGTGCATGGGCGACCTGGGCGAATTCGTGATGCCCGGCTTGGTCAACCCGCACGTCCGTTTGCCCAGGACCCTGTTTCGCGGTCCGGGCAAGGAAGTTGGCTCCCTCCAGTCTCACTGCGCCTTGCCGATGGAGTGGAAGTTCGCCACGCCTGAGACCGTGCGCTCACGCACTGCGCCGGCGGCCTGGGACCGGATGCGCGCAGGCTTCACCATGGCTGCCGACATGTTCTGCCCCGGGGCAATTGTGGACCAGACTCGCGCCGAATTCGACCGGCCCGATCATGCGGCGATGGAGGAGAGGTGCGCCTCGGACGAGGCACTCGTCGGGGAATTTCGCGGTCGCCAGGGAAGTATGCCCGCCATCGCCCCCCAAGCCCGCCCTGTTTCACGATTGACCCCAACCGGCGGCGGGTCGCGGGCTGGTCCGTCGCGCAACCGGGAGTGCCGGTTCCTGTTCACCTGTCCGGGAAGGATCGGGCAAGCCGCACGCATGGCTGCCACCCGGCGGAGGTGGTTGGCCGCGCGGACCCTCTGCGCGCCACCGGTTTCCCGGTGTTCATCGCTACCGGTGACCCGATGCGCGGCAAGTCGCTTGACCCCCATCTCGCAAACCGGACCGGGTTCGGCGGTCCGGACATTCCCCGGGGCACCGCCGTCTGCCGATGCCCTCACGCGCCGTCGTCCGCGTTTGCCACGAGGGGGGCGCATGCGCTCCGGGTCGCGTCGGTCTGGCCAGCTCGCTCGCACCCGGCAAGGCAGCCGAGGTCATGCAGGTCTCGCTGGACGACCCGTGCCTGTATCTCGTACACGACCCACATGTCACCCTCGTCTTCGCCACGGTGCCGGACAATGTGCGCGACGTCGGACAGATCGTGGCCTGTTTCCGAATCGAATTGACCGAAGTCGACCGACTGGCGGTGCCCGCATGAGGCGTCTCGACGCCGCAAACCAATATCGGAAGGACAAACGCGATGCCTGATACGACATCCCACCTGGACGCCGCGCTCGCCGCGGCAACCGCGAACCTTGATGCTGGCCTCGCCCGGCTGCTGGAACTGGTCGCGATTCCCTCGATCTCGGCCGAAGCCGCCCATGCGCCCGACGTGCAACGTGCAGCAGACTGGCTGGCGGCGGATCTGTCGTCGATGGGCTTCGATGCCTCGGTCCGCGATACCCAGGGCCACCCGATGGTCGTGGGCCATGACACCAGCGCACCCGGCGGCGCGCCGCATGTCCTGTTTTATGGCCACTACGACGTGCAACCCGCCGATCCGCTGGACTTGTGGGATGCCGATCCCTTCGTTCCTGCGCTGGAGAAGCAGCCGGATGGCGAGACCTGGATCACCGGGCGCGGCGCCTCGGACGACAAGGGCGCCTTCATGACCTTCATCGAGGCGTGCCGCGCCTGGAAGGCCGCAACCGGCGCGCTGCCGTGCCGGGTGACCGTATTGCTGGAAGGCGAAGAGGAAATCGCCAGCCCGTCGCTGGGCCCCTTCCTGGAAGCGACCGCGGACGAGTTGCGCGCCGACGTGGCCGTGGTCTGTGACACCGACATGTGGGACCACGACACGCCGGCGATAACCACGATGATGCGTGGGCTGATGTCGGAGGAGTTCGTGGTCACCGCAGCTAACCGCGACCTGCACGCCGGCATATTCGGCGGCGCTGCGCGCAATGCGCTGCAGGTCATGGCGGATGTACTTGCAAGTTGCCGTGCCACCGATGGCTCTGTGGCCGTAGCGGGCTTCTACGACGACGTACGCGAGTTGCCCGAGGAGGTCCGTGCCAGCTGGACCGCGCTACCGTTCGACGACGCGGGGTTTCTGGGCGAAGGGGGCCTATCGGTGCCTGCGGGCGAGAAGGACCGATCGGTACTGGAACAGTGTTGGTCTCGGCCGGCATTCGAGGTGCACGGCATCTGGGGCGGCTACAGCGGCGAGGGGTTCAAGTCGGTGATCCCCTGCAAGGCTCACGCCAAGGTCAGCTATCGACTGGTCCCCGACCAGAACCCCGAAACCGTCCGCGCGGGACTGCGGGATCACATCCGTGCCCAACTGCCGCCCGATTGCAGCGTGGAGTTCACCGCCCTGGGCCGCGCTTCCCCCGTCGCAATGCCGGTGGACAGCCCGATGCTGCAAAAGGCGCTGGAAGCGCTTCGGGATGAATGGGGCAAGGCGGCCATTGCCGGCACCGGCGGGTCCATCCCGATCCTGGCGGAATTCCGCAGTCGGCTCGGGCTCGATCCCTTGCTGGTGGGCTTCGCGCGCTTCGACAACCGGGTGCATGCGCCGAATGAGAAGTACGATCTGTCAAGCTATGTGCACGGAACGAGGTCCTGGGTGCGGATCCTTGATCGCTTTGCCCGGTAGCCGGCCGCCCGACACCTCGCATATGAGGAGCGTGACCGGTGCCGCACGGTACGCAAGTCGTCGGTGATCGCCGTGTAGTCTCCCGCAATCGCCGAGAGCGGTGAAATCGTGCTGCAGCCGACGGCCGCACAGGACATCGCAACTGCGGAACCGTTCCCGCAGACAGTCCTCACCCGGCTCCAGACGCCGCGGGAGCCTCGCGGAGGCTCTGGGGACGAACCCAACAAAGGAACGTAAAGTCGCACAGGATTTGTATCCCTTTGGCACATTTTGCTTTTCATCGGGTTGACGAGTCCCGGTTCTCCGGGATGGTCCTGGAGGTGGATTTTGGTGGCAACCGGTGGGAATACGAGATCCGGCCCTGGAAAACGTCCGAAACCGTGGCTTTCTTGAGCTTGATCATGGCGACAGGGCGCAACAGGGTCATGAAGCAACTCAAAATCGGAACAACAGCACTCTATTGCTATTCTCCGCCAGAACCCATCCGAACGCACAGGCGACAGCTCGCCTGAGACGGGAACCTTCCAGATCACGCCCCCTTATGGGACTTTACGTTCCTTTGTTGGGTTAGCATCGTGGTTCGAGTGTCGCACCCAGGTGGCCCAATCTGGCTGCCTGACTGGACTACCAGCGGATCGGCGATGTGCTCGTTGTCCAGTATCTCGACCTCCAGGGGCGGCTGGCAGGCGAGCTCACCACTCTCATCGACGGGTTTGACGAGCGCGGTGTCGGGTTCCGCGCGTTGTATTCGCCGATGGACACCACCACGCCGGCGAATTGCGCCCTTCTGCGGATTCTGGCGTGTCGCGGCCTTCCCGGAGATGGAGCGAAACGTGATCCGCCAACGGGTACGCGAGGGGCTGAAGGCAGCCCGGGCACGCGGCCGCAAGGGCGGCCCCGTTTCATGACGCGCGAGAAGCTCCGCTATGCCCAGAGCCTGATGGCCGACCGGACGCGCCCGTTTCCGGGGATCTGCCAGGAGCTGGGCGGAACTCCGGTCAGCACGTTGTTCCACTACCTTTGCGCTGACGGTCCGTACAAGGATCCAGGCCGCAGACTCCTCGATGCCCAACGGGGAAGTTCTTGCTGCACGTGTTCCCTGGAATTCGCCATGTCCGCGGCGGTGAGCGATCTCGCGCGAGTCGGCCTCAAGAAAGCCGGCGTCCTGGATCAGGAGAGTCGAAGCGCCTTACTCTACCTTGGAGGGCCCCTTCGGTACCAGCTTGGTGCCGAAGCCGCGGCCCCTGACGATGGCGTCGTCGCCAAACCTGTCCCGCACCGTGTCGAGCGCCCTGTCGATCCTGTCGTCATTCTGGGCGATGCCTCCGAAGAGATCACGCGTGGCGACCTGCTTGGCGTCGACGAGATCGCGGGCACCGATGCCGATGAGGCGGAAGGCGCGGCCGTCCGCTTCGCGGGCGAGAAGCGGTTCGGCTGCCCGGAACATCTTGTCGGCCGATTGCGTCGCGCCGCCAAGACGGCGGACGCGGGTGAGCGTGCGGAAATCCGCCGTTTTCAGCTTTAGCGTCACGCTGCCGCCGGCAAGGCCCGCCTTCTTCATCCTTCGCGCCACGGTCGTGGTGAGCTGCCACAGGATGGGACGCAGCGCTTCCGGGTCGGAAACGTCCGCGTCGAGGGTAATCTCCGAAGACATGCTCTTGGCTTCGCGGTGGGGGTCGACCGGCCGGTTGTCCTGACCGCGGGCGAAGAGATGAAGACGCTTTCCGATCTTGCCGTAGCGGGTGACGAGCGTGGCCTCGTCGAGCAGGGCGAGTTCGCCGATGAGCGTGATGCCGTCCCGGGCGAGGCGCCTTTGCATGGCTTCTCCCACGCCCCAGAGAAGGCGCACAGGCTTGTCGGCGAGAAACGTCCGTGCTTCGGCTCGGCCGATCACCGCGAAGCCGCGCGGTTTGTCAAGATCCGAGGCGATCTTGGCAAGAAACTTGTTGTAGCTGATCCCGATCGAAACGGTGATGGAGAGTTTCTCCTCGACCTGGAGCGCCAACTTTGCCAGGGTCTGGGCGGCGCTGCCTCGGTGCAGGGATTGTGTGCCGGAGAGGTCCATGAATGCTTCGTCGATGGAAAGCGGTTCCACTAACGGTGTGAGGTCGCGCATCATCGCCCGGACCTCGCGGCCGACGGCAACATACTTCTTCATGTCAGGCTTGACGACAACGGCGTCGGGGCATGCCCTGAGCGCCCTGAACATCGGCATCGCCGATCGCACGCCGTAGGTACGGGCGATGTAGCAGCAGGCAGCGACGACGCCCCGGTGGCGGCCGCCGACGATCACGGGCAGGTCGTGTAGCTCCGGGCGGTCCCGCTTCTCGATCGTGGCGTAGAACGCGTCGCAGTCGAGATGGGCGATGGCGAGGTCGTGGATTTCCGCGTGGCGAAGCATGCGCACCGACCCGCAGGCCGGGCAAGTCGCGGCATCAGGTGGCGGCCCATGGCCGCAATCTCGGCAAAGCGTGTCCACAGGGGCATCATAGGACACCATCCCGGTTGGGCGAAGATCGGACCATGGCCGGGCAGGTTTCGCCTGCCGGGTTCTCGTAAGTAGACGAACCGCTCCGCCCGCAAACGAACAACCACGGACTTCCGTCCATGACTCGGGACGCCTCGCCCCAGAATCAACAAATTACCTCAATGACGTGCGCATCAAGGGGAAGCACCAGATTCCGCAGGGTCAGATGTTGCCGGCATCGATGGCCAAACGTCCAGGCGCCGTGCCCGAATGCCGGTTGGCCCTTCAGGTTTCTGGAATGCAGTTGCACTTGCCGGTTCTGGGGGTGGACAAATTGTCGACCGTGGCTCTTGGAGGACTTGAGCATCACGTCTGCGAATTCGAAGGCGAGGGAGGTCTTCGGCGCTATGGATGCCCTCCGAACTCTGAACCGCTGTTGTCGGGGGCATCTGGATGCTTCACTATGAAGACAACAGAGGCTGTTCCAGTCGAAACCTGTATCCGCCGGACGGTTTCGGTTTGGCAATGAGGATTTGGTACAATTCCCATGATCGACCGTCGTTGGCACAAGATCTTC
Organism: uncultured Rhodobacterales bacterium; assembly: GCA_964590405.1. Taxonomy (GTDB): domain Bacteria; phylum Pseudomonadota; class Alphaproteobacteria; order Rhodobacterales; family CAZPXZ01; genus CAZPXZ01. Next base: position 23,054 of record CAZPXZ010000030.1, on the reverse strand, counting down.
ATGGAGCAGTGCGAGGCTGCGGAGCACATCAAGCTACGCTACGGTACTGGGTCGGCCTTCGACTATGTGGTGGGCGAGAAGCTGTTGGACTTCGCGGACGCCGCGGAGGGCAATCCGGAGCTTGCGCAGGAGTTGCCGCATTTCGTCTCCCGGGTGCGGAGCATGTTCACGCCGCAGGAGATGCGGGAGCACCTGTCGCGAATCGAGGGTTTGCGACGCAAGAACGAGCTCTCCTTGATGCTGGATGGCGACCCGGATTTTGAAGACCCGAGTGTCCTGGCGAGGCGCGTGCGGCAATTCGAACTGTTGAAGGAGTTGTTGACGGCGCCCGTGCTCGGGACGTCGTGAAGTCCGGCGCTACGAGCCTGGAGGTTCTGGCGGGTCTGGTCGAGCACGTTACCTTCCACAACCCGGAGAACGGATTCTGCGTCATGAGGACCAAGGCACGAGGGCATCGAGACCTGGTCACGGTCATGGGCCACGCCGCCATGGTTTCTCCGGGCGAGGGGATCACGGCATCGGGGGAATGGGTCAACAACTGCAACCACGGGTAGCGGTTCAAGGCACACCATTTGGGGAGCGCGGCACCGTTGCCGTCGAAGGTATCGGGAAATATCTCGGCTCCGGGATGGACCGCGGCATCGGCCCGATCTTTGCTCGCCAGCCGGTGCAGACTTTCGGAATGTCTTCGATCGCATCGATGCGGAGCCCGAACGGCAACGCGAAGTGCCGGGAATTGGACAGGTCCGGGAGAAGCACATCACCGGTGCCCGGGCGGAGCAGAAGGTGGTCCGCGAGATCATGCTGTTCCTGCACAGACACGGCGTCGGCAGGGCGCGGGCGGTGCGTGACTTCAGGGTTTACGGTGCCGACGTTGTTCAGGTCATGACAGAGAATCCGTACCGCCTTGCCTGCGACATTCACGGTATGGGCTTCAGGGCCGCTGATGCAATCAACATGAATCTCGGCATTGAACGGACGGTGATGGTCCGGATACGCGCAGGAGTTGGCCATGCGCTGACTGAAGCGACGGGGGAAGGGCAAAGCGGGCTGCCGGGAGACGAATTGAAACCGCTTGCGTCGGGCCTGCTGAAAGTTCCCGACGACCTGATCCGGACTGCGCTGGATCTGGAGCTGGCCGAGGGCACGGTGGGGGACACCATCTGTGTATTTCTCGACGACCTGCACGCGGCCGAGCAAACAAGCGCAGATCGGATCCTGAAAATTGCATTCGGCGAGTTGCCTTGGTCCGACATCGATGTGGAGAAGGCGTTGCCGTAGGTGGAGAAAGGAGCCGGGCTCACCCTGGCGCCGGGACTGGCCGACGGGGTTCGCGTGGCGCTCACCTTCAAGACAGTGACTATTGCCGGCGGGTCCTGCGTGAGGTTACGGCCTCAATTCAGCGAGTTCACAAGCTGGAATAGTCGCGGAGCCTGGCGCGAATTTCTGCTCGGGGCAGCCGGACGAGGGTGTTCGGCGATTTGCTGAAGCCCTTCGAGCAAGGTGCCCTGGGGAAGTGTCCGATGGCCATGCCAATGGTCGAGCAGCCGAAGGGCACCATGGCATTCCACATCTACATTGAGTGCCAGAGCGGCGTGAGCCGTCTCGGGAGAGAAGCGTCCATGGGCGAGTCCTGGAGAGGGTATGTGCGAAGATGTCGGGAAGCGAGAGGCTGCGCCGCTCGCGGCGGAACGCGAGCGCCACTGTGGCGCCGTTCAGTTCTTCAACGTCCACTTCGCTACGGCACTTTCCATGGCGTTTCGGGAGAGGACAGCCAGAACCGGAAGCCGTCCGCTCTGTCGTCATGGGAGTGACCTCTGCGGATCCGTGATCGATATCCATCGAAGGAGTGAGGGAAGTTCTTTCCTGTTGAACCTCTCGACGTACAACGTATTGCAGCAATCCGAGAGTGTTCTCTCGAATCCTGACACGGCTTTCGGGGAGAGGATCATCGATCGGGTTCGGGAGCTTGTTCGGGATCAGTGCTGTTTTGTGTGCAATCGGAAGTGCCCTATCATGGCCACCACGAACATGTGCCCGTGGTCGCCCGGCGTGACATCGTCCCGGGAAACCTTGGCACCCCCGCAGTTATCCACTGCGTAACCGAGGGTCGAGAGTGCCTTCCCGGCACGTCGAACCGCAGGTCCGGCGCCCAGGTCTGGCCCGTCCCGTACATCAAGGAGAAGTCCATGCCCGCCATTCGTACCCTCGTAATCGCGGTCGGCATCTTCCTGATACTGGCGGCGACCGTTGTTCAGCCTCGGGCGGAGATCACCGACCGCGACGAGACCCGGGCATTTCTGACTCTGCTCGTCGGGGAGGCGCGCGACAGGGTGCGCGCGTTGGAACTGCTGGAGATGCAATGGGAGCCGTCATTCCTGCCGATGGCTCTCGAAGTGATCCGCCTGAGCCGCAGCACGGAGGTCTCCGGCGCCCTGGTGAGCCTCATGGAGCGGGAGGCAGGAGCCGGGCTCGGTTTTGATCTGGACGCTTGGCAACATGAGATGTGGAATGCACCCGAGGCGCGGCATCCGCGCTATGCAGCTTTCAAGGGCGCGCTCTACAGTATCATCGACCCGCGATTCTCGGCGTATTTCGAAACGGTCGGCGAACCGATCATCCGGCTCGACGAGATCGTCTGGGGCGGTGTGCGGCAGGATGGCATCCCGCCGCTTCGCAATCCGGCAATGCTGGCCGCGGAAGACGCGGCCTATCTCGAGGACGATCACATCGTGTTCGGCCTCTCCGTCAACGGCGATGCCCGCGCCTATCCCAAGCGCATTCTCGGCTGGCACGAGATGTTCGTCGACACCGTCGGCGGTGTGCCGGTTGTCGGTGTGTACTGCACCCTGTGCGGTACCGTGATCCTCTATCACACCGAGCACGAAGGCGTGCATCACAGGCTCGGCACGAGCGGCTTTCTCTACCGTTCGAACAAGCTCATGTTCGACCAGGCAACCCAGTCACTGTGGAGCACGATGCGGGGCACGCCGGTCGTCGGACCCCTTGTCGGCAAGGGTATCGTGCTCGAACGCGGCGGCGTGGTAACGACGACCTGGGGCGAGTGGCGTCGGCGACATCCCGAAACCCGGGTGCTTTCAATAGATACCGGCTACCAGCGTGACTACGGCGAAGGTGCTGCCTACCGCGAGTACTTTGCGACCGACGACCTGATGTTCTCGGTCCCGGTTGTCGACACGCGGCTGAAGAACAAGGACGAGGTGTTCACCCTGCTGCTTGATCGTCATCCCGAGTCGCCGCTCGCCATATCGGCCGAGTTTCTTGCTGCAAATCCCGTGTATCACGATGCGATCGAAGACACGGCGTTCGTGGTTCTCACCGATCCTTCGGGCGCGAACCGCGCCTTCGCGAATGAAGGCGTGACGTTCACCCGGTACGACGGCGATCGGATCGTCGAGGACGAGTCCGGCATGACCTGGACGATGGACGAGCACGCCCTGATCGCCGAAGACGGTCGTGTGCTCAGCCGTATCGCGGCGCAGCGGGCGTTCTGGTTCGGCTGGTACGCCGCGTTCCCGACCACCCGGCTGGTGCACTAGCGGGCCGAGGGCCGGGGAGTGTTCTTCCGGTTGTTTCGGCGTCTGTCGTTCGATTTGCAGCGGGCTCGCTTGATCCCGCTGCTTCGGAGACGGGAAGGAGTACGATCCGACGATTGAAGTGTATTTTCCGATCATCGTGGTTTCGACAAGCGGTGCGGTCGTAGTGTTTGTCGGCCCGTATCTCGATGCCGGTAGGACAGGGGATCCATTCACCAACTTTGGAATGTGTGCCTTTCCAAGAAGTTGGAGGCGAGATACCCAGGCGGAACAGAGTTTGAAGTCTAGGTCGTCGGCAAACCGGTAGGTCTCGGAGGAGCATTTCCTTGGGGCACGTTCCACCGTCGATTATCCAACTCTCTGCGAGATCCTTGTGCACAGAGTTTTCGGCGAGCATCGGACCAATGGAATGATGTTCCTTCACGACTTGCGGCGTAAGCGATGCCCATTCTGAGAACACGCGTTTGTCGCGTTTGTCGACAAAATCCTCTCCTTGAGAGCCCGGCGCGTTGGCATGCGCTGTCGTCATTCTGTTACGACGCGTGGCCTATCCCTGACGGGATCGAGTCAGACGCAACAGCCGCTCAGACGCTGTTCGCAGAGACGAACTTGTTTCGTACCCCCAACCCGGGCGAAAACCTTCCGTTCATCGACGTGCTACCGCGAAGGGAGCGTGCCGTGATACTCCTGGCGTTCCTGATGCTTGGTCTGGCAGTCACCTGGAGAGTGTCCTTGAACATCTGCTCGGGCAGGACTCGGTGCTCGACATCTGCGCTGGCTCCGGTGCCGGCTGGTGCGAACAGTTCGGGAACGGGGACCCATGGGTGGTCGAGGACCCAAACCGACCCCATCCGGATCGGCCGCCAGGAGACCTGCAGGGTGTACCAAGAACACTCCCGACCGAAGTGGGGTGCTACAGGACAGCGGGAGTTGTGTTTCGGCGGTCTACTGGTTGCTCTGAACCGTAGCGGGGAACTGCGTCAGCGTTCGCGAAGCGACTCCTCGATCCGGGCGCAGATGTCGATGATCCGATAGTCATGATACGCCGGGCCAACGACCTGGATACCGGCGGGCAATCCATCCCGGGTGCAGCCGATCGGCATGGCGACCGCCGGCAGGTAGGGGAGGCTAGCGATCGCCGCCCAGAAATGCTGGTCGAGCATGGGAATACGAATATCGTTGACCGTGATGGCTCGCTCGGCCGCGATCCCTTCGCCCTGAAGCGGGTGTGCCGTTGCCGCGGCCACCGGGCACAGGAATGCGTCATAGTCCCGGAAGAACCGACGCCAGGCATCAGCGATCTGCAGGCGCTCCTGGTGCAGCCGTAACCAGTCGCGATGCCGCATCACGGCACCTAGCGCGTTCTGACGGCGATGCGATTTGCCTGCCCCTCGATTGTCTCCTGCCAGCGCCAGTGCATCATCGAATTGTTCATCTGACATTCGCGTGGACGTCTCGCTGCGGGTGAGGAGATTCATGAGTTCCGTTGCGCGCGTGAAACTGAAGTCTGGCAGCCGGTTCTCGTCCACCGTCGTTCCCGCTGAGCGGAGGGCTTCCACAAAGTCTTGCATCGTTTCCAGGTACGGGCGATCGATGTGGCAATCCGGATGATCAAGGAGGCAGGCGAAACGGTAGGCCGATACCGGCCGCTTCTGCGGTGCGGGCAGCGAAAGCGCCCAGCCTTCGGCCGATGCTTCATCCGGACCCGCGATGACAGACAGCAGGAGCGCAAGGTCCTCCGGCTGGCGGGTGATGGGGCCGGCGACGTTCATGTCCTGATCGCGGAGACTTTCTGCCAGGGAATTGCCGGCGAGGGGAACGATGTTCCATGTCGGCTTCAGGCCCCAGACTCCGCAATAGTGCGCGGGCATGCGGATGGAACCGCCTTGGTCGGTGCCGATATCGGCGCAGGTCATTCCGGTCGCCACGGCGGCGGCGCTTCCCCCGGAGGATCCTCCGGCACTGCGCTCCGGGTCCCAGGGATTCCGCGTCGCACCGAAGAGCCGGTTGCGGGTCTCCCAGTCCGCGAGGCGCTCGGGCACATTTGTCTTGCCCAGGATCACGGCGCCTTGCGCCGAGAGCCGCGCGGCTACCGCCGAGTCGTGGGCAGCTACGATTCCGGATTGAGCCGGATCGCCCCATGTCGTTGGCATTCCCGCGAGATCGAAGGTCTCCTTTAGAGTCACCGGCACGCCATGGAGTCGGCGAAGCGGACGGCCCCGCGCCCTTTCCCGGTCCAGCATGTCGGCGCGATTGCGCGCGGCCCGTGCGTTCACTGCCACGACCGCATTGATCAGGGAATTGCGGGCGTCGATGGCCGCAAGACATTCTTCGATGGCTTTGCGTGCGGACCATTCGCCCGAGACGATGCGGTGCAGGGTCGCGGAAGCCCCGAGGTCGTCGAGACCAGCAGGCCTGTTTGGTGAATGACCTTGCATGGGCATTGGGCAGACCCCGGAACCAAACCTCAGAGTCGCTGTCCGTCCACGGTTGCGCAGCACGGACTCGGTTCCTGTCGAATAGCCGTCATTCTAACGGCAGGTGATCGGAAATCTGGCGACTTCAGGTGAATCCATTTTCGGTGTTCATCCGAAACTCGAGCATGGGAGATCAAGCACCCAATGACTTGCCGGATTGCGAAGTTTCCGGTTCCGAGACTGTACTCCAGATCGTTGAAGGAGCGGATTCCTGATCACACTGTTCTAGCCACACTTTGCCACCCGTCCGGGCTGCCACTGGCTGCAGGTGGTGGGCCAGAATCAGGCCGGGGCGAAGATTCTGGGGTTGCACATGCATGCGACGCTGGCGGTAACCGATACAGGTCTTCCGCCGGGTGCGCTCGGCTGGGCTTTGATCCGGTGAGGAACCGGTCCGGGGCGGACGAGACGCGGCGAAGGACCCGTCTCTGGCTGGACGGTTTCACTGACATCGCCCGCGCCGTGCGAGAGGTTGGCGGCAAGACGCGTGTAATCTCGGTATGCGACCAGGAGGCAGACTGCTTCGAACTGTTCGACGCCCAGCACCGCTCCACCCGGGTGGACCTGCTGGTACGTGCGAGGCACGATCGTGTCCCTGGCGCAGGGCAGCCGAAGCTGTTCGCGGCCGTGAGTGGCGGTGCACCCCACGGCCAGATCGATGTCGAGATCGACGGGCTGACGGCGCGGCCCAGGTCCGGCCGGAAGAAAGCGCGGCCTGCGTGCCGCAAGCGGTTGGCGAACTGTGAATTGCGGTTCCGCCGGATCACGCTGCCGGCAACGGAGACCATGGAAGGCGCCGAACCGGTGACCCTCTCTGCGGTCCACATTGTGGAGACCGCCCTGCAGATTTACGGCGGTTGTGATGAATTTTGGCTCGACCGGTTGGTGCGGGACGCCTTGGGTCACGGATGATCATGGCATCACGATCCCTTCGGGCACCGCCATGCCTCTTTGGACCGCGGGCCGCATGGATACGGTTTCATGCCAGCGGGACAAATTCGGAAACTCGGCCAGGTCGATCTCTGCCCAGTAATGACGACAAATCCAGGGATAGCACGCAATATCTGCCAGAGAATAGCCATCAGCCAAGAACGTAGACCGGGATAGCTGCACTTCAATGGCGCTGTAGACTCGTCTGGTTTCCCGATCATGATGCTGGATTGCATAGTCGATCCGTCGAGGCGCAAAATTGCGGTAATGGTGGCTCTGATTGGTCGTGGGGCCGAGTTGAGTCAGCACAAACGTCAGCCATTGGATCGCTTCGAAGCGGGCACGTGACGGTATCGGCAGAAACTGGCCGGTCTTCGCCGCCAGGTATTGAAGAATTGCCCCGGATTCAAACAGGGAGATTGGGTGCTCGAGGGCTGGATCCCGGTCCACGATGACCGGAATCTTTCCCATGGGATTGATGGTCGATACTGGTTCTGCGAACTGCTCTCCCGTCCGGATGTTGCGCGGGTGGACCCTGTATTGGAGATTCGTCTCCTCAAGCATGATCGCGACGCGATGATTGTTGGGTGTGGCCCAGGCATAGAAGTCGATCATTGGCGGAATTCCTCATATCACTCGGGTCGCACGCGGTTTGCACCTATGCAGCAAGGCTTGCGAATGATACTCCACCGGTAGTCGCCTCATGAAACCGCGGGCATGAATCCCCGACTTTCCATCTCGACTCGCCGAAGAAGTGCCTGTCGCCGAGGTGCTCCGGAGAACCCCTGGTCGGTTGCCTCGCCATTGGCTCCCGGCAGCACGGCAAGAATTGTCGCGGAACTTCCGGGCACCACCTATGGTGAATATCCCTTGCAGTCCGGGGATCATCCCCAACCCGATTTGGCAGGCGGGTTCGGGACGGAATGCATGGTCGATGGAGGCGCGTTCCCGGGTAGCCGTGCCGCTCTGGATATTGTGCGAATTCTTGCCGGGTTGGCCCGAAAGCGGTGTCGAATGAGGCCGCGACAGGCGAACACGGGCTCCCAGGCGGACGGATCGCTGCTCTCAACTCATCAGAACGCCGTTGCCCTCGATGGGGAGGTCAAGGAGACCAAAGTCAGAGGAGGTAGTGGCGAAATCTCGCCCAACTCGCCGGTCCGATGTGTTGATAGTGGATCCGGTCCATTCGCCAGTCCTTGACTACGACAGAAATATAACCACATTTTCGACACTACAAAGGCTAACTTTCCTTGAACTGGACATGGGACGAGAGCAAGAGCCGGACCAACAGGAGAAAGCACAAGCTGGGTTTCGAGACGGCCCAGCTCGTGTTCGATGATCCTCTTGCTGCTTCGTGGCCCGACCCCTATCCGCACGAGGAGAGGTGGCGGACGATTGGCATGATCGCGAACGTCGTTGTGATTGTCAGACACACCTCGCCTCAGGTGGACCATGAGACCCACGGGAAGTCGGGACGGATCATCAGCGCCCGAAAGGCAACACCGCATGAGAGGAAACTCTACGAAGAGGGCGACTCCTAAGTCACTTACCAGGACCCAGGAAGCGGACCTGGCGGCGCTCGAAGCTCTTGCCGATGACCGGATCGATACAAGCGACATCCCGGAGATCGTGCAGAGGGGAGTTGCGCGGCGAAGCCAGTTTTACCGTCCGGTGAAGAAGCAGATCACGTTGCGGCTGGACTCGGACGTGCTGGCTTGGTTCAAGCGAAAGGTGCCGGGCGGTCGGGGATATCAAACCGAAATCAACCGCGCCTTGCGTCGGCACCTTCAGCCCGACCCTTTGGCCAAGGCAGAGGAAAGATCTCCCTCCGAGCGCATTGCTACCTATGCACGGCTCTGGCAACTGGAGACCTGGCTTAGAACAATGGTGCTTGTGGAGCTCCGAGCCCGCGACGGTGACGCATGGCATCAATGTCTCAAGCTAGCCGGTTCCCGTGCCCTGGAGAACGACAGGACACTGTCGCCTATGCCTGCAAGTGGGCAACTTCAAACCAGCTTCATGCAGTTAAGTGATCTCGTCAAGACGATTTCGTTGAATTGGGAATTGTTCCGGACATATCTTCCGCCACTGCAGATATGGGATGCCAGACTCCTTGAAGTCAGCCAGATCCGGAACAGGATTGTCCATTTCAGGTCACGAGAACGACCTGGATCGAGTTGAGCAATTGCTCAAGGATATGGACAAGGGTTCTGGACCTTTTGCACGTCCTACAATTCCGATGATTTCTTTCTTCCCCCGACCGAGGATGAAGTTCTAAGCGCGTTTCTCTATCTGGATCCATATCCGTGGACAGATATTGGTGAGGGCAAGTGGGCCAGGGTCGGGGTCGCGGACTCGCATCAGCCACTCGCCGTGAGGATCGACATCTTGCGCCGAGATTGGTTGACATCAACACGGCCCGAACAGATAGCTGGTGAGCAAGGATATCTCTACTCGGTTACGATACTTCCAAGAGGAAATCGAAGAATAGATCACTCTGAATTCCTTTCGTTCACGCTGCCCGTTCACTCACACATCTGCCACATATGCTTGGACTACTCTCCTTGCTCGGTGCGTGTCACGTTACCTGCAGTCCTTGGGAAGACTGCCCTCGTTGAGATCATTGAGGGGTTGGTACAAGCGGCACAAGGCGCATTGCGACAGGAGCGTGTGCCTGGACATTCCCAGCCTAATTCGCCACTCGAACTGGATCCGGTTGAGCACAGGAGGATATCGGTTGATCGGTTGGCCGACGAATGGCCCGAATACGTTATCGGGCCGTCCAATCCCATGACCTTTCTGTGTCGCGACATGCCATGTTCATTCTTTGGCGTGGATTGATACCAGCAAGATCGCTGGTGAGGACACTTCCTCTTTCATCACCGGCAATCATGCGACTTCAGCCGTCGCACCATCACGCTGCGGCACGCCGTCAGGAGTGCGGTGAGCTGCTTGGGACGGAGCGACACCAGCCCTTCAAAAACCCTGTCGAGGTTTTCGAAGGTCGCATTCCGTGGCAGTTCGTCGAGGGCCTCGAGGACGGCGCGTTCCTGCGATGAGGTCCCAAGGGGCCAACGCCACACGTCAACCACCGGCCGGGTATCCACAGCCTCAGGATTGGCATCGTCGATACCGATGGGGTCGTCGCCAAAGAGCGTGATCCGGCGCACGACGACCTCGGTCTGCATGTGCAGCCGCTTGAGCCAGGACGGCACCTCGCCATAGAACTGAACGCGCGATCTTCCTCCGAGGCTCAGGTAATGGGTGTGGCCGCCCATGTCCAGGGCGCTCTCTCCGCCAGAATGCACGGCGTACTTCATGATCCATTGCAGGGAGAGAAGCGGGACCGCCCAGGACTCCTCGTGGCCGCAATGCGCGCCTCCGGGTAACGGACGGCGGTATACGACGTGGACGATGCCTTCGAGCCACCCGCGGGCGACAAAGTCGTGGATGGACTTCGAATGGATCCCCTGGGCTCTCCGCCGTGGCGTGTCCCCCATGAATCCGGGCGGGACGGCATCCAGGAGCGGTTTCAAACGTGGGGTTCTTTGTCGGTTCATGACCATGAAAATGCGTCAAAGGCAGAATTGCCGCAGGCCCCTGTCTTACGAAAGTCAGTCACACCTGAATGGCGATCACCCAGGTAGAATCGAATACGTCAAAATCCCGGTATTCGGCAAGCATTCAGCTTCGCGCCCGAGTAGGGCCGTGCCCTGATGTGGCGAAGGTTCTCGCCCCGGTTCGTACACAACGGGCTGATCGCAGGTCCCGCAAAATGAGAAAGCACCTGGCCGGTCATCGTGACCAGCTACGAGTTCTTCGTGCCTGTGTGGCGACACCGGTCAATCGGAGCCGCCAATTCAACATGACCACGCTTTCACCGAAGCGGTTCGCCAGGCTACTTGGGTCTCGGGTAGATCGATTGGGGCATCCGAACGATCGGAGGCTCGCAAGGTTGGCGGGGAAAGGCTGGAGTATTGGCTGGAATGCAGTTCGCCGCCATGGTCAGGGCGGCCGCCATTCGACTAGTTGCTGGTCACGCTTCAGGACCAGTTGTTGAATCATGACGGCCTCAAACAGCGACTCGGGTGACATCACGCGGTCGTCGAAGGCAACCATCGGCAGCGCGCTTCGGCTCTCGTCCTCGAATCTCCTTGCCAGGACCGGATCACGCAGATACGCGGTGTCCCACCATTCCACGAGGCGCGGTTTCGCCGTTTCGAGCGTCTCCGGCGCCGGCAGACGGTCGCCCTTTTTCCGATTGACGCTACTCGAGCTTGGTAACAGGTTCCAGAGATCGTTGCAGGGCCAGGCTGCGAAGGGGAAGCAGTGGTCGATGTCGAAGTCTCCCGTCAGGCGCTTCCCTGTCCAGACACAGTACAGGCTGGATCCATCCCCTCGGATGCGACGTGCTGCCTCACGGGCAGTGTCAGTGTCGTGCTTTGGATCGAGCCAGCGCAACGCCTTCACATGGTCGTCCCAGGAAGCGGACGCGGTCCCCCCGTAGGAGCGCATGACTTCTGTCCACTCGTTCAGGACCGCGGGCTCGATCCAGGAGGCGTGCCGTTCCATCACCTGCCAAAGGTTCAAGGGCACGGAGAATGTGCCGAAGGACCACAGGAACGCTTCGTCCAGTCGAACGGTATCGCGAATCCGGACCGAACCCCTTCGGCTGCAGGGAAAGACCGGCTCGGAACTCCCCGGATACCGGGTAAACGTCGCGGGCATGATCCGGATGCAATTGGCCGCATCGCGAATGGCACCAATCAGGTTCCGGGCATCTTCTCCGGTGAATTGCTGACCGACGCGCAGGTCGTTGGGCGAGCGGGTTTCGAGACCGCGGAAGCCGGCTTTGACGAAGGACAGGCGGGTGTTGCCCTTCGGATGCTGCGGGAAGTTCCCCTTGATGAGCGGCCGGAAGGACCGGACCCAGAACAGCGCCACGAGTCCGAGCGGCAACTCCACATGCGTGTCAGACATGCTTCGACGCGCGAAGCCGCCGGCGCTGTCGGCCACGCGAATCAGCGCTCTCAGGAGTGCGAGTTTGTACGTGGACGACTTCCGGTCATGGAGCACGATGTGGCGCAGCAGCGGTAAAGCGCCGGTGCCGTCGTCCGGGAGCCGAAGCCAGAGGATTTCCCAGGAGACCCCGGTCCGGCCACCGAGATCGGGCTGCGACCTTTTTCGAACGGTCTGCAGGCCGTGCCGCCGTGCAAGTGTCTCGACGTCTGCGGCTGTTACCGGTGCCATCGAGCGTCCCGGCGGAGCGGGTCCGCGGCGAAGGCTGATCATCATGCTGCCGCCAGGACTCAACACCGAGACCAGCTTGCGGAAGGCGCGTGTGCGCGCGGTGGGCGGGACGTGCATCCACATTGCGCTCAGCCAGACCAGATCGAAGGTGAGCTTCGAACGCAGCACCTTCTCCAGCCCGGGCAACGCATCATCCAGCCACCGAATGTCCCGGGAAGGGTGGCGTTTCCCTGCCGCCACTCTCATCTCGGAGGAGGGTTCCACAGCGACTACCCGATGCCCGTTCGACGCGAACCATGCGGCATCGCGTCCGCTCCCGGCGCCAACATCCAGGACGAAGGCACCGGGATCCGGGAGCAGGTCGAGCACCGTCGCGTGGACATCGTTGAAGGAGAACCGTTCGTAGTCCGGCAACAATGCGTGCGCCCGCACGTCGTATTCCGCCACAACATCCCCGACGCTGAAGTCGGGATCGTCCGGGAGGGCCAGGTCTCGACGCGCGATCGATGAAGACGGCGGGTGGGAGGTGGGCGGCCTGGCTCCCATGAGTCGGGCTAAGCCCCGCAGGGATTTGGGGAGCGACGTCCTGGGAACACTGTCGAGGTTCCGGAGTTCGAATTCCCGGTTCCGGGATGGATCAGTGAAGCGGTCCCGTTGTTCCGGCGTTGCCGGCTCGGAGTGTGCTTCCACGTTGTCAACGAGGAGTGCACAGACAATTCGCCGGAGAGACGTTTGAGATTCGCCGCCCTGGGGTTGGTCCGTGACCTCCTGTCGAGGAAAGGGACAGATGTCGGACACATCCTCTCGAACGACCGTTTGGTCCGCTTCGACATCACGCCCGCTTCCGCCAGATCAAGCACTGCATTGTGCGCCGCCGGCGTATCACTCCGAAATGCATGGTCATCGCAACTCATCCCGATGATCGTTCCAACGCCCGGTCTGCCCGTCACTTTCCTCCCTGCGAACGCCGCGCCTTCGGCCCGACCCCGGATACGGAGTTTGTACCACGCGATGACCTGTTCGCCGCGACTTCCTCGTTCGCTCCCGGGGGGCGTTGCCGTTGCGCTTCCATGTAGCTACGCAACACCGCATTAATCCGCGTCTGATAACCCCGGCCCTGCTCTTTGAAGAACGCAATTACGTCAGCGTCCAGCCGCATATAGACGCCGGTTTTCGTCGCCGGCATCACCACTCGGGCCCGCGACCAGTCGAATTCCCCTTCTTCGGGATCCGCAGTCGGCTCGATCCCCTGCTTCGCTTCCCGCCGAAGCCGCTCCCAGTCTGTCCGCTCGTCACCCTTTCGGCGGATCAGTTCCTCCGCCGAAACGCGCGTAATATCTCTTGCGCTCATTCCTTTTCGCCTTTCTCGCGGTTATGATTCTCCGGTACCCGGCCCGATCGACGGAGACGACGGCCAACTCATTGTCGTCCACCACACCAATCGCCAAACACCGCAATTCGCCTTCGCGCATCTGGCACGATTCCAACACAGGTTCCTCCAACAGCATCCGAGCCGCTGTCCGAAAGTCGATACCGCGTTCTTTCAGAACCCTCTGCCGCTTTCTCTCGTCTCATTCGAAATCCGGGAGATCATCGTTCCTTTCCATCTACTCCTCTTCCTATAGTCAATTCTCTGCATTGAATACATCATGAATCTCATCCTCTCTGTTAGGTACTTGGATACTTCCGTTTGTCCGGACATGGCAGATCCGCGCCCAATGTATATATATGTTGTGTATAATTCATCACATGTCAACAGGCTTCTTCACCGCCCTGTCTCCGGACCCTGCCCTTTCCGACAATCGCCAGCTTACGATCCCAATCGAGTCCGCAACACGAGAAACTAACATGTCTAAAGATGGGACTCTCTTCCAGACGTTGCTTGAGACCGCCGAACAACTCTTCCCCATCTCACCCGAATCCTCCGGACCACCCCTGTATCGCTTGACCAACCAACCTACTGGACTCCGCGTTCTTTCACAGTAGTGCATGGTTTCGACCCCGCGTAGACGAGATTTATCTGCGGAAACACGGGCTTCCGCCGGTATTCCGATCTGAAATCTTCGACGATTCCCTCTTTGCCATGAATATGCTCACGCTGGTTCGTGATCAGCGCGGAGTCGGCTGCCGGACGGGCCTCTAGGGAAGGTGTGGTATTTCTCGACATGCCTAGCCGTTTCCGCCTTCTCTTCCCGGAACCTGGTGCCGACCGCTGGTGCATCCGTGCTGACGAGGGATGCAGTTCCAATGTGTCGCCGGAACACGGGGAGGCGGAGCATCGGCCCGAAGCCGGTGTGGGCAGCCTGTAAGCCGCTTTCCGGGACTTGGAGCACGCCGGGTATGCTGCGAGAGGCAGGTCACCATGAGCTCCCATAATTTTTGCTGCCGGTATTCGATCGATCCTGCGTTGAAGATCGTACCGGTTCACAGTGCATGCGTTTCAGAGAAGCCGTAAGCCCGCTGCCGCCATTCCGGCTTCGTAACGCCGCGAGGAAATCGGCGCTTATGCATCCAAAGGACCTCTATCGGCCTTTCCAATTCGTAGCTGAGGTAGCTGGTGCGTCTGAGGCAATGGTAGGGAAGGGTCTCTGCTCGGCTGTCGCGCTTGCGCCCACGGGCGAACAGGACAACATCGTGCCCCGGACGGAAAGTTCGAAATCGCAGCGATCACCGGGCGGGGCCGGGGATGCGTTGTACTGCCATTCCCGGTGGAAGCGCGTCGACGAAGCGGCAAAGTCGGCGAGCCGTCGACGTCCGATGTCTCGAGTGGGATCAACAGACGGTTCGTCTTCGATACCTCATTCTGCTCCGCTCCGCTTGGCGGAAGACGTGCGTGCCCTGTGTCCTTCCGGGCGAGCGGGGCCGGGACAATCTCGTGGAATGATCATGGGGCATGGATTGTCAGGGGAACCAGTCCTCATTCAGGTTGGAGCGATTGGGGGACTGTGCAGATGCGGACGGCCGGGATGTCCGGTAGATCGAACACTCCCGGTGCAGAGTCGGAAAGCGTCGTATCCTTCGACGACGCCTTCGTTCGCGGGGATGGCGAGCACCCCGCGCCCCGATTTGATGTCGTTCAGCCGTCCAACATCGATGCGTGTGCGTAGCGGAAATCGCTCTCGACCCGTTTGGCCGCGCGGAGTTTCTCTGCGACATCGGCAAATGTTGCGCCTACCGGAACAATGTCCCGCCGGCGGCACGCCGCTACAACCTGTTCGAGCGCGCTTTCGTAATTCCTGCAGACCCGGTCTTCGGAATCCGAAAAGTCGTTGTCGTTGTGCGTAACCATCTGAACCACCGGGACAACGGGGTCGCGCGCAACGACTCCGCCCACGATGTTGTCGGCGATCGTGCGGTAGTCCGCATTCAGCCAGTCGGGCCTGAGATCCCAGCGGAACAGGTTTCCGTCCCGTGTCTCGACGCGTGACATGTCGACACTCAGCGGAATGTTCACGAAATCAAGGTCTCCGGGCAGGTGTCGGAATGCCGCATGACCGAAATGCGGGTCCGGTGGCGCGCCGGCCCAGACCGCGCACATATCCGGATAGACGCGCCCGGGCAGGGAAATCGAGCCACCCCGAAATCCGAGTTCCACCAGGAGCGGCATGGTATGGTCGTTCGCCGAAAATGTTCCGGGCCGGAACCATCGCGGCTTCCGACCCATGCCCTCCGACCACATCGCGATGGCCTCGCCGAGAATGTCCGATTGCTCATCGCGGGTCAGCCCCCCGAAATGGGCCCGATAGCGGCCGCCCGAGAACTTCCAGGGATGCAGATGCAGGCCGAGGCAGGCCCCGTCCTTCTCCAGTTGATCGAACAGCGCCGCGTGCTGGTGGGTGACCTCCGGATGAATCAGGAAGGTGATCGGAAAGCCGCGGGACGTGGCTCGACGGACGTAGCCTTCGATGAAGACGGCGCTTTCCTCGTAGTTCCTCGGCCCCGTGGTGGACGCCGGCCGGTCAGCGGGAAGTGCCGGCTCCACGTCCATGGTCACCAGTACAAAGATCTCTTTCATGGGTGGTCTCCCCAGTTCGGTTGGCGTTTCGGCTAGATTGCCCGCGGATCGAAAATGTCTCGAAGGGTGTCCCCGACCAGATTTGCTGCCAGGACGAAAAGTGTGATGGCGAGGCCCGGGAAGGTAACGGTCCACCAGGCGGTGTCGATATAGCTGCGGCCATCGGAGACCATGCTGCCCCAGGTCGGGGTCGGTGGCTGCACCCCGACCCCGAGGAAACTCAGGACGGATTCCAGCAGCACCGCCTCACCCAGCTGCAACGTCGCCATGACAATAATGGGACCGATGAGGTTCGGCGCGATATGGCGGAACATGATGTCACCGCTGGAAGCACCCAGGGCCACGGAGGACTGCACGAACAGCGCCTCGCGCAGGGAAAGCACCATGCTCCTCGCGTAGCGAGCGTAGGGAACCCACCCCCATACGCCGATCACGATGATGACGCTGACCAGCCCGGGCCCGAAGAACGCGATCCAGGCGATTGCGAAGAGGATCATCGGCATGGCGAGTTTCATGTCGGCAAGCCGCATGAGCAGCGCCCCCAGGAGTCCGCCGCGGTAGCCCGCGGTGATGCCGATCACTGTTCCGATGATGCCCGAGACCAGCACGGCACCGATTCCCACGATAATCGAGATGCGGGCGCCATGAATGATGCGGCTCAGAATGTCCCGACCGAGATGGTCCGCGCCCAGCCAATGGGCGGAACCTTCCAGTCCGAAGGATGGTGGCTGGTGGCGGGAACGAAGGCTCTGCGACAGCGGGTCGGCCGGAC
Source organism: uncultured Rhodobacterales bacterium (assembly GCA_964590405.1). GTDB lineage: Bacteria > Pseudomonadota > Alphaproteobacteria > Rhodobacterales > CAZPXZ01 > CAZPXZ01. The sequence continues at coordinate 6,053 of CAZPXZ010000030.1, read as the reverse complement.
TGATCACGTCGGCGCCCAGCGCCATCAGAAAGATCACGCCCAGGATGGTGAAGCCGATCGTGCCCTTGAGGCCGAGTCTGTTCCGCGGCATGCGCGTCAGACCTTGCGGATTCGGGGATCTAGCGCGTAGTAGGCGAGATCCACGATGAGATTGATGACAACAAAGATCAGGGTGAACAGCGCAATGCTTGCCATGACTACGGGGTAATCGCGTCCGACGACTGCGTGGATGCTTGCGCGTCCAAGCCCCGGCCACGCAAACACGGTCTCCGTCACCACGGTGCCCGTGAGCATCGTGCCCGCTTGCAGGCCCCAGATCGTGAGAATGGGAATTCGGGCGTTTCGAAAGGCATGCTTGAAGATGATTGTCCGCGTGGGCATGCCCTTGGCGCGTGCCGTGCGGATATACGGCTCATTCAGCACTTCGACCATCGTTGAACGGGTGAGGCGTGTCATGAGCGCGTTCATGTACCATCCGAGGGTAACCGCCGGCAGGATCAGCGCCTGCCAACTGCCCCGACCGCTCACCGGCAGCCAATTCAGGGTCACGGAAAAGAGCAGGATGAGGAGAATGCCAAGCCAGAACACGGGCATCGACTGCCCGAGAACGGCGATGACGGTCGCGATGGTATCAATGGGCTTGTTGCGCTTGACAGCCGCCGCGATGCCGAGCGGGAGGGAAATCGCGGTCGACACGATAATCGCGGCAAAGGCCAGTTCCAGCGTTGCCGGCAGGGCCGCCAGCACGGTATTGATTGCCGGTTGGCGTGTACGAAGCGAAGTCCCGAAATCGCCCTGCAGGGCATTGCTGAGGAAAGTCCAGTACTGGACGTAGAGCGGTCGATCGAGGCCCAGTGCGCGGCGCAATTCCTCGATGTCCTCCTCGGTCGCCTCCGTCGGCATCAGCAACTGCGCGGGATCGCCGCTGGCGTTCAGGAAAATGAACACCAGCAGGCTCATCGCGATGATGATCGCCGGAATTTGCACGAGCCTGATCAGAAGCAGTCTGAGCATGATCCGAATGCTCCGGTGGGGCGGAAGGGACGACAGACCGTCCCTTCCGCCAGGTTCTCCTACTCGCTTACCGCGACGTCATACGCCCAGACCATTTCGTCCGAACGCGGCGACCAGTCGACCCGATCGGTCATGCCATAGAGATCCACCAGGTCGAAGAGGAAGATCCATGGCGTGTCCGCGCGCACCCTTTGCTGGATCTCGGCGAGAATCGCCGTCCGCTTCTCCACGTCGAACTCGGAAATCTCCTGTGCGATGAGGGCGTCGACTTCCGCGTTGTTGTAGTAGCGGTTGTAGCGGGCGCCATCGATGCGGTAGCCGAGATGCTGGTCGCAGTCCAGCACCTGGTTGCCGGTCCCGATGTAGTACATCGGGAATTCCTCGCCAAGCCACTGCTGGATGAACTGGGCCCATTCCGGCTGCACATGCGTGATCGTCACGCCGACTTCGGACAGCATGCCGGCGATCGCCTCCTGCATCTCCTTGTCCTTGGTGTAGCGTCCCACGGGGCCGATCATGGTCGTCTCGAAGCCATCCGGATACCCCGCCTCGGCGAGCAGCATCCTGGCCTTCTCCGGGTCATATCCGAAAGGTTCGACCTCGACGGCACCGAACAGGGTTTGTGTGCACACGCTGGCGTTGTAGCGCGCGTGACCGCCCATCAACACTTCGATCAACGCATCCACATCCACCGCGTAGTTCATCGCCTGCCGGACGCGAAGATCGTCGAAGGGAGGCTCCTTTGTCTGCATGCCGACGAACATGTTTCGAGCGGAGTTCACGCCGCCCCATTTCAGGTTCGGATCGCTCTCGATTTCCTGCACGCGTTCACTGGTCAGATTGGTGATGATGTCCACTTCGCCGTTCTTCAGCGACGCAAAGCGGGCGAAATCCTCCGGGATGATCCGGACGATGAATTCGCCGACATCGGGCTTTCCGCGCCAGTAGTCGTCATTCCGGCTCAACACGATCTGCTGATTGGGGTCCCAGCGCTCGAATTGGAACGGGCCCGTTCCGATCGGGGCGATGCCGAACGCCTGCGCACCCATTTCGGCGAAGGTCTCGGACGGCAGGATTGGAACCCGGATCAGTGTCGGCACGACGGTTGCGCGCGGTGCCGGCATGTTCACGCGAACCGTGTAATCGTCGATCTTGTCCACGGATTCCACAAAACCCTTCAGGGAGCGAAGCAGGGGACTCGGATTGTCCTCGTCGAAGAGACGGTTGTACGAGAACAACACGTCGTCCGCGGTGAACGCCTCACCATTGTGGAAGGTGACGCCCTCTCGCAGCTTGAGGACCATCTGCGTATCCGACGGGAACTCCCAGGATTCGGCGAGCCCGGGGATGAGGTTGCCTTCGCCATCGCGCCAGACCAGCGAGTCGTAGATATTCATCATCACGCTGACGCTGGTGATGAGCGTATCGGTGGCCGGGTCGAGCGACTCGGGATCCACGCCCTGGGCGAGGGTGACGGTTTGCGCCTGTGCCCCGCCGACCGAGAGCGCGAGAGCGAGGGCTCCGGCCGCTGCGGCGCGAGAACTCCTCGACTTCCATTGTTGAACGAACATTTTCCTTTCCTCCTAGTGATGTTGGGCGTCCCATCCGACAGGGGGTGGCGCCTCGGGGAGCCGTTCCGACTCTCCGGTGGAGAAGTCGACGGACTTGAGTTCGAGTGCTGCGGTCACGAGCGCTCGGGTGTAGGGGTGTTCCGGATTCCGGAGGATGCGGGAGGCGGGGCCGGTTTCCACGACCGCACCGTTTCGCATGACGATGATGGAGTCCGCCATGGCCTGTACGACGCGAAGGTCATGGCTGATGAACAGATAGGCGAGCTTGTGGCGTTTCTGCAGGCTGCGCAGGAGATCGATGATTTGAGACTGGACGGAACGGTCCAGAGAAGACGTCGGTTCGTCGAGGATGAGCAGTTCCGGCTTCAGGACCAGCGCCCGGGCGATCGCAACGCGCTGCCGCTGTCCACCGGAGAATTCGTGGGGATAGCGCCGCCTCGTCTCGGGATCGAGTCCGACTTCGCGCAACGCGTCGCAGATCAATTGCTGCCGTACCTCCGGCTTCTCGCCGATGTTCTGAATTCGGAGACCCTCGCCAACGATGGTTTCGATACGCTGGCGTGGATTGAGCGATCCGAACGGGTCCTGGAACACGATTTGCATCCGTTTGCGAAGCGGTCGAATCTCCTCGAGCGGCCGGCCTGAAATCTCTTCGCCGCGGAAATGGATTTTGCCATCCGCTTCCACGAGTCGAAGTAGAGCGCGCCCCAGCGTGGTCTTTCCTGAACCGCTCTCGCCGACAATGGCGACGGTCTGTCCGCGGCGCAGTTCGAGGTCGACGCCGTCCACGGCGACAAAGCTCCCGGTGACGCGCCGGAAGAGACCGCTTCGGATCGGAAATCGCACCTTGATGCCACTCGAAGCCAGGAGCGGTTCGGAGTCGGATTTACCCGATACCGGCCGTCCGCCAGGCTGTGCCGAGAGAAGCATGCGGGTGTAGTCGTGCTGCGGATCCTGGAAGACGCGTTGCACGTCGCCTTGCTCGACGATCTCGCCCTGATTCATGACGCACACACGCTGCGCCATCTTGCGCACGATCTCGAGATCATGGGAGATCAGGAGCAATGCCATCCCGAACCGCTGCTGAAGATCCGTAACCAGGTCGAGTACGCCCGCCTGCGTGGTGACGTCCAGGGCGGTGGTTGGCTCATCCGCGATCAGGAGATCCGGTTCGTTCGCGAGGGCGATTGCGATCATCACGCGCTGTGCCTGTCCACCCGACAATTCGTGCGGATAGCAGCCGAGCCGGCGTTCGGGCTCCTGAATCCGGACCAGCGTCAGCAATTCCAGCGCACGGATCCTGGCGGCCCGCTCATCCATTCCTCTATGAAATAGCAGGACTTCGGCGATCTGATCCAGCACCGTCAGAAGCGGATTGAGCGACGACATGGGTTCCTGGAAGATCATGGAAATGCGGTTGCCGCGAATGGGTCGAAGTGCCTGGCGATCGGCCCCCAGGAGTTCGGTGCCGCGGAAGAGAATGCTGCCGGAGGCATATCTGGCGGTATCCACCGGCAGAATTTGCAGGATTGCCATCGCGGTAACCGACTTACCCGATCCCGATTCACCGACCAGCCCGACCGTTTCCCCGGGGGCGATATCAAAGGAAATGTTCCGGACGGCCTCAACCACCTCAGCACCGTGAAACGAAATCGACAGGTCGCGCACGCGGAGGAGCGTGGAAGCGTCAGCCTCCGGAGCCGGGAATACCTTGGATTTCAATTCGTTCGTCACTGGGGGAGTACCGGCAGGATGAGCCGCGAAGCATGGTCTCCGCCACGGTAGACCGACTGGCGGGCAACACGCAATTCCGCGTCGAATTCGAACGGCTGGCCGGTGTTGTGGTTCCGGTCGAAGGCGGGGAAGTCGGAACTGGTGATATCGAGGCGAATTCGCGAACCGGCGCGGAAGACGATGCCGGCGATCATCATGGGAATCTCGACATCGACCGGCGTTCCCGGCTCGAGCGGCGTCTCCCGCGCATAGCCGTCGCGATATCGCATTCGCTTCATGCCTTGCGCGAGGTTGATGGCCAGTCCGTCCTCACCCACCTCGATGAGGCGGGCAAAGAAGTCCGTATCCGGGCGGTCCGACGCAACCCGCAGCACGCAGCGCACGGGGCCGAGCACCGGCACGTCCTCTTCCAGCGGCGCGGTCTGGTACACGAGCACGTCGTCGCGGTCTCGAAGCGGCGATTGGTCGCAAGCGTCCGCTTGTCCGGTCTTGCCGACGAGGCTCGGTACCGGATCGGCGGGGTCGTAGGCATAGGTGTCGACGAAAGGCTTCGCGGGTCCGGCGGTTACCAGCCTGCCGTCGCCGGAGGCCGTGTTGGCAGCGCCGCTGCCGGACAGGAAATACGCCTTGGGCTTCGCATTCCGCGGCGGCCAGCTGTCCGAGAAACGCCATCGGTTCTCGTTCAGCATGAACACCCGGACGGGCGGTTCGTCCGCCAGGCCGTTGTCCAATCCCTTGAGTACATGGTCATACCAGCGGGTGATGCAATTCGGCAGATTGAGCGCGGCATCCGGGCCGTAGCTGCGCGGAAGCGGCGGCATGGTCTCGCGTTCGACGTCATGGGTCCACGGGCCGATGATCAGTCGGTGGCGGCCCCGGAGCTCGGCAGGACCGTTTTTCTCCATGCCGGCAAAGTGCCCAGCCGCGCCGTTTATCCGGTCCCACCATCCGGTTAGCGTGCAGGTCGGTACACGGACCCGATGATGGAGCGCGTGCAGCCGGTAGAACTCGACGGCGATATCGCGCCAGTACTGCCGCAGCCGGGACGCGTCCGGCCCGAACAGGTGATCCGGGAGGCCGGCAAGGGGCAGTTGCCACACATGCTTGCCGCGGAGAAGGGAATCCCAGTGGTGGAGCGCTTCCTCTTCGGTTGCGGGGAAGGCACCGTCGCCGGCGCGCCGGCGCGAGGATACCGCCATCTGATGGTGCCAGCGCAGGCGGACTCCGGTCTCGAACACGCCGTAGGTGCTCTCCAGCGTGGTGACCGGAAAACCGGAGGTGAAGATGGCTCCCAGCGATGGAGGCTGCGCGGCTGCCATCTGCCAAACGCACCAGGAAGGGTAGGAATTCCCGAACGTGCCTACCTGACCGTCGGAGCCGTCGATTCCGGCGGCCCACTCACAGGAATCGTAGCCGTCTCCCTGCTCGATCTCGGCACCCGCATGGCCGAGATGCCAGGACCATTCCCCGTCGGATGCATGGCGGCCCCGAATGTCCTGCACGATCGCGATGTATCCCCTGCGCGCCAGTTCCGAGGCCATGAAGCGGTAGCGGCTGTGGGACTTGTCATAGCAGGTGCGGCATAGCAGGACCGGGACGGGTTCCGTTATTCGGGGACGATACACGTCGGCCCGGAGTGCGCATCCATCTCTTGTCCTGCAGATCAGATCCCGGGTGACGGACACGTTTCCATTTGCCTCATCCCCTGTCACTCGCTGCCGCATCTAGTAGAAC
>CAZPXZ010000029.1:0-34177 GCA_964590405.1 uncultured Rhodobacterales bacterium | reverse complement strand
GGTCGACATAGGTATGCGGAAGGAAAGCGTGGAGGAGGGTTTCCACGGAAGGATTGGGCGAAGTGCTGTCAAGAAGGTTGCAGCGCTGCTGGTTGACCATGTCCACGTCGCTCAGCCGATCGAGCCGGCGGAGCTTCAGGAGTGGGTCGAGCCGGACGCCTGGCATGCCGGGTCCTTCAATCACGTCCAGGTCCCAGCCCGAACCCTTCACATGCAGGACGCGTTCAGTTTCACCGAAGAGATTGAGTCGTTCCACCTTTACGGATGTGTTGCCACCTCCGTGCATCACGAGATCGGGAACCTGGCCGATGAGGCGCGAGGTGTAGACGCGTTCCCCGAGTTCCTGATCTGCAGGGTCGCCACCTGCCGCATAGCGCCATCTTGCGGCTTCCAGGGCGTCGTACCGGTTTCTGATCATGGGTCTTTCCTTTCGGGTGCGTCTCTTGGGCGTGTCGGTCCGGCTACGATGCTCTTCTCTGGATTCAGAGTTGATTTCGGGAGCAGGCACTCTCTCGTCTGGTCGCGCAGGGCCACCGGAGATCAACATGCAGCAGAGGGCGTGTCCCGGAGCGCCATTCTATCGTGGCGCTCGGCTTCTGGACAAGGGGAGCGCACCGAACCAAGGGGAATAACTCATGCAACCCGGCCGTAAGAGCACACACATCTGGTATCGGGAAGCCGTGCTTCGGAACTGCACGTTTCGGGGGATTCCGGTGAGCCGTGCGCGTATCCGCCTTGTTCTTTGCCGACGCCGTGTGTGGGCAGGCTCAAACAGTTATCGGATGGGGCGGATCTGGAAAGGCGTTGCAACAGTGGACGCTCTTGAACTCCTATGAAAAATGGGAAGTACTGGCAAGCGCGTCAAGTTGTCAGTTTGGGCGAAGCGGCAGGGTCTGACGCCGCGTTCGGCGCGACAGATGCTGTCCTTCGGGAGGCTTCCGGCTGAGTTGGATCCGGTGAAGATCGGACGTCACTCGTATGTCCGGGAGGTGGACGGAGAGCGTTTGCAAACCGTGCCATATGCAGGATTGTCGTCCGCGGATCAACGGGGGGATCCGCCCTGCACCGGGAGATTCTCGCCAACGGCCCCGAGGTGCTTGCAGCCGGTGTCGGTGAAGTAGAGCGACCAGAAGTTATGGACGATGAGGCCTCCATAGCGGGAGATGGGACCAATATCGTCGGTGGCCTCGCATCCGCGTTTGCGGTGCAGTCTCTTGAGGGTGACGGGCCCTCCGGAGCAGACGTGGATCCATTGGTTCTTCCTGTCCACCCGCAGCGAGGGTTCGTCGACGAGCAGTACGGGCATGGCGGGGAGCCTTTCGATGGTGGCGGCATCCCATGCTTCCAGCGCCTGATGCAGGCGCGAGACGAAGCCGAGCAGGGTGACAGTCGACTGAGGGCAAAGCACTTACGCTGCCGTTCAGGCGGTATTCAGGGATCCGGCACAAGCCGCCTTCGCCGAACGCAGCCCCTCGCGCCGGATTTCGGCTGGATCGGAGACAGGGCCAGCCCTGGCTACGCCGAGACCTGTTTCTCCCATTCGGTCAGAACGCCCCGGGGGCGGGTTCGCATGACGGACATGGGGGCAGTTCGCGCGCAGGCCGGGAGACGCTGCTCCGCTCCGGGTGGTTGACGCGGTCTGGGAGTATCGCTGGAAAGGGACGGTGCTTGGCGAAACCCGAAACGCCCTTTACCCGTGTTGGGACCGAAGGCCGCGCGAATGCCGTCGGGGCATCCGCGCGACCGGAGGAATGAGTCAGTCGAGGTCGTACCGGTCGAGATTCATCACCTTGTTCCAGGCCGCGATGAAGTCCCGCACGAACTTCCCGTTTGCATCGTCCGCCGCGTAGACCTCTGCGAGAGCCCGCAACTGCGAGTTCGAGCCGAATACAAGGTCGACAGCCGTCGCAGTCCACTTTCTTGCACCCGTGGCGCTCTCACATCCCTCGAAGACGCCTTCCTCGTCCGCCGACGGCGACCATTCCGTTCCCCGATCAAGCACGTTGACAAAGAAATCGGTGCTCAGCGTGCCGGGGCGATCAGTGAACACGCCATGCGACGACCCCTGGAAATTTGCGCCGAGCGTGCGCATTCCACCTACCAGCACCGTCATTTCGGGTGCCGTGAGGGTCAGGAGATGCGCCTTGTCGACCAGCATCTCGGGGGCAGGGCGAACGTTATCCACCGCACAGTAGTTGCGGAAGCCGTCCGCCTTCGGCTCGAGAACGGCGAACGACTCGACGTCCGTCTGCTCCAGCGAAGCGTCGGTCCGTCCGGGCAGGAACGGTACCTCGATATCGTGGCCAGCAGAATTCGCAGCCTCTTCCACCGACGCCGAACCAGCCAATACGATGAGGTCGGCCAGCGAAACGCGCTTGCCGTCGGTCTGGGAGGCGTTGAAGTCTGTCCGGATTTTTTCCAGCGCGTTCAGTACTTTAGCCAGTTCCTCCGGGTCGTTGGAGGGCCAGTTCTTCTGTGGTTCCAGCCGGATTCGCGCTCCGTTCGCCCCGCCGCGCCTGTCGGTGCCCCGATAGGTCGAGGCTGATGCCCATGCAACCCGGATCATTTCGGTTCCGGTCAAGTCACATGATCGAATGGAAGCCTTCAATGACGCGATATCCGAGGCGTCAATCAACTCGTGATCGACGGGCGGTACCGGATCCTGCCAGACCATTGGTTCGGCCGGAACCAGAGAACCCAGTCCCCGGCAATGCGGACCCATGTCCCGGTGGGTGAGCTTGTACCAAGCCTTGGCAAACGCGTCGGCAAACTCCTCCGGGTTTTGCCAGAAGTGACGGGAAATCGGCTCATAGACCGGATCCATGCGCAGCGCGAGGTCGGTCGTCAGCATCACCGGCGCATGCCGTTTCGAAGGGTCATGAGCATCCGGAACTGTTCCCTGTGCCTCGGGATTCTTCGGTATCCACTGGTTGGCGCCGGCCGGGCTCTGGGACAATTGCCATTCGTAGCCGAACAGGTTTTCGAAGAAATTGTTGTCCCACTTGGCCGGTTCTGTCGTCCAGGCGCCCTCAAGGCCGCTCGTGATCGAATCCGCGCCCTTGCCGGAGCCAAAGCTGTTCTTCCAGCCGAGACCTACTTCCTCAAGGCTTGCGCCTTCCGGCTCGGGGCCGACGAATTGTTCGGGATTGGCGGCGCCATGCGTCTTCCCGAACGTGTGCCCGCCGGCGATCAGCGCAACGGTTTCCTCGTCGTTCATGGCCATGCGTGCAAACGTCTCACGGATGTCTCGTGCAGCCGCCACCGGATCGGGCTTGCCGTTCGGGCCTTCCGGGTTCACATAGATCAATCCCATCTGCACGGCACCGAGTGGGTTTTCGAGATCGCGATCACCGGTGTAGCGCTCGTCTCCCAGCCATTCCGTCTCGGGGCCCCAGTAGATGTCCTCCTCGGGTTCCCAGACATCCTCGCGACCGCCCGCGAAGCCGCAGGTCTTGAAGCCCATCGACTCCAGTGCGCAATTGCCCGTGAGGATGATCAGGTCGGCCCAGGAAAGCCTGCGGCCGTATTTTTTCTTGACCGGCCAGAGCAGCATACGCGCCTTTTCCAGGTTGGCGTTGTCCGGCCAGGAGTTGAGGGGCGCGAATCGTATGGTGCCCGATCCGGCACCGCCCCGACCGTCTGCGATCCGGTATGTGCCGGCGCTGTGCCAGGCCATCCGGATGAAGAGCGGCCCGTAATGACCGTAATCCGCAGGCCACCAGTCCTGGCTGTCGGTCATCAGGTCGAAGATGTCTTTCTTCACCTCTTCAAGATCGAGGGTCTTGAACTGTTCCGCGTAGCAGTACGATTCGCCCATCGGGTTGGACCGGGGCGAATTCTGATGCAGGATCCTCAAGTTCAACTGGTTCGGCCACCAATGCTGGTTGGCAATGCTGCCCGTCGCCAACTGGCGGCTGGCGCCATGCACGACCGGGCATCGGCCGGTTTGGTCCAAGGGGGCTCCGTCCATGGTTCTCTCCGATATTGGGCTTTTCAGGTGCTGCCGTTCAGGGCGGCGGGATGACTTGCGGTGCTTTTGTCGCATGCCGTTGCCGCCTCGCTAACGGGTACCAGATTCGCGGGATGAGTCAAAGCCGGAATATCCGTCATTCGCGTTGTCCGGCACATATGTGTGGAAGCTGCACTCGTGACGTGCCACGCATGCAGACATCATTGATCTGTTGCTCCTTCGTGGCCGTATGAAGGTAACGGTCATGTGGTGCAAGCCGACGATCGGGGGGCGGAGTTCACATCCTCAGCCCGGGCAGTCTCGGGAATTTGCGGCTACCGGGCTGGTTGCAGACAGGGTTTGCGTGGTTTCGCTGGCTTGTTTCCGAGCGTGGTTCCCGAAAGAGGAGTGCAACAATCCGCGGGGCATGGAAGCCCTTGCCTGATCGGTAGACGAACGACATGACTTTCCTGCAGGCACTGCAGACACTGCAGACACTGCAGACGCGCGGGCCAGGATCGGGCCGTGGCCCGATTCCGTGGTTTGGATTGCAGGAGGTCCGGACGGCCGCATCCCCATGCTGTCCGGTGTGCATGCGCGGGGCGGTCGTCAAGTGTTCCCGTGAGACCCTTGATTGTCGGGACGATGCCGAGCGCGGGTTCCAGGCGGGGTCGGTTCAGGGATCAGCGATGAGTTTCAGGAGGTCCTCCTCGCGGAGTTGTGGCACGGTCTCAGTACCGGCGAGCAGTTCATCCGCGAGTTCGCGCTTGTCTCGGTGCAGTTCCAGGATTTTCTCCTCGATCGAATCGCGGACGACAAGGCGGTAAATGGTCACCGGCCGATCCTGTCCGATTCGGTGGGCGCGGTCCGAAGCCTGGTCTTCCACCGCCGGGTTCCACCACGGATCGAGATGCAGGACGTAGTCGGCAGCCGTCAGGTTCAGTCCGGTTCCGCCCGCCCTGAGGCTGATCAGGAAGAGGTCTCCCTCGCCAGCCTGGAAGGCGCGAATCCGCGCTTCCCGCTGACGTGGCGACGTCGAACCGTCGAGATACTGGTACGGAATGTTTGCCTGTTCCAGCTGCGGCCGTACCAGCGCCAGGTGGCTGACAAACTGGCTGAAGACCAGAGCCTTGTGTCGGCCTGCGATGATCGTCCCGACGAGGTCCATCAGCGTCTTCAGTTTTGCGCTTGGCACGTCGCTGTCGTTGTCGATCAGTCGAGGGTGGCAGCACGCCTGCCGCAACCGTGTGATTTCAGCCAGAATCCGGATGCGGCGCTTGCCCGGGTTTGCTTCTGCAAGGTCCTCCAGGCGACGTACAGCCTGACGGCGCAGCGCCTCGTGGAACGCCTGCTCCTCGTCATCTGGTTCGATGCGAATCACCTGTTCCGTGCGGGGCGGCAATTCGCTCAGCACCATGCTTTTCGTACGACGAAGGATGAACGGCCGGATCAGGGTGCGAAGGTCGTTGCGAGCGGCAGACGTCCGGTCCGGATTGGTGCCGAGATAGCGTTTGCGAAAGTTGGCGCGGGAGCCGAGAAGCCCGGGATTCAGGATTCGGAACAGGCTCCATAGTTCCTCCAGATTGTTCTCGATGGGCGTGCCGGTCAGGGCGATGCGGAATTCGGCCGGCAGGCTGCCGACGGCCTGTGTGCGGCGGGCGTCGGGGTTCTTCACGGCCTGGGCCTCATCGATGACCAGCGTGTGCCAGCGGATTCTCCGGAGTGTCTCGACATTGCGGCTAACCATGCCGTAGCTTGCCACCAGAACAGCTCCGGCATCCATCCTGTCGATCGTGCCCTTCCTCTCCGCCAACTCGGCGAAGCGGATGCACTCCAGTGTCGGGGCAAATCGCCGGGCTTCCGCCTCCCAATTCGGGCAAACGGATGTGGGCGCGATGACCAGGGCCGGGCCGCCTTCGCGGCGCTCCAGGAGCAAGGCGAGCGTCTGTACGGTCTTGCCCAGGCCCATGTCATCGGCCAGGCAGGCTCCTGCACCAAGCGCAGCCAGGCGGGAAGACCACTCGAAACCATCCCGCTGGTAGTTGCGGAGGCTGGCCTTCAGGATGCCCGGGATCTTCGGCTGGTGTTTCTCGGCCTTGGCGACACGCTCACGGAAACTACGCCAAGCAGTGTCGGATTCCAGGCTCGTGACTTCATCGAGGAAGTCCCGGAGGGCCAGGGTTCCGAGCGGCGTGAAGTGCTCCCCCTTGCTTCCCCGCCCGGAGGAGAGCGACTTCAGGCGGTCGAGTTGCTGGCGGAGTTTGTTCGTCAGGGCCAGGAAGCGGCCGTCGTCGAGGGGAATGAACCTGCCGGTAGCCTGCTCGAGAGAGTCCAGCAATTCGCCCATATCGATGACAAGTTCCTCGTCAACCGGAACTTCTGCCGAAATTGCGAACCAGTCCCGTTCCTGCTGGACCTTCAAGCGAAGGTTGCGGGCACCGAGCATGCCCGGAATTGGATGGGATGCATTCTCTGGCCACTCGATGTGGGCAGAGTCCGGAAGATTCTGCAATTCCAGCATGGCCTGCAGGCTGGACTCGAGGTCGTCGAATACCCACTCGTCCGTTCCTGTGTTGGTTTCGTTGAGCGAGGGGCAGGCATCCACCAGTGCTGCGGCTCGCATCCGCTCCGTGTCCATATCGCGAAGAACCCGGCGATGGCTTCCCTCGATGTTCGCCACGACAGCGCGAGGCCCGCTGCCCGCGGAGAAATACGGGCCGATTTCTCCGAACGGACGCACGTGCAAGGAGACCTTCAATCCTTCATCGAGCGGCATCATGCGCACAACTGGCCGGGAATCACCTGGCTCGCCTTCGGCTTCCGTGTCGTCAAGGTCTGCCCGGACGGTGATACCCTCCAGCGCCATCCGGGAGATGTCGAGCACCCGCTTCTCGCTTTCGCCAGGAACCTTCAGGCCGGGCTTGCCGATGATCTTGGCCAGTCGTACCGCGATTTCGGTAAATGGAACAACGCGGTAGCGATTCTCCGTCTCCTGATCCAGAAAGATCCGGGGCGTTTCGCTCTGGTGCGACAATTGGAGGCAGTAGCCGCCGGCCGGCGTCTTGGAAACCGCCAGTTCTGGTTCGCCCGCGACAAGTTCCAACTGCCGTTTTCGATTGCGGGCATCGAAGACCGCCGGGTGCCCCACCAGGCCTGGGAGAGCCCTGTCTTCCTCGAAGACATACCGAACCTCGTGGGCGTAGTATCCGGTGGATTCCTCGCGTATGTAGAGCGCCTTGCGATCGAGGTCGGTCAGATAGCGCAGACGATCGTCCGGCTGCTGAAGGCGCCGGAGCGAAATGGAACGTCCTGCACTCCAGCCACCCTGCTTTCGCCAGATCTGTTCCACAGCCTCGACCTCGTTGGTTTCCACGTTGACAAGGAACGCGAGGCGCTTTTGCCCGAACCGTGAATCGCGCTCACCGGCAGTTGCTTGCAGGATCTCCAACTCTGCAAACACGGTGTCCAGCCGGCGTTCCCATGCCGGCTTTGCGTGGATCAGATCGGCAAACTCCCGAAGGCCGGTTGGTCGGCTTCTGTCCCGAATGGAAGCCGACTGGACAAGGTGGCCGAGTCCGCGGGCGATCAACACGTCGGCAACGATCTGGGCGGGAACCGGATACGTCGTTCGAAGCTTCTTGACGGCGCCGACGAGGAGCTTCTTGTTGAGTTTGCCGAGATGTTCGCCCGAGGCAAGATGTGTTGCGAGGGCGAAACAGGCAAGCGACCAGGGAGAGGATGGTTTCTTGACAAGTTTGGTTGCTTCCAGGATTGCGTCCTGTGCATCCTGCTCCCGTCCCTGGAGCAGGCATGTGGCGGCGTCTAGCGCTCGGTAACCGAGTGCAAAGGCCGGATCACCCGACAACCCGGACCGGATCACGGTTCTGGTTGCGCCAAGCAGCTTCTCGTCGTTCTGGGCGAGAAGCGCCAGACAGTACATCAGGCCCTCGTTACTGCCAGGAACGGCAGAACGCTTTCTCGACAACTTGCGGAGTACGTTCCTGCCTTCCTCGAAGCGAGCCAGCGCTTCCTGGCTCTGTCCTTGCAGGAGTGCGGCCGAGGCCAGCAGCCAGTTTGCCTGGGGATCCTGCGTATCGAACGATCTGGAGCGTCTGGCGAACCATTTCCAGTCTCCGGCGAGGAGCTTCCACTGTCCAAGCTTGCGGAATGTCTCCGCCGAGAAGGACTTGGACGGGCGACGCGAAGCTTCTTCGAGAAGGTGCTTCATCGCCAGCGTGCAACGCGATTCGTTCAGCACCGCCTCCAACTTGACTCCGAGCAGGATGTCGAGAACCCGGGGCGACCTCTGCAGGAGCCAGTCGGACACCTCCTCAAGGCCGCGCAATGCCTGCCTGAGACTGGGAGATGCCATGCGTTGAAAGTAGGACTCGGCCAGATGCTCTTCCAGGGGCCTTGCCTCTTTCAGTGCCCTTTCAAGTGACTCGGATTGATTGGCAAAGACTGCGATTCGCACGTGGCGGAGACTATCGGCCAGCCGGGCGGGTTCGCGCTCCCAGTAAGGAATTCCGCGAGTAGTGAGATGGCTGTCTGCGCGTTCGCCGCATGCTTCCAGCAACCGGGGAGCACACGGGTCCTCAAGGGTATCCAGCGCGACCGCGAGCGCGGTGTCGGTCGGGCATGTGTTGTTGCTGTCGAGGAGCCGCCTTTCCCGGAGTGCGCGATGGAGGCCGTCAATCCGGGCATGGGTGATTCGATATCCGCTTCCGAGCACCCTGCGCGCCGCATGAACCACGATTGCGCGGAACACGGACCGGTGGACCGGGACCAGCGTGAGCGCCCTGAGTCGGAGAATCAGCTTCTCGTCTTCGGGAAGACCGTGGTAGCAAAGGAGGGCGTCACTGCCTCGCAGCAAGCTTGTGGCGGGAGGAGTCACGGAGGACAGCTGGTTCGGCAATTGCGCCTCGCAAATTGGACGCTGCCCACGGAACCGGTCCGCAGATGCTTCGGTGGGGAGCAATCATGATGGAGCGGGAGGCTTGTCTCGGCGCGGGACAGGACCTGCACGATCCGAAGCCGTTGGGTGAACCCGAGGTAACCGGTATTTTAACCTCGTAGCCAGCGCAAGGTGTGACACTCATGGAATTGGCAACATGATCTTGGAACGGCTCCGTAGACTATTTGTATGCAACAAGTCATGCCTCCCGGTTCATTTCTCTGACAGGTGGATGACATCCCAGGTGGGCGACATCAGGCATCGCCGTACCATTGCGGCACTACGTGCGCCAGCAACCTGATCACCGTCCTCCGACAATTGCCGGAGGTGGCTTTGCCCTCAGACCGGACGCGCCGGTTGGGCGAAGTTTGACCGGCACTCTCGGCTATCCGAATCGTTTGCAGAACCTCTCCGCGCGAACTTGTCCCCCACGTTGCCACCAGCAGGATCTGCGTGTCCTGGAATTGGTGCGATTGTCGGAGGAGGGGCTCGATCGAACGGATCAGATGTGGCCGTCCCGGCGCCGATCTGATCGTTCTCAGTCGATTCTCGCCGATGGTTCCATGAGGGACCTGCGAACTTCGAGTATGGTCTTGTCCTGTATCGACAGAGCGGTGCTGCTCCCGGAAACCGCCGCATCAGGCAGAGGCGATGCGGATGGTCATTCGCTCCATCCCCTTTTCCTTGCGCTGCGGAAGCCGCCTATCGTTCTGGCGGCGAATTGGTGCCCCGTTGTTCTGGACACTGCTTGAATTGCACGCGCCGCTAAGGGGGCCTTTCTTGGCTTGACGCACATCAGATGGATTACGGCGTGGGTAGTCGCAAGTTCGGTGTCCCGATACCGGGTTCGGTAATTCCTGGGATCCCGGCGAATTCCAGACCGAAGTTGTCAGGCTCGAAGCCCTGATCGGACACGGAGACGCCTGCATTCGGCACGTACACCAATTCGGCCATGACGGTTGTTTCGGGGATCGCGTCGAACAGATGGTGGGTGTTGATCCGGATGCTGATTACCCCGCGTGACTCGGCGGGAGACGGTTCATCGGTCTGGTAGCCAAACGCCGTAACGGCCACCGGAGAGTGAGGTGGAGACATTGGTTCGTGCTTCGCACGGTTCGCGACAACTGTCGTCCGTCGAGAATGAATGCCGGGAGACGTCGTTTCGACGCGTCTGGTCGCAGTCTCCGGTCCGGTTTATCCCTTCCAGGTGTGTGCTTCCAGTGAATCGATTGGACGGCGCCGGTTGGCAATGGTGGGGGTTTGTCGGCGCAGGTCCCAATCAGGCAAACGGGTTCGTTGGCGGATGGGGATATGCTGCGCGGCTGTGTGACAGGCCGGCGCGCACGATTCCCTCGGCGATACACAGGCTTGCCGGGACGGGATTGACCACCGGAACACCGACGCGCGAGGAGATTTCTTCGATGATGTCGTGGAAAGCCATGCTCATGCAGCCGAGGATCAGCGTATCGGCGCCGTCTTCATCTACCGCCCTGCGTCCGGCTTCTGCGATTCCGGCGATCGCGGCGGGCCGATCTCGTCCGAGGTCGGCAACCGAGAGTCCAACACCGCGAGTCGACGCATAATTCTGTGCCAGGCCGTATTTCCTTGGATTCTCCAAGGCACGACTACCACCGCCCGAGCGAGGTGCCAGGACCGAGAATCGCCCGCCGAGCATGGCGGCCACGTGCATGGAGCAGATTCCGGATCCCAGGACAGGGATGGAGACGAGTTCCCGCGCTGCTTCCAGCCCCGGGTCGGAGAAGCAACTGATCACGATCGCATCAAACCCGTCCTGTTCGGCCTTCACGGCGTTCGTGAGAAGCTCCGGGACACAGAGCGCAGCATCCGTCCTGCTCTCGACGGCGGCCGGGCTGGACTCTGGCAGGCCAATTTCCACGGAAACCCCTGGGCCGGCCCAGGCATCGAGGCGGGCCTGTCGGCGCTTTACCTCGGCCATGCCCGTCGGGCTGTGCTGCTTCGACGTCGCGAACTGGTAGCGGATCCGGATCGGTGCACTCATGCTGTTACCCACTCCACGATGTCGCGGGCCCTCGACACGGCGGACAGATAGCGATTTTGGCCACGGGCGAGTTGCGCTTTCACAAAGCCGGCGGCACCGGCATTGTGTTGTGAAAGTTCCATCGCGGCGGCAAGTGCGGGCAGGGGAGGGCAGACAACTGCTGGGTCGTGCTGGAACCGAGCGGCACGCGAGTAATTGATCGGAATCAGGATACGGGCGAGGCGGATACTCGCCGCATTTGCGATTTGGGGAGAAATCCGGCCCGAATCGATTGCGTCATGGAACTTGTGCAAGGCTTCCACCAGGGCCTCGGTGGCCTCCAGCGCTGTCGACAGGTCGAATTCGCTGCCAGCCGCTTTCTGGTAGCGCTTCAGGGTCTCCAGAAATTCCGCCGCGGTTGCGCGCCAGTCATCGGGAAGGTAGTCGGAGCCGGCATGACGCAGCAATGCCAGGGTATAAATCCGGATGTCCCGCTCCAGAATGCGCTTGTCGGCGATTTCCAGCGTGTCATCTTCGGTGTGCCACGCGATGTTTCCGCCACACCCCGAAACCTCGTAGTAATTCTTCTCCGCCCGTAGCGCCTCCGGCATGGTCGAAGTCAGACTGAAGTAGGTGGGGAGCCCAATTCCGTAAAAGGAGTGGTCACCGGCGCGCTTGGGTCGGATCCAGTCCGGAGTCTGTCCGGCAATTTCCTGGATGACGAGCGCCACGTGTTCCTTCATTTCGGCCATGCAGGTGGTCTTGTGGTAACTCGTTGCCCAGCGGCAGCCAGGGCTGTCACAGTTGACGGATGCCACACAATGCGTGTCGATGTCCTGTGCAAAGGTATCCACGTACCAGGTCGAGCCCGCATATCGGCCAGTTGAATGTCCTGGCCACCAGGCAATTCGGACGGAGCGGTAGAGTGCGCTCCGGTGGGCGTGGAGAACCCGTGCGACCTCGAGCATCGTGGCGTCACCGGTCGCGTTGTCTCCAACTCCGACATCCCAGCTGTCGTAGTGGCCGTGGAGGAGTACGAACTGCTCCGGGGTGTTGCCGCCCCTGATCTCGGCGACCGGAATCTTCTGCCGGTACCAGCCTTCGAGAAGGTCGCTCCGGAGGGTCGCCGTGCCACCGGACCGGGCGTTGCGGATCAGTACCTGCCCATCCGGGTTGTTGACTGCCAGCACCGGAATTCCGGGCTTGGATGCGAGATCATCTATGCCGGGCGTTCCCCAGATCGTCGTGCAGGTTCCCCAATGGATGTTCTCTCCGGGATTGATGACGACGAGGCCGAGGGCACCACACTGTTCGGCGACGGCAGTAAGGGCTGGATTGCCGAACCCCTCGGTCAGCAGAATGCGGTCGCGGATTCGGTCCGCCAGTCCTTCCGCTTCCCCGGCGAAGAGTTCGGCTGCGTTCAGCGTGTAGTTGCGGAGGTTCTTCGCATTGGCGCCGAGATAGACGAGGTCACCGGTGATTCCGTCGGGCACTGGCTTGCTCATGGACGGCGGCTTGGCACGAAATGACCGGCCGTCCGCTTCTATGATTCCGGAGAGCGGAATCGAGAGATAGATCTCGGGTTCGTAGACTTGGTGGGGGATACCGAGGCGCGAGAGCCGGGACACGATCTCGTCACCGGCATGGTTGACATCCTCGGGCATCCAGCGATGCAGGTGCGAGAAGGTCTCGACCAGGGACCAGGGTTCATCGAGAGAGATGCTGTCCAGGACTCGGTTCTCGGCGTCAGTAGGCATGGAGGGCTCACTCAAATCTTCACACGGGGGTCCAGGGCGGAATAGGTCAGGTCCACCACCAGGCTTACGACAACGACAATGATGGCGTAGACCAGCACGGCACCTTGAACGACCGGGTAATCATTGGCGTAAATCGAATCGATCATGTGGCGCCCGAGGCCTGGCCAGGAGAAAACCGTCTCGGTAACGATTGATCCGCCGAGATAGACGCCGATTTCCAACCCGATGATGGTAACCACTGGAATCATGGCGTTCCGCATGACGTGCCGCCAAAGAGTCTGGTTGTAGGTCAGCCCGCGGGCGAGACCCGCCTTGACGTAGTCCTCGTTGATCACTTCCAGCATGCTTGCTCGCGTGGTGCGGGCGATCAGCGCAGCCGGTGTCAGCCCGAGGGTGATCGCCGGGAGAATGAGGTGAGAGATCAGGTCTCCGACGCCGGCCCAGTTGCCGGTGATTACCGCATCGAGCAGCGGAAAGCCGGTCACAGGCGTGATGATGGTGTAGAAGGAGATCATGCCGGAGACCGGCAGCAGGTCGAGGCTTACACTGAAAATGATGATGAGGATGATGCCCATCCAGAAGACGGGCATGGAAATTCCCATGAGACTGAACAGCATTGCGGCGGAATCGAAGATCGAGTCGCGCCGTACGGCAGAGATGATGCCTGCGGATACTCCGATCAGTGTCCCGAAGATAACCGAGACCACGGCGAGCTCGATGGTCGCCTTCAATTTCTTCCAGACGATCGGCAGGACGGGTTCGTTGGTCTGCAGGCTCTGTCCGAAGTCCCCCTGCACCACGCGGCCAATCCAGCTGAGGTACTGAACGTGGAAGGGACGGTCGAGACCCAGTTCCGCGCGCAGCGCCTGGTACTGCTCCTCGGTGGTTTCCTCCTCGCCGAGAAGGTTCAGGACCGGGTCACCGGGAATGGCACGCATGAAGGCGAAGATCAGCACCGACAGCACCGCGAGGACGAGCACTGCGTTCCCCATGCGGATCACGATCACCTGCAGTGCGCGTCCCTTCCCGCTCATCTGCCGGTCTCCGGAGGATGGTGGAGATGGCAGGCTACCAGCCGTCCTTGCGCTGGCCGCAGCCGGGGCGCAATGCGGTCGCAAACACCGGCCTTGGCAACAGGGCATCGCGTGGAGAAGGCGCAACCGGGCGGAGGAGCCACATTGGAGGGCAATTCTCCTTCCAGAATGGATTCCGGCTTTGCCCGGTCGGGGTCCGGTTGTGGCGTCGCGGACACCAGGGCCTTCGTGTAGGGATGCAGAGGGGTCGAGAAGATGTCCTCGGTCGTGCCGGTCTCCACGATCCGCCCAAGATACATGACACCGACGCGATGGGCGAGGAATCGCATCAGGTTGAGGTCGTGGCTGATGAACAGGCAGCCAATCCGCATTTCCTGCTGCAGTTCCAGGATCATGTTCAGGATGACGGCCTGCACCGAGACGTCCAGGGCGGATGTGGGCTCGTCAAGGACAAGGAATTCCGGGTCTACAACCAGCGCCCGGGCGATGGCGATGCGCTGACGCTGGCCACCGGAGAATTCATGCGGGAAGCGGTCATAGTGATACGGGGCGAGGCCGACCCGCTCGAGAGTTTCCATCACACGGGCGCGCCGTTCGGGACCGGGAAGACCGGTATGAATGACCAGCGGATCACCGACGAGGCGTCCGACCTTTCGGCGCGGGTTTAGCGAAGTGTAGGGATCCTGGAAGACCATCTGGATGCGTTGGCGCAAATCGCGCGTGCCGTAGGAGGCGATCTTCCGGTCCCGGAACAGAATCTCGCCCGCAGTCGGGGCGGTCAGGCTCATGAGCATACGGGCGACTGTGCTCTTGCCGCAGCCGCTTTCCCCGGCAAGGCCGAAAATCTCGTTCTCGGAAACAAAGAAGTCCACACCGTCCACCGCGCGTACGAGCGGCGGCTTTTCCCAGATGCCGATGCCTGCACTGCGGACGGGGAATGCTTTCTTCAGATTCCTGATCTCGACGAGGCGATTGGCCGGTGTCGGGTTCACGTCTGCTTCGGTTTGCGAAGCTGCACTTGCGGCGGGATTCACGTGCATCACCCTGTTCTCAACAGGTGGAGCCGCTGACGGGGTGGTAGCAGGCGACCATATGCCTGGCGCCGGCTTCCAGGAGTGGCGGCCGGTCCTTGCGACACAGTTCGCTCACACGATCGCAACGGTTCGAGAACCGGCATCCGGGCGGTGGCGCAATCAGGTCCGGAACAACTCCCGGAATCGACTCCAGGCGGGTCTTTCCGGGGGCGGGAAGCGCGCGAAGGAGCTTGTCCGTATAGGGATGCGCCGGTTTGCGGAAGATCTGTCGCACGGGCCCGTTCTCGACGATCCGTCCGGCATACATCACGATGATGCGGTCGCAATTCTCCGCGGCAACGCCGAGATCGTGGGTAATCAGGAGCAGGGCGCTGTTCTGCGCCTTGCGGATTTTCTGGAGGAGCCGGAGGATCTGTGCCTGGATGGAAACGTCTAGAGCAGAGGTGGGTTCATCGGCGACCATGAGCCGCGAGCCACCGATTGCACCCATTGCGATCATGGCGCGCTGCGCCATTCCGCCCGACAGTTCAAAAGAATAGCTGCGCATGACCCGAGGCCCGTCCGCGAGGCCGACTTCGGCCAACATCTTGAGAGCGAGGGACTTCGCCGAACGCGAATCGACACCCTGACCGGCCACCGCGGCCTCGACAAGCTGTGAACCAACGGTTGCCGTCGGATCGAGGGCCTTCCGGGGTTCCTGAAAGATGAACGAGATCCGTCGGCCGCGAATCGCGCGCATCGCGCTCTCCGGGAGTTGCAGCAGGTCCTCGCCCTCCAGCAGGATTTTCCCGTTCTCGATGCGTCCGGGCGGCTCAACGAACCCCATGATGGAGCGCGCGGTAACACTCTTGCCGCATCCGGTCTCTCCGACCAGTCCGACCGCCTCGCCGGCCGCGATCCCGAAGCTCACTCCTTCCAGGGCCTTCACGACTCCGCGGTAGGTATAGAAGTTGATTCGCAGGTCCCGTACGTCCAGCAGCGGATCCATCGTTGTCCTCCCAGGGGGTCCGGAAGCGTGCCGGAACTGCCCAACCGCGGCCGATATCGGGAGTTGGAGCCCCGGAGCGACGCGGCGTGTTCCCGGCACACCGGATTGAGCCGGACTTGCCAGCACGCATTTGCGCCGACGCCGAGTGGATTGTCAAATTCGGCGACTCGAAGCGACCTTCTGGCGTGTCGCGACCTGGAGGTCGCAGAGGCCACAGGCGCGTGAGGTTCCATTTGGACGCGGGTGGCGGCAGGATTCGCCGCCGGAGGCACTTTGGTTCGGCCGAGGATGGTCGTCGGGCGCCGGGGTTGCAATCGTTCGAGGCGACGTCATCGTGTCCCGATCTGTCCTGCAGTTGCCCCGCGGATGGATTTCAATAGACTTACCCGACTATCAAGAATTGGTCGATGCGGGAAGGGAGGCCCATGGACAAAGCCCTGGAGGCTGCTGCACGCGATGCGGTTTCGTCCGAGAATCTTCGAGAAAGCGTTACACGTCTCTGTGCCCTTGGCGAGAAGGTCAGCGGTTCGGAGGAAGAAACGGCTGCCTGTACATACTTGGTCGGCAGGCTTTCGGAATACGGCATCCGGCATGAGGTTCACACCTTCGACAGTTATGTGAGCTATCCGATCTCGGCGCAGGTACGAATCACCGCTCCGGAGGCACTGGATGTCGAGGCGGTGGGGGTTTCCTTCGGGCTTTCCACGCCTGCAGACGGATTCCGCTCAGATGTTGTCTTCGCCGGAGCAGGGACCGCCGCGGATTACGCGGGCAAGAACGTTTCGGGCAAGATCGTACTCCTCGAAAAGCTGCCGACACCCGAGCGGGCAACCGAGGCCGCGGCGCAGGGTGCGCGGGGCATGATCTGCATGTCGGCCGGCAGGCAGCGTCACAAGATGATCATCACGCCGGTCTGGGGAACACCGGGACATGACGAGGTGGAACGTATTCCCCGTGTGCATGTCGCCTCGATCAGCGGTGAGGACGGGCGACCGCTGATCGAGTGGGCGAAGGCCGGTCTTCTGGAGGCGACGCTTTTCACCGAGACGTTCGAGGGCTGGAGGGAAGTCAAGCTCCCCGTTGCCGAGATTCCCGGGCGCGAACCGGAATTCGTTCTCGTGGGCTCCCATTATTGCTCCTGGTTCGAAGGTTCGACGGACAACGTGACGGGAGACAGCTGCATCCTCGAACTAGCACGTCTCCTGAAGCAGGGGGAAGGAACGCTCCGATATGGCGCCCGGTTTGCCTGGTGGCCTGGCCACAGCCATGCGCGATATTCCGGGTCCACGTGGTACGCGGATAATTTCTGGCAGGACCTGTTCGATCATGCGATTGCCTATTTCAACATCGACAGTCCGGGCGTGAAGGGAGCGACCGTCTATGTTCCGCGCCACCAGATGGGGGAGGTCTCCGAGTTCAACGAGGGAACGACAAGGGAGATCACGGGCTGGGGGACGGATACCTCGTCGCGCGCGCAACTTGCGCTAGGCAAGCGCAAGGACAAGTACGTGTCCTCGACCCGACCATCCCGGGCGGCGGATCAGTCCTTTTGGGGCGTTGGGCTTTCCTCGATCTCCGTCTACGGGATGCTGAAGCCGGAAGATGAGAATCGGGATCCCAATGTCGGAGGCTCCGGGGGCGCGTGGTGGTGGCACTCGGCGCACGAGACTCTGGACAAGGCCGACATCGAAATCCTTGCCCAGGACGCAAGACTCTATATCACCATGCTGTTGCGGCTTTGCACGGCAACCGTGCTGCCGCTGAATTTCACCCATTCCGCGCAAGACTTTCTGGACGCTGTCCGGGAGTACCGGGAGGGGGCTGGAGGTGCACTCGATTTCTCGTGCATCGAGGCGAAGGCGAGTGCCCTCAAGGCGAGTCTCGCTTCACTGCATGAGGAGGCGGAATCCCTCACCGGAGAGGATCGGACCGGTTTGCTCAACCGCCTCTATCTGCGGCTGGCAAGGTGGCTCAATCCGGTATTGTTCCAGTCCAGAAGTCCTTGGGAACATGATCCCGCACTCTCTTCGCGATGCCTTCCCGGGCTTGACGCGGCGCTGGAGCTTGGATCGATGGATCCGGCCTCGGACGCCTACCGGTTCAAGGTGGCGGGGCTCACGCGGGAATTGAACCGGATCGGATATCATCTGACCGAGGCGCAACGTCTCGTGGATGGTTGGCACGCGGGTGCCGAGAAGTAGCGAAGGCCGGATTCCGAGGCATCGCTTCAAACAACTACGGAGGAAGGAAGATATGAAACTTAGTAGTCGCACGGGAATGCTGGGAGGTCTGGTAGCCACCATGATGGCGGCCGCGACCTATACGGCGTTTGCGGAAACGCTGATCGTCGGGCGCGGAAACGACGCGAATTCACTGGATCCCGCCGAAGGGACATCCTTCGAGGCGATCAAGGTCGCAGACTGGACCTTCGACGGACTGGTGCGGTTCAACGGCAACAGCCACGAGATCGTGCCCGCGCTAGCCGAAAGCTGGACCGTCTCGGATGACGGGCTGGTCTGGACGTTTAACTTGCGCTCGGATGTGACCTTCCACGATGGAACCCCGCTCAACGCGGATGCCGTCGTGTTCTCGCTGGAGCGCCAGCGGGACAAGGAGCATCCGTACCACTGTGGTGAGTGCCGGCGGTGGTCGGCAAAATTTGCCGCAATCGAGAAGACCTCCGCACTCGACGATCACACGGTAGAGATCAAGCTGAAAGAGCCGGCCCCGGCGCTGCTCGTCAACTTGGCGTTCTACATCGGCTACATCGTGAGCCCCACCGCAGTAATGGCGGATCCCGAGGGCTTCCGCTCCAATCCTGTCGGTACCGGGCCGTTCAAGTTCGTGCGCTGGGAGCGTGACAATTTCCTCGAGTACGAAGCGAACGGGGATTACTACCTCGGCGCGCCCAAGGTCGATCGGCTGATCGTTCGTGTGATTCCGGACAACAACGTTCGCCTGCTGGCATTGCAGAAGGGAGATGTGCACCTGATTTATGGCGTGCCCTTCCCGCAGTTCGACGAAGTCGATAACGATCCGGAACTGACCCTGCACCAGTCGCCGACCCTCGGGATTTCCTTCATGGCGATCAATACCGAGAAACCGCCGTTTGACGACGTGCGCGTACGGCGGGCCGTCAACCACGCCATCAACAAGGAGCGGATTTTCCAGACCGTTTTCTACGGTCGCGGCGAAATCGCGAACCAGGTCATCCCGCCGACCTGGTGGGGACACAGCCCAAATGCGAACGATTATGAATACGATGTCGAGAAGGCAAAGGCCCTGATGACGGAAGCCGGTCAAGCGGATGGATTCAGCACGACGTTGTCGTCCTGGACCAACCCGCGGCCCTACCTTCCGGCGCCGCGCGACGCAGTCTCTCTTCTCAAGTCGGACCTTGCGCAGATCGGAATCGACGTGGACGTCCAGACCATGAACTGGTCGACCTTCCGGGAGAGCCGGGGCAAGGGCGAGTATGGCCTGACCATGGGTGGCTGGATTTCCGGAACGCTTGATCCGGATGGAATCATCTACGCACTCTTCCACAGCCGCTATATCCGAGAGAAGGACGCACTGAACTGGGGCAGGTACCGGGATGAGGCCCTGGACGACGCGCTCTCGCAGGCGCGCGCGATCTATGACCAGGACGAGCGTGATCCCCTCTACCAGGAAGCCGCCGACCGAATCACGGATGCGGCGACCGCTGTGTTCCTCGCGCATCCGATCACCGCGATTGCAACTCGTGCGAATCTGAAGAACGTCTTCATCCACGATTCGAACTGGGTGCCGTTGCACGAGGCAGCCTTCGAGTAAGGCTCCGGAAACCTGCGGTCGGGCGGTAGAAATATCCGCCCGGCCGTTGCTTCGGTCAGGAGATCCGATGGCGCATGTGAACGACATCCGGGCGTTCCCGATCCGGATTCCGCTTCGCGATCCGCTGAGGACTTCCCGGAAATCCTATGATCGCATTGACGGTGTTCTCGTCCGTGTCACCAGCGACGACGGCATCCATGGCTGGGGTGAGGCCCGCGAGAGCCCTCATATCACCGGCGAAACTCAGTCGAGTATCCTCGGACTGATCCGCGGGCGCCTCGGACTGGCGCTGAAGGGTGTTGATCCCTTCGACTTGGCGGATGCCCATTCCCGCATGGACGCGGTCGTATCGCGAAATACGTCTGCCCGATCCGCGTTGGACATCGCACTGCACGACCTGGCAGGACGGATTGCGGATCAACCAGCATCACGTCTGATGGGTGGGTCTCCCAGGGGCCCGATTGCCTCGTCGAAGGCGGTTTCCGTTGGTGAGACGGCGCAAATGGTCGCCGATGCAGAACGATTCGTCCGGGCCGGCTTCGAAACCCTGAAGATCAAGACCGGCATCGACTCGACTGCCGAGTTGGCCGCCATTTCGGCTATCCGAGATGCTGTGGGAGATCGGATTCATCTCAAGCTGGATGCGAACCAGGGCTGGACACTTCCTGAGGCGACCCGATTCCTGGAGGAGGCTGAGCAGTACGCAATCCAGATGGTGGAACAGCCGCTGGCAGCCCATGATTTCAAGGGCCACGCGGAGTTGCGTCGCCGTACCACGATCCCGGTAATGTTGGACGAAAGCGTTCACGGTCCACGGGATGCACTACGGGCAATTGAATCGGACTCCGTGGACTATGTGAATATCAAGCTCTTGAAGTCCGGGGGCCTGGCACCCGCACGCGATGTCGCCGCCATCTGCGCGGCTGCGGGCATTGCCTGCCAGATTGGCACGTTTGACACGTCCATCGGCTCGGCGGCGGCCGTGCACCTCGTGCATGCCTGCCCGGCAATCCGGTTTGCCGAGATCAACGGGCCAACCCGTCTCGAACGCGATATTGCCACCGGGTTCGCTGTTCGGAGCGGGCATGCCGTGCTTCAGGCTGGTCCGGGGCTTGGAGTCGAGGTGGATCTTGCGGCAGTTGAGGGAGTGGAAATGTGAGACTGGCCTATGTCCTGCCCGGAATCGGCATGCCGGACACAGAGAAAGCCCGGCGCGAGGCTCGGCTGAACGAGATCGCGTCTTCGGACACGACGGTTGTTGTCGAAGAGGTTCGTGACGGGCCGCGTTCGATCGAGAACGCTGTGGATGAATACAAGGCAATGCCGGAAGTGCTGCGCGTCATACGCGAGCAGCAGGAGAAGTTTGACGGCTTCATCATCGGTTGCGCCGGTGACAGCGGGCTTGAGGGAGCCCGGGAGCAGTCCCGCAAACCTGTCGTCGGTCCCGGAGAGAGTTCCATCCTGCTCGGAACCTGCGGCGACAAACGGTTCTCGATGGTCACAATTTCCGGCGAGCGCGCCCGCATCAAGCGACGCATGGTTCGAGAGGCCGGTTTGAACGAAAATCGTCTCGTTTCGAGTCACACGCTTGATATTCCGGTGCTGGAACTCTATCGCGACAAGGGGCGAACTCAGGCTCGTCTCACCGCGCTGATGTGCGATGCCAGGGAGCGGGGTGCGGAAGCGATGCTCCTCGGCTGCATGTCCGTTGCTTTCCTGGAGCCGGAGCGGTTGCGGGCGGCAGTTCGGGAGGCTGGTATTCCACTTGTCAATCCGATCGTCACAGCGGTGAAGATGACCGAGGCGCTGGTGACCATGCAGCGGTTCGGCGGCTGATCATGTCGGCTTCGCCATTGGAACCAGCTGCCGGTTGGCGCCGCAGCCTCGCCTATGGCTGGCATTTGCTCATGCGGCGGCCAACTGCCGTCGCCGGCATGGCGTTTATCCTGCTCCTCGTGTTCCTGGCAATCTTCTCACCCTGGATCGCACCCTATGCGCCTGATGAGTACACGCAGATGGTGTTGCAGGGACCGAGCTGGGCGCACCCGTTCGGAATCGACCATCTCGGCCGGGACCAGATGAGTCGCGTGATTCACGGGGCAAGGATTTCGCTGTGGGTTGGATTTCTAGCAGTAGGCCTGTCGCTGACTGCTGGCGTTGCGATCGGTGTCGTTTCCGGCTACTTCGGCGGCTGGATCGACAACGTCATCATGCGTGCGATGGATATCATGATGTCGTTGCCCTATGTTCTGCTCGCCATCCTCATCGCGGCGGCGCTCGGGCCATCTCTCGAGAACGGCATTCTCGCCATCGGGATCGTTCGCGTACCACGATTTGCACGACTTGCGCGCGGTTCGACTCTTGCTATCCGGGAGCTTCAGTACGTGGAGGCATCGCGTGCCGTGGGAGCGAGCGATCTTCGAATCATCCTGCTGGACATCCTCCCAAATATTTCCGGGCCGATCGTGGTTTACGCAACCTTGAGTCTCGGGGACTCCATCCTTGCGGCGGCGGTCTTGAGTTTTCTTGGTCTCGGTGCGCAGCCTCCCATCCCGGAATGGGGTGCAATGCTGAACGAAGCGCAGCAGTACATCATCAACGCCCCGTTCATGTCCATTTTTCCCGGCGTCGCGATTTTTCTCTCGGTACTGGCCTTCAACCTGTTTGGCGACGGACTCCGGGATATCCTGGATCCGAAGTCCCGCCGCTAGACACTCTCACGGCTGCAGGAGTACCTTTCCGACGGATTCCCTGGCCTTGATCCGGTTGTGGGCTGCACCAGCCTCCGCGAGCGGAAACACCCGGTCGACGACGATCCGGACAACCCCCGCCTGAATCATGCGGAACACCGCGGCAGAACGCTGCTCCAGTGCCGCTCGTGTCAGCACGTAGTGCTTCATGTTGGTACGGCGGATGGCGAGGGAACCGAGCGCGTTCAACCGTTGCAGGTCAAACGGAGGAATCGGACCTGAGGATGCTCCGAAGATCACCAGGGTCCCGAGCGGGCGCATGAGACAGAGGTTTCGCTCGAAGGTTTCCGCGGAAACATTGTCCAGTACCTTGTGAAATCCCTCGAAACCGGGAATTTCGCGGCAGGCAGGTTCGAAATCGACATCGGCGTAGTTGATTACATGGTCGGCGCCCAGGCTGTGGACATGATCCAGCTTCCTTTGTGTCGATGCGGTTGCCACGACCGTGGCGCCGAGAGCCTTCGCCATCTGCGTGACCAGGCCGCCCGTTCCGCCGGCAGCAGCGTGGACAAGGACCCAATCGCCTGTAGATACCTGGCCCGCGTCGTGAGTCACGTAATGGGCGGTCATTCCGTGGGTAAGCGTGGCCGCCGCGTGGCGAAGATCAAGGCCGTCCGGTACGGGAAGCACGCTTGCCGCCGGAACGCAGGCAGCATCCGCATAGGCACCGAAAATGCCGCGATATGCAACGCGTTCGCCGGGCAGGAGGTGTTTGACTGATTCGCCTACGGCCTCCACGATCCCTGACGCCTCGTTGCCGGGTGTGTAAGGCAGATCGGTTTCGTACTGTGTTCCGGTTCCCCGGGTTTTGCCTTCGCGCTGGGAAATGTCGGCAAAGTTCACACCGATGAAGGCGTGCCGTACAAGCACTTCGTCCGGTCTCGGGACCGGAATGGGACGATCAACAATCCGCATCTGTTCGGGGCCGCCGAACTGCTCGACTCGGATGGCTTTCATGTCGGTTCCTTCCGTCTCGCTGGTGCGTGTTAACATAGAGGAAAAGGGGTAGCGGTTGGAACTGCCGCGGCGTGAAGCGCGGTATTCCCATCGGCGCCGACAGGGAGTGATGGAGGCGCAAAATGCGGAACGAGGAACGAATCTGGAACCTGGTGGATGCAAGGAGCGATACCTTTATCGCCCTGTCCGACCGGATATTCGATGCACCGGAGGTTGCATATCGCGAGTCTCGCGCGGTCGAGGAACACGCAGAAGCGCTTGCCGGGGAGGGGTTCCGGGTTCGGCGGGACGTAGCTGGCATTCCGACGGCAGTCGTAGGCGAAGCGGGGTCCACCAATGGCGAGGGACCCGTCATCGCCTTTCTGGGGGAATATGACGCGCTTCCGGGCCTGAGCCAGGAGCCGGGCGCGGCAGAACAGAAACCGCTGGAGGAGAACGGGCCGGGGCACGGCTGTGGCCACAACATGCTGGGAGCAGCTTCCCTGCTGGCGGCAACGGCCGTCAAGGAATGGCTGCACCAGACGGGAGCGAAGGCTCGGGTCCGCTATTACGGCTGTCCGGCAGAGGAAGGCGGTGCTGCGAAGACCTTCATGGTCCGCGAAGGACTGTTCGACGATGTCGATGCGGCGATTTCGTGGCATCCATCCACGTTCACGGCCGTGAACCCGGCAAATTCGCTCGCCAATGCGCGAATTGACTACACCTTCTCCGGGCGATCCTCGCATGCGGCAAGCGCGCCGGAACCGGGTCGTAGTGCGCTGGATGCAGGGGAGTTGATGAATGTCGGCGTCAATTATCTCCGGGAGCACATGCCCAGCCGGGCGCGTATCCATTACGGCTACCGAAATGTGGATGGCCTCGCCGAGAATGTCGTACCAGATCGTGCCACCGTGCGACAGCTGATCCGCTCTCCGTCTCTGTCGGGTCTAGGGGAACTGATCGAGCGAGTAGACAGGATCGCGGAGGGAGCCGCGCTGATGACGGACACGCGGGTCGAGAGGCAATTGTACACAGCCACCTCCAACCTGCTCGGTAACGGGCCGCTTGAAGCGGCGATGCAGACCTGCCTGGACCGCCTGGGTCCGCCTCGCTTCGATTCAGAAGATGTTGCGTTTGCGCAGCGGATTCGCGGAACGCTGAGTTCGGCGGATATCCGGGCATCTTTCAACCGCATCGGAGAGGCAGCCGATCCCGACATGCCAGTCTGTGACTTTGTGGCGCCACTCGGAGGAGTCGGGGAAAGCGGAGTTGGCTCGACCGATGTCGGCGATGTCAGCTGGGTCGCGCCAACAGTTCAGGCGAGGATCGCGACCTGCGCAATCGGAACGCCTTTCCATAGCTGGCAGTTGACGGCGCAGGGAAAGTCGGGAATGGCGCACAAGGGGCTGGTCTACGCCGCCAAGGTCATGGCCGCGACGGCGGTTTCGGTGCTCGAGAACCAGGAACTGCTGGGAGAGGCTAGGCGGGTCTTGGACAGGCACGTGGCTAATGCGCCATATCGATGTCCCATTCCAGACGAGGTTTCACCGCCTGTAGAACATGCAGTTTAGGACCAACATCGTCATGATTACCATGACGTGGCAGCAGGTCACTCGGCTTTCCTTAGGGAAGAGTCCTGGTCAGCCCGGTGCCCCCGGGCCGGCTCCGAGACATCCTTTGCGAACAGCCGCAGCTTGTTGTTTGTAAGTCCGCCCCTTGGAGTCGCGACAGTCGCGACCCTGCTTTCCAGGGTCGCGCTGCAGACAAGGAAGCGTTAGCCAGCCCGTTCGATCCCAGTTCCGTTCCGGTTAAGGCGTTGAGGTCGCGGTGAAAATTGGTCCACTCTGCCTGGATACCAGCGGCAGCCGCGTGTCCGGGCAAGTCGCCCTGCATTGGCAGAGCTTGAAGGAGCAGGACATGTAGCCATGGATGGTCTCTTTGCATTGCTGCGCAATGGGCACTTCTCGCGGATATCCTTTAGAGGATGGCCTTGGTCGTGTGGAGTTCCAGCTTCACCATTTGCATGGCTCTGTACCAAGAAGACAGTTTGGCTTGCATCGAAGTCTTTGTCGGTCTGCAGGACCCGAGGACCCTCGAGGCATGCCTTGGACTGGATCCTGTACTAGTCGATTTCGAACCTGCCGCTCCTTGAGCGCAGGTCGCACGGGAGTCCCCGGTTTCCGACCTGGCCTCCGGAACTCCCGGACCCGTCCCTTTCGTTCCGGGTATGAGGCATCTTCGGAATGACCTGTGCGTGGCAGCGTTCGCGCGCCAGCGTCGGATAGCGGCAGGCCTATGTGTGTCGTACCGGCGCAGTGGCATCGTGCTGGTGTCAAGGGGCCGGTCACGCTGACCTCCTCTACTTCCGGCACTCGCAGTGTTTCTTGTACCCGCGGCATCTTGACTCTCGCAGGCGGAGCGGAGTCTGTCCGGGTCTTCCATTGGATTTCCGTGTCGTACACCTTCGCCCTACCTTCCGATTTGCACTACCGGAACGTCAGGCTGTGCCGGATGCCCCACGCGACAACAACCTCGCCATTGCGATATCGCCGCAAGAGTTTCGTCAAGCATTGTCTTCGCAGGAAACGCGCGTGCCAACGCAAGGCGGCCCTTGACAGTATGCTCGGAAACCCGACCCGGGGGGAGAGGATTTTCAACCTGTACAAACTTAACGACCTGAATGAGTTGCTCATGTTGCACGCCGGTCGCGCCAGATTCCGCATGCAGCGCTTCCGGCAACAACGGCCGGCACCGTGGCAACTGTTGGGACATGGGCTTCACTGGAGATGCTGCGGGGGATCGTAGTGACAATTCTCCCCGCGTCTGCTTGTAAACGACCGGTGAGGCGGGAACGTTCCCGTCCGAGACTCTCTCCGGTCCGGGGTCGCCTGGCGGGCCCCTGCGCGCATGAAGGCGGTGGGAAACACGACCGAGCGTCCGCTGAGGTCCATGAGCAGGATTTCCGCACTGCGTTTCGCGAAAAGCCGTCAGCATTTCCTGTGGCGAGGAACCGCTCAGCGACATGCCGGTATCCTGGAAACAGGTATCAGTGCCCCAATTTGTATCAACGGTTCATTGCGACCGGCCACCTGCAGAAAAGGACCCATTGACACGGTGTAGAGAAATCGTTGAGGTGCTCCAAGGTATCTACGACAGTCTTGGAAACCTGAACTATTGCATCGGAGTACAGTGCGGAGCATCAATGCTCGATCGGATCATGTGCCTCCGGCGCTTTCGGGCAGTCACCAGTTTTCTAAGCCGTCAGCCAGTGGTTTGATTTTCAGGGGGAGCCCGGTTTCGGCGGCCTGCTGGATCGCCTCAACCACCTGTAGCGATCGCAACCCTTCATGGCCCGGTACCATTGGCGGCACTGCGCCTTGTATCACTTGTGAGAAATGAGACACCTGCGCCGAAAGCGGGTCGCCGGGTTCGGTCGCCAGGATTCTTGCTGATATCGGGGTCCACCAGTCTGGTGCATCCTCGTGATTCCAGATCCGCAGGTCTGGAATTGAGAGTGAGCCAAGGGTACCCCCGACCAGGTAGCAACTCTCTTGGGTCGCAGGGTAGATGGGATTTTCTCGTGATGTCAGCTCCCAGCTCCATGGAGCCGCAATGGTATCGGCCACAGAGATCGTCGCTACTGCGCCTGATCGGAAAGACAGGATCGCTGCGGCAAGATCTTCGTTCTCATATCCTCGCACGGCTGGGACGGCGTGCGCCTGAACTCGCTCTACCTCACCGCAGAAGTAGCGGAGCAGGTCGACATCATGAACCAGATTAACGGAAATTGGTCCCGCCCGCCTGCGAGTTCGCCAGGGGGCTGCTTCAAAGTAATGATCTGGTTTGTAGAACCAGCATGTGGCCTGAATGGCACGCAGTTGTCCGACGGCGCCACCG
Organism: uncultured Rhodobacterales bacterium; assembly: GCA_964590405.1. Lineage (GTDB taxonomy): Bacteria > Pseudomonadota > Alphaproteobacteria > Rhodobacterales > CAZPXZ01 > CAZPXZ01. Next base: position 7,066 of record CAZPXZ010000029.1, on the reverse strand, counting down.
TCAATCGCGGCCTTCGCCATGCGCACAATTCCATTGTACCTGCGGTGGTGTCCCACGAGAAGGGCTACGTCCTTCTTCTTGGCGGCGCGAGTTAGCTCCATCGCTTCCTCGGATGTCACCGCAATCGGTTTTTCTACGAGCACCGGACAGCCGTGCTCAATGCACGTGAGCCCTTGGCTGACATGCAGGGGCGTCGGGGTGGCGAGAATCACGCCATCAAACGTGGCGTGTGCAAAAAGTTCGGTGAGCGTCCGGTAAGTGGGTACACCCAAGGCTGCTGCCGACAATTGGGCATTCGCATCCGAATCTACAATCGCCGCCAATTTCACGTCGGGGATACGTTGAATGGTAGTTGCGTGCTGTTTGCCAACAAGGCCGAATCCGACGACGGCAATTCGAGTTACGTGAGACATCAAGCATCCTTTTCTTGCCGGCCGGTTCCGGTTCAGTTGGACAGACTAGGGCAGTTCAACCTGAAATTATAAGAATAATAAGGGATTATGGAGAGCCGGTTCCCCCGGGGATTCGGCTGATGCGGCGATTGGAATGCACCGGACTGTTCGGCGGGCCGTTGCTTGAAATCCGGTTCAGACTTGACTTGGGAATTGGGTTGTGCGGTGCATTGACGTTCTTGCACGCTTTGTCAGTAAGGGTGTCTACGAAGGCGCATGTCTTCAGACGGACAGCCTGTCATAGACGATTTGAGCGTTTCGTAATCTTCATTTTCGTTGTCAGCATCTCTAGGCCGACTCGTAGTACCGTTTGGTCTATGGGCCTCTGACCGTCGGCCGGTGGTTGGTAGTGTACGACTCTGCCCTCGTGCGGCACGCATATCTCCTGATCCGGGTAGTGAATCACCTGTGCACGATCCAGTGTGGGAAGACCAGGGCAAGAACCGGTACCACCTGCGGGCCATCCGCCGGGCTGGTTCCGACAGCCTGTCGGAGCCCGGCAACGGGATCCTCTGCATCCCCATCCTCGGCAGTTCCGGCAACGTTGGCGAAAACGCCATGGCAGGTCTCCTCGGAGAACCCAACCAGACACGTACCGTCTTTCCGCGCACCTGTTTCCGCATGGTCTGTGAGCCACCAGAAATTCACTCCGATTCGGACCATTCGGTGCATCCAAGTGAGCCATGCTGCAACGTGAAGTTTCTGAGCTTGAAGGCGATGACACCTGGTGTTCCGAAGTGCCGAGGTTCTTCAATGTGTCGAATGCCGCATCGACAACCAAACTGGGTCCATGCCATGCGGGTAAGCGCAGATCAGGCCCTGGAGGGATCCAGCATGCTGCTCACGAAATCGCTGCCCCGTCCTGATGCGACGAGATCCTGCAGTCGCCTGCACAACTCGGAAGCGACGGCACTGCGTCCGGGGTCTGAGCCTTCGATCAACCGCAAGGCATACCCCAGATCCTTGGCCGCATTCGCGATCGTGAACCGGGCGCCATCGAAGTCGCTGCACAGCGCGGGAGCGACCGCTTTCTCCAGTGTGCCGGAGCGGGCGGCACCGGCATTCATCACTTCGTGGAGCGTTTCCCAGTCGACGGCGGCTTTCGCCGCGACTTGAAAGGCGTCAGCGAGCAGGATCATGGTTCCCTGTGTTACCAGGTTGTTCAGGAGCTTGGCCGCATTTCCGGTTCCGGGCTCCCCGAATCGCCGCGTAAGCCTGGAATAGGGAGCTACGGCCCGGCGAATTTCCGGGTAGTGGAGTTCCCTGCAGCCGATCAGCGACGCCAAGTCGCCCGAAGCGGCTTGTGGCGGACCGCCTGTTACCGGTGCGTCCGCGAAAACTGCACCCGTCTCGGCCATTCGTTGAGAAATTCGCTGGCTGGTCTCGGGGAGCGACGTGGTCGTGTCGACCCAGACCTGGCCAGGTCGGATCGTCGGTAAGATTGTTTCTGCAAGAGCCTCGACGACCTCGGCATTCGGCATACAACTGTAGATGACGTCAACGCTGGCGGTAAGTTCTGCGGCCGACCCGGCCTCCGTGGCGCCCAACGCTATCAGTGGTTCCAGCGGCGCCCGTTGCCGATGCGCGAGCAGAGTAACCGAATAGCCCGCACGGATGAGGCAGGCCGCCATCCCGGAACCCATCATGCCGACACCGATGAAGCCTGCTCGCATACGTTGTGGTCTGCTCATGCCGGTGCGCCCCAATCCATAACCATGTCGCATGCCATTCCGAAAGCGGCACGCATGGCGCCCGGATCAGTGATGCCGTTGCCGGCAATGTCAAAGGCAGTGCCATGTGCGGGTGTCGCGACGGGGAAGGGCAGACCGCCCAGTACGGTAACGCCGCGCTCAAACCCCATCAGCTTCAGGGCAATTTATCCTTGGTCGTGATACATGGTGACGACCGCGTCGATCTCGCGCTTCTTCGCCTTCAGGAAGACGGTATCCGACGGCCAGGGTCCATCTACAGCAATTTGGCGCCTTGCCAGCATTTCGACCTTGGGGCGGATGATGTCGATTTCCTCCCGGCCGAAATTGCCGGCGTCTCCAGCATGGCGATTCAGCGCTGCGACGGCGATCCGGGGCCGCTCGTGCCCTGCCCGGAGCAGTGTCCGGTGGATCAGCAGCACCGCATCGGAAATCCGCTCCTCGGAAATGCTGTCCGCAACATCGCGCAGCGGAATGTGGCTGGTTACACGGCTCGTCCAAAGCCCGTCCAGGGTATTGAGCTCCGAGAAATGCTCCTGAACTTCCAACCTTGCTGCCATGTATTGCAGTTCGTCCCTGTGCCCCATGCCCGCCGCATGAAGCGCGGCCTTGTTGAAGGGGCCGAAGACGATCGCATCGATCCAGCCGCTTGAGGCGAACTCCAGGGCGAGGTCGAGGTTCGCGAGGGCCGCACGCCCGGATGCTTCGCTGACTTCACCGATTCGGATGTCTGCCGGGTCCGCGCACCGGGTCGGATGATATGCAAATCCCTCCGTTTGCGACCAGTCGTAGTTCCCGGCGTCCACAGGTTTGAGGCCGTGGCTGATGCCGGCCTGCGACTGCCCAAGTTTGAAGACCCACTCGTCCCCGATCAGAAGAATTCCGGCACACTCGTGAATGTCCGGTGCGCCGAGCAGCTTGGCGACCAGTTCGGGACCGATGCCTCCAGAGTCTCCGGACAGGATTCCGATGCGCGGCTTCAACTCGAGTCCTCCGACGGTTCTGACTGCCGGTGCGCGAGGGCGATGTTGCTCACTGCGGCCTTCATGTGGTGTCGAAGGGCGCGTCCCATCCCTTCAGCATCACGGGCGGCGAGAGCGGATGCAATATCCACATGTTGCTGCAACGTCCCCCTACGCCTGGTCCGCATCCTGGATGAGATGAACCGCGCCCGCCAGACGCGGGCGTTGTACTGGTGGTGCGTTTCGATGAGGGGCGGATTTCGCGAAGCCTCGACGATCCGTTTGTGAAACTCCATGTCCCGGCCAAAGAACTCCAGTGCTGGCAGCTTGTCCGATCCGATCTGCATCTCTTGGCAGAGATCCCGGATTCGCTCGATTTCGCTGGCGGTGGCCCGTACGCAGGCAAGCTCGCCGGCGAGCGCCTCCAATGCGCCGATAACATCAAGATTGTTGACGATCTCGTCGAGCGAGGGGTCGGCTACGTGAGGACGCCTTGTGGCAGAGTATTCGATCAGCCCTTCTCTCTTGGATCCATAGCGCCTCTCGAAGCGGTGTCCGGCTGATGCCCATGCCCTCCGCGAGTTCGCGCTCCGGAACTGGAAGCCCGGGGCGGAGCTTTTCCAGCAGGATCAACTGGCGAAGTTGATCCGCAGCCTCCTCGGCGAGACTCTTCCGGGGCGGGACCCGGGACTCGCTGGCCACAAGGTCGCGGAGGCTCACATCGCCTTTCTTCTTCGTCCCCAAGAGAGCACCACAGGATCCAGCGGACGTAGCAACTCCAGGAGTTGTTTCCGTATTAACTTGGGAAGAGGCGGGATGGGATGGCGGCAGTGGGCGGAGGCAATCACGCCTCCCTCGACCATTGCCTCCTTCGCTGCACGGAAACCGCACTGCCGATTCTCGTGGTTGATCGCCGGGAGAACGCGGGCGTAAGTGGCCTTCGCCCCTTCGCGGTCTCCGTCGCGATAGGCGTTGATCACGGGACGGATCCGATCCGGGATGAGCGCCGAAGTCATCGAACCCGTAGCGCCGGCATCCAGGTCCGCCATGAGCGTGATGGCTTCTTCTCCGTCGAACGGCGCCTCGATTGCGTCTCCGCCCTCTGCAATGAGGTCCCGTATCTTGGATGCGGCTCCCGGGCACTCGATCTTGAAAAGTCTCAGCATTTCGATTTCCCGCGCCATGCGGGCGAGTAGGGGTGCTGGCATTTCGACGCCCGAGAGCGGCGCATCTTGCAGCATGATCGGTATGCCCGCTTCCCCGGCACGCGCGAAGTGCTCAACAGCCTGCTCCGGTGAGGCCCGCAGGAGGGCGCCGTGATAGGGTGGCATCATCATGACGGCCGCGGCACCCGACGCCTTCGCGTTCCGTGCTCGTTCCAGAACGATATCGGTGGAAAAGTGGCTGATGGTGACAATCACCGGGACTCGGCCGGATGCATGTTTCAGGCACAAGCGCATCAGCACGTCGCGTTCGGAATCCGAGAGCAGAAATTGTTCGGAGAAGTTTGCGAGGATGCAGATTCCGTCAACTCCCTGGTCGATCATGCAGTCGATCACGCGGCGCATGCCATCAAGGTCGAGTGAGCCGTCTTCACGGAACGGGGTCGGCGCAACGGGCCAGATTCCCGAAAAACTGGTCATGTACGATTCCTCATGAATTTACTGTAGGCAGCCCGACACGCCAGCCCCGACACAGACCGGAGGCGATCCTGCTGATGCGAATGCGGTCGTGCGGGCCCGGTAGACTTTTCTGATCGCCCGAGCAGTCCCAGTCGCCGCCTCTGGCGCCAAAGACCCGGACCGAAGAGCGCGAGCGCGGTCAGTACGAAGAAGAACAATGCTAGCGGACGTGTCGGGAGCAACCACCATTGTTCATCCAGCATCACCATGGACTGGCCAAACCGCTGTTCCAGCATTCCTCCCAGAATCAGTCCGATGGCGAGGGGAACGACGGAAAACCCCGTGAGACGCATGAAGAAACCGACGATCCCCGCGATCAGCGCTACCCAGACATCCGTCATGGATTGCTCCAGGGCATATGCACCGGTGATCGAAAAGACAAGAACGCAGGGCCATAGGACTGAAACCGGGAGCAAGGTGACCCGCGCAAAAACCTTCGAACCCAGAAGCCCCACGGCCAGGAACAGGAGGTTGACAAGCATCATGGACCAGAAAATCGCGAAGGCAAATTCCGCCTGCTCGGTGAACATGGTCGGGCCGGGACGAATGCCATGCACCATGAGTCCGACCAGGATGACCGCCGCGGTCGGGCTGCCCGGAATTCCGAGTGCCAGGGTCGGTACCATCGCCCCGCCGGTGGCGGAGTTGTTGGCGGTTTCGGACCCGGCAACTCCCTCGATCGCACCCTTCCCGAACTCCTCCGGGTTTCGCGACCATCGCTTGGCCTCGTTGTAGCCGATCATGGAGGCGACCGTCGCGCCCTCCGCAGGGAGGACGCCAATGAAAGTGCCGATTCCGGAGGAGCGCAGGATTGTCTTCCAGACTCGTCGGTAATCCTCGCGACTGGGCAACTGCACCGTCTTCAGGGAAACACGCTCTCGGATAGCATGTATCTGAGAGGCCTGGATCAGGAGTTCCGAAATTCCGAACATGCCGATCATGACTGGAACGAACCCGATTCCCTCGGAGAGTTCGGGCAGCCCGAAGGTGAACCGTTCTACGGACGTCATGAGGTCCACGCCGACCGTGGCAAGTAGCACCCCGATAGCACCGGATATCAGGTTCCGGATGGGTGAGCCGCCCCCGATGGTGGCCAGCGTGGAGAGCCCGAAGACAGTGAGCGCAAAGTACTCCGGAGGCGCAAAATTGTAGGCGGCGCGTGCGAGAAGGGGGGCGGCGAGCATGAGAACGACGACGCTGAACAGGCCCCCGATCGTGGATGAAACGACGGCAAGTCCAAGAGCTCGCCCCGCTTCTCCTTTCTGGGCGAGGGGATAGCCATCCAGGCAGGTTGTCGCGCTTGCCGAGGTTCCTGGCGTGTTGATCAGGATCGCCGTGATTGCGCCTGCAAAGGTCGCGGAGCAGTAGATGGCAGTGAGAATCGCGATTGCCGCAATGGGCTCCAGCGTCAACGTAAAGGGTAGAAGGAGAGCGGTGCCGGTAGTTGCGTTCAGTCCAGGCAGCGCCCCGATGACGACACCGCCCAGGGTTGCCGCAACGAGCAGTCCGAGGAGTTCCGGGTTGACCAGCGCGCCGAGACCGGCCAGGAACGGTTCCATTGCTCACCCGTACCACAGGCCTGTCAGGATTCCACGGGGAAAGCGGATCTCGAACACTTGGTCGAACAGTAGGAACAATGCCACGTTTGAGAATCGGTGGCATTCGGTCGAAAGTAGTGCTGATGCCGATTGCGGCGACCGAAAAGGCCACTGTTACCGCAGGAATAATCCAGCGAATGAGCCGCCTTCCTGTTCCTGGCGAAGCAACCATGACGGTTTGGCTCCGGATTGCCTCGGGGCGAGTTGAACCGCCCCGAGGCGAGAGTCTACAGGGCTATTCGATGAAGCCCAATTCTTTCAAGGCGGCTTCCATGTCCGTGACCATCGTGCTGATCTGGTTCCCCCATACTTCTGAACCCGAGACGGATGTCGAATCAAGTCCGACGGTGGTCAGGAAACCCTGGTACACGGAATGGTTCATCGACTTCACGAGACTTTCCTCAAGTTTCGTAGCGATGTCATCGGGCGTGTCGGCGTGCACCACGAAACCCCGAACGGTGGAGAAGCTGACTGGAATTCCGAGTTCCTTGGCAGTCGGTACGTCCGAAAGTGCCTGCATCCGTTGATCCGCCAGAACCACATTCGGGCAAATGTCCCCAGCATCGATTTGGCTACCGGCTTCCGCCAGGTTGAGAACGCCCGCGTCAACCGCGCAACGCAACCAGCGCCACCGGAGCCGCCAGACGCTCCCGGAACGCCCCG
>CAZPXZ010000028.1:0-34583 GCA_964590405.1 uncultured Rhodobacterales bacterium | reverse complement strand
CCTGCACCGACTTCGCAACCATGAAGGATGGCGCGGTGGCCAACCGTTGCCTCCTCGCCCACGGTAAGGGGAAATCCAGGATCGTTGTGAAGTATGCAACCTTCCTGAATATTGACCCCTGCCCTGATGTCCACGGGCTCGTTGTCGCCCCGTATCACGGTGCCAAACCATATGCTGGCTCCGGAGGCAATGCGAACATCCCCCAGCACGATGACACCAGGTGCAATCCATATCGTATTCGGATCTTCAAGCCAGGGCTCCAGGTCCCCGATCGCGTACAGGTCTCCACCAGGACAGTCCCTTTGGAGGGTGCTCTCATCCATCTCCAGCCACTCCGTGGAGCATCAGCGTCGACAGCTTCCGCTGCGATCTGGAATTCTATCACGGGCGCAGCGCAACTGCTTGTGCGTCAGAAAGTATCTACGAAGCCGTGCAGCCATTGCTGCCGGGCACTCTCGTGCCGAGCGGCCTCCAGGATCGCCGCGAGCGCTCGCTTGGACCTCTCAAGGTCGTCGTTCAGGATGACATAGCTGTACTCCGACCAGTGTTCGATATCTCTTGCAGCTTCGGCAAGGCGATGCGCCACGATATCGTCGGGGTCTTGTCCACGGCGCGTGAGACGTTCACGCTGTGCCTCCCGTCCGGGCGGTAACACATACACGCTGACAACATCTCCTCGCAGCGATTCGCGTAGTTGCCGTGCCCCTTGCCAGTCAATATCGAATGCCACATCACGTCCGGCTTCCAGTCGGGCTTCGACGAATGCCCTGGGAGACCCGTAGCGGTAGCCGAAAACACAGGCGTGCTCCAGTAGCTGGGATGCAGCGAGCATGTCGTCGAACTCCGTGTCATCCACGAAGAAATAGTGTTCGGCATGCGTCTCGCCCGGACGAGGCGGTCGCGTGGTCACGGAAACCGACAGATCGAGATCGGAGTCGGACTCAACAAGATGCCTCGTCAGGGTGGTCTTTCCCGCCCCCGAGGGCGAAGAAACTACGAGCGCAACACCACGTCTTCTCGGCCGATGCAAGAAACTCCTCCTGCCCATGTTTCAACCAGGAACTCAGGCCGCGCTGATGCCGCCGTTCACGGATATCGCCTGCCCTGTAATCCGCGCGGCGGCCGGGCTCGCAAGGAACACGATCAGCCCGGCCAGGTCTGCTGGTGTCGTCGGGCCCAGCGCTGCGAGCGGCCGGGCCTTCTCGAAAAGGTTCCCTCCGCCATCAGGCGTTCCGTCAACGGTGTTCCCTCCACCAGCGACGGGGTTACACAGTTTGCACGGATACCGTCACGCTTGCCCTCGATCGCAAGCCCGCGGATGAACTGAACTGTTGCCGCCATGGCAGCGCCAATCACCGTTTCTCCCGGCGTTGCCACCTTTGCGGCGTCGGACGCAACCGCGATGACCGTGCCTCCCCCAGCTGCAACGAGATGCGGTAGTGTCGCGCGGCAGGCAAGAATTCCGGGCAGGAGGTCTTCCCGGATGATGTTGGCAACCTCTTCAATCGGGGTACGGGTGAGCAGGTTCGGCAGGTAATTTCCTCCCATGGATGCAACCAGCAGGTCGATCCCTCCCATTTCCCTGGCGGCCCGTTCCGCCATTGCAGTTGCCGCGACCGGGCTGCCGCAATCCGCTTCCAGGAAACCGATATCCGCATCCTTCCCCAACGCCTTCAACGCAGCCAGCGCATCTGCACCGCGCGTCGGATTTCGCCCCGCGAGCCGAACTACCGGCACGCCGGCGGCAAGCAGGTGCCGAGCCGCCTCGAGGCCAATTCCTGAAGTACCACCGGCAAGAAGCGCCCGGGTTTCGGAAAGTTCCCGCGACCGAAGGGTCATTCTCTCTCCACTGCCTTGAATCCCAGGGCGACGATATAGATTTCGTCCGATTCGGGACGACTTGCCCCTGGCTTGAAGTGTCGCACGCGCCGAAAGCATTTGCGCAGGTCGGCAAGCAGGATATCCGGTGTTCCCGAGCGCATGACCTTGGCCACGAAGGAACCATCTGGCGCAAGAACCTCCAGCGCGATTTGGGCAGCCTCCTCGGCGAGTGCGGTCACCCGGAAGCGGTCGGTTGACCGATGCCCTGTAGCGGGAGCAGCCATGTCGGAGATTACCGCATCCGCTCGTCCACCAAGAGCATTCCGGGCAGTGAAGAGGACCGCATCGTCCCGCATGTCACCGTGGATAAGCGTTGCTCCCGGGATCGGTTGCATACATTGGAGGTCCACACCAACCACAGGCGCACACCCCGCATATACGGCTACCTGAGTCCAGCCGCCCGGCGCGGCGCCGAGGTCCAGAACTCCCCGTCCCGGCCCGAGAAGGTGAAACCTCTCGTTGATCTCCATGATTTTGTAGGCCGCCCTTGAACGGAATCCTTCCTCCCTGGCGCGCGACACGTAGGGATCGTTCTGCTGCCGCTGAAGCCAGCGGGAAGAAGAAAGTGTCCGTCCGCGTGCGCTACGTAGTGGTTCCGCGAGACGGCGCGAAGACACCCTCCTCCCAGTGCGGACAGACGTCGATCGCTTCATCTCGTTATTCCCGCCAGGAGACTCTTCTGCCGCAAGAAAGGGTAGCGAAAACCCGCGCGGACGGCGCGCCGCAGTTTTGTCGCAAAATGCATGTAATATGTCGAATTCCAGCTGCGTCGAGCATGGTTATAGCGCTAGTTGCGGGTGGTCCTTGGAGGGTCCGGCAATGGCATCCGTTGTAATCGTCTATTGGCGGGACATTCCTGCGCAGGTTCAGGTGCGAGCGGGCAGACGAAGGGAGCGCTGCCAACTCGCCGAGCGCTTCGAGCAGGCCATCGACCGGGCGGCCATGCGTGCGGGTGCCAAGAATGAGGATGCCTATCTTGCTGACTGGCGCAAGTCCGAGCCTGTGGAGATGGACGGCGATCCCAAGGCGATTGCAGAGACACAGGCTTCGCAAATTGAAACCGACTACACCAAGGAACGCATTCGTTCCCTGATCGACAACCATGGGTGGGAGATCTGATCCTTGGCGACATTGCAGACGGGCCCGACCGGGTCAGCTACCAACCCCGCTCTCTCTTCCGCCCGGGCCTTGCTGCAGGGATATTCCATAGAGGTCATGCCGCGCTCGGCGGCCGCTGCCGGTCCGCTGCGAGACGTTCTACCATTCGGAACCCGTGTCTATGTGGCGCATATCGACGGCACTCGGATTGATGACATGGTTCAGACAGCCTCACGGATCCGTTCCGAGGGGTTTTCCGTTATGCCCCATATTCCGGCCCGACTGCTGCGCTCCCGCGAGGAACTTGAGACCTGGTTTCGTCGCTACCGGGAGGAGGCAGGGGTAGACGAAGCGCTCCTGATCGCGGGCGGAGTATCGCAACCTCGCGGACCGTACAGCAGTTCCATGGATGTTCTGGAGTCGGGATTGCCTGACCGGCACGGGTTCCTTCGCCTGCACGTGGCAGGGCATCCCGAGGGCAACAGCGACATCGACCCGGCTGGAAGCGGCGAAAGGCTGGATGCCGCACTCCGCTGGAAGCAGGATTTCGCCCGGCGAACCGACGCCCGCATCGAGATTGCCACCCAGTTCTGCTTTGATGCCGACGCAGTTCTCAATTGGGCCGAACGCCTTCGCAAAGCGGGCATCCATCTGCCGATACACGTAGGTCTCGCCGGGCCTGCCAAGCTCGGCACTCTCTTGCGTTTTGCCGCCATGTGTGGCGTCGGCACGAGCCTCCGCGTTCTGAAGCGGAAGGCCCGTGGTGCCACTACCCTGTTGCGGACACATGCGCCTGACGACCTGGTTGCAGCACTTGCTGGTCCCGTTGTTGCAGGGAAGGCGTCAAATCTGGCAGGAATGCACCTCTTCCCCTTTGGCGGCATACGCGCTACCGCCGAATGGGCCTCGGCGGCATTCGCAGAGTCTGCCTGAAACCGACCTACCAGACGGGGAGTTGACCCTGATGAGCATCCGCACTGTCATCGAGTCGAAAAACCGTGCAGCGGTGATCGGTTTCGATAAGCCCTTCTGCGTTATCGGTGAGCGGATCAACCCGACTGGCCGCAGACTTCTCGCAGCCGAACTGGCGGCAGGCGAATTCACGACCGTCGAACGTGACGCCCTCGAACAGGTATCCGCCGGCGCAAATGTTCTCGACGTCAATGCTGGAATCACAGCCGTAGACCCGAACCAGAGCGAGCCGCCGTTGCTTGCCGAGCTTGTACAGCTGGTGCAATCTCTTGTGAGCGTTCCGCTCAGCATCGACTCCTCGGTAACAGCGGCGATCAAGGCCGGGCTGGAAGTGTGCGAGGGCCGACCCCTGGTCAACTCGGTCACCGGTGAAGAAGAGAAGCTGGAGGCGATTCTGCCACTTGTCAAAAAATACAACGTGCCTGTAGTGGGAATTTCCAACGACGAAACGGGGATCTCCATGGACCCAGAGGAGCGGTTTGCCGTGGCGCGCAAGATTGTCCACCGTGCAGCGGACCATGGAATTCCGTCCTGCGATGTTGTGATCGATCCACTGGTCATGCCCATCGGCGCACTGGGAGATGCCGGCAGACAGGTCTTTGCCCTGTGTCGCAAACTCCGTGAGGAATTGAAGGTCAACACGACTTGCGGTGCATCCAACATTTCGTTCGGGCTGCCGAATCGACATGGCATCAACGCTTCCTTCCTGCCCATGGCAATCGCTACCGGGATGACCTCGGCGATCATGAATCCTTGTCGCCCGCAGGAAATGGGTGCCGTGCGCGCCGCCGATGTGCTCATGGGTACCGATACGGATTGCGCCGCCTGGATCCGCTCCAACCGGGAACCAACTCTCGAGACTGCATCGGGACGACGACAGCGCCGCCGGCGCGCACGCGCAGCCTGAGCGAGGCGCCCATGAGCGCCGAGGACCCCCTGGTTGTTTTCACACCGTCCGGACGACGCGGGAGATTTTCGCGAGGAACGCCTCTACTGGAAGCCGCCCGCTCCCTGGGCGTAGATCTGGACACGGTATGCGGCGGCCGTGGCATTTGCGGTCGCTGCCAGGTTGTACCGTCTTACGGGCAGTTTCCGAAACATGGAATTCACGCCTCACCGAATTCGCTGAGCGACTGGAATGCGGTCGAGGAACGCTACCGCTCCAAGCGCGGTCTTGCTGACGGACGCCGGCTCGGATGCCAGGCTGCTGCGCTGGCCGACATCGTGGTCGACGTGCCACCCGAGAGCCAGGTTCATCGGCAGGTTGTGCGAAAGTCCGCCGACCAGCGCCAGTTGAATCTGGATGTGGCAACCCGTTTGCGGTTTGTAGCTGTCGATGAGCCCGACATGCATCAACCGTCCAGCGATACAGAGAGGCTGGAACGGGCACTTCGGGATCAGTGGCGAATCGGGCAAGTACGAATTGGCCACAGATTGTTGCCGCGCCTGCAACAGACTCTCCGTGCCGGGGACTGGCAGGTCACCTGTGTCGTGCAGGAGTTTGCGGAAGGCGAACCAGTCCGGTTGCTTGACGTCTGGCCAGGATACCGCGAGGAAGACCTGTTCGGACTTGCGATTGACGTGGGCTCTACGACCATCGCCTGCCACCTGACCAGCCTAAATGATGGTCAGGTTCGTGCTGCGACCGGAATCATGAACCCACAGATCCGCTTTGGCGAAGACCTCATGTCCCGGGTTTCCTATGCGATGATGAACGAGGGCGGCGCCGGAGAGATGACCCGGGCTGTCCGGGAAGCACTCGACTCCGCCGTTGGTTTGGCTTGCGCCGAAGCCGGAATCGAACGCCGTGCAATCTTCGAGTCAGTGCTTGTGGGCAATCCAGTCATGCATCATCTCCTCCTCGGCATTGACCCTGTAGAACTCGGAGGGGCACCCTTTGCACTTGCTGTCGGCAGTCCGGTTGAACTACGGGCCATCCATCTCGGCCTCTCGCTTCACCCGGAGGCCCGGGCTTGGTTGCTGCCTTGCGTGGCAGGGCACGTGGGTGCGGATGCTGCCGCGGTAGTCCTTTCTGAAGCACCGTACCGAAGCGAATCGACGACGTTGGTCATCGACGTTGGCACCAATGCCGAGATTGTGCTGGGAAACCGGGACCGGCTTCTGGCCTGCTCGTCCCCAACCGGTCCGGCTTTCGAGGGAGCGCAAATCAGTGCCGGGCAACGAGCGGCTCCTGGAGCGATCGAGCGTGTGCGGATTAATCCGGACACCCTGGAGGCCAGGTTTCGCGTCATCGGCTCGGAAACCTGGTCGGACGAACCCGCCTTTCCCGAATCGATTCTTGCAACGGGAGTAACCGGCATCTGTGGCTCAGGTATCATCGAGTCCGTTTCGGAGATGCGCATGGCGGGCATCATCAGCGAGGATGGACGGATTGACGGAACGCTGGCGTCTCGATCCACGAGGATTCGGGAAGATGGCCGAACCCATTCGTATCTTCTCCACGCAGGTGATCCTTCGGTCCTGATTACGCAAAACGATGTGCGGGCAATTCAACTCGCGAAGGCAGCACTCTATGCAGGCGCCCGGTTGCTGATGGACCATCTGGAGATCGAGGAAGTGGATCGGGTTGTATTGGCCGGGGCGTTTGGAGCCCACATCTCTCCGCTGCATGCAGCGGTCCTGGGAATGATTCCCGATTGTCGACTGGAGAATGTCGTTTCCGTCGGAAACGCTGCCGGTACGGGTGCGCGCATAGCCCTGGTCAACCGTGGGGCCCGGCGGGAAATCGAATCCGTGGTGCGCAGCATCGAGAAGATCGAAACTGCAGTGGAGCCTCGGTTCCAGGAGCATTTTGTTGCTGCAATGGCAATCCCCCACAAGACTGCGAGTTATCCGCATCTCAGGGAACACGTCGCTTTGCCGCAGTCTCGCGCGCAGCCGGAGAGTCGGTCCAGGCACTCCGGCCGGCGTCGGCGCCGAAGGGAATGATGCCCTTCCCCGTTGGAGAAACCACGTGTGATTCGATGCAGCGTGAGTCGACCTGAAGGCTGGCTCTCCTGGTTCCACCGTGCTGGCACGTCGCCGGGGCGAATGCGGCCACAACCCCAGGGTTCCGAGCCGGATTGCGGGCTGCCCCGACGGGTGCCACGCGTTATTCTTGTTACCTGCGAGTGGAACGTGGATCGCACGTTTCGGCAGGCCTCGATCGGGGGATGCAATGAGCCCAGCCAGCACGCGATTGCATGAGAAACCAATACGTAGCCTGCTGAAGGCGATCACCTGGCGAGTCTTCGGAAGTATTGACACCTTTGTACTTGCCACCTTGTTCACCGGGGGCATGGTGGCTGCTGCCGGGAAGATCGCACTGGCCGAGATCGTTACCAAGATGGTGCTGTATTTCTTCCACGAGCGCGCCTGGTCTTTGGCCGTCTTCGGGCATGAGTCCCGAATTTCGACACGCTATCGGCGCCACCATCCTCTGGGCCGCAAGTCTGCCGACAAGTTGCGTCGCAGTGCCGCAAAGACCATGACATGGCGCGTACTGGCAAGTATCGACACCATGCTTCTGTCCTGGTATTTCACCGGCAGCCTTGCGGTTGCCGCTGCGATCGGAGGCTTTGAGATTGTGACAAAGCTTGTCCTGTACTTCTTCCACGAGCGCTTGTGGGCACGCCTGCGAATCGGGTTGGAAAAGGAGCCTGAGAGGCGTAGCCGGATAGTACCTCGGCGGTCCACGTGATCGTGTGGGGAAAGCACTGGTGGGCCCGGGAGGAATCGAACCTCCAACCAAACCGTTATGAGCGGTCCGCTCTGACCGTTGAGCTACGGGCCCCGTGTATCTGGATACGCCATTGCTGCCTCACGCGTCAACTGCCCCCTCCGGGACAGGCGTAATCCGGATGCGTGGAACATCTGGCAATGAAGCGTACCGGGATGCTGGCGTCGATATTGCCGCAGGCGACGCCCTGGTGGAAGCGATCCTGCCACTTGCAGCAACGACCCGCCGACCTGGATGCGTCGGATCAATCGGTGGATTCGGTGCCGCGTTCGATCTTTCCGCTGCAGGGTTCCGGGATCCGCTGCTGATATCTGCTACAGACGGCGTCGGAACCAAATTGAAAGTCGCCATCGAATCGAAGTGCGTCGAAACCATTGGTATCGACCTCGTGGCGATGTGCGTGAACGATCTCCTGTGCCATGGGGCGGAACCGCTTTTCTTCCTCGACTATTTTGCGACCGGTCGGCTGGAGGCCGACATGGCAGAGCGCGTCATCGCCGGAATTGCGGCCGGCTGCCGAAAGGCGGGACTGGCGCTCATCGGCGGTGAAACGGCCGAAATGCCGGGCATGTACGCCCCGGGTGACTTTGATCTCGCGGGCTTCGCCGTTGGCGCCGTGGAACGGGACAATCTCCTTCCCCAAACCTTGTTATCCGGGGACGCGGTGATTGCAATTCTGGCCGAGGGACCGCACGCAAACGGCTTTTCGCTGATTCGAGAGCTCGTGCGGAAGTCCGGATTGACCTGGAACGACGCGGCGCCATTTCAACCGCGGGTAAGTCTGGGAGATGTCCTTCTTGCACCGACCGCCATCTATGTTGGCCCTGCCCTGGAGCTTGCACGGGCGGGTCTCGTACGTGCCCTTGCTCACATTACCGGTGGCGGGCTTGCGGGAAACCTTCCACGAGTCCTGGGTCCTGGGCAAGCCATTCGTGTCGAACCGGACAGCTGGACTCTTCCGCCCGTTTTCCAATGGATCATGGAGACGGGCGGCGTTGCATGGGAGGAGATGCTGTCGGTCTTCAACTGCGGCGTGGGAATGGTGGCTGTGTGTGCGGACGAGGAAGCGGGTCGCACTATCCGGATCATCCAGTCCGCCGGCTTCCAGGCGTGCCGGTTCGGACATATCGTTTCGCTTCAACAGGCGGCAGTCGAGTTCCCGGTATCTCCGCCCCATACCGACCCGTGATCCATCGGCGAAAGGCTGCCATCCTTGTGTCCGGCCGTGGGTCGAACATGCAGGCCTTGCTCAAGGCTGCGAGTACTCCTGACTATCCGGTTACGTTCAAGATGGTCGTTTCTGACCACGTGGATGCGGTTGCGCTCACGAAGGCGGCAGCACTTGGGATTCCAACCCTGCACCTGCCCGGGAAGAAAGGAACGAACGGCAGGAGAGCGTTCGAGAGTGCGCTGGACGAACAACTTCGCACCGCCGGGATCGAACTCGTGTGCCTCGCAGGCTTCATGCGCATACTCTCCCCCTGGTTCGTATCGCGTTGGCCAGGTCAGATCCTGAATATACATCCCTCCTTGTTGCCCCGACATCCAGGACTCGACACGCACGCCCGGGCCATCGCGAGCGGCGATCACGAAAGTGGCTGCAGTGTTCATATCGTCACGGAAACGCTCGACGGCGGGCCAGTTCTCGGGCAGCAGAAAGTCCCGGTACTGCCCGGGGATTCACCGGAAACACTGGCTGCGCGGGTACTGGACGCGGAACACCGGCTCTACCCGGCAGTCGTGGCCCAATTTGCGGAAACGTGCCTTACGACATCGTAGCCATCAAGCGACACGCCAACTGCGTCAACCGACGATTTCGCGATCGGAGAAGAAGAATCGGATCTCGGACGCGGCGGTCTCCGGCGCATCGGAACCATGCACAGAATTCTCACCGATGGATTCCGCAAAGTCGCGGCGGATGGTGCCTTCCGCAGCATCGGCGGGATTGGTTGCCCCCATCACCTCCCGATTGCGCGCGATCGCATTCTCACCCTCTAGGACCTGGGCCACGATAGGACCTGAACTCATGAACGCGCACAATTCGTCGAAGAATGGCCTGCCCCTGTGTACGTCGTAGAACGCCTCCGCTTCCACGCGGCTGAGTTGCAACCTCCTCTGTGCAACAATGCGCAGCCCCGCCTCCTCGAATCTGGCGTTGATACTGCCGGTC
The DNA here is from genome assembly GCA_964590405.1 of uncultured Rhodobacterales bacterium. GTDB lineage: Bacteria > Pseudomonadota > Alphaproteobacteria > Rhodobacterales > CAZPXZ01 > CAZPXZ01. Next base: position 24,723 of record CAZPXZ010000028.1, on the reverse strand, counting down.
AGATTGCGTGCCGTCGCATCTGGCTTGATTATGGAAAGTGTGCGCTCCACGGCCATGTTGCCTCCATCTGTTCGTTCGGGATTGAGTTCCGCCAGCTAGGAATCAATTGTCTTCGTAGCGGCTCCGGACCAGCCGGTCGAGTGTTCGAACGCCCCACCCCGTCGCTCCCTTTGGCGACAGCGGCAAATCCTCTGTTGACAGCGTGGTTCCGGCGATGTCGATATGTGCCCAGGGCACTCCATCCTGGATGAAGGCGTGGAGGAATTCCGCCGCCGTGATTGCTCCGGCCCAGGGACCGCTGCCGACATTCTTCAGATCGGCGATCGGTGACTTCAGCGCTTTGGCATATCCCTTTCCGAGAGGCATGCGCCACAGGCCCTCATCCTCGGCTGCCGCTGCATCCGAGAGCGCAGTTGCAAGCCCGTCGTCATTGGCGAAGAACCCTGCATTCTCGTTGCCAAGCGACACGATCATTGCACCGGTAAGGGTAGCGAGGTCGATGATTCCGCACGGCTTGAAGCGCTCCTGGGCGTACCAAAGGACATCTGCGAGGACGAGTCTTCCCTCGGCATCGGTATTGATGACCTGTATTGTCTTTCCCGCCATGGACTGAACGATGTCGCCCGGGCGCTGGGCGCGGCCATCAGGCATGTTCTCGACTAGCCCGACGATACCAAGCACGTTCGCCTTTGCTTTCCGACGCGCAAGTGAAATCATGGTTCCCGCCACGACGGCAGCGCCTCCCATGTCCATGGTCATGTCTTCCATTCCTTTGGCGGGCTTCATGGAAATTCCGCCAGTGTCGAAGACAACGCCCTTTCCGGCCAGAACAAAGGGATCGGTTTCGGGATCGGCTGCTCCTTTCCATTGCATGACCACGACGTGGCTCTCGCGCGCACTGCCCTGGCCGACGGCAAGCAGAGCCCGCATACCGAGGTTCTCCAGAGCTGCCTCGTCAAGAACTTCCACCTCCAGGCCCTCTTCCCGCAAGGACTGCAGGTGTTCGACGAATTCCTCTGTCCCCAGGGTGTTGGCCGGTTCGTTGACCAGATCGCGGGCAAGCTTGACGCCGGCAAGCTGTGCTGCCCGGGCCTTGAATCGTTGCTCTGCGTTTGCCGCCCCTGCGGTTGCGATCGTGATGGGCCCTGCTTCCGGCTCTGGAGGCTCGTCAGCATCTCGACAGGTACCGGTAAGGTACTTGTCGAAACGATAGGCCCGGAGTCCAGCTCCCTGCGCAAGATCCGCCACGAGATCCGGACCATCGTCGCCACCGTCCAGGATGTCGGCAAATATCGTCCCACCGGCCTTGCCAAGAGCGGCGGCTGCGGCAGCCCCTGCCAGTCTCGCGGCCTTGGCGTCTGCGTCAGCGATGGCACCGCAGCCCACGATCGTCAGTTGTCGGCAAGCAACATCGGACGGCCATCTCAACTGGACCGACCGGCCCGCCTTCGCCTGATAGGAGGGATCCGACAAGAGCCGCGCGATGGAACCGCCCATGCGTTCGTCAAGTGAAGCGGCAGCTCCGGCAAGCGGTTCACCATCCCAAACCAGGGCGGCAATATTCCCCTCCGTGTCTGGGGCGCTGGTCTCATCAGCGGATTGAAAGCGGATATCCATTTCGAAGATTCCCTTCACTGCCAGAATCTCTCCCCCAAGGTCGGAGGAGACGCCGCCTTGTACCCCAATCGTCGCCCAATGGGAATCAGACGGGCGATCGTCGTACCTGTCGTGGCTGCGCTATACTTCTCTGCACTCGGCCGAAATGGAGTGTTCCACCGGGTCTGGAGATATTTGCCATTGCGCCCGGCCTGTGACCGGTCGAACCCGGGATGATGAGTGCGATCGCGTGAGAATCATCGACCGTTACATCCTCCGCCAGTTCTGGGTCTCCACGTTGAGCATCGTGTTGCTGTTCTCTTGCGTGGTACTCCTGGTTCAGTCCATTCGGATCGTCGATACCGTTGCCCAGTATGGCGCGGGAACCTCTCTCTTCTTTGAACTCTCGCTCTACGTGATGCCCCGCGTACTCCGGATAGCGCTGCCGATATCTGCATTCATCGCTGTGGTTCATGTTGTCTACCGGCTTCATGGCGATTCCGAGCTCTTTGCGATTTATACCGCCGGATCCGGTCCCCATCGCTTGCTTCGGCCCGTACTCGCATTTGCGCTCGGCATCGCGCTCATTACCTCCATCGTCACCATGCTGCTCGCGCCTTGGGCGGCTGGAGAAGCACTTGACCGCCGCACGGAACTCCGGGCCGAAATCGAACCCCGCCTGATGCGCGACGGACAATTCCTGACACCACGACCGGGGCTGACCGCATTCGTGCGGGCGATCGGCAGGGACCGTTCGCTCCAGGACCTCTTTCTCTATGATCAACATCTTGATGGGACGGGCGTTACGATATACACCGCCAGACGGGGTTGGCTGCAGACGGAGCGGACGTCGGCGCGTCTGGTCTTGCAGCAGGGCATCGCGCTCGAATTCGATCCGGCATGGAACCTGATCTCGCGGTTTACGTTCGACCAGTTCATGCAAGATCTCGTCGAATTCACTTCCAAGACTCGAACGCGCAAGCGTGAACCAAACGAGATGTTTCTCAACGAATTGGTGAACTACGAACCCGATGAAGCTGAACCGCAGCTCTACTCGAAGATCCGCGCAGAAGTCCACGAGCAAATCAGTTCGCCGTTCTATTCCTTCGCTCTTCCGTTCCTCGCCCTCGCTTCGCTCCTGGCCGGATTCAACCAGGCACGCATTCGGCTTGGCCGTATCTTCTTCGCTGCCGCCCTCGGCATTGCACTCGTGCTCGCCGCCTTCTCCACCAAGAATGTCGCCGTCGGCACACCGGAGGCCGCCTGGGTCATGTATGCTCCGCCGATGCTGGCAACTGTCGGGTCGGTGCTGTCCCTCATGAGAACTCGACTCAGGGTACGCCGCCGGATGGCCTCCCGATGACGGCTCGACCCGTCTGGATTGCCTGGCGCTACATGGTCGCGCGGCATGTTGCGTCGGTTCTCGTTGTTATCGGAATCGTCGGATTCCTGCTCTTCTGCATCAGCCTGGCGGAGTTTGGGCGTCGTGATGCCAACAATGACACGCCGTTCTTCGTGCTTGTCGAAATGGCGTTCCTGCAGGTCCCGGTACATGTGCTCCGTACTCTTCCACTGGCCTTCCTGATCGGAGTTCTCTGGTCGCACATGTACCTCTCCCGCCGCAGGACCATTTCCATCATCCGAACTGCGGGTTTCACGCCGTATCACACCACGTTTCCAATTGTTGTTGCAGCAATGGTGGTGGGCATCACCTTTGTCGCCGTCATCAGTCCCATCAGCGCCGGGATGAGCGCACGGCTTGAACGTCTCGAATCTCTCCATTTCCGAGGCGTCAGTTCGTTTGTTGCCCTTCCCGAAGGCGAAGTATGGCTTCGACAGTTTACGGGTACCGGCCAGTCGGTCATCCACGCGAAGCGCGTGAGCCATGACGGCGTCATCACGGTGCACGAGCCCAAGATGTTCAGTTTCGACAAGGAAGGCGGAATTGTTCTGCAGGTCAATGCTGAGCGGGCAATTCTGTGGGACGGCTCCTGGGCGTTCATCGAGGCGAATGTACGGGATCTTTCAACGGCAGGAGCCGAGATGCTCCCCGAGCCGACGCACCGGAGCACGCTTTGGGTCGAAACCACACTGACGCCCGCACAGATTCTTGACAGTTTCTCGGCACCGGAAGCGATATCGGTATGGCGTATCACGGACTTCATAGCGTCCCTCGTGAACGCAGGATTCGATGCCCGGCGGCACCGGATACACTTTCACGGACTGCTGTCGCTGCCTATCGTGCTGGTCGCGATGGGCCTGGTTGGGGGCCTAGCCGGTATGGGATACGCAATCGAAACGGCACGTATCCGGATTGTGCTCGCTCTTCTCGCCGGCCTCGGAATTTTTCTTTCTCTCTACGTGGTGGAGACTCTGGCCGTCGCCGGGAAGGTACCACTACTGCTGGCACACTGGTGCGCCGTGGGGGCGATCCTACTGGCGTCGCTCGGCGCGCTACTGCACTGGGAGCCGGGGTGAATTTCCCCTTTGGCGTTGGCCGCATCCGGTGCTACCATTTTGTCGGAACACGCGGACGGGCATCCACGAAGGCGGTATCAAGTGCAATGAAGCAAGTTAACCACTCCAAGCGGTGCGAGCTTCCGCAGGAGAGCAGAAACGAAGATGATTCAAACGGACAGCCATCCGAAATGAATGTCTGTGGAATTCCGCGTTATGGCCCACCGATGGGAGGATGCGGGTGAAAGGAAGTTCGCAGTACTGGTTGCATGCGGTCATGACAACTGTGTTTGTGCTGGTCACTGGAACTGTGCACGGCGTGGAAACGGCCGAATGCGAAGAGCCATCCGTCCCCCTCGTGATCGAAGCGGATGAAGTGAGCTTCATCGACGAAGCAGGGACGGTTGAATTCAAGGGGCGCGTAGAAGCAGAACATCAGGACCGGAAGCTTAACGCCGATCATGTGATCTGGGATCAGCAGCAGGGGCAAGTCGAGATTCTTGGCCGGTTCACGGTTCGGTTTCCCGATGGAAACGTGTTGTCAGGAGAGAACGGGACATTCGACGATGCGCTCGAAACCGGCAGGATTGTCGGAATTGAGGCGCTGATTCGAGGAGGACCGGCGCACCTGCTTGCGGACGCGGGGGAAAAGACGGCCGACGGCAACCTGCATCTTACGCGAGCCACCTTCAGTCCCTGCCCGATTTCCGAGGATGACCCGAACCCGGCCTGGCGAATTCGATCTAACAGCATTCTTCATGATGCGGAAGCCCAGGACCTCATCTATTCCTTTTCGGTTCTCGAGATCGGAGGACTTCCGGTCTTCGTGATGCCCTATATCCGACAACCCGACCCGTCCGTAGAACGGCGGTCGGGTCTCCTCAGCCCGACCATGCGTTCGAACAGCGCATACGGGTTCGGAGTTCGCGTTCCGTACCACATCGCAATCGCGCCGGACCGGAGTGCGACCATAAGCACATTCGCAACTTCCAAGGAAGGCGTAATCCTCGAAGGGGACTACGACCAACTATATGCAGACGGGGATCTTCGTATAGAGGGGAGTCTCGGACATCGCGCGCTTCTCGATCCCGACGTCAGCAGTAATCAGCGATCACACGGGCACATATTCCTGGATCTCAGCCGCGAAAGTGCTGATCGCTACCGCTATGGAGCCGAGGTCAATCTTTCCAGCGAGAAGGGATATCTGCGGCGCTACGGCTATTCGAGCGAGGACCGGTTGAGAAATCGGGCGTTCATCGAGAGATTTGGTGAAGACTTCCAGCTAGAGGCGGAAACCGTAGCCTTCCAGACCCAGCGTGACGAGGAATCGGGCCGGGACCTTCGATACACCTTGCCCGAGATACACTACCGTCGTCCGCTTCCCGAGTCCGTGCTCGGCGGAGAACTGCAGTTCGGCGGCGACATTCGGTATCTGAATTGCCAGGATTGCCGCCGCTCGCAATCCGCGGGTCTGGAGGCGGACTGGCAAAGGAGCCACCTATTCGGCACCGGTGTGATTGCCGCCATGCATGCCAGCATTCGGGGCGACATCTACGCATTCGGTAACCAGGATGAGCAGGCTGCGCTGGCCAAAGAGAAAGTGCCGCCAGCGGAGCACATGAACTTCGACACAACCGTTCGAGCCTTGCCGCAGGCGGGCGTAGAGTTCTCCCTGCCCTTCCTCCGAGCGGGAAGCAACGCGGCACACATCATCGAACCTGTCGCGCAGGCCATCCTTGCTCCTCGGCGGTCCATGCGCGACGAGATTCCGAACGAGGACAGTCTCGATGTCGAGTTTGACGAGCATTCTCTATTCGCTCGCAACCGCTTCTCCGGCCGTGACCATATCGAGACTGGCAACCGGGGCGCTTACGGCCTCCGCTACCGCTATCTATCCACTGGCGGGCTCGCACTTGGCGGCGTGGTCGGTCGGGTCGTGCGTCAGCGCCCGGAAGAGAGCTTTCCGATCCAGTCGGGGCTGCATGGACGTCATTCCGATATCGTTGGCGCCTGGAGCCTCCGTCTTCGCAATCCGGTCTCGCTCCGCATGAACCACCGCGTTCGTCTTTCTCCGGGCCTCGACATGCGGCGCAACGATTTCACTATTACTGGAGAGATAGATCGCTTTGACCTGGCCGGCACCTACCTCTTCGTGGACGCAGATACTGATCGGGGCCTCGAAAGGATGGACAGGGGCGAGATCCAGACTCGCCTTGGCGCGGATCTCGAAGAGCGCTGGCGCCTCGATCTCAGCCACAGGCGGGACATCGAGCACAGCAATACGATTTCCGTCGGGGCAGAACTCCTCTACGAGCATGATTGCTACGAACTCCTGTTCACCGCGGAACGCGATTACACCTCGTCCGAGAACGCTCCGGCCGGTACGACGCTCGGACTCTCGCTACGGCTGCTTACCTTCTGAGCAGCGTGCCGCAGGCGCACAGTACGCCGCACAGAAATTGCAGACCGCTTCCCGTGGACAGTGCTGGCAGCCTTCTCTAGGATGAAGCACGGCCAGAATCCGAACCGCGCCGCCCCTGTTCCGGAAGCGATCGGTGGGGAAGAAGCGCAACCAAATGGGAAGGCCGCCATGAGACAACTTCAGTGCGTCCTCACATTCGCAGTTGCAGTGGTAGCCGCGACCACGTTCTCCATTGCTGCGGCCCAAACCAACCCGTTCGAGCCGGCAGCCATCGTCGATGAACAGATCATCACGCGCTACGACGTCAGCCAGCGCGCAAAACAACTCTCGATCGACGGTGGCGGTGTAGAGGAGGCTTACCGAGAGCAAGCACTGGAAGCACTCATTTCGGAGACGCTTCTTCGCAATGCGGCGTTGCAAGCGGGATACACCGTGACCAATGGCGATGTCGAGGCACGCCTGTCGGACCTCGCTCGTTCGCAGGGTGTATCGCCAGCCGAGATCATCGCATTCTTCGAATCCCGTGGAGTGGATGCCCTGACAGTGGGCCGGTGGCTTGAAAATCAATTGTTGCAGGAAGCCTACATCCTACGGCTGTTCCGGGGCCGGGCGCAGGCGGCTGTACAGCCTGCAGATATCGAGCGCGAACTCCATCGCTATGAGCGCGAGCAGTTGATTGAATTGCGGCTGCACCAGATCACATTTGGGCGTCTGAACGAAGACGGACTGCAAGAAGTGCGCCGCCTGCGGTCGCGGATCCTCCAGGCGATGAATGACGGTGCGCGCTTCCCGGACATTGGTGCACAGATCGCGGCCAATTCCAATGGCGTCTCTTATCTTGACCTGGGCTGGCAACCAGACCAGGCATTTCAGGATCCGCGGCTGATCGACTTGGTGGCATCGCTCCGCGCGGGCTCCGTTACGCCGCCAATCGAGTTCGGCAGCGGAGGGGTATCGCTCTTCTTTGTGCAGGAAAAGCGAATTCGCACGCCTCCGGGAGTGGATCCGTTCCGGTTTGATATCTCGATCCTGTCAGCAGAGTCTCCTCCCGGTGCGAGCAATGATCAGGTCGAAGCTCTGGTGGAAGAATTGGAGGCGGCCAGGGACAGTGATATTGCGTGCGACGAGAGTGCCTCCCTTTCCGCGAGGTTGGAACGGCGCTTGGAACGGAACCTCGCCGTCGATGAAATGAGTCTGCAAAATCGGATTGCCGTTCTTGACCTGGAGGTTGGTCAGTTCTCGGAGATTTCGCTTTCCGACCAACGTGGCGGCGGAGGCGGAGCCTTGGTCTGGCTGTTCGCACTGTGCAGCCGCAACGGTGGTTTTGAAAGTGAAGAGGCGCGAGAAGGAGCGATCGAAAACGTGCGTCAGCGGCTCTTCAACGCCCAGTTGGCATCGCTGGGCAACGAACATGTGCGGGAGTTGCGGCAGCGCGCAAATATTGAAATTCGGTGACCGCAAGTGCGTCCTGTCGCGGTAACCATGGGAGAACCCGGGGGCATTGGCGCGGAGATTCTCCTCAAGGCTTGGCAGAGACTGCGAAACGAAGCAACGCCGTTCTTTGCGATCGCTGATCCCGACAAACTTCGCGAACTTGCGTTGTGCCCGGCCACAATTCTGGAAATCGAGTTACCGGAACAGGCGCTGCAGGTGTTTCACACGGGCCTTCCGGTACTGACCGAGGCACTTGATGTACCCGCCCCACCGGGCCAGCGCAGCCCGGCAAACGCCGCAGCAGTCGTCCGTTCCATTCGGCGTGCAGTTTCCCTCGCACTGGAGGGACGAATCGATGCCGTGGTTACCAACCCCATTGACAAGCTGGCGTTACGGGAGGGAGCCGGCTTTCGGCATGCCGGTCACACCGAATTTCTTGGTGAACTGGCTGGTCACGCAAGTGCGCCGGTCATGATGCTGGCAACCGGTAGTCTTCGAGTGATTCCTGTCACGACGCATATCCCACTTCGCGAAGTCGCGTCGCGAATTCGCAAAGAAGACATCATTCGTATCGGCCAGATTGCGTCGGAAGCGCTTCGAAAAGACTTTGGCATCGATTCTCCGCGCCTGGCAGTCTCCGGACTGAATCCCCATGCAGGAGAAGGCGGCATACTGGGTAACGAAGATGTTCGCGTCATCCGGCCAGCGGTTCAGGCACTTCGTAGCAAACGAATTGAGGTCCGGGGTCCCTATCCAGCCGACAGCATGTTTCGGGAGGACTTCAGGGAATCGTATGACGTCGCCATTTGCATGTACCACGATCAGGCGCTCATACCGGTGAAGGCGCTTGGATTTGCCAGGACCGTGAATGTGACGCTCGGACTCCCGTTCATCCGGACTTCGCCAGGGCACGGAGTGGCATATGACCTTGCTGGCACAGGACAGGCATCCCCGGAGTCCCTGATTGCGGCGCTCCGCCTCGCCTCCCGCCTCGCCGCCCGTCGGAGCGCTGCATGAGCGGAACTGAACCCGGTACTCCTGACGGGCTTCCACCCATTCGGGAAGTGCTGGCTACTCTCGACCACCATGGATCCCGGCACTGGGGACAGCATTTCATCCATGACCTGTCGTTTACGCGCAAGATTGCGCGCCTGGCAGGACCAGTCGGAGGTTTCGACATCCTGGAGATCGGACCGGGTCCAGGCGCGTTGACCCGCAGTCTGCTGGTAGAGGGTGCGCGCCGCGTGATTGCGATAGAAAGGGACCAGCGGTGCCTGCCTGCCCTGGTAGCGATTCAGGCCCGGTGGCCTGGAAAGCTGGAAATCATTCAGGGAGATGCCCGGAAAGTGGAATTCTCTCCTCAACTCCGCGTGCCGGCTCGGATTGTTGCCAACCTCCCCTACGGAATCGCGGCGCCGCTGATCGTTTCGTGGATGTCTCCGCAGAAATGGAAGCCTGCCTGGACGGATGCGACGCTGATGCTGCAACGTGAGATGGCAGAGCGAATTTCGGCGGATCCCGGCTCCAAGGCCTACGGCCGGCTCTCGGTGCTCGTACAATGGCGGGCAACAGCCCGGGTGATCCTGCAGGTCGCACCCTCGGTGTTTGTTCCTCCGCCGAGAGTAGAGTCCAGCTTGATCCGGATCGTTCCCGACCCCGAGCCTGAACCCGGGTTCAGCCCTCGAGACCTGGAGCGGGTTACTGCGGCCGCGTTCAGCGGGCGCCGCAAGACGATGCGGCGCAGCCTCTCTAGGATCAGCAAGCGATCGGAAGAATGGCTGAATGAGGCGGGTGTCGATTGGCGGTTGCGCGCGGATGCCGTTCCGGTAACGGGTTATTGCGCCCTGGCACGGACGGCGAGACGCTTCATTGTATGACTGCAGACAGGACGTCAGGCATCCGCATCTTGGGCCGCTGGCCTCCGACCGTTCGTCTCGGCAGAACCGTTGGATTTCCGAATCCGCTGCTGTTGCGAGCGTCCCTCTCCCCTTTTGTCTTGTGCCTGCGCGTCGCTCCGGTCGCCACTATCGCGGCCGCCATCTCGGTGCATTCTTCGCTGCGCCGGCCGGACATCGGTCCCGTCCCGCTCCGTCTCCTGCTTCCGATCTTCGCGACGTTTCTCCTGCATCCGTCGAACACTTGACAAAATTCGTGCGTAATGCTCCGCATGCTGAAGATAATTCTCAGCTGCAACGTGGTCTCCGGCGGTCGACGCATCTTGGGAAAGCGTTTCGTACTTGTCGATGATCTGTTGTGGTGTCCCGCGAACCTTGCCTTCTGGTCCCGTACTGTCATAGACGCGATTCAAGGGATTGCCGGCGTAGTTGCGGCCGGACTTGGACCGATATCGGTGGTTTGACCGAAGGGGGGTTCTCATGAGTTACTGCCTATCGTCATTCCAATTCTCCAAGTCTGCTGAATTGAGCGAAGCCGGACAGACCGTGGAAAGGCGCTCCCGTGCTGATCGCTTATCAACCAATACCCGAATGCCAGCCAGCGCACAGGGCCGCTAGCGCCACCCGCCGAAATCCATTCTGACCCTAGAGACGGCTCGCTTCGACTCTAGGCACGGCTTTGACTGGTTCCCCCCACAAGCAGACGGCACCGTCATTGATACCGGCCAGCACCTGGCAACTGCTGCAGCACATGCCGTTTTCCTTTTCTCTTGCAGTCTAGCACCAGATCACTCCGGCGTCCAAGGCCGGCGGCGGCACGCCACCCACCCCGGCAGACCAGCGCGTGGTACGCACAGCAGAGAAACTATGGGTCTGTGGTGCACAGGTTTACACCCCCTGTATCCATTTCACGTGTCACGGGAGTAGGTCGCCCGAACGCTCCGCGCGGTACCGTGCCGCCCGTCACCGACGCCAGAATGTTGTGGTTTGTGCCCAGGGCCGCATTCTGCCCACGGCCGCACGCAACGCACGTGAAGCACTCCTGCGAGCCCGTTGCATTATCGCGCGTTCGCCATTCGTGAAGCCCGCACGCAGCGTTCTCGGCCGTCAAGGTCCATGAACAGTTCTACGTCGCAAAAGCCCGAGGAGACAAGCAGGTCCCGAACAGCTTCAGCCTGTTCAGGGCCAAACTCCAGATACGCGAAGCCATTGGACTTCACGGTTCGCGCCAGTTGGGGAACGAGTCGCCGGAATGAGCCAAGACCGTCAGGGCCACCGTCAAGGGCCAATAGCGGTTCGTGATCACGCACCTCCGGCTCCAGGGTCCTGATGCACCTGCTCTCGATATACGGAGGATTGGAGACCACGATATCGAAGTGCTCATCAAGTGCAGCAGTCCAGTCGCCAACAGCCCATCTGGTGCGCGCATCAAGTCCGTGTCGCTTGGCGTTGCGGCGAGCCACCAGAACTGCTTCGAGGGAACGGTCGATCCCGATGCCACTGGCTCCCGGAATTTCATTGACAAGGGAAAGAAGCAAGCAGCCCGATCCGGTTCCGAGATCAAGAATCCGGAGGCCCCGCCGCATGTCAGTCCTGCGAATCCCGGACAAAACGGCCCTGATGACCGTCTCGCTCTCGGGCCGGGGATCGAGTACGGCCGGTGTGACCTCGAATTCCAGGGTCCAGAAGTGGCGACGACCGACGATGTGACTGAAGGGCACACGACGTGCCCGTTGTGCTACGGCATGCTCGATACTCACTGAACTGGCCCCGGCCCGCGCGTTCCAGCGACAGATCCGGCGCATCTCACCAACCGGGTCGGCAATCCCTGCCGTACGCAGGCTCAGGACCCCTCGCGCAAAACGAGAAGTGGAATCGGTATTCAATTCTCTCCAGCCGCCAACCGCTCCGCCTGCTCGGCACTGACGAGAGCATCGATCACAGAATCGAGAGAGCCACCCAGAATCTCGGGCAGGTTGTGCATGGTGAGGCCAATGCGATGATCGGTAAACCTGGCCTGCGGGAAGTTGTACGTCCGGATCCGCTCGGAGCGATCTCCAGAGCCGATCTGACCCCGGCGGCTGTCCGCGCGGGCTGTCGCCGATTCTGCGCGCTCCCGTTCGAAAAGCCTGGCTTTAAGTACCTGCATCGCCCTGGCTCTATTACGGTGTTGCGACTTCTCTGAGGATTGCACCGAGATGCCTGTCGGAATGTGGGTAATGCGCACTGCCGAATCGGTCTTGTTCACGTGCTGTCCGCCCGCGCCGGAGGCCCGCATGGTTTCGATACGAAGATCCTCCTTCGGGATGTGAACCTCCACCTCTTCCGGTTCTGGCAGTACAGCGACCGTTGCTGCGGAAGTGTGAATTCTCCCGCTGGACTCGGTTTCCGGTACGCGCTGCACCCGATGGACGCCGGCCTCGTGCTTCAAACGGGCGAATACTCCGCGCCCTCGGACGATCGCGACAGCTTCCCGCAAACCGCCGATCTCGGTTGCCCGCTCGGAAACTACCTCGAATGACCAGGAACGGCTGGCCGCATATTGTTCGTACATCGCAAGGAGATCGCTGGCGAACAGTCCGGCCTCCAGTCCCCCTACCCCGGCCCGGACCTCCAGGATGGCGGGACGTGTATCCAGTCGGTCGCCCGGTGCCAGCCTTGCACGAAGTTCGGTTTCCACATGTCCGAGTTGGAGACGAAGCCTGTCGGCCTCCTGACAAGCCACTTCGTGCATCTCGGGATCGTCGAGCAATTCTTCGACATCCCGGAGTTCCGTACGCAAGTTGCGGTAGCGGGAGATGCATTGCGCGGCGGGCTCGACCTCTGCGTACTCTCTGGAAAGACGCACGATCTCCTTGGGATCCGTCGTCGAACCCATAGCGGATTCCAGTCCTCTGAAGCGGTCCATGATCTGGTTCATCCGCTCATCGCTGATCATGGGGCCTCGCTTCAGCTTCCCTGCGGACAGACGCCTCCGAAGCTGCTTCGATCTCCGCCGCCCGCTCCTCGACGAGGCTAACGAGGCGATCTATCGCTTCCTCGTTGGTTGCCTTGAACTCCGGAACACCACGAATGTAGATCATTCCGGACTCCGCACCCCCTCCCGTGAATCCGACATCTGTTTCCCGGGCCTCGCCGGGCCCGTTCACGACGCAACCGATCAGCGACAGCGTAACCGGGGCGCGGATATGTGCGAGCCGCTCCTCAAGAATGGAAACCGTTCGGATTACATCAATTCCCTGACGTGCACACGATGGGCAGGCAACGATCGTAACGCCCCGGTGTCGGATACCGAGCGCCTTCAGAATCTCGAAACCTACGCGGACTTCCTCTTCCGGTTCCTCACTGAGGGACACGCGGAGCGTGTCGCCAATCCCTTCAAAGAGCAACATGCCGATCCCGAAAGCGCTCTTGACCGTCCCGGGCCTTCGTGCTCCCGCTTCCGTGATCCCAAGATGCAAGGGTTGTCGGCTCTGGCTGGCGAGACCTCGGTAGGCCGCCATTGCCAGCAACGGATCTGATGCCTTCACACTGATCTTGAATTCGGTGAAATCATTCTCCTCCAGAACGCTTGCATGACGCAGTGCGCTCTCGACCAGTGCCTCCGGACACGGTTCGCGGTATTTCTCGAGCAGGTCGCGTTCCAGCGAGCCACCGTTAACACCAATGCGAATGGAGCAACCATGATCCTTGGCGGCACGGATGACTTCCCGCACCCGCTCCTGCGAACCGATATTTCCCGGGTTGATACGGAGACAGGCAGCGCCTGCGGCCGCTGCCTCGAGTGCGCGTCGGTAATGAAAATGAATATCCGCCACGATCGGAACCGGACTTTCCCGGATGATTTCCCCGAGGGCTCGCGTAGAGGCCTCCGTGGGACAGGACACACGGACGATATCCGCTCCAGCGTCCGCACAACGCACGATCTGTGCAATCGTTGCGCTCACATCCGTTGTTGGTGTGTTGGTCATGGTCTGAACTGCGACCGCAGCGCCGCCACCGACCTGAACCGTGCCGACACGAACCGGTGCGCTTGGACGCCGGTGGATGTCCCGCCAAGGTCGAATACTCATGAACCTGATCCTGTTTCGGCTGATGGAGACGAGTTTCAGCTTGCCTATATGTGCCGCGCCACCCAGCCTCGCGCTGCCTGCGCACTTCCTGCCACTGTGGCACCACCCCCGCCCGGGGCGTCGATTACAGCTATATGCTGCACCGCCTGGTAAGCATACCATGCACCATAGACAACCGACACAACGAGGCCAATACAAATGATTGCGAATGCCGCCCGGAGAGCGAGTGCCTGGTACCGGTCCCGCGGTTGCTCTTGTTGGTCCAGATACTGTGCCTGAGGGCGAAAATACGGGCCTCTCTGGTACTCCTTCTTGAGTTCGGCAACATACCAATCGGGGTCGTGCCCAAAAATGCCCTCTGCATCGACCTGTTTTGCATAGGAGCGAATGAAACCGTCCAGGTAAGCACGACCCGGAAGACCACTTAGATCCGCACGCTCCATTGCATCGATGTGTTCCGCAGGAATCCGGTAATGTTCCGACGCATCGTCGACACTGAATCCCTGCGAGAGACGAGCTCCCCTGAGTTCCGCGCTTGCTGGAGGAGTTCCATAACTACGTATGGCATCATCTGGCGTGGGTATTTCAAATGGTTCGGGATTCCGGTCGGGAAAGATCAATCGTGACCGGGAGATGCCCTTTCCAGCCTTGCGATCAGACTCGAGGTATCCCATCGCCCCCCACCCATGTCCTGCACTTCCCCGTAGAATTGGTCGATCAGCGCCGTGATTGGCAGTCGCGCCCCGTTCCGATTCGCCTCGCGAAGGCATATGGCCAAGTCCTTCCGCATCCAGTTGACGGCAAATCCGAACTCGAATTCACCTGCGAGCATGGTCACATACCGGTTTTCCATTTGCCAGGAGCCGGCGGCACCCTTGCTGATTACCTGGGCGACCTCATGTCCATCCAGCCCTGCCTTCTGGGCAAAATGCAGCCCCTCTGCAAGTCCTTGTACAAGGCCCGCGATGCAGATCTGGTTCACCATCTTAGCAAGTTGACCGGCACCGCTGCCACCAAGCCGCCTGCATTCAAGCGCATAGGCGGCGATGACGGGTTCGGCTCGGGCGTAGGCCTCCTCCCTGCCACCGCACATCACAGTAAGAACGCCATTTTCCGCCCCTGCCTGCCCACCGGACACCGGCGCATCCACGAATTCGATGCCGTTCGAACGGGCAATTGCCTCCAACTCCCGCGCGACCTCGGCAGAAGCCGTTGTGTGGTCGACAAACACCGTTCCTTGATCCATTCCCGAGAACGCACCGTCGTCCCCCAACACGACAGCCCTGAGATCGTCGTCATTTCCGACACAAGCCATGACGAAGTCGCGCCCGGCGACGGCTTCGCGTGGTGTAACGGCATGGGTTCCACCATTCGCGGAGACCCAGTCAACTGCCTTGCTCGTGGTTCGGTTGTAAACGCACACATCATGCCCGTTGGCCGAAAGATGCCTCGCCATGGGAAATCCCATGACACCCAAACCCAGAAACGCGACAGTTGCCATTTCCTCCTCCAACAATGCGGTACCCGTTCGGATTCGATGAGGACCGGAGTCTACTCCAATTGCACGTGGGATATCGCGCGACACTCCCATTCGAAGGATAGCGACAACTGCTCCGCTTGCCTCCGGAACACATTCTACCGCGTGAATTTGGGGTTCATGAACAAGGAGATACACCAAACGACCCAGCACATTCCTGGCTGAGTTCTCATCGCGGTCCAGCTAAGAACGGCACATACCGCGAACGGTGTACGCGCTCCGAAATCTCCATCGGATCATCGACACTGAACGATCGGTACCGGCTCCAGACTCGAAACTACACAAACTCAGCTCCCTTCCCGCCTTCGCCCACAAGAAGAACGCCTCCACCGCACGGTGCAGACGAGGCAGGGCCCAGCGGATCATCGGCGCCAAACTCCCCCGCTACACGAGGTCATGCAGACCCACGAAACCGCTTCCCTGCCACAGGCTGGTTCTCCCGGCCGGACGCAACATATGCCCAATACTGTCACGTATGGCGTCCTTTCATCGTTTGACTGGTTGCTCACCTTCTTGACCTCTGTTCACATCCCGTTGCCATGACAGGAGAATTTCCTGTTGCCCGGGAACGTAACGGAGATGGACCCGAAATGTGGCCCCAGACACCACGCTGCCGTTCCGCCAAACCGTTTGTCGATTCGGTACCGGAATGCTACGCCGACCGCAGACGGTGGTTCCTTCCTGGAATGCAAATGGGCATCGCAGCGCCCCCCGCAACGCCAACCGAAGAAACGGCCAGGCTGGTTGTCTTGCAGGAACATCCACTGACAACAAATTCTATCTCTACAAGACTACATTGCCGCAACCGAACTCTCCGGTCCCGGTTAGCAGATCTACGGTTTCGTTCCCACAGAGGATCCCGAGCGAAGGTCTGACCCGGCCCAGTTGTGGTGTTTCACCCATCCGCTGAAGAATCAGACTCTTCGTATTTCTTTCATGCTGCAGAATGGTAGACGATACCGCCTTGCGTGGTAGAATCACTCCGACGGTCGAGCCCTCCGAACTGATCGGGTTCGCATTGCGATGGGCGCCAATGCTCTCCCACCGCACGAGCCTTGACATGTTTCTTGCCACACGCCGGGTAGGGAGGGAAAACCAAGCCGCAAGCCAAGGGCCTACGCGAAATTTCTAATCTGGTGTATCAACCCGCACTTCGAGCAATCGGCGTCCTGTGAAACCGGATCGCCAAAGAAACCGGCGTGTGGACACGAAGTTTCGCTCGCTCGGCCTAGTCGCGGAGACGTGATTGATGCTGATTCAACGGCAACAACCCGTCATGCCCCGAGTCGTGAAAGCCCTGTTCTGGGGCCTCGCCATCATGATCGTCGCCACTGTAGCCGTTCTCGGACTTGCATACAGCCTTGCCCGGGAATCCATTCCGGAATACGCCGGGACCCGTCCGACTGCAAACCTGAACCATCCGGTTAGCATCGTGCGCACGGAGTATGCAGTTCCTCACATTTTTGGCGAAACCGACGACGACGTCTTCTTCGGACTCGGCTACGCGCACGCACAGGACCGACTCTGGCAAATGTTGGTTTCCCGCGCGACGGTGCAGGGACGGCTGTCGGAACGACTCGGCAGTCGGAGCATTGGCCTGGACCGAAGGATGCGAATACTCGGGCTGAGGAAGGTCGCGGAACGAAACCTGGCTTCCCTCCCCACCGAGGCTGTGCGCGTGCTTGAGTCCTACTCAAACGGCGTAAATGCGTATCTTGCTTCGCTGGTAGCAGAGCCAACCGGCCGAGGTGCTCCCGAATTGTTCCTTTTCTCGACCGGTGCAATTGAACGCTGGACGCCTGCCGACTCGATCGGAATCATCAAGTTGATGGCACTGCGCCTGTCTGGCGATGCCCAGCGCGAACTGGAGCAAGGCCGATTTGCCTCGTTGCTGTCGAATTCGCTCTTGCACAGCCTGTACCCGCCCTACCCGGACGTGGCTGTTATATCTCCGGGGGACGGTGACATTCTGCCCGAGGAGGAGCCACCGGAAGAATGGTATCCGGACGCCCCCTACCCAATTGAAGAACAGTTGGTTCAGGGGGATGAAGAGCAACCAGTACAAGAGGATGGCGGAATCGAGATAGAATCCGCACCGCTGGTAGAATCGCCCGCAGCGTTGCCTGTGGTCGGCGATACGCCGGTCAATACTTCTGGAACGGTCGCACCCGACGCCGAGTCCGAGTTGCAGCCGGATCTTGAAGAGTCCGCCGGCGAGGAAGAACAGCCAGGCGAACCGGCACCCATTTCACCTCCGCTTCTCGTTTCACCTCCGGAGCCAGTTTCACCTCCGGAGCCAGTTACAACCCCCGAATTGCTACGTGAACCGCCAGAAGATGGCGAAATCCCGGTAGCTGTTCCCTGGCTGGACCCATTGAACCCTGGTGGGTCAAATGCCTGGGCCGCTTCGGGAAGCCGTTCCACCAGCAAGAAACCACTCCTGGCAAACGATCCCCATCTCGGCTTCAGTGCGCCGGGAATCTGGTACCTGGCCCGCCTCCGGTTTCAGGATCACGACGTCATCGGAGGCACGATTCCCGGTCTTCCCATCGTCATTGCCGGGCGGAACCAGCATGTCGGCTGGGGATTGACAAGCGCCTATGTAGACGATCAGGACGTCTACTTCCACGAAGTCGATCCGACGGCGCCGAGTCTTTATCGAACCAAGGACGGCTTCTCGCCCCTTCGAGTTCACACTGAGCGCATTTACATCCGAGGTGTCAGCGAACCGCTGGTCGAGACCGTCCAGGCAACTGAACATGGTCCGATTCTGCCTCCGGATCTGTACAGCGTTTCGGCCGCGATCCCGGAAGGCATGATTGCCTCGATGCGTTGGACGGCGCTGGAACCCGAAGACCTCACTCTGGTCGCCGGATTGGACCTGATGAAGTCCCGCAACATCAGGGATGCGATTCTCGCAATGGAAAACTATTCTGCACCCGCGCAGAATGTGACCGTGGCCGACGCAGAAGGGATCGCGCTGGTGGTCGCTGGCAGGGTGCCCCTTCGAAATCTGTTTCACGAAACACAGGGGCGGCTGCCAGCGGCAGGTTGGAAACCGCGCAACGAGTGGAATGGCTATATCCCCTACGAGGATCTTCCGAAGTCGATCAATCCGGCGAGCGGTGTCGTTGCCAACGCGAACAATCGTACAACTGACGAACTCTTTCCGCGGCATATCACATCCAACTGGGCAAGCCCGTACCGGATGCGTCGGCTGCAAGACCTGTTGCAGGAGCGGGAATTCCATACCGTCGACAGCTTCGCCCGAATACAGTCCGATCCGGTCTCCTACGTGGCGCTATCGCTGCTCTCGAAGATTCTCGAGCAGGTAGTGTTTCATGATGTACCCAGTCCTGATGCGCACCGGCTCCGTGGAGGTGCTCTGGAACGATTGCAGCGATGGAACGGGGAAATGGACGCCCTCCGCCCGGAGCCCCTCATCTTCACGGCTTGGATGCGTCACCTGTCCATCCGGCTACTGCAGAATTGGATCGGGGACCAGGCAGGGATCGGAATGCCGATGCGACCGCTGTTTCTGGAGCAAGTATTCCTCGGAGACGGATCCAATTCACCTTGGTGCGACGACCAAGCTACGGAGCATACCGAGTCCTGCAGGGTCGCAGCGCTCCTGGCCCTGGACGCCGCCCTCAAGGAAATCGTCGACGAATACGGAGCCGACGTTGACGGATGGGAGTGGGGCCATGCCCACGGTGCCATCCACAGACACCTGCCACTCGGTTTCTCCCAACCCTTTGGCACCTGGTTCAACATTCGCCACGACTATGGTGGAAGCAATTTCACATTGTCAAGGGCAGGCTCATCCGGAACAGGAGAAAACCCGTACGCCACTGTGTCCGGCGCCGGCTATCGGGCAATCTACGATCTGGCGGACCCGGACCGGTCCCGATTCATTTCTGCAACCGGACAAAGCGGACACTTCCTGTCACAACACTATGACGACTTGACCACGATCTGGAAGAATAACCAGTACCTGCCCATGCAATTGCCTCTGCCGAAGGACATCAAGCGAACGGCCGGAACCCTCTATCTGGTGCCGGCAGAGGAAGGAGCTCGCGAATAGGTGACTGGAGAGGTAGCAGCTGACGTCAGCCACGGCCCCTCGCCGTCACCCGATTGAACCGCAACAGCCTGTAACATCAATCCGACCGGGCTTGACCATCTTCATCCACCATGTCATCGAACCGGGCCGAATACCTGCATTCCGGGGGTTGTCAGGCTGATTTTCTATGGCGATTTTGTGTTATGGGGCATCCAGTCGAAGGAAGTATCAGGCACAGCTGACGTTACGGTACTGCAAACCGAGGAAAAGGCGAAAATGTGCTGTCAGAAACCGTAAGCGCGCTTGTAACCCATTGATTTCCCTCAATCAATGAGACGGAACCGGAGAAGGTCCGTCGGACCGGACCGCCGGTCACCATCCCGTCGGTTCCGCTCTTGAGCAGGTCGGTCCAGCTCCCGTATCCCATCAATCCAACGGGGGTCGCTCGTAACCGGACACTTTTCTCGCACTGTGGGAAAATTGCGACCCTGCCAGAATTACGATGCAGATCCGGAACCAACCCGCACATTGAGCGACCGGCTGCACCGGTTGGCAAGACATCGAGCGCACACGCTCATGAATTTGCAATCCATGACTGGCTGCAACCTTCCTCTCCAGTACCTGAAAGACGGTCCGATTGCATGAACGAAGCACCCATTGCTGTTATCCAGCATTGCTCCATCCTGCCGGTCGAGTACAAGATGATCCGCGCATTGCGCTAGGCGAGCAACCTGCGCGCGGCATCCAGAGCTTCCGCAAGAGCATCGACTTCCTCGCAAGTGTTGTACATTGCGAAGGAAGCCCGACAAGTTGCTGTCGTTCCGATCCTTTCCATCAAGGGCTGTGCACAGTGATGACCAGCACGAACGGCAACGCCCCGTCGATCGATGACTGTGGAAACGTCGTGCGGATGAACACCGTCGAGATTGAAAGAGAAAATTGCTCCGCGCTCTGGAGGCGATCCGTAGACCGTCAAGCCTTCAATACCCTGAAGTACAGTTTCAGCGTACTCGGCAAGGTTTCGTTCATGTGCCTCAATGTGCTCCATGCCGATCCGTTCCACGAACTCGATCGCCGCACCCAACCCGATCATCTGCACAATATTTGGTGTGCCTGCCTCGAATCTAAGCGGCGGGTCGGCGTAGGTGATCCGGTCCCTCCTCACTTCCCGAATCATGTCACCACCGCCCAGGAACGGCCGCATCTGCTCGAGTCGCTCCCGCCGAGCATAAAGCGCGCCGGAGCCGGTCGGACCGTAAAGCTTGTGGCCGGTGACACAGTAGAAGTCGCATCCAAGATCCACGACATTCACGGGGAAATGCACCGCCGCCTGACTGCCGTCGACCAGAAGTGGAATCCCACGGGATTGCGTCAGTTCCGCGACGCTCTTGATGTCAACCCGGGTTCCCAGCACATTCGACATGTGACTCAACGCAACAAGCCTGGTTCTGCAACCAATGGCATCGCCAATTGCGGTGGTATTGAGTGTGCCGTCGTCCCCGATATCCACCCACTTGAGCACAGCTCCCTGGCGTTCCCGGAGGAAGTGCCAGGGAACGATGTTCGCATGATGTTCCAGGACAGAGAGTACGATTTCGTCACCCTCTCTGATCTGTGGTGCCAGCCATGACGACGCGACGAGATTGATCGCTTCGGTTGATCCCCGCACGTAGACAATCTCGTCTTCGCTTCCCGCGCCGAGAAAGCGCGCCAGTGTGCCACGAACGTTCTCGTAGGACTCCGTGGCATGGTTCGACAAGTAATGCAGTCCATTTGCGTACTCATGCCGGTAAGCGTGATCGATCGTCTCAATGACCGCGAGAGGCTTCTGGGCGGAGGCACCGTTATCCAGATAAACGAGTGGCCGTCCATGGACTTCGCGGGACAAGATGGGAAACTGCTCTCGCAATGAATGGACATCGTATGGCGACACGGTTCAGCTTCCTCCTCACATGAGTGCCAGACCAAGGCCGAAACCGAACACGAACACTGTCCCCAGGATGCCGAGCAGAACGAGGAATGAGCTTCGGAAACCGTGCGCCTCGGCGATGAAATTGGCCAGGATCCACAAGGCAAACAGCTCCAGTCCAACGCCAAACACGATCAGGAGGGATCCCCCCGGTGCAGTCGGGCCTCCGGTCCCCATCTCTCCGATTATCACTGCGTCAGACTGTAGACGTAGCTGGTGAAACCAGACAATCTCAACCGGCACGAGGATGGCTGTAATCAGCCCATACCAGCCCAGTACGACAACAACCGAGCGCAGACTACCGCGCCCTCCGAAGAGGCGACCGAACCCAAATGCGGCACCGACCATGACGGCGATCAGAAGCGCCATTTGCAGCGGCGAAGACGAACCCGTACTGCTTGCTTCGACGGAAGTGGTCGGCAGTTGGCCAAGACCCAGGAGGTTTGTCGCAAGAAGCGCCATAAGCGTCTGCGTCGCCAGTGCGAGCAGGAAGAGCAACACCGTGGTTCGCCAGTCCTGGACCAAAGTGAGAATCCGCCTCGCCGAGTATCTGGGCTGCAGGTACGCCTCGGCGAGATTGGCCAGCAATGCACTCATAATCCGGGCACCCTTACGACGATCCACCATCCGCCACTGCCGAGAGCAAGTGTGGCCAAGAACAACCACACGCCGGAGCGGAAACCGTGTGCAGCGGCGGAACAGTGGGACCAAATCCACACCGAGATCGCAAGGGCCGTTGCACCGGCCATGCCGCTCAGAAACTCTGCCGGCCTCTCCGGCAACGGTGTTAGGTGAATGACGGCCTGCGCCAAGGAACCCAGCGCGCATACAGGAGCCGCCAAGAGCGTCGCCCAGGCCGCGGCCAACGCAGTTTCACGGCAGGATCCCGTACCACCGC
Organism: uncultured Rhodobacterales bacterium; assembly: GCA_964590405.1. Classification (GTDB taxonomy): domain Bacteria; phylum Pseudomonadota; class Alphaproteobacteria; order Rhodobacterales; family CAZPXZ01; genus CAZPXZ01. Next base: position 2,379 of record CAZPXZ010000028.1, on the reverse strand, counting down.
ACGCGAATCTGAGAACCAGCCATGCAGGAATCGCGGCAACGGCTACAACAGCGGGCAGAAAGGCAATTGCACCCAGCATCGCGGAGACAATCCACTCCTGCAGAGCGGCCTCTCCGCGCACGAGGCCGTTGGCACGAGCCTCTGCAGCCTTGGAAACCAGATCGCAGGAGAAAATCAGGAATCCTGCCCCAAGAAGCCAGGCATACGCCTCACCGGCCCGGGGTCGGACCGCGAGACGCGACATCGTGGAGACACGCAGGTCCCCGTACCCGACAAGCATGCTGGTGATCAGTCCCTGCGGCGGAACATGGGACTCTGCGCGTTCCGTCATTGCCTATTCGGCCACCCCGTCCAGACGTCGCTGCATCCACTCTGCACTGATCGTGCGGACCGCCTCTGCAGTCGCCGAATTGCGAATCTCCTTCAGAGCTTCCTCAAGGAAAGCGGTGACCAGCATTGATTCCGCTTCCCTCTTTCCCAGGCCCCTCGAACGAAGGTAGAAGAGTGCGTCCTGGTCCAGGGCGCCAGCGGTTGAACCGTGCGAACACTTCACATCGTCAGCATAGATCTCCAGTTCCGGCTTCGAATCAAATTCGGCGCGCTCATCAAGCAGGACTGCCTGGCTGATCTGGTAACCGTCCGTTTGCTGCGCAGACTGCTCGACAAGCACCTTTCCCTGGAAGACGCCACGAGCATTCCCATCCAGAACACTCCTCACTACCTGTCGCGATTCGCAACCCGTGGCGGAGTGAATCACCAGTACCGTCGTGTCCAGATGAGAGGTTTCGGCACCAAGCATTCCGCCCGCCACATGTCCCCTCCCCCCGCTCCCGGCGAGATGGAGAACCGTTTCGTTTCGGGTCAGTATGCCGTCAAGACTCAAGGTAAATCCGCCATAGGCGGCGTCTTCGCCCAGCCAGATGAACGCGCACGCAGACTCGATTCGCCCCGTGCCGGTTTGAATTCGAACATGGTCGAGCCGTCCGCCATCCTCCACACGGGCATCTATCACGCTGTTCCGGATCGATCCGCTTCGATCAAATTCCAGGATTTCGAGGGATGCTCCCGATTCAACCCTCACGGCAACCCGGCTGAAGGCAACTCCACCTCGTGGCTCGGAGTCATGGACAAGACAAACCGGATTCAAGACTGGTGCCGTTGCCCGGATTGCCACACCCTCCGGACATGCGGCAGCGTTCAGCGCCGCGAGCGGCCGCGGTACGGGATCCCTGGGCAGTTGCACCGCAGGTGCCTTGCAGTTCGTCCAATGTCCATTTGCCGAGGCCGCCCTGCCCAACGAAACGATTTCAAGCCCTGCCGGAACATCGCCGTCAACATGCAGGGAGCCTTCTCTCAGGGACACGCGAATGCCGGCAATGCCCGAGAAGGGCACCTCCGTAGCGGGTTTGCCTTGACGCGGCTCTTCCCCGAGAAGCGGCGAGGGATCCGTGTATTTCCAGTACTCGTCCTGGCGTACGGGCGCTCCCTGGCTGAGCAACCGCTCGCGGCCGACGGTGTTCAATTCACGCAGCAGAGTGCCGGCGCCATCCTGTTCCTGCAAGGAGGTCCGGGAAAGCAGTGCCTCGGCGAGGGACCTCTTGCGTAGTACAAGCCGCTCGGAGCGGGACATAGCCTGAGACTCCACGTTCCGATCTCCTCAGGCTGCCTGCTGCTCGGGCAAACGAATGCCGGAATATCCATCCCGCTCCACGCGCAGAGCCAATTCGGGACCGCCGGTTTCAAACAATCGGCCGTCGAAAAGGATGTGTACAACATCGGGACGAATGTGCTCCAGCAGCCGCTGGTAGTGAGTAATGACCACAAACGAACGGTCCGGACGGCGCAGAGCATTCACGCCCTGCGCAACGAGTCGGAGGGCATCGATATCGAGGCCGGAGTCCGTTTCGTCCATCACGCACAGCCGTGGCTCAAGCAGGGACATCTGCAAGATCTCGTTCCGTTTCTTTTCCCCGCCCGAGAATCCGGCATTGACGGAACGTTTCAGGAACTCCCCACCGATCTGGAGTTCGGCTGCGACTTCACGGGCCCGGCGAAGAAACTCCCCCGCCTTCATTTCCGGCTCGCCACGTGCCCGTCGCTGTGCGTTCAGTTGTTGACGCCCGGCAATTCGATCGGAGTCTGGAAGGCAAGAAACAATCCGGCAGCAGCCCGTTCCTCTGGTTCCAGATCGAGAAGATCCCGTTCGTCAAGCTCCACCGTTCCCGCGGTCACCTCGTAGCCCTCGCGACCGGCGAGAACATAGGACAGGGTCGACTTTCCGGAGCCATTGGGCCCCATGATCGCGTGCACTTCACCGGGAGCGACATCGAGGTTCAACCCGCGCAGTATTGGAGTCTCCTCCTCCTCCAGGGAAACGCA
>CAZPXZ010000027.1:33474-34591 GCA_964590405.1 uncultured Rhodobacterales bacterium | reverse complement strand
GGCGATCCAGGTCCGCGACGCCATCGGCGAGAGAAAGCGCGAATAGGATTACCTACACAAGAGTGGGACGTTGAAAGGTGGTGCAGGGAGGGCTCTTGCTGATTGCCGTCATGGTGATGCTGGTCAATCTCTTCGTCGACGTGCTCTACGGTTTCATCAATCCGAGGATTCGAAGGGGATGACGACCGAGGTTCAGCACCGTTCCGTACCGGTCGCGGCACCGGACCGACAGGGGCGCCTTGCAGAGTTCTGGCACTATTTCCGGGAAAACCGCGGTGCGGTGATCGGATTCTACGTCTTTGCCGCCTTGGCCCTGGTCGCGATCCTGGCGGACCTGCTCGCGCCCTACGGTCCGACAGAGCAATTCCGTGAACATGCGCTGAAACCCCCGGCATGGATCGAAGGCGGGGACTGGGCGTTCGTACTGGGAACCGACCCCCTGGGACGGGACATGTTGTCGAGGCTGCTCCACGGTGCGCGATATTCCTTCTTTGTCGGGATCGTGGTCGTGCTTGTCTCGGCGAGTGGCGGAATCCTGATCGGACTGATTTCCGGGTTCGCACCGCGCTGGCTGGATGCCATCATCATGCGGTTGATGGACATCATCCTGGCCTTTCCATCCCTTCTGCTTGCCCTGGTATTGGTCGCCATATTCGGGCCGACGCTTCTGAATGCGATGATCGCGATCGCCCTCGTGCTCCAGCCGCACTACGTGCGCCTTACGCGAGCATCGGTACTCAGCGAGCGGGCCAAGGACTATGTCGTATCGGCGCGAGTCGCAGGCGCCGGGACAGTGCGCCTGATGTTCTCCACGGTACTGCCCAATTGTCTCGCGCCGATCATCGTGCAGGCGGCGCTCAGCTTCTCCACCGCCATCCTCGATGCCGCTGCACTGGGATTTCTCGGCATGGGCGCACAACCGCCCACACCCGAATGGGGAACCATGCTGGCTGAGGCGCGCGAGTTCATCCTGCGTGCCTGGTGGGTGGTGACATTTCCGGGTCTCGCGATCCTGGTAACGGTCCTGGCAATCAATTTGATGGGCGACGGGTTGCGCGATGCCCTCGACCCGAAGCTCAAGCGAAGCTGACGGCATGCGATTGTTGTGCATACGAGA
>CAZPXZ010000027.1:0-33464 GCA_964590405.1 uncultured Rhodobacterales bacterium | reverse complement strand
TGACGGTCGAGTTCCAGACCGCCGGTGGTGTTCTCCGGGCTGTGGACGGTCTGGACATGGAGGTGGACGAAGGCGAGGTCCTGGCGATTGTCGGCGAGAGCGGATCCGGCAAGTCCGTGTCGATGCTCGCAGCAATGGGATTGCTGCCTTGGACCGCAAGTGTACGCGCAGAGGAACTGACGTTTGACGGTACGGACCTTCGTCAATTGTTCGGGAGGAACAGGCGCAAACTCGTCGGCCGCGAGATGTCCATGATCTTTCAGGAACCGATGTCCTCGCTGAACCCCTGCTTCACGGTTGGATTCCAGATCAAGGAGGTCTTGCGCCAACACCTGCGACTTGATCGGCAGGATCGGCATCAACGTGCCACCGAATTGCTCGAAATGGTCGGAATACCGGCTCCCGAAAAACGGCTGTCCGCCTTTCCGCATCAATTGTCCGGTGGGATGAACCAGCGCGTGATGATTGCCATGGCCATCGCCTGCCGACCGCGCCTGCTGATCGCCGACGAGCCGACAACTGCCCTCGATGTCACGATTCAGGCGCAGATCCTGGATCTGCTCCGCGATCTACAGAAGGAAACGGGAATGGCCCTGATCCTGATCACGCATGACATGGGGGTCGTCGCGGAAACCGCGGAACGGGTTTGCGTGCAGTATGCCGGACAGAAGGTCGAGGATCAGCGGGTGGGGGACCTGTTCCGGAATCCGCACCATCCATACACCTCGGCGTTGCTCGCGGCGCTGCCCGAGCGAACCGCAGGACGGAGGTTGCCGACCATCCCCGGCGTGGTTCCGGGGCAGTTCGACCGACCGACGGGATGCCTGTTCAGTCCACGTTGTTCATTTGCCGACGATCGGTGTTGCAGTCAGCCACCACCGATTCGGCCAGGCGAACTCGGGTATGCCCGGTGTCACTACCCTCTGTCTTCGCCCGGAGAGGGGAGGTGCAGGACATGACCGGTCCGGTGGTTCTTGCGACCGGTCTCGGCCGCGAATACACCGTGGGCGGGGGCCTGCTTCGCCGGCAGAGAACCTTGCGCGCCCTTTGCGAGGCAACCTTCTCCATCCAGGCTGGCGAAACACTCGCGGTTGTCGGAGAATCGGGTTGCGGCAAGACGACGCTCGCACGTCTGGTCACACTGATCGAGGAACCCACCGCGGGACAACTGACCATCGATGGCAAGGACGCCCGTCAGAGCGCTTGGGCCGACCTCCGGACATCCGTTCAAATCGTGTTCCAGGATCCGTACAGTTCTCTGAACCTGCGGCACCGCGTGGGCACCATTCTGGAGGAACCGCTGAGAATCAATCGTCCCGACATGTCCGCTGACGAGCGCACCGAGCGGGGCCTGGAAATGATGTCACTCGTCGGCCTTCGTGAGGAGCATTACGGTCGCTACCCGCACATGTTTTCTGGCGGTCAGAGACAACGCATCGCGATTGCCCGCGCCCTGATGTTGGAGCCGAAACTGCTCGTGCTCGACGAGCCGGTTTCGGCCCTCGACCTTTCGATCCAGGGCCAGATTCTGAACCTGCTGCAGGATCTCCAGGAGCGGCTGAAACTTGCGTACCTGTTCATCTCGCATGATCTCTCTGTTGTCCGGCACATTGCCGATCGCGTGATGGTGATGTATCTGGGCCGTACGGTCGAGTACGGACCGGCGCCCGCGATCTTCTCCGCACCCCGCCATCCGTATACCAAGGCCCTGCTCTCGGCCACTCCCGTAGCCGATCCCGCCCGATCCAGGCAGCGCATCAAGTTGCGGGGAGAACTGCCATCGCCCCTGGCGGTGCCTCCGGGATGCCCGTTTGCGCCCCGATGCTGGAAATCGACCACTCGCTGTTCCTCCTACCGTCCCGAACTCGATGAGGGTACGCATCGAACGGCCTGTCACTTCCCGGAGGCGTGAGCAAGTCGTTTGACATGGATTTCCCAACTGCAGTTCAACCGGGAGAATCTTGTTGTCGGCAAACCATACGGTCGAATTCGACGATCAGACAAGCGGGTACTGGATCGCCACGAATGGGTACAATGGCAAGACTCAAGGCGGCCTGACACCAAACCGGGAACCAGGATGAAATTTCGATATACCATTCTCTACGTGCAGGATGTGCGGGCAACGATCGACTTCTACAAACGCGCATTCGGAACCGATACCGAGTTCATCCACGAAGCGGGCGACTACGGCCAGCTTTGCACTGGCGACACGCGACTCGCCTTCGCTTCGCTGGACTTGCAGAAATCACTTGGCAAGTCGCCCGGCGAGGCCGACCCGGCCGCTCCTGTATTCGAAATCGCCTTCGAAACAGGCGATGTCGAGGCGGCAGTGAAACAGGCGTTGGAGGCCGGGGCGAAACTGGTGCAGGTTGCCCGAATGGAACCGTGGGGGCAAACGACAGCCTATGTTTCAGACCTGAACGGTTTTCTCGTGGAAATCTGCTCGCCCGTTGCAGACGTCGTATGACGACCCATCAGCGCGTATCGATTGCCGGCCTTGGTTCGCTCCTTGCCGCAAGGCGAACGGGGGATCCGACCTGCCCCCGACGCTACGCTTCTGCCTTTCCTTGGGGCTTGCAGGAACGGCGGTACGGGGCCTATGACCGTTCGCTGATCGGGAGGTAGGGTCGCGTCTCGGCGCCGACGTACAGTTGGCGGGGCCGGCCGATCCGGTTCTCCCCGTCCTCGCGCATCTCCTTCCACTGTGCGATCCAGCCCACGGTTCGGCTCAGCGCAAAGATGGCGGTAAACATCGAGGTCGGAAAACCAAGCGCCTCGAAAATGATGCCGGAATAGAAGTCGACATTCGGATAGAGCTTGCGCTTCACAAAGTACTCGTCTTCGAGGGCAATCCGTTCCAGTTCCTTGGCAACCTGGAGGAGCGGATTGCGCTCGACGCCGAGCTCTTCGAGAACATCGCTTGCCGCCTTCCGGAGGATACGTGCACGAGGATCGTAATTCCGGTACACGCGGTGGCCGAAGCCCATCAGCCGGTACGGGTCATTCGGATCCTTGGCGCGTTGGATGTATTCGCCGATCCGCTCCTTGGAGCCAATCTCGCGCAGCATGTTCAGGCAGGCTTCGTTGGCACCCCCATGGGCCGGTCCCCAGAGAGAGGCGACCCCGGCCGCGATGCAGGCGAAGGGATTGGCATCGGAACTGCCGGCCAGCCTTACTGTCGATGTGGACGCGTTCTGTTCATGGTCTGCGTGCAGCATGAAGATGAGGTCCATGGCTCGCGCATGCACGGCGTTGACCTCATACGGTTCGCAGGGAACCGCGAAGCACATATGGAGGAAGTTCGAAGCGTAGTCGAGGTCGTTTCTCGGATATATGAATGGCTGCCCGACGGAATACTTGTACGCCCAGGCGGCGATGGTCGGCATCTTGGAGATCATGCGGATGGAGGCAATCTCGCGCTGGTCCGCTTGCTCGATGTCCAGGGAATCGTGATAGAACGCTGCCAGCGCACCGACGACGCCGCACATGATGGCCATCGGATGGGCGTCCCGCCGAAAGCCGCGGAAGAAATGCTGCATTTGTTCGTGCAGCATCGTATGGATGGTTACACGCCCGACGAAGTCGTCGTACTCCTCTCGTGTGGGCAGGTGGCCGTAAAGAAGGAGAAAGCACACCTCCAGGTAGTTTGAGTACTCCCCGAGATCCTCGATCGGGTAACCGCGATAGAGGAGTTCGCCCCGTTCTCCGTCGATGAATGTGATTCCCGACCTGCAACTGCCTGTCGAGGTGAATCCCGGATCGTAGGTGAAGCAGCCGGTTGCCTTGTACAATCCGCGCACATCTATGACGTCTGGCCCAATGCTGCCCTTGATCACGGGCAGGTCGATCTCCACGCCGTTGTAGGTCAGCCTTGCCGTCTTTACCGGATCCGTCCCCATCCCGTTGCTCCTATTTCTGATGCACCCCGTTGGGAGGCGATTCGATTCCTGACTCGACAGCGCGGAGTCTGGCTAGAACCGCGGATTGGCCGAGAACGGACATCACGTCGAATATTCCCGGCGACGCCGTCCTGCCGGTCAGGGCGGCCCGCATGGGCTGCGCGACCTTGCCCAGCGACAGACTGCAGGAATCTGCGAATGCGCGGACCGTGGATTCCAGAGTATCCGTATCCCAGACAGTAAGGGAGGAAAGTGGCCCGGTCAATCGCAGAAGCAATAATCGGTTGTTGTCGCTCAGCAATTTCGAAGCCTTGGTGTCCGGTTCGGGAGCAGCGTCCTGCAGCAGGAAGGCTGCCATGTCCGCCAGTTCCGCCAGTGTCCGTACCCGAGGCTTGAACTCTCCCATCAGGTGCATGAGCCGGCTGCGTCCTTCGGCAGAAAATGCGCCCTTCGTCCCCAGATGCGTTGCCAACCGGTCGACCAGCGCTTCGTCGGACAGATTGCGAAGGTGATCCGCATTGAGGCTCTGGAGCTTGGCGAAGTCGAATCGTGCCGAGGAACGATTGAGATTCTCAAGGGAGAAGAGTCGGATCAGTTCGTCAGTCGTGAAGAACTCCTGGTCTCCATGCGACCATCCGAGGCGTGCAAGATAATTCCGAATTGCCGCGGGCAGGTATCCCTGGGCTTCGAATTCGCCGACACCGATTGCCCCGTGGCGCTTCGAATACTTGGACCCGTCCGGGCCATGGATGAGTGGCACATGTGCAAAGGCCGGCCGATCCCAGCCAAGCGCATCGAAGATCTGGCTCTGGCGCGCTGCATTGGTCAGGTGGTCGGTGCCCCGAATGACATGACTCACTTCCATGTCATGGTCATCCACGACCACTGCGAGCATGTAGGTCGGGCTGCCGTTCGAGCGGAGCAGCACCAGGTCGTCCAATTCGCTGTTCTTCCATGCGATGCGCCCCTGGACCTCGTCATGAACCACGGTTTCGCCGCTCTGGAGCGCGCGCAGGCGAATGGAATGGGGGGCATCCGGTAGGTTTGTTGTCCGGTCGCGCCACGGGCTGTGGAAGCGGAACGGTCTCTTCGCAGCGCGGGCCGCGGCACGTGCTTCGGCGACCTCTTCGGGTGTCGAAAAGCAGCGGTAGGCTCGTCCTGACGCGAGTAGTTCGGCCGCGGCTTCCTGGTGGCGGCTCGCGCGAACGCTCTGCGAGATGGCTTCGCCATCCCATTCCAGGCCGAGCCACGAAAGTCCGTCCAGAATCGCTTGTTGGGCCTCCGGTGTCGAACGCTCGCGGTCCGTGTCCTCGATTCGGAGAAGAAAGCTGCCTTTCCGGTTGCGGGCGTAGAGCCAGTTGAATAGCGCTGTTCGCGCACCGCCGATATGCAGCATTCCTGTCGGAGATGGGGCAAAACGGGTGACAACGCGCCGAGACATACTCAAAGCTCCAGGTATTCGATGGGATCCCCCGCGCTCGCAGGCGGTGCCCCCGGGGGGCGGATCGCGAGGACGGTGGCAGATGCAAATTCCCGCAGAACCGAACTGTCCTGCTGGGCAACGGGGTGGATGATGGCAGTTGTGTCGCGGTATTCGATTCTGGCGCGCATGTAGTGCTCCCGCGCCGTACCGGCGGCTAGTGGACTGACGAGGACTCCGGTCTTCCGCGGACGAGGACTGGTCGGCAGACCCAGCAGGGCATCGATCGCCGGGCGAAGGAAGACATGCGTGCAGACCATCGCCGAGACCGGGTTGCCGGGCAGGCCGACCAGTGGGGTGCCGCGCAGGCGACCGGCGAGAAGGGGTTTGCCGGGTCGCATGGCTACGCCGTGAAAGGAGAGTTCGATATCACGTCCGGCCAACGCCTGGCCGATGAAGTCCCGGTCGCCGACCGATGCGCCTCCCAGAGTGACAAGGAGGTCTGCGTCGGTCCCCGCGAGATCGTCGAGGATCACTCGTGGATCATCGGGCGCGATGTCGAGGAGGGTCACCGAGGCGCCGTCCGATTCCAGCATGGCGGCGATGCCATAGCCGGTGGAGGCGATGACTTGTCCAAAGCCCGGAACCTGTCCCGGAACGACTAGTTCGTCGCCTGTGGGCAGCAGGGCAATCCTCGGTTTGCGGGCTACGGAGAATCTCGACCGGTTCATTGCTGCGGCAAGGGAGACATGGCCCGGGGAGAGGCGCAGTGGTGCCTGAAGCAGCACGTCGCCAGCGGCGAAGTCCAACCCGGCCGCACGAATGAACCGTCCCTCGAAGACATCCTCCCGAAGAACGATTCGGCCATCTTGCAGGTCTACCGCTTCCTGGATGGCAACAGCGGTTGCTCCCTCGGGAATGACGGAACCTGTAAACAGTCGGATTGCTTCGCCGGGACCCAACTGCAAACGGGAACTGCCTCCCGCCGGGGCGGTGCCGACTACGGCCAACTTCGCGCCTTCCCGCGCTTCCTTGGCGCGGACCGCATATCCGTCCATCGCCGATACGGGTTCCTGCGGATGGGAGATGTACGCCTCAAGACTTTCCCGCAGCGTCCGCCCGGCAGCCTCGCGTATGGTGACGGTTTCCAGACCGACGGGGCACAGGAGCGCACAGATACGCTCGATGGCGTCCTGAACCGGAAGCATCCCGCTAGGTAGCCCGGAATTCGCCGGAGCGTCCGCCGGTCTTGTGCAGCAGGCGTACGCTGGCAATTCGCATGCCCCGATCCACGGCCTTGCACATGTCGTAGATCGTGAGCGCGGCGACGGACGCGGCAGTCAGCGCCTCCATTTCTACTCCCGTGCTGCCCCTCGTTCGGGCCGATGCCTCGATGACGACGCGGCTCTGCTCCGCATCTGCAGAGATTTCAACTGCGACCTTGTCCAGGTTGAGGCTATGGCATAGGGGAATGAGGTCATGGGTGCGTTTGGCCGCCATGATTCCGGCAATGCGGGCAACGGAGAAAACGTCCCCCTTCGGTGTGTTGCCTTCAACGATCATTCGAAGCGTGTCCGGCAACATTTCCACCTCGGCGCAGGCGACGGCTTCACGCACGGTCCCGGGCTTGCCGGAAACGTCCACCATTCGGGCGTTGCCGTCAGGGCCAACATGGGTCAGCCGGCTCATTCGGCGACTCCCTCGGATACCCGTTCTCCCGAGAGAAGGGACTGCAAGGCGCATCCAGGATCGCGGGCACGCATCAGGCTCTCCCCGACAAGGCAGGCGCGAGCACCGGCACGCTCCAGCCGCTTCAGGTCCGCATGGGAATGGATACCCGACTCTGCCACGAGGAGCGACCGCCGGACTCGAGGAGCCAGGCGCTCGAATACTGCGAGATCGGTATGGAAGCTCTTGAGGTCGCGGTTGTTAATGCCGATCAGTCGGGCATCGAGTCGCACCGCGCGGTCGACTTCCTCTTCGTCATGTGCCTCGAAGAGGGCATCCATGCCCCAGGAGCGGGAGGTTTCCGCGAGTTCGGCCGCGCAGGCGTCGTCTACGGCGGCCAGAATGATCAGGATGCAGTCGGCGCCGAACGCCCGCGACTGGATGACTTGCCAGGGATCGACCAGGAAGTCCTTCCGGAGAGCGGGTAGGGAGCACGCATCGCGGGCCGCCACGAGATCACCTGGTCCACCCCGGAAGAACTGGACGTCCGTAAGGACAGACAGGCACCTGGCTCCGCCGGCCTCGTAGCGCCGGGCGAGAAAGGCTGGATCGAAGTCCCTGCGGATCAGTCCCTTCGAAGGACTCGCCTTCTTGACTTCGGCGATGACACCGCAGCCAGGGGCAGCCACGAGGGCGTCGATAAATGGCCGAACCGGAGGCGCTTCCCTGGCAGCCTCTTCCATGGCCGACACGGGCTTCACACGTCTTCCGCGGACAACCTCTTGCCGCTTGGCGGACAGAATGTCATCAAGGATGCTCAATGCTCGGTCCGCTTGATGTGTCGCTGCGTAATCTCTGCAACGCGCAGGAGGACGTTGCGCGCGGCACCGCTGTCGATGGAATGCGCACCCGCATCCACTCCCTCGCGAAGGCTTGTGGCCCTTCCTGCGATCACCAGGCTCGCAGCGGCATTCAGGAGTGCCGCATCGCGGAAGCCGCCAGGCTCGCCGTCAAGAAGCGACCGCAACCGTGAAGCGTTCAGCTCTGCCGTTCCCCCTGCAATGGCATCCGGCGGATGGCTCTCGAGTCCTGCATCTCCCGGCGTGATCTGAAACTCGTGCACACAGCCGTCCTCAAGGGCTGCCACCCGTGTCGGGCCGGAAATCGAGATCTCGTCGATACCCTCCGCACCATGCACGACCCACGCCCGCTCGGATCCAAGGTCGCCGAGCGCCTTGGCGATCGGTACACGCAGCGGGTCTGCAAATACGCCAGTCAATTGCCGGCGCACGCCGGCGGGATTGGTTATGGGGCCGAGAATATTGAAAATTGTGCGAGTTCCCAGTTCGCGTCGAGACGGTCCGACATGTCGCATTGCCGTGTGATGCACGGGCGCCATCAAGAAGCAGATGCCGGCCTCCCGAATGGATTCCTCGGCCGCTTCCGGTCCGGCCATCACCGCCACTCCCAACGCCTCGAGAGCGTCGGCAGTTCCTGCCTTCGAGGAAAGAGCGCGATTGCCATGCTTGGCAACAGGTACTCCCGCGCCGGCTGTCACCAGCGCTGCGGCCGTGGAGATATTGAGCGTGCCGCTGCCATCACCTCCGGTTCCGACAATGTCGATCGCCCCTTCAGGTGCTCGCACCGGCGTTGCCTTTTCCCGCATGACCATGGCGGCGGCCGCGATCTCTTCTACCGTCTCGCCGCGCGTGCGCAACGCCATCAGGAAGCCGCCGATCTGGCTTGGTGTTGCCTCACCCGACATGATGATATCGAACGCGCCCTTTGCGGCCTCCGCGGTTAGAGGGCCCTCCGCAGCGGCGGCGATCAGTGCCTTGAATGCCTCGGACATCATGCCATTCCGGCAATCTGAAGGAAGTTCCGGAGCAGCGGTTTGCCGTTGCCCGTGGCGATGGATTCCGGGTGGAACTGAACTCCGTAGACCCTGTGTTCCCGGTGCCGCATTGCCATGATTTCTCCGTCCTCCGTTTCAGCCGTTACCTCAAAGCAGTCCGGAAGCGTGCGCCGACAGACCGCCAGGGAATGGTAGCGCGTTGCCTCGAACGGATCAGGGATACCCGCGAACAGTGAGTCGCCGAAATGATGAATGACACTGGTCTTCCCGTGCAGGATCGAATGCGCGGCGACGATTTCAGCGTCAAAGGCCGCGCCGATGGCCTGGTGACCCAGGCACACGCCAAGAATGGGAAACGACGGCGAGGCGGTGCGAACGAGGTCCATCGCGATGCCGGCGCTGTCGGGCGCACCAGGGCCCGGGGAGATGACGATGGCCTCAGGACTTGCGGCGATGGCGGCAGAAACGCTGATTGCGTCATTGCGGCGGACATCGCACTCCGCTCCGAGCTCCCCCAGGTAGTGGACCAGGTTGAAGGTGAAGCTGTCGTAATTGTCAATCAGCAGAATCACGGCTCCCCGTTCACCTCCCCAGCAGGCGGGCGAACGAAGTCGCCGGCCTCTGCCGCAGCCCGCCGAAGCGCGCCGGACTTGTCTACCGTTTCGTCGTATTCGGCATCTGGATCCGAATCCAGCACCACACCGCCACCAGCCTGGATATGCATGATCCCGTCCTTTATCACGGCCGTACGAAGCGCGATACAGGTGTCCATGTCCCCATTGGCTGAAAAATACCCGATTCCACCGGCGTAGACGCCCCGCTTGACGTTCTCCAGGTCATCGATGATCTCCATGGCCCGGATCTTTGGTGCGCCGGAGACAGTGCCTGCAGGAAGTCCGGCGAGTAGCGCATCCAGGGCATCACAGCCTTGCCGCAGCGTGCCTTCCACATTGGACGCAATATGCATCACGTGGCTGTAGCGTTCCACGACGAACTGCTCTGTCGGTGTAACGGAACCGATTTCGGCCACACGCCCGACATCATTGCGTCCGAGGTCTAGCAGCATGAGATGTTCGGCCCGCTCCTTGGGGTCGGACAGCAGTTCCCGTTCGAGGCGGCGGTCTTCCTCCACGTTCGAGCCACGAGGTCGCGTACCGGCGATTGGCCGGAGCGTTACCTGCCGGCCACGGACACGCACGAGAATTTCCGGGCTGGCTCCGACGATCTGGTAGTCGTCGAAGTCGAAGTAGAACATGTACGGCGACGGATTGGTCCGCCGGAGCGACCGGTAGAGCGCAAAGGGAGGGAAATTGAAGGGCAGGGTCCATCGCTGGCTGGGCACGACCTGGAAGATGTCACCGGCCCGTATGTGTTCTCGGGCGCGTTCGACGATGCAGTGATACTCCTTGCGCGTAGTGTTGGATATCGGTTCCGGCAGGCCCTTGATGGCGTGCCTCGAACCGCGTGGCCCGAGTGCCGGACGATCCAGCCGGGTGCGGGCATCGAGTAGGAGTGCTTCCGCAAGGCGGTAGGCCTCCTGCGGGTCGGTCTCCGGCTCGTGCCATACCGGTGCTCCGAAGGTGATCTCGCCTCGGACGTTGTCCAGAACCACAACCAGTCGGGGGCGGATTAGGAGCGCATCGGGCAGGCCCAGTGTGTCGGGATTGCCGGCGCCAAGCCGCTCCACGAATCGGACCATGTCATAACCGATATATCCGAAATATCCGGCGGCCATCGGAGGTGAATCGTCCGGGAGACGCATGGCGGACGCGTTCAGCAGCTTTCGCAGGCTCTCAATCGGCGGGAGATCGTCTTCCTTCCAGGGGCCGTTACCGCGGGTGGTCTCGGCACGGCCATCACGGCATCGCCACGCGAGATCCGGATCAACGCCGATTATCGAATACCGGCCACGAATCTCGCCTCCGGTTACGGACTCCAGCAGGAAATGCGTCGGTCGGCCCACCGAGAGCTTCTGTGCCAGCGATACGGGCGTGTCGAGGTCGCCGCTTGCGGTGAGCCGCAGGAGCTGGCTTCTCCCGGCACTCCACTGGTGGAGGAATTCCGGGTATCGGGGTGAGACCTCCACGGGTGGCGTCCCGCGGCTCGGGGTCACGAATCCGACAGGAGGCCAAGCGCTGCTTCCACGCCCGCCCGGTTGATCTGCAAGGGGTACTCGGAATTGACGGCACGTGCAAACGACTGGAACACCTCGTCGTCGATCATCCCTTCCAGGCTTGGAAGGAGATTCTCGATACGGGCATCGACCACTTCGGGATCCTCGGGAAGAACTTCATCGACCCGGAATACGAAGGCCTGTTCACCAAGACCTTCCTCAAAACCGTGTCCACTTGCTGCCAGCGTGAACGCCGTGTCGACGACTGTCGCAGGCAGGACGGCTCGGCCATAGCGCCGAACGGGATCGGTTCTGCCAATCTCGAGACCAAGCGATTCCGCTACCGAATCCAGGCTCTCGCCGTTTGTGATCCTCGCTGCGACCGCTTCAGCCCTGGTAAGCGCGCTGGCCGCCCGCGCATCGGATTCCAGCGCAGCGGCAATCTCGTCGCGGACTTCGTCAAGGGGCGGTACAGCACTCTCCCGGAAAGCGTCGACCCTCAGGATCGCGGCCCCTCCATTCTCGAAGTACAGCACATCCGGATCGTCTCCCGGCTGCAACTCGAAGGCGGCGTCCAGAAAATCCGGATCGTCCGGGATGCGTGTGCCATAGGGAAGGTCTTCCGCCAACCCATTTTCGTCGACTGTGCGCAACTGCAATTCAAGACCGAGGGCAGGACCGGCGACCTCCAGGGAATCCCCGGCCGCAATTCGATCCTCGGCCCGCGCCACGATGTCCGGGACAAGATCCAGCGCCTCGTTGACGGCAATGCTCATCGCGATTTCTGCCCAGGCATCCTCGAAGGGGACCGTGTTGGCATCCGCAAGGGCGATGATCTCCTGGACGCCCCAACCGAAGGCAGTCTGGACGGGTCCAACCGGTCCGGTATCCGAGGTACCGAAGGCAGCTTCGGCAAGTTCCGGCGCCAATTCGTCGCGCGTGACCTGGCCAAGCACGACACTCTCGTTGCCCAGACCCAGTTCGCCGGCGATGTCCAATAACGTTGCACCGCTGTCGAGTCGAGCGCGGGCGCCCACCGCCTCTGCCTCGGTCTCGAACACGATTTGATGGAGTGTCCGCGTCGCTGGCGTGGAATAGAGGTCGAGATCGAGTTCATAGGTTTCCCGAACCTCTTCCTCCGGCACCAGTTCGGGTTCCGCCAGTGCCTCCGGGTCGACCCAGAGGAAGGCAATTTCAGCTTCCGCTGGCCGGCGATAGACCGCTTCGTTCTCTTCCAGAAAGGCAGTCATTTCCGCGTCTCCCGGCGAGAGGGGAGGTAGGCCGGGGTCCGGGCCGATCTCGATGTAGGAGAGGATTCGCTCCTCGCCAAGGCGACCGTAGAGCGGTAGCACGAGAGATTTCGAAAGGGAGGCTCCGCTGGCGACTGCCTGGATGAGAGCTGCGCGTGCGACGTCGTCCCGGACTGTGGCCTCGAATTCCTTCTGGGACATGTTGTTCACGGTGAGAAGCCGCGCGTAGCGCTCGGGATCGAAGCGTCCGGCGGCGTCCTGGAAGGCGGGGCGGGTGGTGATAGCCTCGGAAACCGCGCTGTCCGGAGCTCTCAGCCCGAGATCCGCAGCGGCGTTGTCCAGGGCAAGCCGCTGGCCGATCTCGTCGAGCACGGCCTGGTCCACGCCGAGCCGCACAGCTTCTGCGACATCAAACTCCTGACCGCCGCGTGCGATCTGTTCGAGCCGAGCATGGAAGGCATTTGCAAAGGTATACGGGTCGACTTCCCGATCACCCACGGTTGCAACAACTCCCTCGGTCCGGGAGATGAAAATGTCGCCGATGCCCCAGGCGGCGAAACTCAGCACGAGGAGCGCGATGAGTGCCTTGGCGACCCAGGACTTCACCATCTGTCGCATGGACTGGAGCATGGTTCTCAATCTCTCTTCCTGCGGCGAGCACCGCGTTGCAAGAATTGCTCTGGCCGGATCAGGTCGGGGATCCGTCTACGAAAAACTCTACTCCTGCGCGACCGTTGCGCCTGCACAATCCCCGCAGTTATTCGTACTTCCCGGCACGTTGCCTGTCAATGCGGATTCCGGTTCCGCGACGATGCCGGAATGCCGGCAAAGTCGTATCTCCGGTCTGCATGCAGATCAGGGAAGGATGAGCGCGGCACCAGCACAGTTTTTGCGAACTGTGTGGCACCACGGCCATCCATCGGTGCCTGGTCAGTCCGCGTCAGGAATCTGGAACACCATCGGCACGATCACCGGTGTGATGTCCTGTTCGGTGTAGTGCAGGCCGACGCTTTGCAGGTAGCCCTCCATCCTCCTGCGTTCCTCATCGTCCCATTTCGAGGAGCGCATGAGTACGCAGGCACCGCGCGGCCTGTCCTTGAACCGGCCGATTTCGAAGACGCCGCCGATGAAAGTCTGGCCATGCGGATCGCTGGCATTGTGGATCCGCACGTGCTGCACAGGTCCACCCCGCAAGAGATGCCGCAGCGAATCCGGCAACGTCGCGCCAATGACTTTTTCCGCGTTCTCCGCATCGTTGTGAAGCGCCCGGTACAGCGGTTCGTAGAGTTCTTCCGGGAAGCTGTTCCCGAGGATGGTGCCTCTTGTTTCTCCATTCAGCGTGGGTTCCGTGTTCATTCTGCCTCCTGAGACTGTGCCCTGAAACTGCCGGGTACCGGCAGAAGGGGGCCGTTTGGGTTCCGGTTTTCGGGACCGCTTCACTGGTTCCGGGGCCTCCCGGTCGCTTGTCGAGAATTCACCCCACGGCCAGTTCATGTCCAACGGATTATTCCCGCAGGGGCGCGTGGGCCTGCAAGTTCGATTTCGGGGTTTGAACCCGGTGGGCTGGTTCGACGTCACAGCCTGTTGTGTCTCGGCCGGAAGAGTCATTGGGCCGGAAGGCATTCGCAGGCGTTGTTGAACGCGATTGGTCAGGCATCGTGTTGCGCACCCCTGCAACCCTACATCCGGAATGCGACCGCAATCTTGATTCCGGGAGAATTCTGCAGGGATTCCTCCGATTGGAGCTGGGGCGGGGGCTCGGCCGGGAAGCGTCTCACGCTGCAGTGATCGCGTTCAGCGTGAAGTGCGAGGCACATGGATTGTGGGTAGGCCCGAACCCGCATGTTCAGGAATCATCTTCAAACCCGGGGGCGGTCGAGCAGTGGAAGACAATGGGAACAAGCTGCGGATTGATCTTCCTGCGGGCGTAGTGCAGGAGAATGCTGTGCCGGTAGCCATCGAGCCGGCACTTTGCTTCCTGGCTCCATTCTCGCGAGAACGACAGCATGCACACGGCCTTGGGGTTTCCGTTCGATTTGCCAATCTCGAAAACTCCGTTCACAAAGGTCTGTCCACTTGGGTCCCCGGTATAGGGGATGTTGGCCGGTCGGATCTGGCTGTCCTCGAGCAGGTGTCGTAGCTCGGCCGGAAAGTGTGTTTGGATGAGGTCTTCGGCGCATTTCCGGTCGCTCAGGAGCACCCGGAACAGAGCCTGGTCCGGATCCCTGACGAACTGGTTGAGCATTGATGCATCGCCTTCGCCGGTCGTTTCCATTGTGTCCCCCATGTCTGCGCGCCGCAAAGGAACCGGGTGCGGCTGGTCGCGTCTGGGTGAGTGTTGCGGGCATTTTCGGGGCGGTGCAACTCCTTTTCCCTAGCCGCCAATTCCGTTGTCCCATTCGGCCATGAACAGACCGGGAACAGTCTGGGTGCAATCGAAGGACAGATATCGAACGGATTGCGATTCAGCTTTCGGGACAGACTTTCGCCGGTTTGGAGGGCAAACGGTTCGATTCTTGTCGCGTATGTGAACGTCCGCCCTTGCGGTTCCAACAATGCAATTGCCCTGTTTGCGATTCGCGAATCGATTCGCAGCACCAGGCCTGTGTCGAGGCGTCTCGTGATCGGATCGCCGTCTGCAGGCATCCCGTGATGCGGTTGGCGCCGGAAATCGCTGTGATCCTCCGGACGCGAGGGGCAGCAGCCTGCCGAGCAGGATCTCCGTGCGGGCATGCCATTGCGATGTGCGACGGTAGGGCAAGTTGCCTTTTGACGCCCTTCTGCTCGGCGATTACAAACCGGGCAATGCAGATGGCCACTGGTAGCCGCGCCATGGAAGCGCACCGATGCGACGGCGGGGCGTTCGCGGGAAGGACATGGCCGACCGCGTCGCCCGAGCGGTGATCGCGATGCCGTGCGGAGGAGTCGCATGAAGCGCACAGACGTTCACAACAAACCGGTGAGCGATGCCCTCCTGGATCGAATTGTCCGTGTCATCGTGAAGGAAGTCGAACCGGAGGCAGTAATCGTGTTTGGTTCGCAGGCCGCGGCGATGCGCGTTCGACTTCGGATGTTGACCTTGTCGTCGTGGAGGCAGATCCCTTCGGGCCAGGGCGCAGCCGGGTCCAGGAAACAGCAAGGCTTTACTCGGCGCTGGCGCGGTTTCACGTTCCCACGGATATCCTGGTCCACTCTCTGGAAGACATCGACGACTGGCGGGATTCCCTCAACCATTTGCTCGCGCGCGCATTGCGGCAGGGGAAAGCTCTCAATGAGCGACTTTAAGTGTGCCGGGATGCTCTTGAAGGCGGCGGAACGGGACATTGACGCCCTTCGGGTATTGATCCGCTCCGACGAAATCTCCAACGAGATCATAGGGTTTCATGTTCGGCAGACGACCGGGAAGCTCCTCAAGGCGTGGATTGCGCTGGAGGGAGTGGTGTATCCAAGCGCCCACAATATCGAGGGATTACTGGAACTCTTCACTGGACGAAACCACGATGTGTCGGGATTCCGCGATCTGGCTGCCTACACGCCATACGCTGTGGAATTCCGGTACGCGGGCTCGGAGTAGGCATCCGAGCCGATACACCGGAGGGACGCGGTTGCACTGGTTGTGAATCTGCACGGCCGTGTCTTCTCCCTACTGAAGCAACGGGTGCAGGGATTCAGGCGAAGAGTGGGATGCGCAGGCAGTCGGACGGTGGACGCGGCCAATTGGCGCCGGCGGCGCCATCCGGTGTCTCGGTTTCCGGAGGGATTGAGTGTGCCGGATCTGAAAGCGGTCGCGATCGATGTCTGGTCTGACGTTGTTTGTCCCTGGTGCTGGATCGGCAAGCGCCGCCTGGAACGCGCTCTGGCTGGGCGGAGGGACGTTGCCGCCAGCATCCGGTGGCGTGCCTTCCTGTTGAATCCCTCGATGCCGCCATCCGGAATGGACCGGCAGGCGTATCTGGCTGCAAAATTCGGCGGTACGGATGGCGCACGGTCCGTCTATGCGCGGATCGAAGCTGCCGGTGCCGAAGAGGGGTTGCCATTCCGATTTGACCGCATTGGCCGCATGCCGAGCACCTGGGACGCACATCGGCTCCTCTTCTGGGCTGGTTCGACCGGCCGGCAGGACGCGTTGTCGGAAACACTGTTCGACACGTTCTTTTGCCGTGGCGATGATCTCGGAGATCACGGTGTGCTACTGGACGCCGCGATACGAAGTGGTCTGAACCGGGGAATAGCTGACGCCGTACTTAGTTCGGGTCGGTTTCGTCAGGAAGTTGAGGCGGAGGATCAGGCGTTGCGGACCGCAGGGGGTGCCGGTGTTCCGTTCTTCACGTTTGCAGAGCGTCTGGCCGTTCCCGGCGCGGCGAGTCCGGAAGTCTTCCTGCAGGTTCTTGAGCAAATTTGCGGGGCCGCGAACGGTTCGTCCGCATAGCGGGCCGCGTTCGCCTGGCAACCGGTTCAGGGCGTCTCGTTCGCGGTAGCCGCTTCATCCTGTCCGTCTTCCGGTGTTTCCTCGAGCCTGGCCACGGAGACGACGCGCTCGTCTTCGCCGATGCGCAGCAGCCGCACTCCGCCGGCGATTCGACTGCGCATCGAGATACCATCGACCGGGCACCGGATGGACTGCCCGGAATCGGTGGTCAGCATGATCTCGTCCGAGTCTTCAACCTCGAAGGCAGCTACGACCAGCCTGCGTCCGTCTTTGGTGCGACCGCGCTTGAGCGACATCGCTCGGACGCCTTGGCCACCGCGATTCCTTTGCGGAAACTCATGACTAGACGTACGCTTGCCAAGGCCTTCCGAGTCCACGAACAGCAGGATTACCTCCTGCTCCGCCAATTCGGGAGCTGACGGAGTCCCGCCGGCACGTCTTGCCGCGAGGTAGGCGTGCGCCTCCTCTCGGTCGCAGGAGGAACGTGGGATGACGGCCATCGAAACTGCTTCGTCGCCAGTGCGAAGCCGGACGCCGCGCACGCCCATAGAATCCCGTCCGCCAAATACCCGGACGTCGCTGGCAGCGAAACGGATCGCTTGTCCGCGGCCGCTGACGAGGAGCACGTCATCACTGTCGGAACAGACCGCTGCACCGATCAGCCGGACACCTTCGTCGAGTTTCATGGCAATGATTCCGTTCGCCCGGATCTTGCTGAAGGTCAACAGCTTGTTTCGCCGGACTCGCCCGGACGAGGTTGCGAGCACGATCTGGCGATCGTCCCGCGCCATTTCCTCCGGTTCCACGGGCATCATCGCGCTGACCGTAACCCCTTTCTCGATGGGGAGAACGTTGACGATCGCCTTGCCGCGGCCAGTGCGCGCGCCGAGCGGCAGTTGCCAGACCTTGCGTTGGTAGACCCTTCCGTCGGTGGTGAAGAACAGCACCGGCGTGTGCGTGTTTGCAGCGAAGAGTTGTGTGACGAAATCCTCTTCCTTGGTTGACATGCCTGCGAGGCCCTTGCCACCGCGGCGCTGGGCACGGAACTCCTCCACCGGAGTTCGCTTGATGTAACCGCCATGGGTAACGGTTACCACCATCTCGGCGCGCTCGATCAGTGCCTCGTCCTCGATTTCATCGTCAATGGGAATGATCTCCGTTCGGCGCGGCGTGGACCGAGTGTCCCGGAGTTCGATGAGTTCCCGTGACACGATCGCGAGAATCCGTTCGTGCGAACCGAGGATCGCGAGGTAGTCGGTGATCCGGGTGGCCAGCACCTTCAGTTCTTCCGTGATCTCGTCCCGTCCTAGCGCGGTGAGGCGCTGAAGCCGGAGTTCGAGGATCGCCCGTGCCTGCTCCTCCGACAGATGAACGGTTCTTCCGGCAACCGGCTCGTCCAGTGCGAATGCCCGTTGTTCCGGATCATCGACGAGACGCAGGTACGGCACGATTCGCTCCGCATCCCAGGCGCGTGCCAACAGTGCTTCGCGTGCAGCGGCCGGATTGGGAGCAGCGCGAATGGTGGAAACGACCTCGTCGATATTCTCGACGGCGATAGCGAGGCCGCAGAGCATGTGCGCCCGGTTTCGTGCCTCCCTGAGATCGTGCGAAGTGCGTCGTGTGACCACTTCCTCCCGGAAACGGACGAATTCCTCAAGATAGGTCTTCAGATGAAATCGTTCGGGACGTCCCCCGATCAACGCGATCAGGTTCGCTCCAAAGCTGGCCTGCATCCTGCTGAAACGGTGCAGCTGATTTCGCACGACCTCTGGCGTCGCGTCCCGTTTCAGGTCGATGACGACCCGGATTCCGTCTCGGTCGGATTCATCCCGGACCTCCGAGATTCCCTCGACCGTCCTTTCCTTGGCAAGGCGCGCGATCTCCTCCACCATGCTCGCCTTGTTCACCTGGTATGGAATTTCATCGATGATGATGGAGGTGCGCCCCGATGCGGTGTCCTCGATCCGAGACTTCGCCCGCATGACGATGGACCCCCGCCCCAGCGCGTACGTGGCGAGGATGCCGGCCTGGCCGACGACCTGTCCGCCGGTCGGAAAATCCGGTCCCGGCACGATTTCCATCAATTCCTCCAGGCGAATCGAGGGGTTCTCGATGAACGCGAGTGCTGCGTCCACGATTTCGCCGAGATTGTGCGGCGGAATCCGCGTGGCCATGCCAACCGCGATTCCCTCGGATCCGTTGACCAGAAGATTCGGAACGCGCGCGGGCAGAACGGTGGGTTCCCGATCCTCTCCATCGTAGTTTTCCTGGAAATCCACCGTGTCACGGTCGATATCCGCGAGCATCGCTTCAGCGGCACGGGCCAGTCGCACTTCGGTGTAGCGCATGGCGGCAGCCATGTCGCCATCGAGAGAGCCGAAATTCCCCTGGCCGTCCACCAGTGGCAGGCGCATGGAGAATTCCTGCGCCAGACGCACCAGCGTGTCGTAGACCGCTTGATCGCCATGCGGGTGATAGCGTCCGATCACATCCCCGACCACGCGGGCGGACTTGCGATAGGGACGATTCCAGAGATAGCCCCCTTCCAGCATTGCGTAGAGGATCCGCCGGTGCGCGGGCTTGAGCCCGTCGCGCAGATCGGGAATCGCCCGGCTCACGATCACGCTCATCGCGTAATCGAGATAGCTGTTGCGCATCTCCTTTACGATGGAGATGGTCGCTGGCGGATCCGGTTGCCGGAATTCGGGAGCCGCTGTTTCGTCTTGCGTCAACTTTGGCTCTCGGTCTAAATGCGCTGTGGCGCGCCTGTAGCACTTGGTATTCTAGCGGAAGACTCCCGATGCGGGAAACGGCCAGATGGATTCCATCCGAGAGGGGGGATAGAGCGTGGCGGAGCGTGACGACAGGCCAGTGAGGGCGGTAGAGGACCTGAACGAAGATGAGGCGCGGAAGGAGCATGCCCGCCTAACGGCCGAGATTCGCCAACATGACGAGGCGTATCACGATCGCGACTCCCCTGTAATCGACGATGCCACGTACGACCGCCTGCGACGGCGGCTCGAAGCAATCGAGGCGCGACTGCCGCAACTCGCAACATCGGATTCCCCCAGTCAAGCGGTAGGTGCGCGCCCCACCCGTGGCTTTGCCCCGATCGAACACAGGCGTCCGCTTCTTTCGCTGCAGAACGCATTTGATGGCGACGATGTCCGGGACTTTGTCGATCGCGTGCGGCGGTTTCTTTCGCTCGATGCGGACA
This sequence comes from uncultured Rhodobacterales bacterium, assembly GCA_964590405.1. Taxonomy (GTDB): domain Bacteria; phylum Pseudomonadota; class Alphaproteobacteria; order Rhodobacterales; family CAZPXZ01; genus CAZPXZ01. The sequence continues at coordinate 13,613 of CAZPXZ010000027.1, read as the reverse complement.
CGCCCGTTGCCCTCCGCTCGGAAGCGAAGATTGATGGGGTTTCCCTGGCCCTCCGCTACGAGAACGGACGACTGTTAGAGGCCGCCACCCGGGGTGACGGAAGAGTCGGCGAGGATGTGACAGCAAATGCCCGCACCATACGCAGCGTTCCGGAGCGGCTTGAAGACGGCGCGCCGACTGTTCTGGAGGTGCGTGGTGAGGTCTATTTCACTCATGAGGATTGTGCGGAACTGAATCGGGAGGTGGAACAGGAGAACGCGGAGAGGCTGGTACGTCTCAACAGCCGATTCTCGGGATGGATTGCCAAGGCGCGAGATGCCGGAGACGAAGCGCGCGTCGAGGAACTTGAAAGCCGCAGGGAGGCCGAACTGCGGCGCGAGGAGAAGGCGGCACCGGGACGGCTCTACAAGAACCCTAGGAACGCGGCTTCCGGTTCGCTCCGGCAAAAGGATCCCGGTGTGTCGGCGGCTCGTCCATTGAAGTTTGCCGCGCATGGCTGGGGAGAGGTATCGGAAACGATCGGAGTGACACAGAGCGAGGCCATGGCACGCATTGCATCCTGCGGGATACCGATCGGCGAGATCTGGCGCAGTGTGGCGGATTGGCAGGAAGCGGTGGAGTGGCATGCAGGGATCGAACCGCTGCGCTCGAACGGACCCCACGATATCGATGGTACGGTCATCAAGGTCGAGCGGCTGGACTGGCAGGCCAGACTGGGTTCGGTTGCGCGTTTCCCGCGCTGGGCCGTCGCGCTCAAGTTTTCACCGGAGGAAGCTACGACCGAGGTTTTGGATATTGAGGTGCAGGTGGGGCGCACCGGTTCGCTGACCCCGGTTGCGAGACTGCAGCCGGTGACGGTAGGGGGGGTCGAGGTCTCGAATGCCACCTTGCACAACGAGGACTTCATCCGTGGCTACGGTTCCGACGGCGCACCTGTTCGGGAAGGTGCGGAGCCGGATATCCGGATCGGAGATCGCGTTCGAGTCCGCCGTGCCGGAGACGTGATTCCGCAGATCATCGCAATCGAGTATTCGGATCGGCCACCCGGCAGCATGCCCTACGTGTTTCCGGCGCACTGCCCCGACTGCGGGGCGGAGGCTGTCCGCGAGAAAGGTGAGGCAGTGCGGCGCTGCTCCAACACACTCGGTTGCCCACGCCAGGCAGTGGAGGCACTCCGGCACTTTGTTTCCCGGGATGCCCTGGACATTGAGGGGCTGGGCGAGAAGCAAGTTCAGCTTTTCTGGGATCTCGGCTGGGTGCGTGAACCTGCCGATATCTTCACACTTCGGGAGCGGTCCCGGCAGTCTGATTCCGTTGAGAGAGAAGAGGGAGCGCCAAATTCCGTCGCGGCACTGGAGGGTTGGGGGGACCTCTCTGCCGCCAATCTGTTTGCGGCCATCGATGCTCGCCGGTCTCCGCCGCTAGCCCGCTTCATTGTTGCCCTTGGTATTCGGTTTGTCGGCGAGACGACAGCGCTCCGATTGGCACGACACTATGGCTCTTGGAGTCACTTCCGTGAGGAAATGGAAGCTGCCGCGGAAACGGAAACGGACGCGGGAGAACGGCTCCTGGCCATCGAGGGGGTCGGATCTGCGGCAGCCGAGTCCCTTGGACGGTTTTTCTCCGCGCCTGCCAACAGAGAGAAGCTCGATCGACTGGCGGCGGCGGGCGTCCGCCCGGAAGACGAAGAAGAACCGGCGTCAGATGTCAACTCGCCTCTGGCGGGAAAGCGCATCGTGTTCACGGGCACGCTTGAGGCGATGAGTCGCGCGGAAGCCAAGACACTCGCAGAATCCCTGGGCGCTCGGGTGCTGGGCGCTGTTTCCCGAAACGTTGACATTCTGGTGGCTGGCGAGGCGGCCGGATCGAAGCGCACAAAGGCAGAAGCGCTCGGATTGGAGATTCTGGACGAGGAGGAATGGCTTCGGCGTGCAAAGGTGAACTCGTAGAGACGAGGATTGTACGCAGCCGCCTTCACAGGCATCATCTCCAGGTGTGACTGCGAGCCGCAATCACCATTCATGCCACTGCCGGTATGAGGTGCTGGTGGCACCGAGTGCGAGCGCGCGTGCGTATGACTGCTTCGTTCGAGTGCGCAAGGGCTTCCGGGATAGATGGAAATTTGTTACGGGTCCTTGGTGCACGGTTCGCTCAGCATGTTCAAGTGCCGGATGTCGACCGGCCGCGCGAGCAATTCTCCCTGTCGATCGAAGAGCGGCTTAAGGTGCGGCTTTGTGAGATGCTCGGACAGGTCTGCCTGGCTGCGCCAGTTCTCGTAGAAGATGAATACGCAGGGATCACTGGCGTCAACGTGAAAGTCGTAGTTCAGGCAGCCGGCTTCCGCTCTGGTCGGGGCCACTTGCGCGGTCAAGATCTCTTGCAATTTCTGGCGGGTTTCTGGCTTGGCGACGACTGTGCCGATGATGGTGCAGCCCGGAATCATGGGTCAGTTCCTTTTCTGGCTGAGTGCGACCGCGAGAACGATGATGCCGCCGCGTGCGATGAGTTGCTGGCTGAATTCGAGCCCCATCAAGATCAGCCCGTTGTTGATGAGACCGATCATCAGGGCTCCGACAATGGTTCCGATAACCGTTCCGTAGCCACCGAAGAGGCTGGTTCCGCCCAGGACCGCGGCTGCGATGACGGAGAGCTCATCTCCTTCGCCAAGTTGGAAGCGTCCCGAGTGAAGCCGCCCTGCGTACAGCATGCCGGCAAGTGCTGCGGCCATGGATGAAACCACCAGGACCCGGAACTTCACGGAGCGTGTTTCAATTCCGGAAAAGCGTGCCGCCGTTTCGTTGCCTCCGGTGGCTAGTACCCGTCGTCCGAAGGTGGTTCGCTTCAGGACATAGTGTCCGGCCGCGCCGAGCAGCAACATCCAGAACAGCAGCACTGGAATCCGACCGAGTGACCCACCACCAAATAGCCAGGAATATGTGGGATTGATGATCGGGACCGCCGCGGTGTCGCTTATCCACATGGCAACACCCTTGGCAATTCCCATCATTGCCAAGGTGGTAAGGAAAGACGGAATGCCTACACGGGTTGTGAGTATGCCGTTGAATACACCGACCGCGATGCCGGTCGCGATGCCTGCCCCGATCCCGAATGCCATTCCCCCTGCGTCAATCGCCATCGCAACGGTGACGGACGTCAGCCCAGCCACGGCACCTACCGACAGGTCGATTTCACCGGACGACAGCACGAATGTCATGGCGATCGCCATGACGGCGATCATTGCGGTCTGGCGGACGATATTGAGCAAGTTGTTCGGATTCAGAAAGCCCTTGTCGTTTAGCGTGATGGCAAAGAAGATGAAAATGATGACAAAACCAATGTAGATGATGTTCTGTCGCCAGTTTGCTGTTACGATCAGCGGACGTCGGATACTGCCATCTCGTGATTTCCTAATGTACACGGACGTCACTCCAGGGTTGGAGAGCAGTCTGGATGCGCGCGAGGAGGTTCTGCTCCGCCGCCTTCAAGCCCTGCACGGGGTCGTCGCCTGTGAGGACTGGATCGTCCAGACTGTCGCGCTCAAAGACTCCGGTCAGCCTACCGTCGCTCATCACAGCGATGCGGTTGCACGCGACGAGCAATTCGTTCAATTCAGAGGAAATCAACAGGATGGCCTTTCCCCTTTCCGCCAGATCCCGGATTAGCCGAATGACTTCGGACTTGGATCCGATGTCGATTCCAGCAGTGGGCTCATCGAGTATCAGGATCTCTGGTTCGGCAGCCATCCACTTTCCGATCACCACCTTCTGCTGGTTGCCCCCGGAGAGTGTCGATACGGCGTGCTCCTGCGACGCCGCCTTGATGCCGAGATTGTCGATCTGCTGGCCGGTTGTTTCGCGGACGGCCCGCCGGTTCATGACCCATCGATCGGAGACTCGATCCAGTACGCTGAGCGTCAGGTTAGCGGAGACGGAATGAGGGAGAATGAGCCCCTGGAGGGCGCGTGCTTCCGGAACCAGTGCAATTCCGGAATCAACTGCATGCCGCGGACGGTCAATCGTCGCCTGTCTTCCGGCGATGCGGATCTCCCCGCCTGCCTTGGGTTCAATTCCGAACAGAACTCTGGCGAGCGAAGACCGACCGGATCCGAGCAGTCCGGCAATACCCACCACTTCGCCCCTGCGAACCGTGAGGCTAATTTCCTTCGGCTTGCTGGCTCCGGATACCTGGTCTAGTTCCAGGAGCACTTCGCCGAGGCCTGCCCGCTTTCTCGCCACGTTCGTCAAGCCACCGGAACGCCTTCCGACGATGTGCTCGATCATCAATTCCATGGGCAACTCGGACATTGAGGCGGTAATGATGCGTTTCCCGTCGCGCAGGATGGTTGCCCGGTCTGCGACCCGGGCAATCTCGTCCATCCTGTGGGAAACGTAGATGATAGCAACACCCTTGGAACGGAGGCGTCTGAGAATTCTGAACAGCTTCTCGACATCCGAGACGGACAGTGTTGTCGAGGGCTCGTCCAATACAAGCACCCGAGCATCCTGACTGATGGCCTTGACGATTTCCGTCAATTGTCGCTGACCGGCCCCGAGGTTTGCGACCAGGGTGCGCGGGTTGATGTCAACTTCGAGCATCTCGAAGTACTCTGCTGCTTTGCGCTCCCCCATCTGGTCGTCGATGAGTCCAAGAGGATTCTTGGTTTCCCGAGTCAGGAACACATTTTGCGCGACGGTTAGAGAAGGAATTAGACTCATTTCCTGATAGATCATCGCGATTCCGGCCCGCCGGGATGCTTCTGGCGTGTACTCGTCCAGAACCTGCCCAAAGACTTCGATGGACCCTTGGTCCGGCACATGGACACCATTCAGGATTTTGAGGATGGTGGATTTCCCGGCACCGTTGCCACCGAGGAGGGCGTGAATCTCTCCTGCATTGATTTGGAGATCGACGTCCGCTAGGGCTTGCACTCCGCCGAAATGTTTGGAGATGTTCTGCATGTTCACGGCGTGCGGTGCAGAAGTCACGGTTCTACGCTGACCCACATTCCGGTTTCGCCAGACTTCAGCAGGGCATCGGCCACAAGCTCGCACCAGTAGCCATCGACGAAATTTGGCGAGGTCTGGGTGCCTGTGGCGACAGCCTGGAAGAAATCGTGACACTCGACAATCTTGGTCTCCGAATATCCGATGCCAATCGCAGGGATCGGCCACAGGGCCTCTCCATAAGGATGTGCGGGCCCGGTGTAAATCGTGCGGAAGCCCCGGGCATCCACAGGGTCTTCTGCGAACATGACCTGCAGTTCGTCCCTCCTCTCGTAATTGAAGTGGATGGAGCCCTGGGTGCCATGAATCTCGAGCGTAATGAAATTGTTCCGACCGTATGCGTTGCGCGTGGCTTCCAGGGATCCGATGGTGCCGTTCTCAAATCGTAGAAGGGATACAACCTCGTCGTCCACATCTACAGTTTCGCGTCGGGCACTTGCGTTTTTTTCCGACGCTCCGAGCTTATCCAGGCCTCCCTCCTGCACTGGGCGTGTCTTGATGTAGGTCGGTGTCAGCGCGTTTACCTCCGAGATTCTCCCTACGAGATAATGTGCCATATCGACCACGTGGGTGCCGATGTCGCCGACCGCACCGGACCCGGCGATACTCTTCTGAAAACGCCAGGAGAGAGGACCATCGGGATCGGCCGACCAGTCCTGGAGATAGGTGCCACGGAAATTGCGAATCTCGCCGATCCGCCCTTCATCAATGAATTTCTTGGCCAGCGCGATGGCCGGTGTGCGCCGATAATTGAACGCGACCATGTGGATGATTCCGGCTCTCTCAACGGCATCCAGCATCAATTTCGCTTCCGCGGCACCTCTCGCCAGTGGTTTCTCGCAAAGAATATGTTTGCCGGCACTCGCTGCGGCAATCGCAATTTCCGCATGTACGTTGTTGGGCGTGCAAATGTCGATCACGTCAATGTCGTCGCGGGCGATTGTCTCGCGCCAGTCGGCGGAAGCCTCGTCGAAGCCGAAACGCCGCCTGGCGTCGTCCGCCATCTCGTCGGTGATGTCTACGATGACTCGTTTACGCGGGATGGCTGGCGCAGGCCAGAAGAACATGGGCATGGCGGCATATGCCAGTGCATGCGCCTTGCCCATGAATCCGCCTCCGATCAACGCGACATTGATTTCCTTGGTCATGATTGTTGCTCCGGTATTGTGCATCCGAAAGGATGGGCTGCTCTGTTCCGCTGCCGGCGCGAGGCGAACAACTGTTGGGGGCAGGGCCGGCGGGCATGGACACCGGCCCCGGGTTGTGTCAGTTCATGCTCTTGCGGATGTTCTCCGTGGCTTCCGTGTGATAGACGGCTTGCCAACTCTCAAGCAGCGTTTCCTTGGTCACCGGTAATGCAGGTAGGGCGACAAACGGGGGCGCCTCCTTGCCCAGGAGTCCGTAGCCGGCCAGGATCGCCTCGGCCACGCCCTGGTCGAAAGGCCGCTGTGCGCCAAGACCCTTCACAAACCCACCCTGCGCCATGTTGATGGCGACGTTCTCACCAAGATCGATGGTCGTGATGACTAGGTCATCGCGGCCCGAAACGCGTGCCGCAGAAATCACACCTTCCGCGGGCACGTCCCATACTGCCCAGATTCCGTCAATGCCCGGGTTCGAAGTCAGCATTGCCGAGGCTGCCTTTTCGGCATCACCGGTGAAATCCGGCCCACCTATGCCCTGTTCGGCAACGATCTCGATATCTGGATAGTCACTTTCAATCGTTGCCTTGAAAGCATCATAACGCTGACGGGTCACGAAGAAGTCTGCGGCATGGAAGACAAGGCCTACCTGTCCTTCGCCGTTCAGTGCCTTTGCCATCAGATGGGCCGCAGCAACGCCGTTTCCATAATTGTCTGCCGAGACGGAAGCGATGTAGTCCTCACCCGCGACAAAGCCCTTGGGAACATTGTCCATGAAGACGAGCTTGGTTCCGGCCTCAGCAGCGGCCCGGTAGGCTGCAGCGGTTGCAGAGGGGTCGGTCGGGATGGACACAATGATGTCCGGGCTTTGAGCCATGATGGTTTCGATATCAGAGACTTGCTTCTCTGGCTTGAAACCGGCATCGGTCACGGCGATAATCTCGATGCCCATCTTCCCAAATTGTTCGGTCAACCCGGAGATTTGGGCTTGGCTCCAGTCATTCCCACCGTAATGCATCACAATCGCGGCTGTTGCATTCATGGCTTTGATGGACTCGAGTTCCGCGTCAGTCAGCATGAGATCGCCCGCCGAACTCGGATCTTCCCCATTCGGTCCCTTCGACAGTACTGTGCCTTGCAGGGCAGCCAGGGCGGAATCTGGACCGGCCGATGCCGGCAGGCAGAACGGCATGAGGGAAATCACGGCTGCCGCCATTGTCGTTGCTATGGTCTGAAGTGGATTCATTCTCGATTTCTCCCTTGGATCGCGGGCACGTGCCCGATTGTTGTATGCGGTGCTCAGTTCCGGTCCAGGTAGGACTTGCTCAGCTCCGCGCCCTTGCGCGGGTCATCCCACGCGTCGAGTTCGACGGTTATCCAGCCTTCGAATCCGATGTCCCGGATCGCTTGCAGGATTGGAGCGCTATCTAGATCACCCCGGTCGAGCGGCGTGAATGCGAACGGTTCCTTCTGCCAGCCTTTGAGATGGATGTACTTGATCCTGTCGGCATGTTCCCGGATCATTGCCGCCGGATCGCCGCCCGCCGCCGCCAAATGCGCGGTATCCGGGCAGAAATTGATCGAGGTCTCGGAGAGGATTCGGCGCACTTCGTTCGGACCCTCGATGATGGTCGTGAGGTGAGGGTGGTAATGCGCGGTCAAGCCTCGTTCCCGTGCAATCGAGACTACTTTCTCCAGCGCTTCCCCTAGCCTTGCGCAATCATCCTCGTGCGTTCCTCCGTGGCGTTTTGCGCCGCCTCCAACGACCAGGTGTGGCGCACCGAGATCCGCGATGCGATCTGCGGCCCGCCGAATCCGACCGAGTTCTTCGTCGAGGATTTCTCGGAAAATGAAATTTGCGCCCGAATAGGCAGCAACTAGCGACAGCCCCGCCTGATCGAGGAGATGTTGAAACTCAGTTGCGCTGTAGTCGAGGAGATTGCCATCAAAGAGTTCGACCCCCTGGTAGCCCGCGGCCGCAATATCGATCAGTGCCGCTTCCATGCTCCCGAAGGTTCGGTAAGTTAGTTCGGAGATGGATGTTACGCCAACAGCGTTGCCGCCGAGCGGCCCCCAGCAGTTCGCCTGATAACCTAGTTTCCAGCTTTCCATTCTGACTCTCCTCACTCTTGCCTTCCGTGTAATGTGGTCTCGATTCGTGCCTTGCATTGAGGACGATGGATCGTCTGTGCGCGTCAAACTTATGCAGAAAAACAGCAGAAGTCAAATGAAACCCGGCGAAACATTATTATCTTTAGGCGCGTGGAGCCTCTGGTCGTCTGAAAACTAGCGAAAATCCTGTTTGCTCGAATTGTGTGGAATTGGCGACCTGTTGGACGGAATTCACGTGCATTCAACTGCGGTTGTGCGATTTGGGGGGCACCATGCGCTCCTATCGTGGCACCATGCGGCCGCCGATGCCAAATGGACAACTGAACTCTGCGGTGGTGCGGTACACTTCCGTCGTTCGACCGGATAGAACCTGCGGGTTCATGTTCTGCGCGCCAATAGGATTTCCGAAGGAGCAGCCGCGCTCCACACGCGCTGGTAACTCTCCACGACGATTTCGGGTGTCACAGAAATTCCCGGCAAGGCGACCCAACTGGGAACCGGGCGTTTCAGGAGAGAGAGAATGACTGCTTGTGCCACGGCGACCCCCTGCTTGTACGGTTGCTGCGCGGCGATCCCAACGATTATCCGGCCGGTCGCCAGTTCGATCGCAGCCTCGCGTCCGAGGTCGACGGTCGTCAGCGGCATCGGCTGATTCCTGGCCCTCAGCAATTCGAGGACACCTAGCGCCGGCGTATCCCAGACAACGAAGAGGCCCGCCAAGTCCGGGTGATCCGCAAGGAGTTCCTCTGTCACCTGGCGTACCTCTTCTAGGGAACGGAAGCGTCGTGTCCGGACAGACAGGTCAGGTCTGTTGGATTTCATCCAGCGCCCAAAGGCGATCTCACGTTCATTGGTAGCGTAAAAGTCTACGCCGAATGTGAGGAGACCGATCTCGCGACCCACTTCCACATGAGGGGAAAGCAGTTCGGCGCCGGTTAGGCCGAGGCCGAAATTGTCTGCTGAGACCAGAGAGTTATAGTCACGCCCGGGGAGCAGACCGGTAGGGACGTTGTCGTTCAGCACGAGGCACTTTCCTGCCTGGAGTATGGCTGCATGCGCTTCCGCGACAACCGTGTTCGCAACCGGAATGGAGATTATCGCGTCCACCGGTCCTTCCCGGAGTCGCTTGAGAGCACGGATCTGCCTGTCGGCATTGAACGCACAGTCGACAACCTCGCTGACGATAGTGCCGCAAGTGCCGAGAGTGCTACTGATTCCAGCCAGTTGCTGCCGCGACCAATCGCTATCTGCCGTGTGCAGCACTACGGCGACCGAGAAGTGGCGTTGTCGGGCGGCCTCCATTCCCTCTGGGTCGAGATTAACCCTGCTCGGCGGAGCAGCGCGTTCGCCATGGGGTCCGAGTCCTGTGATTGACATGATCGGTGGGGTCCTCCGATAGCAGCCGTTAACGGGGGGCTGGTGGTCCCTCCTCGGTATCGGTGATATCCAATTCGCGAGAAATTGTTTCGTGGGCGCATGCGAGTGCACTCCGGAACTGGGGAAGTGCCAAGGGAGTGCCGAGCACGATCCAGTAGCGGGAAACGTCCAGGTTGAATAGGCCTTCGACGACGACCGTCGCGGCGCCGACCAGGCCTGCCGAGCTGCTGAGGCGGGAACTGCTGATTCGAAGATCCCGCGTAACCAGTGGGTGCGACTCGCCATAGACAGCTTCCCGGACAGCGGCTAGCAGGGTGTCGTTTGTCTGCGGCACCGAACCGCTGAGGACGATGGATGACGGGTTGAGCAGATTGGTGAGAGCGGCGACTACACGGCCGATCATCCGGCCGCTGCGAGACATGATCTCCATGGAGGCCGGGTCTCCGATTTGCGCGGCCTGTCCGACATCGATGGCAGTTACTTGACCAGTTCGTCGCCAGATGTCAGCAAGTGCGGAACTGGATCCGTCCTTCGCCGCCTGGAATCCGTCGCGGGCAATCGCTTCGCTGCCCGCGACGAGGTCCAGCGGAGCCATGCGACCATTCAATTCCATCGGTGACTGTCCGATTAGTCCCGCAGCTCCTTGTGCGCCGCGGTAGAGATGGCCGTCGATCACCATTCCGGCGCCGATTCGCTTGCCGACCTTTACGAACAGCATGTTTCGCGAGCGTTCGCTGTCGCTAGCCTTCAGTTCGCCCATGGTCATGGTCTCGATGCTGCCCCGCAACCATACGGGCGCCCCGAAATGCGCCATGAGTGTCTCGACAAACGGGTACGACTCCCAAGCTGCTAGAGCAGGTGGGGTCGCGACCTCGAATCCGTCTTCCGAGGTCGTCTGAACCGGGCTCGGCAATGAAATACCGAGCCCCCACACTGGAGGTCTGGTTTGGCGTTTCTCGAGCAGCCAGTCGAAGAGTGTGGCCAGCCGGTTTGCTGTGGCATCTGCCGGTGCGTTGAGATCGATGGCCTCGTGATGCTCCAGCAGCAGGGTTCCGGATAAGTCTGCGAGCGCGACGCCGAGCGCGGTCTGATCCAGAGTAGCGACGAGAATGCAGGCGGCATTGGCGTTGAACCGGACCAGGCGTGGTGCCCGCCCCCCTGTTGCGATTCCTAGTTGGCTCTCGTCGATGAGGCCGAGTTCCGAAAGTGCCGAGATCCGGTCCGCTACTACCGCGCGACCCAAGTCGGTGGTACGCTCGATTTGTTGGCGCGTCGTTTGTTTCTGCAGGCGCACGAGATCCAGCACGCGGGCAAGCGAACGGGCTACCCCGTCGCTCGAGCGCGAGCGAGCACGAGATCTCATGGGGATGTCCGTCGACCCAGTCATCGTTCCCGTCCGTAATCGACCAATTTCCTCGTTCAGATCCACACGGCCCTTTGCTGATCCGGCTCCGGATCCCAAGCTAGATCCCACATGTTGAATAATTGGCTAAGACCAGGAGCGCAACCGGGCACTCGGGCTGAAATGGCTTCCCCCTTGGGTAAGGCTGTCTCGATGCGCACAACCTGTGGACGACGCAATTGACTCCGGCGACCTGTCGCGTCGGATTCTAGCTTGGTCGACCTCTCTGGGATACGGCAATTTACCGCGTCGCGGGCGAGAATTGGTTTCGGAACGCCCGCAGTGCACGTCGCCCGATCATGTTGCTCGTGGTCCGCAGTGGGAAGGACTTGGGCTTGCAGTCTATGGCCGGGACATGTCATGAGGTCGGGAAGGTAGGCCAGTTGCGAGATTTCAGGGCAAGAGATGTTGTGGTACCACAGGTCGCCCCCAAGGCGCTGGCCAACCAGTTTCTCTATGCGCGGTTCGCTACCGCATCTGCTGGTTTCGATTCGCGCCGTTGGAGGTGTTGGGTCAGTGCACTGAAATCCGGGCCGTACGGCGGGAATGGAGGAAAGACCTTCTACTGCGTTGTGGATTTGAATTCTGTATATTTGGAGCCGAAAGCGATGTGATTTGGCATGTGCGCTATTCTCCAGTGAGGCCGAACTTCGTCAGTGTCAATGTAGGGTTCGGTGTACGTCGGAATGCGGCCGCATGGTCTCGGCTTTCTCGTTGGAGGATTTGTCGGATAGAATAGTCGGGCACTGGTCCTGTTGTGGAAGGCGGAAGGGGGCGAGTCGATGAGTGCTGAAGTTGCCCGGTCATTTCCCGTTTCGTGGGACCAGTTGCACCGCGATTCGAGGGCGTTGGCCTGGCGTCTGACTAACCTCAAGGAATGGCGCGGTGTCGTGGCAGTTACGCGAGGCGGGCTGGTTCCGGCGGCGATTGTGGCTCGCGAACTCGACATCCGCCTCATCGACACGGTCTGCGTCAGCACGTACGACCATCAGGACCGGGGTGAGGTCAGGATTCTCAAGCCGGTAGAAGGTAACGGTGAGGGGCTTCTGATCGTTGACGATCTCGTGGATACCGGCGCGACCATGACCGCTGTGCGTGAAATGCTGCCGAAGGCGCATGTGGCAACCGTTTATGCCAAGCCGGAAGGACAGCCGCTGGTGGATACGTACATCACCGAGGTCAGCCAGGATACATGGATCCATTTCCCATGGGATCTGGAACTGCAATACGCGGTTCCGATTGCGGAAGCACGTCCACCTTCGGAGGGCATCGGGTAGGGAAACAGAGGCGTGGTCCAGACCACATCCGTTCCTGTTCAAGTCTTCGATGGTTCCGAGAAATCATGGTGCACAGCAGGACGTATCTCGACATGTCCAAAGAGGAACCGGTGTGGAAATTACCTGACTACAAGGTTGTGGACCGAAGTTCTTTCAGCCAGGTACGGGTGAGGGGTTTCCCATCCACGAGCGGAACCTTGCCCGTCGTTCTGGTTCTGGCACTGGCATGTTTTTGCTGGCCCATTGCACATGCTGCGGCCCAGGATGAAACACCAGAAGAGAAAGGCCTCAGGATTGCTCGCGAAGCAAGCGCTCGCAACGAAGGATTCGGAGATTTTACAGCCGAAATGACTATGGTCCTGCGTGACCGGCAAGGTCGGGAGAGTGAGCGCCAGATGCGGTTCAAGGTGCTGGAGGTGCCGGGGAATGGCGACAAGAGCCTGTTCGTGTTCGATCAACCCCGAGACGTGCAGGAAACAGCTCTCTTGACCCACGCTCACGTGAACGCACAAGATGATCAGTGGTTGTATCTACCGGCCCTGAAGAGAGTGAAGCGCATCAACGCTTCGAGGCGCGCAGGATCATTCATGGGAAGCGAGTTCTCCTACGAGGACATGAGCTCTCCGGAGGTGGAGGAATACACCTACAAGTATCTTCGCGACGAGTCTTGTGGCGAGTTCACCTGCACCGTAACCGAGCAGGTCCCTTTGGATCAGGAGTCAGGATATAGCCGAAAGGTCGTTTGGCAGGATATGGACCAACTTCGAACCTGGAAGATGGAGCTTTATGATCGCAAGGGTTCACACCTGAAAACGCTTACCCTTGCGAATTACGAATTATACCTGGACCAGTACTGGCGGGCCGGAGAACAGAAGATGGAGAATCACCTGACCGGCGCGAGCACCGTGCTGAGCTGGAGGGATTTTCGGTTTCGCACCAATCTCAAAGACAGCGAGTTCACACAACCGGCACTTCGACGCGTACGCTAATGGGAATTGTCAGCGCATTTGCGGCCCTCATGCTCTTGGCTGTCGCAGGTGCGGAGGCGCAGACGTTTGATTATTCGGGTGAGTTGAGCGTACAGGCGCGTTGGTATCCGGAATCCCCTGCGTTTCCGGATCAGCGGTCAAGATTTGCCGGGCTGGTGCTTGAGCCCACGTTCTATGGGGAAACCGAACAGGGCACTAGCTTCACGGTCACCCCGTTCTATCGATATGACAGCACCGACTCGCGGCGCACGCATGCGGACCTGCGAGAGGCCTACATATTGACATACGGCGACTGGAGCGAGAACTCCTGG
>CAZPXZ010000026.1:0-35139 GCA_964590405.1 uncultured Rhodobacterales bacterium | reverse complement strand
GGGTCGACGTGATTGCTGCGGGGATCGCAAGGAATATGGAGAGCCCGGGGGAGTATGCCTCCGAGAACGCGGTTCCGGAAGGGAAGGGGCGCTTCTTCGACGATTACTGCAACTGGACCCGGATACCCGAGTTTGAACGGGTCGTCCGGGAGAGTTCGGCCGGTGAACTGGCGGCCCGCGTCATGCGCTCGGACACGGCGCGGTTCTTCCATGACCATGTGCTGGTCAAGGAGTCCGGAACTCCCAAGTCGACGCCCTGGCACCAGGATGCGCCCTACTACTTTGTCGAGGGGATGCAGAATGTCAGCATGTGGATTCCGGTCGATCCGGTACGGGAGGCGAGTCTTCGCCTGATCGCGGGTTCGCATCGATGGGACCGCATGGTTCGGCCGGTTCGCTGGGCGGACAACAGCGACTTCTACGAATCCGGGGAGGATTGGATTCCGGTTCCGGAACCGGATGCCGACCCGGACGACTCGCGTATCCTCGAATGGTCGATGGAACCTGGAGACGCCGTCCTCTTTCACTACCGTACCCTGCACGGTGCCCGGGGCAATCGGGGAAGTGGCCGCCGTCGAGTTCTATCGCTTCGATGGGTCGGTGACGACGCCCGCTATGTTGATCGCCCCGGCAGGACCTCGCCGCCCTTCCCCGGCCACGGCATGACCGAAGGGCAGGAGTTGCGCGAGGACTGGTTTCCCGTGATATGGCGCGGGAAAGCATGAGTGCCGGACGCCGAGAACGTTGCATGGCCGGAAGTGAAGCGGCATCCGCGGTATCCACCAGGAATCGCGATCCGGTGCCTTCCTCTCAAGCCGGGCTCCGGTCGGACGGTTCCCTGGATCCGTAGTCTCCCGAGGATACGGCCGGTCCCGTCGGCCTCCGACCCTTCGGCCTCGCGGATGGGCGGCGCTGCCCGGTGCTACAGGACCGAGTCCAGATCCCGGCAGAGATCCTCCGCGTCTTCGAGTCCGACGGAGAGGCGAAACACACCTTCCCCGGCGAACCGGCGGTAGTCGGCTTCACCCGACGGATCGAGTTGGTAGGAGGTGTCCAGGAGGGAACCGGTCGGCATCCAGACGATCAGGCTTCGATGGTGTCCCAGGGACACCGCGTAGTGGATGATGGAGAGCCGCTCGGCCATCTTCTCGGCGAGCGCCATCCCGTCTGACTCGGAGCCACGAACCTGGAAGGACAGCATCCCCGAGAAATTGTCCATCTGCGAGCGTGCCAGATTGTGCTGGGGATGAGACGGAAGCCCGGGATAGTTCACTTGCCTGACGGTGGGATGGGATTCCAGGAATTTCGCCACGGCCAGGGCGTTTTCCTGGTGGGCGCGCATCCGGAGGGGTAGCGTCGCCATCCCGCGGGCGATCAGCCAGGCATTGAAGGGGCTGAGGGTGCCGCCGATATGGACGGTCGCGCATCCGACGAGGCGCTGCACCAGTTCGGTGGAGGCCGCGACGGCCCCTCCCATGGCGTCGCCGTGCCCGCACAGGTACTTCGTGGCCGAATGCATCACGAGATCGGCCCCCAGCGCGAGGGGCCGGGTTCCGATGGGCGTTGCAAAGGTGCTGTCGATAGAGACCAGTGCGCCCGCTTGCCGCGCGATCTTGCAGACAGCGGCGATGTCGGTGACCCGGGTGAGCGGATTCACCGGGGTTTCCATGTGAACCAGCTTCGTGTTCGGACGCAGCGCGGCCTCGAAGGCAGTCGGGTCGGCGAGATTGACCCGGGACACTTCGATTCCGAGGGAGGGAAGGCTGTCATTCGCGAGTTCCGAAACCCCCGCGTAGCAGATGTCCGAAACGATGACATGGTCGCCGGATTTCAGGAGGCTGAGGAAGATGGCGCTGGCCGCCGCCATGCCCGACGCGTAGCAGGCGCATGCTTCGGCGCCTTCCATCAGCGCAATCTTCTGCTCCAGCATCCGGACGGTCGGATTGGCCCATCGCGTGTAGGTGAAGGGTGTGCTGTCATCGATCTCGTAGGCAGAGAAGCCCACCGGCTTCATGGTGGCGAAGGTCGAGGACATCACGAGATTCGGGCTCGAGGCTCTTGTCTCCGGGTCGGGTCTCTCGCCGCCATGGACGGCCGCTGTGCTGGCGCCGGCGTGTTCAAGGGCGCGGGTCGTATCGCTCATCTCTGTTGTTCTCCTCGAAACGAAGGCGGTGGCAGTCAGCGCTGGGTGTCGCGCCAGGCAGGGTGCACCCAGGGAACAAGGTTCTCCGGCGGCAATGGATCGCGACCCAGGATGTGATCGCTCGCCTTCTCGCCGACCATGATGGACGGCCCGTTCAGATTACCGTTCGGGATGCGGGGGAAGATCGAACTGTCCGCGACGCGAAGACCCTCGACGCCGACGACACGGCACTCGGGATCCACTACCGTCGCGGGATCCTTCGGATCTCCCATGCGGCAGGTACCGCAGGGATGATAGGCGCTCTCCGCCTCCTCTGCCACGAAGGCATCGATGGCATCATCGTCCTCGGCCCGTGGCCCGGGCGCCAGTTCGACTCCGGCATAGGGTGAGAGGGCGGGCTGGCGGAGGATCTCGCGCGTCAGGCGGATACAGGTCCGGAAATCGCGGCGATCGGATTCCTGGGAGAGGTAGTTGAAGCGGATGCTGGGCGGGTCGGCGGAGTCCGGCGAATTGATGGAAACCCTGCCTCGGGACAAGGCCCGCATCGGACCCACATGCAACTGGAAACCGTCCACCCCTTTTGGCGCGCTGCCGTCATAGCGAATCGCTGCCGGGAGGAAGTGATACTGGATGTCGGGGTATTCCACGCCGGCCGCGGACCGGATGAACGCTGCTGCCTCGAACTGGTTGCTGGCGCCGAGCCCGTCCCGGAACAGCAGCCAGCGGATTCCGATCCCCGCTTTCGAAAGCAGTCCGAGCCGCCGGTTGAGAGTGATCGGCTGTCGGCACTCATGCTGAATGTAGACTTCGAGATGGTCCTGGAGATTGCCTCCAACACCCTGGCGGTCGGCGAGCGGGTCGATGCCCAATCCGGCCAGTTCGGCAGCTGGACCGATTCCGGACAGGAGGAGCAGTTTCGGTGAGTTGAATGCCGAGGCGGCGAGAATGACCTCTCGCCGGGCGCGGATCACGCTGATGCTGCCTCCATGTTCGATTTCGACACCGCGGGCTCGTGTTCCCTCGAAGACGATCCTCCGGGCATGGGCCCGCCGGAGCGCAAGGTTCGGCCGACGAAGGGCAGGCTTCAGATACGCGTTTGCTGCAGACCAGCGGCGACCCTTCCAGACCGTCATTTCCATCGGCCCGAAGCCTTCCTGGCGTTCTCCGTTGTAGTCGTCGGTTACACCGTAACCGGCTTGCCGGCCCGCCTCGATGAACGCTCCATACAGCGGATTGAGCATGTCTCCGCGGATCACATGCAGCGGGCCGCCGGTTCCCCGCCAGCCTTCCTGGCCGTCATGGCTCGATTCCATCCGCCTGAAATACGGCAGCACGTTTGCGAAGGACCAGCCCTGGGCGCCCGCTTCCGACCAGTGGTCATAGTCGAGCGCATGTCCACGGACGTAGACCATGCCGTTGATGGAAGAAGAACCCCCGATCACCTTCCCGCGCGGTGCGGCAAGACGGCGTCCGGCGAGATGCGGTTCCGGCTCGGTCCGGTACTGCCAGTCGTAGCGCTTCATGTTCATCGGGTAGGAGAGGGCAGCAGGCATCTGGATCAGCGGTCCCCAGTCGCTGCCGCCGGCCTCGATCACGATCACGCGATGGCGGCCATCCTCGCTGAGCCGGGCGGCCATGGCGCAGCCCGCACTTCCCGCACCGACGATGACGAAATCCGCGACGTTCATGGTGGCTTCCCGCGTGAAGGCGCCTTACGCGCGACATGACCGGCGCTCCGACGGTTCGGACCGGCAACATCGGACGATGCACTCGCGGGTTGCTTCTTGCTCCGATACCCGGGACCGGTGCAGCTTCGATGACCCGCAGGCGACGGCCGTCAGTATATCGGCTGCCGCGATTGCCTTGTCGCCGGAGTTGAGAGTGGTCAAGGATTCTCGGTTTTGTGCGCTGGACCGGGATCATCTGCGGAAAACACTGATTGCTCGGGTTACCTGGACGACGCCATCACGGTGCCTCCCGGGTCTCGACGGGATTGTTGTCGATCGACGAAGGGCCAGTCCGGCGTATTGCATGCAACCGGTGGCGGTTGCAAGGCGGCGCCAGGATCTCTTGTGAGTTCCGCCGTTCAGTGCGGATCAGGCGATTCGCCTGGATGATGTCTCCGGCCAGAGAGCGGGGTGTGAGCCTGCCGAGCCAGTGCACGATTGCATGTAGAGTCCGTCGGGGTCGGCCCGGTCGAGGCGACAACGCGTACGATCCCGTTCCCCTTGGTGGAATTCTGGTCGTCGGTCCTGGCGATTACGGTGATGTCCGGATTCCGGTTCATCATGTCGCTGAACCCGCCGCCACGCCATTGGGGGAAGTTCCGCGCAAGGTTGCCGGTGCCTTCCAGGGTCTCGCCCAAGGGGAGCGCCGTGGCGCCCGGTCAGGAAGGCGACCATCGCCTCGGCTACCTGCTTGCTGCCTGGGCAATGGTTCGAAAGTACGGTCATGTTGATCTCGCAGCCTCCCTGGCCGCGCGTACTTCCGCACAAACGCCTGCGCTGTCATCCGGAACGGCAACGATTGCAGCCACGTTCCGAGCAATGAAATCGTTGATGTCGGCCCGTTGCCCTTGTGCATCTCCGCCGGAGGTCGTGGTCAGGACCGTTCAGCCCTTTGCTTCTGCAGAGTTGACGAGACCCGCCAGGATCCGTGACAGTGCGCCTTCCAGTCCCGGGGCCGATTGGCCGATCACCGCTTCATCCGTCCGGGCAGAGAGACCCATCGTCGTGCTTGGCGCCGCGCATGGCAGAAGTTCACGCATTCTCATTCTCATCTCCTTGCGTCGAGTGTTCAGCGGGGCGAAAGTCCTGCCACGCATTCCCGGAACGTCCCTATCCAGCTTGCCGGGAAGCTGCGATTCGATTCTAATGCGGTCCGGCCTGTCGCTTCCCCCACAACGGAACTCCAGAAACATGCCTGAAGCGGAACGAACGCGGATCGGACAGGTGGGCTGCGGATTCTATGGGCAGAACCATCTTCACTCCTGGTCGGACCTGAAACAACAAGGCGCAGACCTCGTTGCCGTTTGCGATCTGGATCCCGGGAAAGCGCAGGCGGCAGGCCGGAAATTCGGAGTTCGCTGGTACACGGACTTGGACCGGATGCTGGACGGCGAACGGATCGACCTGCTGGACATCGTGACCAGAATGGAGAGTCATCGCAGCCTGGCCCGGACGGCCGCAGAGCATGGCATTGCCGCGATCGTGCAGAAGCCGTTCGCGCCGAACCTGGAGGAATGCCGGGCAATCGTCGATACGGCCGCTGCGTACGGCACCTGGCTTGCCGTGCACGAGAACTTCCGTTTCAGCAAGGGCATGCGCCGTGTGCGGGCAGTCATTGACGAAGGCACGATCGGTGCACCGAACTGGGCGCGGATCATGTTTCGCACGGCGTACGACGTTTACCGTGGCCAGCCCTACCTGGCGGAGGAAGACCGGCTGTCCATACTGGACTGCGGTGTTCATGTGCTCGATCTGGCGAGGTTCTTCCTGGGAGAAGTAGACCGGCTCTATTGCGAGACGCAACAGAGAAGGGCGGGGATCCGCGGCGAAGACACGGCCACGATGATGCTTCGGCACGCCTCAGGTGCGGTTTCGGTGGTCGAAACGACCTATGAAGCGCACCGGATCCCGGATCCGTTTCCGGAGACGCTGCTGGAAATCGAGGGAGAGAAGGGCTCGATCATCGTGTCTCGCGGCGAGGAAATGACGGTGGCTTCCGAAGGCACATCTGGGTGCGAGAACATTGGTTCTCCCTCCCTTTCCTGGACCAGCGAGCAATGGCGTTCTTCCCAGGTCGCCGTGCTGTACACCAATGCCCACATGCTGGAAGCGTTCCGCTCCGGACGTGAAGCGGAGACATCCGGTCGCGACAATCTGAAGACGTTTGCGCTGGTCGAAGCGGCCTACCTTTCTGCCAGGAATCACCAAAGCGTGCGGCCAGAGACTCTGTGAAGGCGCAGTCCAGGCCTGGCGAATTGCGCCCTCTCGCGCGGGAAACCCTTTGCCTGACGCGGGTGGAGACGGGTTATCCGTTTCCGGTATCCCGGCGAACGAAACACAGGTGGCCGGGAGGCAGGGGGCGGTGGTAACAGTCGGCTTCCCGCCTCCGGCAAGGATCTTCATACTGCGTTCAGTGCGTTCCGCAGGCCTCCTGCGATCAGCCTCGGGACTCCCGGTAGATGATGAAGAGGCTTGCGCCGATGATCATTGCCGCACCGACCAGCGTGAGGAGTTCGGGCTGTTCGTTGAAGAAGAAATACCCGATCACCGCCGCCCAGACCAGGCGCGTGTAGTCGATCGGCATGGCCACGGAAGCATCTGCAAGGCGCAACGCATTCGACATCAGGACATGGCCGATGGCGGTGAAGATTCCCATGCCGAACAGGACGGCCAGCAGGTCCCAGCCCGGTGTCTCCCATGTAATCGCGGTGGGTACCGCGAAAAAGATCGCAGCGCAGCCCGCGGCGTAGACGACGAAACTCAGGTTGCCATCCTCCCGCGACAGCCGTTTGGTCATGAGCAGACCGGTTGCCCAGAGCACACTTCCGAGCATGGCGGAGAGCATGCCGAGGGACAGTGGAACCAGGCCGGGCCGAAGAATAACCAGCGCACCTGTCAGTCCGATGCATACCGCCGCCCACCGTCGTGGTCCGACTTTTTCGCCCAGGAACAGGGCTGCGCCAATGGTCACGTAGATTGTGGAAGTAAAGCTCAGTGAGATGACCTCGACGAGAGGCACGGTGGAGAGACCGTAGAACCAGAAGAACATGCTGATCGTGGTCGAAAGAGCACGGATGATCTGTCCGCGCAGATTTTGCGAGCGCCAGACGGGTCGGGCAGGTTTGAGAAACAGGAATGGCACGACCACGACCACTGCGAACAACGATCGAAAGAACGCGACCTCGACGACCGGGAGGGTCGCACCTGTCAGATGCACGCCGGACTGCACCAGTGCCTGGCACAGGGCCGCAAAGGCCATGGAGACCGCGGCGATGTAGATGCCTTGTCGGAACCCTGCCGGTGGGCGATGGGGGGGCGGCATCTCAGCAGGCCGGAGGAACTCGACTCCGGGAAAGCACCGAGGCGTGTTGCCGGGGACGGAAGACGGTGCTTGCTCGTGTCGTGCACTTCATGCGCTTGTGGAAAACGGTGTTGCACCCTGAGAGGATGACAGGGAGGTTGGCCTGCAATGTGTTGCATGGACGGGGTAGAGCCACCATCCTCGCCGGCGCATATCGATTCCGTTTCAGGGACATGCGGGTCTGTCAGCCCTTGCGGTCCGGCGGGCGGGAATTGGTCCGTGACTCGCGGTAAGCAATGAAGAGACACGCAGCCGTGATCATGGCCGCGCCAATCCAGGTGTAGATCTCGGGTTGTTCATCGAAGAAGAAGTGTCCGATCAGTGCGGCCCAGACCAGGCGCGTGTAGTCGATCGGCATGGTCACTGTCGCGTCCGCAAGGCGTAGCGCGTTGGATATGAGCACTTGCCCGGCTGCCGAGGCGATTCCCATTCCGGCCATGACACCGAGCAGCCACCAGGATGGTGTCTCCCAGGTCATCAGTGTGGGTGGCGCGAACAGAATCACGGCACAGATTGATGTGAAGAAGACAAAATTCACATTGCCGTCTTCCCGTGCGAGCCTCTTTGTCATGAGAATGCCCGCCGCCCATCCGGCACTTCCAAGCAGGGCCGCGAGCGAGCCCAGCGAGACCTCGACAATCCCCGGGCGCAGGATGACGAGTGCTCCAGCCAGCCCGACGACTACCGCGCTCCACCGCTGCGGTCCGACACGTTCGCCCAGGAACATGGCTGCACCGATGGTCACAAAGATCGCGGTCGAGAAACTCAGGGCGATGACTTCGACCAGCGGGATCGTTGCCAGGCCGTAGAACCAGAGCAGCATGCTGAAGGAAATCACGACGCTTCGAGTGAGTTGCAGGAAAGGGCTTCGCGTGCGCCAGGCGGAACGCGTCGGATTGAGAGCCATGAATGGCAGGACGGCCGCCACTGCGAACAGCGAACGGATCCACGCGACTTCGATAACGGGCAGGGTTGCACCCGCAAGATGAGCACCGGAATGGGAAAGAGCGGCAAACAGTGCCGATGCCGCCATGGAAATTGCCGCGGCAGCAATCGGTTGCCGGGTCTTGGCTGCTTGGCGTTGCGAGACGGTCATATCGCAGTGCGCTTCCGGGCAGGAGTCCGTGGGCATCCTTCCGAAAGGCCGGACACCCGCGTCAACATGAAGAGACGTCCCCGCGGGTACGAATGCGCTGGGACCGCAGTGTTGCCTCGTTCCGGCGGTTCAAGCGATCACTCCCGGACCGTCTGCTCAAAAGTAACAGCGTAGCAAGGTGTGATTCCGGGTTTTCTGTTGCAGGTGTTGCGCAGTTGCGGGGAAACCCGCCGGGAGTCCATAGGCGAAGAACAGTTGAGAGATCCAGATTCGACTTCTTCAAGGGCATTGAGTGTATGAATTTCCGCCCTCGAAGTCCAACGACAGCATGTAGTGGTGTAGGCACCGAAGCCAGGAGTTCTACTGTACGTAACTCTGGTGTCGGATGACGGTCCGCCTGGCAATTGATCCGGTCCGACTCGATGACCGGCGGGCCGGTCTTCCGCCACGCGCAGCCGGCAACGGTCCTGAGTCGATCAGACCGTCCCGGCGACCACTGCTCATGTCCGGTCTTCTCTCGGGAGGCTCATATCCATTGTGGATACGGAAGGGGGACGGGCGGTCGCGCAATCTTCCCGTGGTACCGCAGGACGGAATTTCCTGAAACAGCATTTGTCCTGTGTCGCGTGATCCTCTTCGAACGCAGAAAGCGGCTGCCAAATTCCAGTCCTGGATCCTGGCGCAGGATTCCGCTTGGGAATTCGGCGGCAGCTCGTCAATGTCGGCTGTTGCAACGATGCGAGAGAGCTGAATCTGCTGACGGTCCGCTTCGGCAAGACGGTTGACGCATTCGCGGCCTGTACCTGTAGCGATCGGTGCGCTCGGGATTCGACCGCCGGGAGGTTCCGGTTAGTATTTTTGCGATGGAACCCGCGCGTTTCTCGACCAAGGGAACGGATCGGCACCATGGTGCAAGGACGACGAAAGAAGACCCGGTCCGGGTGGGATGCGAAGAGTCTGCCAACAGGGTCGGCAGTGGCGATCCCACGCATTGCGATGGTCGACTTCCTTCGGGGCCTCGCCCTCGTCGGGATGACCGTGTTCCACTTTGTTTACGACCTCGAGCTCTTCGGACTGGAAGAGCGCGGCAACCACCAGCGGGTCCACTGGTGGTTGCTTGCCACGAGCGTTGCAGCGAGCTTTCTCTTTCTCTCGGGCGCGGGCCTCTATTTCGCACATTTCGAGGGGATCCGCTGGAAACGCTGGGGACGGCGCCTTGCCATCATCCTCCTGGCCGCGCTCGCGATCACCCTGGCTACGCGGTTCGCAATGCCCCAGAACTACATCTTCTTTGGCATCCTGCACATGATCGCGTTCGGGAGCCTTGCCGGGCTCATGTTTCTTCGGGCGCCCTCGTGGCTGTCAGGCGTGGTGGCGGTCGTGATACTCGTGGTGGATGCATCCGTCGCCATCGGGTGGCTGAACGCTCCTGCCGTCATTTGGCTTGGCCTGGGCAGCATCACGCCCTTCTCCAGCGACTTCCGTCCGGTCTTCCCCTGGCTTGCACCGGTGCTGCTCGGGATCGCGACCGCAAGGATATGCCATCGGACGGGCTGGCTGCCGGTTCTGGCGGTCCCGAAGCTCGACGGACGTCTGGGTGAATTCGTACGCTTCCTCGGTCGCAACAGCCTGATCTATTACCTCCTTCACCAGCCGGTTCTCTTCGCCATGTTCTGGGTATGGCTGCAACTCGCGGGACACTGATCCGGCAGTGCTTTCCAACCGGCGCCGTGACATCCCGCCCGCCGGGTCGCCGGCGAAGACTCCGTTCTAGATCTCCGTGTAGTCTCCATGGCGCCCCTTGCCGTCGCGAAAGCGGCCGGCTCCCAGGACTCCTTCCCGGCTGACTTCCTTCTTGCTGTTGCGCCATTCCTGCAGCATCGCTTCCCGGATGGGGAGGCCGTGCTGACGGATCGCGGAGCGCCGGTCCGCACGCGCGCAGTGCTGCGGGAAGCGCGCGATCTCCTGCGCAATCGCTTCGGCCTTCGCGCGTGACTGTCCTTCCGGAACGACGTACTCGCAAAGTCCGATCCGGGCGCACTCCTCCGAGGGGACCTGCCTGCCCGTCAGGATGATTTCGAGCGCACGACCCTGTCCGACAAGCCGCGGGAGGCGGACCGTGCCGCCGTCGATCAGGGGCACGCCCCAACGGCGGCAATAGACACCCATATACGCGCTTTCCTCCATGACCCGGAAGTCGCACCACATGGCAAGTTCCATGCCGCCGGCGACCGCGGGTCCGGCAACTGCCGCGATCACCGGCTTGTCCAGTTCAAGGCGGGTCGGGCCGAGGGGCGCTACCGGTGGCGGACCGGAGGGCGGGTAGTCGATGTCTCCGAGCGGATCATCGCCCTCGAGTACGGATACGTGCTTCAGGTCCCAGCCGGCGCAGAATGCGCCGCCCTCTCCCCAAAGCACGGCCACCGATGCGCTGTCGTCGCTTTCGAAGGAAAGGAATGCCTGCCGGAGGGCAACGGCGCTCTCCGGGTCCATCGCGTTTCGCACCTCGTAGCGGGAATGGATCACGGTCCAGACTGCACCGGATTTCTCGATTCGAACTGCCATCAGTATCTTCCTGTCCTGCTGGTTGCATGAGGTTGCCGCAACGTTTCTTGCACAGAAATGCCGGAATTGTCCAACCAGATCGCCCGGCTTCGTGCCGGGGCTGCGAGTCAGTGAGGCTCCGGACAGTCGGCCCGTCGCGAACTCAGCGGAGGTTGCGATAGAGCCGGGCGAGCAGCGTCGCCCGGGGAACCAGCGACGGAATCCAGAGGTGTTCTTCCAGCGTGTGGGCCCCGCCACCTTCCACGCCAAGC
This sequence comes from uncultured Rhodobacterales bacterium, assembly GCA_964590405.1. Taxonomy (GTDB): domain Bacteria; phylum Pseudomonadota; class Alphaproteobacteria; order Rhodobacterales; family CAZPXZ01; genus CAZPXZ01. Next base: position 23,996 of record CAZPXZ010000026.1, on the reverse strand, counting down.
CCGTCAAGCGTGGGTACGCCCATGGCAGCCGTAAAGTTGCCGTCGCTTCCACCACCCGTAAAGCAGTCTCCGAGATTCATCCCGATCTCTGCGGCCTCCGCGCGGGCGAATTCGTAGAGTTCGGTGACCCGATCGTTTTTCTCATAGGGCGGCCGGTTTTCTTCCGCCCGGATTTCGAGACGGATATCCGGAAAATGTGGTTCGAGGGCACGCATTCTGGCGAGCATTTCCCGGCTGTCAGCGGCTTCCCTGATCCGGACATCGACTTCCGCCACACATTTCGCCGGCACCACGTTGGGCGCAGTGCCCCCGCTGATGAGGCCTGTGGTTACGGTGATTTCATGGCTTGGGTCGGACCAGGATTCCAGTTCGAGAATCTGGTGCGCCATCTCGCGGATCGCGCTGCGGCCATCCTCCGGACGGACACCGGAATGTGCGGGACGGCCATGCGCAGTGAGAATCATGCGGATTGTTCCCTTGCGACCGGTGACGACACTGGGTCCCGCGCGCCCCGGTTCGACCACGAGGACATGTCGCGCCGCTTTTGCTTCACGCTCGATGTATCGCCGTGAGACAACGCTTCCGACCTCCTCGTCCGAGACGAAAAGCAATCGGACCGGCAGACGCGTTCCGCCTGCAGCGCGCGCGGTTCCATATGCGGCCACCGCCAGGTATGCGCCACCCTTCATGTCTAGGATGCCGGGGCCGTAGGCATGCTCGCCTTCGGTTCGGATCGGGTTGTGGGCCAATGTTCCCGAGGGATGCACGGTGTCCAGGTGCGCGAGCACGAGAATGCTCTCGCCTTCGCCGTCATCTTCATCCGGGCGTGCCAGGAGGCAGTCGGCAAAACCGGCGCTTCCCGGGATGCGATGCGTTGCCATGCCGAAGGCCCCGCATGCGGTTTCGGCGAGATCCATCATCCGGTTGACCCCTTCGGTCTCGTCCGTCTTGCTTTCCACGGCGACCCATTCGTTGATCCCCGCGAGAAGTTCGCTTGCTTCCGGTATCCGCATGTCGCTGCTCCATTCCCCGTTGGCGGCCGCATTGAATTGGGGCTCCATTCCTCGGTCCGGGCTCGCCGTGCAGGACTTCGGGCGCCATGGCAGCGGCGCCGTGATGTGCGGCGAGATATGTTGAACCTCCGAACGGGCGCGCAGCGTCGCGCATTTCCGTCCGTCGCCCGGTACGCTTTCGACGAAATGCTGTCAGGACGGTCTTGAAGATGGCGATCCTCGCACTCCGCAGACGAATCACCCTACCCGAGCCGGTGCCGGGGGATCGGCTGCAAGCATGGTGGCTGCCTATGGACCATGTGGCCGGAACAATTCGACAGTTCCGGGAGGGCATCCTGCGGACCGGGCCACTCCTGGCGGTCTGTCTTCTGCTGGCTGTACTGACGGGGCATGTGGTCGCCGAGAGCGTTCGCTTTGCGACATTCAATGCCTCCCTGAGCCGGCGCGACGACGGGGCGCTTGCGGATGCCCTTCTGAGCGCGAGAGACCCGCAGATTCAGGCGGTTGCCGCGATCATTCGGACGGTGAACCCGGATGTACTGCTGCTCAACGAATTCGACTACGGTTCCGACAATGGGGGGCTGTTCGTCGCGAACTACCTGGGCGGTTCCTATCCGTATGTCTTTGCGGCGCCGTCCAACACCGGAGTCCCGACGGGCGTGGACCTCGATGGAGACGGCGTCATCGGAACAACGCGCGGAACGCGCGAGTTGGCAGCCGATGCCCATGGATACGGGTTCTTCGAGGGACAGTACGGCATGCTGGTACTCTCGCGACATCCCGTCGAAGAAGACCGTGTTCGTACCTTCCAGCAGTTTCTCTGGAAGGACATGCCCGGCGCAAGGTTGCCGATGAACCCGGATGGAAAGCCGTTCTATTCCCCTGAAGCTGTCGACATCCTTCGCCTCTCCTCCAAGAGTCACTGGGACGTTCCCGTCGATGTCGGCAACCGCACGGTACATTTGCTGGCCAGCCATCCGACGCCGCCCGTCTTCGACGGCGAGGAGGACCGGAACGGCAGGCGAAACGCTGACGAGATCCGGTTCTGGGCCGACTACATCTCCGGCGCGGACTATTTCGTGGACGATGCGGGGAACCGGGGCGGCCTCCCTTCCGGGGCTTCATTTGTCATCGCCGGAGACCTGAACGCGGACCCGTTCGACGGCGACTCCACCGACGGGGCGGTCCTGCAGTTGCTGGAGCATCCGCTGATCCAACATTCCTTTATTCCCGGGAGCGAGGGCGGTGCCGCGGCCGCGGTGGCGCAGGGTGGTGCGAATCACTCCCATCGCGGCGATCCGCGCGAAGACACGGCGGACTTCCGCGACAGGTCTCCCGGTAACCTGCGGGTGGATTACGTGTTGCCCTCTGTTCAACTCGAGATCACCGGCGGCGGGGTCTTCTGGCCCCAGGAGGGCGAGACGGGGTTCGAGTGGATTCAGGCCTCCGATCACCGTCTTGTCTGGATCGATATTGCTGTTCCGGGGGATTGAGATGTCCGGCCGGAATGCGCCACGAGAGGGAGACCGCATGCAGCCAATGGAATTGGCCGATGTTCTTGCGGCGCGCGACGCCATCCAGGGCACGGCGGTTCGTACGCCGCTCACCCGTTCGCAGTTTCTCTCCCGTCATGCCGGTGTCGAGATACGACTGAAGCTGGAGAACGAGCAGCCCAGCGGCGCGTTCAAGTTGAGGGGTGCCGCGAATGCGGTTGCCGGCCTGCCCGGCGGGATCCCCGGCGTCGCTTGCTGTTCATCCGGCAATCATGGTCGTGCCGTTGCCTGGGCCGCGCGCAAGCGCGGCGTTCGGGCGGTGGTCTTCATGTCCTCCCTTGTCCCGCGGGCCAAGATTGACCGAATCGAGGAACTGGGTGCCGAGGTCCGGGTTGCCGGGTCGACGAGCAACGAGGCGCAGATTTCCTGTACTCGCTTCGCAAGGGAGGAGGGGCTGCACGAGATTCATCCCTTCGATGACTTGCGGGTCATCGCAGGGCAGGGCACGGTCGGCATCGAGATTCTGGACCAGTGTTCCGATGCCGCGACTCTCGTCATTCCCCTGTCGGGCGGCGGACTTGCCGGGGGCGCCGCGCTTGCCGCAAAGGCAATCCAACCGGATATCCGGGTGGTCGGCGTCTCCATGGAACGTGGGGCAGCCATGCAGGCATCGTTGGCGGCCGGCCGGGTCGTCGAAATCGAGGAACTGCCAAGCCTCGCCGACGCGCTGACGGGTGATATCGGTCTCGACAATCGCTACAGCTTCGCACTTTGTCAGAGATACCTGGACGAGGTGGTTCTGGTATCGGAGGAAGAGATCTATCGAGGCATCCAGGCCCTTCATTTCGAAGACGGCGTGGCTGGCGAGGGCGGGGCAGCGGTGGGCGTTGCAGCGATTCTCTCGCGCCGGGTAGCCGGGTTGCGGGGACCGGTCGTTATTGTCATCACGGGAGCGCATCCGGATCCCGCCGGTCATGAGCGCATCCTTCAGGGTGCCGATGTCGTGCTCGGATCAACCGTGCTCCAGGGTAGGCCCTACCGGACCGATCGCTAAGTTGTCCTTCGATACGCTGTCGCTTGGAGAAACAACCGTGCAAGAGCGATCGAAGACCGGGAGCATCATTCTCGTATTTTCCGCACGGAGTCGTTGGCGAACGACGTATACACGGCCGTGAAGCCGCTCGCGCAGGGTTGCTGGCCAGTTCAGGCGCGGAGTGCCGTAGATTTGGCGTTTGACCCTTTGCGGCGGTTCGGCTGACGGTTCTCGATGAGGGACTGGGGGTCCACGAGGCGGCTACGTGTTTCGATCTCCAACTCCGAGAGTCGAGGAGGATGCTGCGTCCGTTTGGTGTTGCCACGCCATTGGCGAGCGCACCTGGCTCCGACGAGGCGGCCAAGGCTGGAGAGGACTCGCAGGTCACTTGAACCTGATCGGCTATCCTCGATCAGGTCGACAGTTGATGGACCAGGCTCACATTTTCCTACATTTTCGGTCACGTAGTCAGAAGACGCTACTTCACGACCAAGTGCCGCAACTGGCTTGTTGGGCCGAGAGTTTGGGGAAGTGCCGGAATTCCGGAGGAATACAGGTTGGAGAATTGACCGAGCATGGGCGCTGGTCTAGTTTGTTGGTAGGGACGCCATACTGGCGAACGCGGGACGTTCGTTCCAGCGATCAGTCCACTCGCCGGTTTCCGCACTCGGGCGTCTTCTAATGCGGTGGTGATGTGTTGAGTAGCGGACCTTATGGCCCGGTCGCTAGTGGATGCCGTAACAACGGACCGCGCGTCGGCCGTCCGAAGGACATATCCCGATTGCCAACTGCATCGAATGATGGAGACGTCGCCAAAGAAACAAGTCTACAGGAGGAGTCAATGAAGCTGATGAGAACGATATTCGCGACACTTGCAGCGGTTTCACTATCTGCCGGTGTTGCGTCTGCCGAGACGATCGCAGTGGTGGTCAAGGACACGACCAGTCCGTTTTGGCAGACAGTGATGGCAGGTGCCTGCGAGGCCGGAAGGGATCTGGGAATCACGGTGAATATCACGGGCCCGCAGAGCGAGGCTGACATCGCCGGACAAATCAGCGTTGTCGAGAACGCGGTCAGTACAGGCGCAGAGGCCATCGTGCTTGCGCCGACGTCGTTCGATGGTTTGGGACCGGCAGTGGACGAGGCAGCAGAGCGAGTGCCCGTGTTCCTGATCGATTCCAAGGCGAATTCGGAGGCGTATACGTCATTGCTCGCGACTGACAACATTCTCGGCGGCAGGCTCGGTGGCCAGGCACTTGGTGAGGCCGTCATGGCGATGACCGGCGGAGCAGCCGGCACGGTCGGCATCATTTCGTATGGTCCTGGAGTCAGCACGCTGGACGAGCGGATCGCCGGTTTCAAGGAGGGACTGGCCGATTATCCGGATCTGGAGATCGTGACGACCCGTGTAGGCAATTTCCAGACCGTTACGGCGCTGAACGACACGAATGATGTGTTGACGGCATTTCCCGACATAACTGCTCTGTTCGCGGATGCGCTCTTTACGGGTTTGGGTGGCGGCCAAGCACTGTCGGAGAGCGGCAAGGCAGGCCAGGTTGTGCTGGTATCCTTCGACTCCAGCGACACCCTGGAGCAGTATGTTCGCGACGGCGTTGCCCAGGCGCTGGTGGTACAGGATCCGTACCGGATGGGCTACGGAGGGGTTGAGAACGCACTCAAGGCGATCAGCGGTGAAGACGTTCCTAGATTCATCGATACAGGGGTCCTGGTGATCACACCGGAGAACATCGACACCGATCGCGCCCAGGCGCTTCTCCATCCCGACTTTTCCTGTCTCGGATAGGACAACCGGATACGGCCGGTGGTGTCCGGCCCGTATACGAATGCGACCGAGCCGCCGACCCAACAGGTCGGCGGCAAGGTTCCATTGGTACAACTCCAGCATATCGACAAGCGTTTCCTTGGCACTCACGCACTGAATGATGTAAGCCTGGATCTTCGGGAAGGCGAAGTGCATGCCATCGTTGGCGAGAATGGAGCCGGCAAGTCAACGCTCATCAAGATCCTGACGGGAGCGTATGAGCGTTCGTCCGGGACGATAATTGTCGAGGGACAGGAACAGGACATTCGGAACCCGCCTGATGCGCTCGCGCTGGGGTTCGATGCCGTTCACCAGGAGGTTGTGCTCTGTCCGCATCTCACCGTGGCGGAAAACGTCTATCTCGGTGCGGAGCGGACACGTCTTGGCATCGTGCGGCGGCGCTGGATGGAGCGCGAGGCACAACAGGTTCTGGACGATCTCGGATTCCGTATTGATGCCGCAGCGGAATTGGGATCTCTGACAATCGGTCAGCAGCAACTGGTCGCCACGGCCCGTGCGACCTCCCGGCAGTGCCGGCTTCTGATCTTCGATGAGCCGACCAGTTATCTCACGCGCCAGGAAACGGAACAGCTCTTCCGGGTGATTCGCCGGCTGCGAGATGACAATGTCGCCGTGATCTATATCAGTCACCGCATGGAGGAAGTCTTCGAGTTGTGCGACCGGGTTTCCGTGCTGCGCGATGGTGAACTGGTTTCCACTCGCCTGACCAGCGAGGCAGACGAATCCATTCTCATACGGGACATGGTGAATCGCACGATCGATGAATTGCACTACAAGGAATCCTTTGAACGGGGGGACGTTCTGCTTGATGCGCGAGGACTGTCCGGCCCAGGATTTGAAAACGTGGACCTTCTCGTTCATCGGGGAGAAGTGCTGGGCATGTTCGGGCTGATCGGTGCCGGCCGGAGTGAATGCGTGCAGACGCTGTTCGGTCGATTCGCCAGGTCAGGTGGAACGGTTGTGTTCAAGGGCAAGGAACTGAATGCCAAATCCGAACGGGACGCAATTCATGCTGGAATGGCCTTGGTACCGGAAAGTCGGAGAATTCAGGGATTGTGTCTGAACCTTCCTGTGGGACTGAACATCAACCTTCCGAGTTATCACCGAATCTGCCGGACGGGCGTGGTGGAGGTCAGGCGCGAACGATCGGCTTCCGACGCGCAGATCCAGGCGCTGAAGGTGGTCACAGCGGGTCGAGATTCCGAGGTCAAGACCCTTTCCGGGGGCAATCAACAAAAGGTCGTCGTCGGCAAGTGGCTGAACCACGGTGCCGACCTCTACATCTTCGATGAGCCAACGGCCGGCGTGGACGTCGCAACGAAGCATGAGATCTACCGCCTGTTCGCGGATTTGTTGAGGGAGGGTGCCGGCATCATCCTGATCTCGTCATACCTTCCGGAAGTCTATGACTTGAGCGACCGGCTCCTGGTCATGTACGACGGGCGGATGGTCCAGTTGTTTGAGCGGCCGAAGGAGCATTCCCACGCCGAAATCCTCTCCTACGCGATTGGCGGCAACGCCAACTGAAACTGCTCGAGAAAGAAGGAAATGACCAAAGACGGAACAAAGCAGGCGGTTTCCGCATTGCGTGAGAAACTGGCCGGAATGCGGTTCGGCGTTCTCCTGAACCTTACATTGTTGCTGCTTCTCTTGCTGATCTGGACAGCCCTTGCTCTCTCGACGGACAGTTTCCTGACTACAGGCAACATTACGAACCTGATGCGGCAGGCGTCACTTCTCGCGATCATCGCCATCGGGCAGACGTTTGTCATCATCACCGCCGGAATCGACCTGTCCGTCGGCGCGGTTGTCGGGCTGACCAGCGTAATCGTATCCATGCTGTTGGTGGCGGACGTCCCGATCTGGGCCTCCGTGCTCATCACTCTCCTGTGTGGTGCGCTAATCGGATGCGTGCACGCGTTCGGAGTGGTTTACCTGCACTTGCCACCCTTCATCGTGACCTTGGCCGGCCTCACCGCATGGCGCGGTGTGGGGTTGTTGTTGACCAATGGCTTGAACGTGTCCGGCCTGCCGAAGTCGTTCACCGCGTTCTCCCGGTCCGAGTTTCTCGGGCTCCCGAGTCTGTTCTGGATGGTCGTGATCGTCGCGGTTCCGGCCTATATTCTACTCCACAAGTCCAAGTACGGTCGTTACATCTATGCGGTGGGATCCAATTCCGAGGCTGTGCGCCTCAGCGGGATCAGCATCAGCCGAACCATATTTCTGGTTTACATCGTGTCCAGCGGCTGTGCCGCGCTGGCTGGGATACTGGCAGCGAGCCGGTTGAGTCTGGGAATTGCCACGACGGGAGAGACATGGGAGTTGCAAGCGATCGCATCTTCGGTCATCGGCGGGACCAGTCTGTTCGGTGCCGTGGGAAGTGTGGCCGGTCCAACCCTGGGGGCTGTGCTACTGGCGACCATCAATCAGGGTGCCAATCTCCTGAATGTCAATCCCTTTTGGCAAAGGGTACTAACGGGTGTTCTTATCGTCGTCATCGTGTTTCTTGACCAGTTGCGGAGACGCGCGCGGCGCTAGGGCTTCTCTACCTGCTGACCCTCGGGGCGAGTTCGGGACTGGCCTGAATTTCTCGGTTTCCAAACCGTAATGATGGCGCACGGAACACTCGGGTCTCCGGGCTTCAAACGTCCTGACTGTTGTGTCCACCGGCTTCGGTCTGGTTCCGAACCGATGTCATCGTCATCGAGTCGCTGATGGCATCAGACCATGACTGCGCCTCCGCTTATATTCAGTGTCTCTCCGGTGATCTCGCTCGCGTCTTCGGAGGCGAGGAAGGCGATTCCCTTCGCAATGTGTTCGCCTGTCTGAAAGCGCCCCATGGGAACGCGATCCATCCACTGCTTCATTACATCTTCCCGATCCGTGTTCTCGCCGACAGAAATCCGCCAATTGACTTCCTGGTCGATCAGGTCGTTCGGAACGGTACCCGGGCTAACGGCATTTACCCTTATTCTCGGTGAGAGTTCCACGGCGAGCGCGCGTGTGAGACCAATAATTCCCATCTTGGATGCCGAGTAGTGCGCGGTAAACTTTTGTGCTCTTTGGGCTGCCTGGGAGGCGATATTGATGATGCAGCCGCCTGTCATCATCCTGGGTGCCGCATGTTTGGCCAACAGGAACGGCCCTTTCAGGTTGACGGCGAGCACCCGGTCCCAGTCCTTCTCGTCAAGATCTGTAGCCAGCGACAGAGTGCAAATGCCGGCATTGTTCACGACCACGTCAATCCGGCCGAATTGTCGGTGAACTCGATCAATGGCACTCTGCACGGAAGCCTCGCTGGAAACGTCACACTCGATCCCGATCACGTTCCCATAGGTTGATTCCAGTTCCGCTGTGGAGTTCGCCAATGTCCGGGCATCGTGGTCGAGGAGCGCGACATGCGCTCCTTCGCGGCAGAACGTTCGCGAAATTTCCAGCCCGATATTCCGGGCCGCTCCGGTTACCAGCACAGCCTTTTCCGTGAATCGCATTGCGGTGGCTCCTGACATTCGGTTGTTTCGGGCTTGTCGGCCGCTCATGCACGATACCGGTTTTGCGGTTCTTCGTTTCGGAGACTCGGACAGCGTCTGCCCTGGCGGGACATGGCTGCAGACCTTGCTCCGACAGGTTGGAAATGGTCGTTGCACCACTGCAAGGTGAAGCGCTGACATCAAGCCGATGCATGTTCATTGAGGGATGTTGTTCCGTGAGAGGCGCCTCTGCCTGGATAGAGGGCGACGGAGGGTACGGGCTGCCGATCCGGACTCCGTCAGGCGAATGAGACTGCACCTGCAGAAAGCCGGCATGACGCCTTGTCGGTCAGGGAACACATGCGTCCCTTCCAGGCTTGCCGGCCGGGGGGAACAATCTCCATGCGGGGTTGCGGACAACCTGCCGGCAACTCGTCAACGGGAATCGAGTTCAATCGAACCGGCGCGTCGGAGCCTGTCTGCGATCCCTCCTGTCCGCGATGGTCAGGAGGATTTCTGTACGCCCGTGACGAGGACACCTGACGCCCGCATCCTGTCGATCTCCGCAACCCCATAACCTGCCTCGCGGAGGATTTCCTCTCCATGCTCACCGAGCTTGGGTGCGTCTCGCGTGACTCTGCAGGGCGTTGCAGAAAACTGCGCTGCAACGCCCAGCGAGAGATACTTGCCTTCGCTCGGATGCGTGCGCTCGCTCAGGAATCCGCTCTCTCGCAGTTGCGGGTCCTCCCGAATTCCCTCCAGGCTCTGTACCGACATGGCCGGGATCTCCGCCTTCCGCAGGAGCACCAGCCATTCCTCCGTCGTTCGCGTGGCCAATTCCTCGGCAACGATCCCGTAGAGTTCATTCGTGTGCCGGGTCCGGGCCGCGAGGGTCGCGAAGCGGGGATCCTCCAGTAGCCCGTCATCCCTTCCCGCGATGCGGAAGAAACTCCGCCATTGCCGGTCGGTGTAGGCGAGCACACAGAGATATCCGTTCCGGGTCCGATAGGGACGCCGGTTGGACGAGAGGAGGCGGGTATAGCCAAAAGACTCTTCGGGCGGCTCGAAGAGCCAGTCGCCGAGATGCTCCGCCGCGAGGAAGGAGACCATGGTCTCGTACATCGGCACTTCGATGTGCTGGCCCTCGCCGGTCCGTTCGCGGTGGAGTAGCGCGGCGGTCAGGGCATGGGCCGCTGTGAGGCCAACCACCTTGTCACAGAGCACCATCGGGAGATATCCGGGCTCACCATCCTTCTTCCTGACGAGATCGGCCACGCCGGACGCACCCTGTATCAGGTCATCATAGGCGGGCAACCCGCCAAGGGGGCCGCGGGAGTCGTAGCCGGTGCAGACGCAATAGACGATCCCGGGTTGCACTGTGCGCACTGCGTCGTAACCGAGACCGAGCTGGCCCATGGCCTTCGGCCGCATGTTGTGGAAGATCGCATCTGCGTCGGCGGCCAGTCGCAGGACTGCGTCCCGCCCCTCGTCCTTTCGAAGGTCCAGCGCGATGCTGCGTTTGTTGCGGTTGAGATTCATCGAGGTTCCAGACATGCCCGGATTGCGGCCGGGATTCACCCACCGGGAACTGTCACCTTCCGGCCGCTCGATCTTGATAATCTCGGCACCCAGGTCACCGAGCGCCATGGTGGCGAACGGACCAAGCACAACACTGCTCAGGTCGAGTATTCGGAGCCCCGCCAGTGGTCCGGCTTCCGGTCTCGTACCGCGGTTCACGTGCATGCTCCGGCGGGCCCGGGCTGCTGCTGTGCCAGGATCCCGTTTCGGGTTCCGACCGCCTTACCAGGCTTCATTGCTCGGGCCTGCCGGCTTGCGCGCGGGCTGCGGCATCCTCCCGCTCCATCCACTTGAGAAGGAAAGGCAGTGTTGCGAGCACGACCGCCATGCGCCAGACATGGATCGCGACCACCAGCGCGGGGTCGAGGTCAAGTGAGAGAGCCAGCACGCTGATCTCCGGCAAGCCGCCTGGTGCGAACGCGAGAACGCCGATGGCGAGGGGCAAGTCTGTTGCAAAATACAGGATCGATACCGGCGCGAGCGAAGCGGCAAGCACCACAGCCGTCAGTAGAATGCCGGTCCAGAGCGCGTTCCGCAGTGCCTTGAAACCTCCGCCGGCGAAGCGGAAGCCCACCAGCGCACCCAGGACAATCTGTGCCGCGGGCGTAGCCTCGCGCGGGACCTCGGGCAGGCCCATCAGGAGTTCCATCGCCACCGCAAGGGCCAGGGGCACCAGGATCGAACTGCCGGGCAACGGAATTCGCCGGGCAAGCAATCCGCTTATCCCAGCGAGGCCAAGAAACGTGGCCACATCTCCGACACCGAGATCAAGCAGGCCCGTCCGGTTGTCGGGGACACCGGCAACCTCCAGGGAAAGTCCCCAGGCCAGCGCGAGAGGGATCACGGTAATCACCGTGAGCACACGGATTGCGTGGTACATCGTAATGCGGCGGACATCATGTCCAAGCTCTTCAACGCTCAGAACGATGGTTGCGAATCCGCCTGGTAGTGATCCGAGAAGTCGTTCGCTGGGTGTCACCTTCGAGACGTGACGCAAGAGTGTGCTGCCGACGAGCAGAACCAGCGCGACCTGCACTGGTACGAGAACCGCGGCCAGGGAGATTTCCGGCAGTCGATCGAGCAGATTCAGGTCGAGCGAGGCCCCGATCAGCACGCCGATCACCAATCTTGCACCGAAAGAGATGCCGGACGGAACCCGCTTTGGCGCAAACCCGGCAACCCCGAGGAAAACTGACACCAGCGCGGCGCCGAACATGAAGGGAACCGGCAGACCGACATGGTAGGCGGCAATGCCCCCGGCAGCGGAAAGGGCGAAAAGGGCCGCGATCCGGGCGAATGATCCCGCCATTATGGTTCCGTCTCGTCGCTTGACGCAGCGGAACCTGTCGATCGGGTTTTCCGGAGTGCCTCGATTTGGCGCTGACGCAGTTCGCGTCCCTCGGGGTCGTCGCGAGCGAGCAGGAGTTGGTCTGCCTCTGCCTCCGGATAGCGCCGGGGCTGGGCAATGCGATTTACGGCTTCCTTCACCATCGCCTGTGCAACGCGCGGCTTTTGCGCGAGGCTGTGCGCGAGGTCCAAGGCCATGGCGCGGGGATCTTCGGCGAGGCACTCGCAGAGGCCCCATTCCAGCGCTTGCCGAGCCTCGATCCTGCGACACGCGGCGGCCAGCCACTTCGCCCGGGCCGGACCCGCGAGTGCAACCAACTGCGGGAGCGTGTCCCACCCGAGCGGCAGTCCGAGTTCGACCTCGGGCGTATGAAGGAACGCGTCTTTCGCCAGCACCCGGAAGTCGCAGGCGAGGGCCAGTACGGCTCCGCCACCGATCGCCGGCCCCTGCACGGCCGCCACGGTCAACTGGGGCGCATTGCGGATCTGATTCATGGCACGCGCTCCCCTGCGGGCGAGGCGGCGTGCTTCCGGGAGGGGGGCGTCCTCCTCGAAGGGACTGGACTCGCGCAGGTCTCGCCCGGCCGAAAAGACAGGGCCGTCCGCGGCGAGCACGACGGCGCGGACATCGGCATCGTCGTGAATCCGGCGAAACAGCGATTCCAGCCGCGTCAGCATTTCGTTCGAGAGAGCATTGCGCCGATTCGGACGGCGCAGCGTGACCACACCGACACCCGAATCCCGGTCCACCGCGAGGGCCGCCGGCGGGTTGGTAGTATCGTCGTCGGTCACGCCGCTGCCTTTGCCTGGTCGATCATCTGGGCGAAGCGGTCGAACAATCCAAAGCTGTCCTGCGGACCCGGGCTCGCCTCTGGATGAAACTGTACGGAGAATACCGGCCGGTTCTTCGCCCGGATTCCGCAGTTCGAATTGTCGAACAGCGAGAGATGGGTTTCCTCGACATCGTTCGGTAGCGTTGCCCGGTCCAGTGCAAATCCGTGGTTCATGGACACGACCGAGACACGGCCCGTGCTCAGTTCCTGTACCGGGTGATTGGCTCCATGATGGCCGTGCGGCATCTTGATGGTGCGGGCACCGAGTGCGATGCCCAGCATCTGGTGGCCCAGGCAGATGCCGAAGATCGGAATCCCCCTGGCCAGAACCTCGCGGATCATCGGAACCGCGTATGCCCCGGTGGCAGCGGGGTCGCCCGGACCGTTCGAAAGGAACACGCCGTCGGGATTCGTGGACAGAACCTGTTCTGCCGTGGCCGTGGCCGGAAGCACTTCACCCATGCAGCCGGCAGCGGCGAGGGAGCGCAGGATGTTGCGCTTGGCGCCGTAGTCGAGCACTACAACTCGCCTCTTGCCTGCCTGGTGCTGGAAGCCTTGCCGCCAGGCCCATCGTGCCTCGTCGCCCCAGGTCCCCGACTTTCTTCGGGTCACTTCCTTCGCGAGATCGGTATCCTGGATGCCGCGGAACGCTCGTGCTGCGCGAACAACGTCATCCGGGACAATGTCGCTTCGCGGATGGTGACAGATGGCTGCGTGGGGCATGCCTTTCGACCGTATCAGTCGGGTCAGTCGGCGGGTGTCGATGCCGGCGATACCGATTCGGCCGCGCTCGTTGAGCCAGTCGGCCAGGTTGCCTGTGCTCCGCCAGTTGGATGGGGCTGTCGGCAGTTCCCGCACAACCATCCCTGCCGCGGCAGGCATGCCGGCTTCGTCGTCCTGTGCGTTGACACCGACATTGCCGATATGGGGAAAGGTGAAGAGGACGATTTGTCCGGCGTAGGAGGGATCCGTCATGATCTCCTGGTAGCCGGTCATCGCGGTATTGAAGCAGAGTTCGCCGACCGCCATCCCTTCGGCACCGAAACCACGGCCACGGAATATGGTTCCATCCGCCAGTGCCAGGCACGCATTCGCAGTTTGCATGGGTCCCTCTTCAGGCAGGACGCGACTTCGGCTGCCGGGACTGATATACTCCGAGAGCAACCTCGCGCAAATTTCTTCCGGCAATCGGATGCGCATCATGCTGCTAGATCAGATCAACTCAGCCCTGAAAGAGGCCGTGCGCAACAAGGATGTCGTGCGTCGCGGTGCCTTGCGGCTGATCCTGACTGCCGTGAAGGACCGCCAGATTCAGCTTCGTGGCGAGGATGGGGCCGATGAACTTGACGATGCCGGTATTGCGGCCATTCTGCAGCGGATGATCAAGCAACGAGAGGATTCTGCGGATGCCTTCGAGAAGGGCAACCGGGCCGAACTCGCGGAGCGGGAGCGCGAGGAAATCCGCATCATTCGAGAGTTCCTTCCGACTCCACTTACCGAGGAAGAAGTGTCTGAAGCAATTCGGGCCGCCATCGAGTCGACCGGAGCCAAGGGCATCCGCGATATGGGGCGCGTGGTGGCGAAGCTGAAGGCAGCCTATCCTGGTCGGATTGACATCGCCCGTGCCAGCCGTGGCATCAAGACCGAACTGATCTGACCGGTTCTCCAGGCCAATCTCCACGATTTCCAAAGGCGTTGCCGTAATGTCGTCAACAGTCGCAGCAGACGGACCGGTTGCCGCGCTTCCACGGGGCTTACGCGACCTAGAAGGCGGGGCGATTTCCCGCCGTCGCGAGGCCGTGCGGAAGGTGGAGGACGTTTATCGCCTGCACGGTTTCCAGGCGCTCGAGACTCCGGCACTCGAACGAGCCGACGCGATCGGGGCCTTTCTGCCCGACGCCGATCGTCCCACCGCCGGTGTCTTTGGTCTCAGGGACGGCGATGGGGACGCACTTGCTCTTCGCTACGACATGACCGCACCACTGGCTCGCTACGTGGCCGAACGCCGCAAGACACTTGCGCTGCCATTTCGGCGCTACGCCATCGGTCCGGTCTGGCGGGACGAGAAGCCGGGACCGGGCCGCTACCGCGAGTTCTGGCAATGCGATGCGGATACGGTTGGCGCTGCTACCGGGGTCGCGGATGCCGAGATGTGTGCCGCGCTGGCGGCGGTGCTGGAGGGGCTCGGCATCGGGCGGAACGAATACCAGATCCGGATAGGTAATCGACTGCTCCTGGACGGCGTTCTCGAGGCGGCCGGTCTTGGTGTATCCGAAGGGATGCCGCAGGACGGTGCGGACGATCAGGTTGCCGTGAAGCGACTGGCGGCGTTTCGGGCGGTCGACAAGTTGGACAGGCTCGGACCGGAGGGTGTGGAGGCATTGCTCGGAGAGGGTCGACGCGACGAATCCGGGGACTTCGCTCCGGGAGCGCAACTGGCTCCCGAGCAGATTGCTCGGGTTATGGCCTATGTGCAGAGCGGAGGCGGCAGTTCAGCCGATACGCTCCGGAATCTCGCCGATGTTGTCGGCGCCTCGGAACGGGGCCGTCGGGGAATCTCGGAACTGGAACAGATCCTGGACCTGCTGGATGCGTTTCCCTGTGGCGCCTCGCCTGCCAGTGTCGATCCGACCATCGTGCGCGGGCTGGCCTATTACACGGGGCCGGTCTTCGAGGCGATCCTCACATTCGAGATCCAGGACGAGAAGGGGCGACGCCGACAGTTCGGGTCGGTCGCAGGAGGCGGACGCTACGATGGGCTGGTCCGTCGTTTCGGCGGGGATGCGGTCCCTGCGACGGGTGTCTCTCTCGGGATCGACCGGCTGATCGCGGCTCTGGATGCGCGTTGCGCAGGTGGATCCGTAGAGCCCGGTCCGGTGGTGGTGCTGGTCATGGGCAGTGCCGGTGCCGCGCAGCGCGCGGCCGGGGAACTGCGATCAGCGGGAATTGCCGCGGAGGCATTCCCGACAACCGGGGGAATGCGCCGGCAGATGCGGTATGCGGATCGCAGGGGAAGCCCGGTCGCCGTGATCGAGGGAGACAACGAGAGAGCCGCCGGGATCATCCAGATCAAGGACCTTCGTCTCGGCAAGCTGCTGGCGGAGGGGATCGATTCGCGCGCCGAATGGACGGAGCATCCTGCCCAGGAAACCGTGCCGCGTGGCGACCTGGTTGCGTCTGTTCGCCGCATGCTCGATCGGGATATGCCGGATCCGTCCGGCGCCGACTGATGGCGGATCGCGGCCAGGCGGAACTTCAGGAACTCGACCGCGTCCGCCAGACGGTTCTTGCGGCGCTCGGCGGTGACGGCATGGAACGGCTGCAGCCTGCGCTCCTGCAGCCTGCCGGAGAACTTCTTGCGCGATACGGTGAGGAATTGCGTGGCCGTGCCTGCGTGGTCTCCGATGCGCATGGCGGCGAATTGTTCCTGCTCCCCGATTACACCGTGCCGATCTGCCGGATGCATCGCGAGCGCGGCGGCGGCGCCGGGCGATTCCTGTACGCAGGACCTGTGTTCCGCCTGCCGGAACTCGAGGACGGGCAGGTGCCGGTGGAGGAACAGCAGGCAGGACTGGAGATTTTCGAGGAGGAGGCAACTCTCGATGCGGATTCCGAGGTGTTGGGCCGGACTCTTGGGGCGCTGCGTGATGTTGCGGGGCCGCTCACACTGACGCTGGGTGATGCGGGGATAGGCCCGGCCATTCTCGATACCCTGAAGGTCTCGGCGCGCCGACGGCAGCGACTGATGCGACGCATCGGCCAACCGCAGCGATTGCAGGCGCTGCTGGCGCGCTTTGTCCGTGCCGGGAAGCAGCCGGATCGCAGGGTGGACCTGGATTCCTTCGCCGATGCCGAGCAGGGGAAGAGTGTGCTGGAAAGCACACTCGAGGCGCGCGGCATCCCGTTCATCGGCAGACGTCGTCCCGCGGAAGTTGCAACGCGGCTCGCGGAACTCGCGGCCGAACGGGAGGAGGCACCCCTGACCGAGGAGAGTGCGGCTCGGGTGGAGTACTTGCTCTCCCTTCGCGGTGCGTTCTCTCCGACCCTGGACCGCCTGAAGGAGGCCGCTCCGGAGTCGCCCGCCCTGGACGCGGCCATCCGTCGCCTCGAGATTCGCGCTGCGCATCTTGCGACGGACGGGGTGGAGACCGGAACGTTGACCCTTGATCCCGGCCTCGGAAGCGGTCTCGGCTACTACGACGGGCTTGTCTTCGAGGTTCGGGTTGGTGGCCGGCCCGTGGCGGGAGGAGGCCGCTATGATCGTTTGGCCAAGGAGTCGGGTCTGGACCTGTGTGCGGTCGGGGCTGCCGTATGGATCGAGCGCTTGCTGGGAGCTTCGGGAGGCCGGGTGTAAATGTCCGGGCTGATCCTCGCCTATCCCTCCAAGGGCCGGCTGCGGCCCCAGGCGGATGCCCGGTTCGAGGCGGCCGGCATGCCGGTTCGCTCCGTCGGCTCGGACCGCAGCTATGCGTTCGGGCTCACGGGGTTGGAAGACGTTCAACTGCTCCTCGCGGAGGCAGCGCAGGTACCGGGCCTCCTGGCCCGGGGAGAGGCGCATGCCGGAATCACGGGCATTGACCTCGTCAGCGAGCAATTGGCAGAGCCGGAGGCAGTCCTTCAGCCTCCCATACGGTTGGGTTTTGGAGGGGCCCGGATCACCGTCGCGGTTCCCCAGTGCTGGATCGACGTGGAAACCCTGGCCGACCTGGATGACGTGGCGTTCGCGTTTCTTCGCTCCCACGGGCGGCGCCTCCGGATCGCGACCGGTTTCCGGCGACTCGCGGGACGATTCCTGACGGATCGGTGCAGCGCACCGTTCGAACTGGTTCCGAGCCGCGGCCCGACGGAAGCGGCACCCCTGGCCGGTCTTGCGGAAGCGATCGTGGATATTGTTGCGACGGGTGGAACGCTCCGTGCCAACCACCTCCACATTCCCGAGGGCGGTGTCATCCTGGAGTCCGAAGCCTGCCTCTGGAGCTCGAAGCAGGCCGCATGGAACGAGAGGGCAGGAGAGGTCATGGAGGCGCTTCGACGTGGTTTGGACGGTTCTGCACCGTGATTGGGGCACCTGCAAAACCAACACGGGCGAATGGCTGCGTCCGTGTTGGACCATTGAATGCGAATGCTGTCATGCGTCAATCATCCGGTCTTGGCCGTGCGGGATCCATCCGCAATTACCACTCCAGCAACTCGTGCACCGTAGTGGAGGGACATCCGCCGGGCGTGCCATTGCGGTTCTGGAGCTCTAGCAACTGGCGTGCTCGTGTCGCAGCGATGGCAGAGCCCGTCCGGACCAATTCTTCGCTCGCAAACACCTTGTTGCTCCTCCGGTTGTAGTGCGAACACAACTCTTCAAGCATCCGCTGACATTCACGTTGAACGAGATGCGCGTTCTGGTCCCGAAAAGGGAGAATTCCCCATAATTCGAAGCACGGATTCGAAACGGCGAGTCGAATGCCGAGGCTGCTTGCCCGCTTTTGCGCTTCATGGAACTCCGGATGCGTATCCCGATCGAACATCGCCCGCACGGTGTCCTTTCCTGCAAGTGCATCGTTGGTGAGCTTGTCAAGTTCTTCAACCGCCCTCTTGACGACCGAATTCGGATCTCTCGCGCCACGAACCATTTGCAGTCTTGCGTTTCGATGACCGAAACACTGCCTGAACACATCGATGTACTGGGGCTCCGTTACACTGCCCTCCATTACCACCACGATGCGAGCGGTCGGTGTCTTGTTGCCCCTTCGTCGCGAAACGGAACGCGTTCGGGCCGGTCTCAATTGTCGTCTACGGCCCATTCCGGTGCCAAGTCGACGAAGAACTCGTCGTTTTCCGGAACGCCGCCAAACCTTCCCTGCCGATAGGCCTTCTCGACATCGTCTCGAGATCGCAGCTTGTAGTCGGTCAGTGGCTGAAAGGAGGATGCGCCGGCCCCGTCTTTTTCCGACATCCAGATTTGATCCTTGTGAAGCAATCCGCTGCCGAGCAGGGTTACGTCATGCGTCGAGAAAAGGATCTGTGCGCCCCGCGGATTCGATCTCTGATGGGTGAACAGCCCGACGAGAGCTCGTGCCAAGTTGGGATGCAGGCTCGTGTCCAGTTCGTCTACAACCAGCGCACCTCCTTCCGCCAGAGACTTCATGGCAGGAATCAAGAGGGAAATCAGTGTTCGCGTCCCTTTGCTCTCCGCGTTGTACTCGAAACCCTGGGCTCCCTCACTCCCGAACGCGTGCAGTAACCTGATTCGCTTCTGCTGTCGCATTGCCTCAAGCGTCTGTTCCTTGACACTGACGCCAGATTCTGAGTCGCCGTGCTTTCTTGGTCCAAGTTCGATGATCTCTCGAGCCAACTCAAGGGCATTCTCGTCGGGTGGTGCTGATTGAATGTCGAAATCGACAATTCCCAGGTCCGCCTGCCGAATCAGGTGCAGGAGCGAATCTCGTTTCGCATGTTGATTGAGCAGTTCGGCGACACGATGCTCTTCCAAGAGGGGGTCTCCAAGGATAACTCTCCACCGGGAGGCGAAGTACCGATAGAGCATCCTGAGCTGGCCATGGTTGTTCTGCGCTGCGGCGGAGAGGAATAGACTGTTCGGCCGTGTCAGACGCGCGATCGTCCTGTGCTCGCCCCGGAGATGGCTGCCGAAGTCCACGACGGCCTGGTTTTCTTCCGTTCGCCGTTCGAAGACGACCTGAGTACTTTGCCTTTCCCGTCGCACCGTGCGGTACAGCCACTCCCTCTGATACATTTCGTCAGTGAACTCGAAGCCGTATTCGAAAACGGGTGCCGATTCATCCTGATCGGTTTCTTTGCAGGCAACGGTGCAGTCGAATCTGGTTGGCAGGTCACGGTTCACATTCAGGCGAAACGGCTGCCGGGGTATCGATTGTCCGGACTCAAGGCCCGTGTGGGAGGACCGGATGTGTCGCCGCAGTTCGTCTAGTGCGTCAATCAGGTTGGACTTTCCGGATGCATTGGGGCCGTAGATCGCGACAGCGGGAACAACATGCTCTCTGGATGTGGGAACTGGGAATGTCAATCTCGGCTTCTTGACGTGCTTGGAGGCCGTCAGCAGCAGTTCCCGGTAGTCGCGGATGGAGCGGTGGTTGGCGACACCGAAGCGCAAAAGCATGTGAATCGTTCCATCTAGCAGGCAAGTGCGTCATATTTTGACGCAAATGTATGTTATCCAGACAAGTTGTGTATGGCAACGGCAGTTTCGTTCCTGGCGTGGGTATGCGACGGCTTGGTTTCGACCATCTCTTCGCCGGTCAGATGTGGTGGATGACATACCTGCGGGGATCCGGTGATCTTCGCGCTCCCCAACCTGGTACTTGCACCGGCGGTGTTCGAATACTCATCAACCGTTACAGCCTGGGGTGCCCTCTTTCGGATCCGGTAGCAGCCGACACACGGATTCACATCTCCATTGACGAGGAGTCTCAGCCTACGTTCTCCCGCAGTTGGCGTCCCTCGTGGACACTCCAGCGCTCCCGAAATTCGATTTAAGTCCAAGGAAGTCGACGGTTACGGGTTCGGTCAGTACCAAATGTGCTTGCGACGGCGCGTTTCAGATTCAGAGTACGGTCAAGCCGTACAGATGCAGAATGCTGAAGTACAACTGCGGTTGGCAGATGGTCGGAAAGTGGGTCCCGCCACGTTGGGTTGGCGGTGGTCTGGAGAGGATATGCCATGAGGATCACGGGAATCGAGGTCTATCAGATCGACCTTCCCTATGCGGACGGCGTCTACCGACTGTCTGCCGGTCGGAGTTATGAAGTCTTCGATGCCACGATCGTGCGGCTGTCGACGGATAACGGGCTGGAGGGATGGGGAGAATCGACCCCGTTCGGCACGGATTATATCGCTGCGCACCCGGCGGGCGTTCGGGCTGCCATCGCGGAAATTGCCCCAAATGTCCTCGGCCTCGACCCGCGCCACCTGGACCGTGTCAACGATGCCATGGATGCATCTCTTGTCGGGCACAATTCTGCCAAGACCCCGATAGACGTGGCGTGCTGGGACATTCTGGGCAAGGCGGCCGGGATGCCGGTCTGCGATCTGCTGGGAGGCCGGATCTCCGGTCCGGTGCCGGTCATATCCTCCATCGGTGCAGGTAAGCCTGACGCAATGCGGTGCAATGTCGCCCGGCATCGCAAGCAGGGCTTTCGGGGTCATTCCATCAAGATCGGGGCGAGTGAGGAAGAAGGCGGCCCGTCGCTGGACGCCGAGCGTATTCGTGCATGCCTCTCCGACCGGTCACCGGGAGAGTGGTTCCTGGTCGACGCCAATGGCGGCCTCACGGTGGAGCATGCGTTGCGGATGATGGCACTGTTGCCAAGGGGACTGGACTTCGTGCTTGAGGCACCATGTTCCAACTGGGCGGAGACGCTTTCGCTTCGGCAGCGCCTTGCCGTTCCCCTGTTGCTGGATGAATTGATCGAGGACGAAGCGGATCTCATCCATGCCATTCGCATGGATGCGTGCGACGGTGTCGGACTGAAGGTGTCGAAGCAGGGAGGACTGACCCGATTGCGTCGCCAGCGGGAGATCTGCCGGGCCGCGGGCATGGTCGTGAGTATTCAGGATACTGTGGGGTCGGAGTTCTCCTTCGCTGCGATCCTTCACGCCGCCCAGTCGACGCCGCGCCACATGCTGCGCTGTGCGCTGGACACGCGGGCAATGGTGGCGCAGTCGACCGCGGCCTTCGAAGCCCCGCTCAAGAACGGGGGCGTCGAGGCGCCTCTTGCCGCTGGGCTGGGACTGCAGCCGGATCGTGACATTCTTGGCTCTCCCGTCGCCTCGTTTGCATGCTGAAGGGACGCAATGCCGCGGTCATCCTGTTCCGGTGATCTCGGTGTCCGAATGTCATGTGACTTGCCGATTACGCGGCTTTCGGGATGCCTTCAAGGCCTATCCCGATCTGTTGCTGTCCTATGGGAAGAGCACCTCACCGCGGCCGAGAGCGGACAACGGTACAACCTCCACCCGTTCCGATAACTGATAGCGTGTGGCGCCGGGATACAGGATGGCTATCCTGGCGAGATCCAGGTCACCCAGGGCAATCCTGATGGAACGCGTTGTTCCTGGTGCGTCAGCCCGCTTGCACTCGACGCCATAGAGTGCTCCGCCTCGAGACAGGATCAGGTCTATCTCCGCGCCTTGATGCGTCCTCCAGAAGTATGCGTCGTCATGCGGTTCGGCCGCCAGGACCTGCTCGATGGCAAATCCTTCCCAGGACGCGCCAATCCTTGGGTGGCACAGCAGGTCCTTCTCTGTGTCGATCCCGAGTATCCGGTGAAGCAAACCGGTGTCACGGATGTATACCTTGGGAGACTTCACCTGGCGCTTCTTCAGGTTGGCGAGCCAGGGCCGCAATTGGCGCACCATCAGCGCATCAGTGAGGACATCAAGGTAACTTCGAACCACGGCGGACCTTCATCCCATGGCCTGCGCCGGTTCGGCAGCGTTCCATGTCTGCCCGTGATAGTGCCCGAGAATTGCCCAGAAGCGAGCCATGGCCGTGGCAGGTGCGCGCACGCCCCATTGAGGGAAGTCTCGCTCAAGCAACGTTCGAATGTACTCCTGTCGCCAAATGACACTGTCCTCCTCCGTCGCGGCGAGATAGGAACGCGGAAGCCCACCGCGACGCCACAGGATGGTCTCGGCATCCGGGCTGCTTCCAGTGGTTTCCCGAAGAGTGAATCCGCCGAGGAACACTCTCTTGATGCGGCCGGCCAGGCTTTCCGATGTCTGGCGCAGGAGGTTTCCGGTAGCACTACCCAGAATGAGGAACTTCGCAGGCGGGTTAGGCCGATCAACGAGCACCCTAATCAACGGGAAGAGGTCGGGCCTCAACTGGACTTCATCAATCACGACAAGGCCACGCAAGGGAGCCAGTGCCGTCATGGGTTCCTCGAGACGCGCAAGACTGGGTGGTGATTCGAGGTCGAAATAATTCACCGATTCCGGCGTGAGAAATCTCCGGGCCAGCGTCGTCTTGCCGCATTGGCGCGGCCCAGTGAGCAGGACGACCGGACTGCGGCGCAGGGCCTCTTCGATTGCGACCAGCGCGTCCGGGCGTTGAAGCATTTCACAATATCTTCCACTTTGGATTGATTTCAATTTACCATGAAAATAGTCACAACTTGAGACAATATTCATGTTTCTTCAGCCGACCTGTGCACTCCTGAACTGTGCGACCAGGGAAGTGGGATGTCATTCAGGTGTCACCAATTGCAGTCGCTCGGCTTCTCTGCGGGCAGCTAAGCGGACCTTCGGAGTACGGGAATCGAACACGGAATTCTGCGGCGAATTCCGGACTGGATGTCTTGGCCGTACAGATCGGAGCGACACGTAACGGGTTCCCATCGCAAGAAACCTGGTTTCGCGCGGGTTCTCGCGTGTAACGTTCTCGCGCCGTTTGCGGCGGAATTCGCTACAACGTACTCTGATCGCTCGGAAGGGGCTGCGGGATCGAGTCTTGCCTATCGCTGTATCGAAATTGGTAACGGCACTGTACGAGGACATTGCTGTCGGCGTGCATCCGTTCGGTCAGAAGCTGGGCGAGGAGAGGATCGCAAAGATCTATTCGGCCAAGCGGCATACGCTTCGGGAAGCATTCATTCAGCTTGAAGATATCGGTTTCGTCGAGCGAATTCCCAATCGCGGTGTCTATGTCCGCGAGCCCAGTCCGCGGGACGTCAGAGAGATCTACGAAATTCGCGCGCTCCTGGAACTGCATGCCTCGTCGAACACGCAATTGCCGGCTCCAGGGACGATCACGCAGGAGTTGCGGCGAATCCAGCGACGGCACACGGACGCGATCAGATCCGGGGATTTCCGCTCGGTCCTTCACGAGAACACTGCGTTCCACCGCGTCCAGTACTCCGCCTGTCCCAATGCCACTCTGGTTGCCGCCATCGTAGAATATGCGACGCGTACGCATCCCATCACGGCGATGAAGTTCGTTGACGCAGATCGAATGGAACGCGTGATCGAACAGCACGGGCAGATCATCGCCGCTCTGGAGGGCGCCTGCCGGGAGGTCCTGGTGGCCGCGGTGCGTGCGCATTTCGACCTGCAGAGTGTCGACCGATACGAGCAGCAATACCGGATTCGCCACGCGCCGGAACGGCTGTCGCGAGTCCGCAATTCGCCTGGAGCCCGAGAAGCCCGGATCTAGTTGTCCGAGCACATTGAACTGATGGGAATTGCGACATTGAATGGATGAGGGCCCGGGTTGTCCGGAATCGCTGGCCGGCGACCGCGCCGATCTGGTTGCGCTGCGTCTTCTGACGGAATCTCGCGGCGGACCTTTGGACCAACTTCACCACGAGACCAACAGTCTCCCGACCGTACCGTGTTGCGGGATCGCGTGCTGCAGGGG
>CAZPXZ010000025.1:36102-37584 GCA_964590405.1 uncultured Rhodobacterales bacterium | reverse complement strand
GCGACGATTTCCGATCTCGTTCAACGGATAGTCGTCGCCAAAGACGTTTTCCAGTCCTGGGCGGCTATAGCCATCGACATCCGCGACGATATCGACAAGGTTCTCGATGTCACGCTCATAAATGTCGCCCAAGACCTTGTGCAGTTTCTTATATGCCTCCGTGAAGCTTGCCGTTTCAATCGCGACAGTGCCGTCTCTCGGCGAACTCAGGTCCGGATTGTTTCGCATGATGTGCTCGAAGTCACTCAAGACACTCGGACCACTGTAGCCGCCATCGATGTAGCTGATGTTGTCATGGGGACGTTGCGCAAGAGCCGCGTCCTGAACCGCGTCCGCCGAAACGTCAACTTCGATCGTTACCGGCCCCTTCAGGACGACAGGCAGACGATTCCTGGCCGACTGCACTGCCTTCTTGGCGGATTCGCGCAAGAGTCTTCGGGTACGGTCAATCGGCAGGTGATCTCCCTCGAAGAATCCAACCGACTTTTTCAACTGGACATACTCGATATCGCCCAGGATTGGTCTCGCCTGGTCGGCGACCACGTCGTCCCCACTCAACATGATGACGGGTACGCCCATGTCTCCGGCGAGCAACGTGTTCAGAGAGGGTTCCGGCACCGAGTCCCCATTCACCCGGACATCGCGAAATCCGGTGATCCATGTATGGGCGAGGATGCCGTTCTCGGTTCCCGATTTTGCGTGGAAACCGATCATGATCACGGCATCGCAATCGCCTTCCAGCCCCTTCGCCTGACACCATGTCCGCTGCAGTTGGCCGCGTCGCAGTTGCACTCCCGGGTGAATGTCATCGGGGTGGATATTGCACATGTAGCCATGGGAGTCGCTCACGACGATTTCGGTTGCGCCTCCTTCGATGGCTCCCTGAATCACGGCGTTCGCATCACCGGCCATGACCTGTCGAAACGTGTCATATCCAGGCAGTCCCCGGAAGATCTCTTCCAGGCGCTCGAGACCGGTAGAACCCTCCATGTCGACGCCGAGAAAAATTTTCATTGCAACCTCCCGTAATTTCGTTTTTGCTTTCTGAAGAAAGCCTTCAGTGCCGGGATCAGTATAGCTTCCATCTCGAATTCCATTCTTGCGTACACGGCGCACTCGGTGCAGAAACAGGGGTCCTGCCCAACGAAGGGTTCCGCCAGCGAAGGAACAAACCCTGCAGGTCCGGCACGAGCGCGAACCGCACTTTCCCCTGTAATGCAGTATCGTATTGGACAACAGGATCGACTGGTAGAGATCGTAACGCAGTACATCAAGGATCGGGAAGAGTTGCGAGTTGACGATTTCCTGCACCCGAAACTAGCCCGGGGCCGTGCGGACCGGGGTGGGCGAGTGATCCCGGTGTGCTGTACTGCGATGGTCGATCCAACCACGTTCAGCAGGTTGGAGAACCCCTGGTTTCCGAAGTGCGGTACCCTGCATGGAAACGAACTGGAACTCGGGGCGTCTGCTTGCGAGAAGGAG
>CAZPXZ010000025.1:0-36092 GCA_964590405.1 uncultured Rhodobacterales bacterium | reverse complement strand
GCCAAGAACAAGACATTCTGCGTGTACCTGGCGAAGGAGAGGAGGTCATGATGCCGCTCAACAAGTACATTATCGAACGGGATATTCCGGAGGTCGGAAGCCTGGAACGTCAGCAACTGGCCGAAGCCGCCGCGAAGTCAAACGAGGTCCTGGCTCAGCTTGGACCGGACATACAATGGGTAGAGAGCTTTGTCGCCAAGAACAAGACATTCTGCGTGTACCTGGCGAAGGACGAGGAGATCATTCACAAGCACGCGGAAATCAGCGGGTTTCCCGCGACGAAGGTTACCGCGATCGGAAAGATGATCGATCCGACAACAGAACGGACCGGATGACGCAATCCGGTCAACGTTGACGCAAGATCAAGGTCGTCGGTGTACGGAGTCCCGGCGACGGGTGCCGTGGTTGCGGGTCCAGCGTTCTATTGAGATGTGGAGCAGGGTCCTCGGACGTGTCCTGCCACGAATTTGACCGTGCACGTAGTTCGTCATTGTCTCGAGGTGCGGGTACTACTGCTCTGTGTCGTGCATCTACGGTTCGGGAGACTTGAACGGCATCATTCGATAGCACCGTGACCAGTGAAGCGGGTGCCATGTGCGCTGTTCCAGGGCAGTAACCGGACGGAACATCCCTTGTGAGGGTGTCTGCATTTCGCCAGTGTCTGTAGATTTTCCGGCTGGGGTCCGTCCGTGCGACCGGCGGTACCGTATAGAACTGTTGGCGCTGTAGCCTACATGATGTTTCGCGCTGCTACGAATGCCCGATACGATGCGAAGGCATCGTCAATGGTCTCGGCGCTGAGGCCGAAATCTTCCAGTCTGTATTCGTGATGTGGTTCCTGTTGGCGCTGCTCCGCCTGGCGCACCAACCAGTCCTCCATGGCGTCGACCGCGACCGCCTCGAGTGGCCAATCCAGTCGGGAATAGATATCTCTCACCACACGCATCGGGTCATCGATCAGATCGACATAACGCACGTCGACCCAGCGGCGATCAAGCTCGGGGTGGGAGTCCCGGAACTTCATTGCGCCGTTGAGCATTCGGCTCATGAGCACCAGTTGTTCGGCGCCGGACTCTTGGCGAGGCCAAGGCTCAATTGTGAAGGATCGAACACGTTCTACCACGCTGTTCCAGGATCCCATGAATTGCACGGGATCTCGATGAGTCTGAATGAACACGGCGTCGGGATATGCCGCCAGCAGCGCTTCCAGTTCCATGAGATGAAAGGGCATCTTCAGTAGCCATGATCGACCGCTAGGCGTCTTTCGCTGACGCCGCTGCCAGGTAAGGTGCTGCATGATCCGACGATGGTGCGCGTAGGCGTTGTGGGATCCCGTCGCAGCGAGCCAACGGCCATATTCCGGGATGTAGTGCGCGACAGCAAATACCCATGTTGCGAAGGCAAGCCATAGGAACCAGAAGTCCTCTTCCGGTTCATCCAGATCGATACGGTGAATCCCGGAAAGTGTTTCGACGAACTGTGTCGCCTTGATCAACTCTTCCGCGTAGGATCGGCGAGGATCATCCGTCGTGCCGGCCACAGCGTATTCGCCGGATTTCATTACCGGTTCGGTACTCTCGTAACGCCGGAGGGCGCAGAATTTCGGGTCGCGCGCCAGCAGGCGGTGCAGTAAGGTTGTGCCTGTACGGTTGATGCCTACGATGAAAACGGGCTTCTCGATCTTCTCCACCTCGATCTCGGGGTGCTGCTGCCGTTCGCGCGCGAGAGCCGCGTTGTTACGAAGGGAGCGGGCCAGCCCATAGCTCACATGGCCGATTCGGGATGTTTTCAGCCCGGCTTCCGCCGAATTCAGTGACTCAACAAGCCGTTTGAGGCCAGCCTGCATCCAATCCGGGTACGTCGTGGCGAAGGGCACCTCCAGTCGCTCTGCGTACCTCTCAGCCAATGCAATGAGGCCGTCAAAATCCAGGCTTCCCTGCGGGATCGGGTATGGCCATTCCTCTCGATGTCGACGGATCCATTCGTAGGAGCGCGCATGCTTGATCAGCAATGCGGGCCACTGGATCGGCAGGGGGCAGTCCTCCCGGATGGCGCGATCACTGACGGGTTGTGTGCGGTGAGGTTCGTTCTCCACAAACCAGTATCGAGCAAATTGGTCGATCAGTACCCACTGACCATGCAAGGGAGATTGTTGGCCGGCTGCCTGGCATGATCGCCTGAAGGAATGGTAAGAGACTTCTCGCCAGAAGAACCCGAAATCGGCAATTTCAAGATCGTCATAGTGTGGGTTCGGATCACAACAATGGTAGATGGTAAACCGACGCGCCGGGTTGGTGGAAATCGCGGCGCAGATTCTGCATACGGTATCGACGGGCTCAGGGTTCCTTTGTATGGAAAACCCTGTCGGCACTTGCTCGTGTTGTGCCGCCGCAGCAAACACGCGCGATGGAAAATTGTTGGGCTGGGCATACCCCGTGCTGGAGAGTCCCATTTGCGGAAGGCGAAAGATGGCAACCGGCACGCCTGCCTCCTTCGCGGACAGAACCGCTCGCTCGCCCACGAGTTTGCTCCAGGAGTACCCCATGACGCTGAGTGGAAAGACCTTCTTCATCTTGTCGAGGTCAGGCTGCATCTGGTCGTCGATGTAGCTTCGGCGGTATTCGTTCGCAAAATCGCACATGTACTGGGGAAAGACCGCCATGGTCGAGGCGTAGAACAGATGCTTGAAGCGAGTGCGGGAACAAAGCACAAGGATGGAGCGCAAGGCGAGCGAGTTTATCTCGCGGATATCGTCGTAGGACCTGACGAGACCCACATCGGCAGCCACGTGATAGACCGCATCCAACTCCTGGCAGAGATCGTCGAATGCGCCACTCGAGAGGCCAAGACGTTCCTGGGTCAAGTCTCCAACCAGTACACTCAGTCGCTGCGCGAATCCATCCTCCCAGATCTCTGCAATCTCCATCGCTTGGCGAATTCGTTCGAATCCCTGTTCTGTGTTCTCAGCCCGGACAAGGCACTGCACCGTCAGGTTGTCGTTCTGCCTGAGAAGTTCCCGTAGGAAGAAGCGTCCCACAAAGCCGGTCGCTCCGGTCAGCAGGACATTTCGAAACTGGTCCGGAGGGACTGCGTCGCCAGGAACTTCGTGAGCGATTTGTTCTTGTACGAAATGGCACAGCGTATCGAGATCCCGGCGGCACGGTGGGGGTAATTTGCCGATGAGCGGAGGCACTGGTACCGTGCGGTTAGTGGCGGTTCGCTTGTTCATTTTCTGTCACGCGAATTGCTCTTTTGTTGCACGGCCCTAATGCCGTACGGTCAGGGCATCCTCTACGTTCTGTTCGGAGCCGTGGCTTGGCGGAAAGTGATCTTCCGGTGAGCTGGCGAATGCCGAGGGAGGGCGCAGGATTTTTCGCCTTGCGGCGCGCGGTGCAGCCTCCTGATCCGAGTGCTCGCCCTCGGAGTTCGCCTCGCCAGAGTCCCTTTCACCAAAGACGATGGCATGCGCCAGAGACTGGCAAGACGCTGTTGTCATGAGTTCCAGCGTGCTGGCCTGGAAATTGAACTCGCTCTGAATGAAGGCACCGAGTTCTGCCACAGAGATGGAGTTGAGTCCAAAACTGGAGAGTGGTTCCTCCTGGACACCCTCGTCGTGACCGCAGAGTTCGGCAACCTTTGCGGCAATTTGTGCCATGACGCCATCAACCGTCAATTGCTCGTCGGAGCCGACCACGAATGCGTCCTGGTTGCTCATCAGTCCACCCGAGCGCAAGTAGTCTGTGGAACCGACGCTCCAGAGAACCCGTTTGAAGAGAGCGGTGATCAGGTGATCGCTATCGGCCATCTCGCGCAATGCATAATCGAGATTGGCGACGGCAAAATAACTGCTCACCGGCGGCATGCCGGCGGCCCTCATGAGTCTCAGCACGCTGAGGTTTCTTGCAGCCATGCCGGCGTCGGCGACGGCCGCCAGATTATAGGAAAGCGCCGGCAGACCCTGCTGTCGCCGACAGGTCGCAAGTCCATCCATGAAGGCATTTGCGGCACTGTAATTGATCTGCCCCGGATTGCCGAATGTCGATGATGTGGACGACACCAGGACGAAGTGATCAAGTTCCAGACCATCTGTGGCACGGTGTAGGTTGAGTGCCCCTTCCGCCTTGGGTGCAAATACCCGGGCAATGGATTCGGTCGTCAAATCTGCCAGCAGGCAATCGTCCAATGTACCGGCGAGGTGGAATACTCCCTTGAGCGGCCTCTTCACGTTGCTGACGCACCGACGCACGTCTGCCTCCTTCGAAACATCGCCCTGAACGAGATCGATTTCGGTTCCCTGTCCCATCCTGGCCAGGGTCGTAGACTGGCGTAGCCAGTATTCGCTTCGGCGGCGCCCGGGATCGCGGTCCATCAGCGTAAGGTGGCGCGCGCCGACAGTCACCAGGTAGGGTAGGAGACGTTGTCCGAAGCCGCCAAGACCGCCGGTTACGAGATAGGTTGCTTCCGGATCCAGGAAGGGCCGCCGGTCGACTACGGGGAAGTTTCGCTCGGCAGGAGCCGATGGCGCGGTCAGCACCAGTTTTCCCTGGTGACCACCTGAAGTCATGAGGCGCAATGCCTTTGCAAATTCGCCATATCGGAACGCCGTTACCGGGATAGGCTTCACCACGCCCCGACGGAGCAGATCCAGACATTCCTCGGATAGCCGCCGAGAGAGAAGCGGGTCGTCCAGCATCAGGCGATCCATGTCAATGGCTGCGAAGCGGAGATTCTTGCGGAAGACGCGCAGGCCGAGAGCACTGTCGGAATAGATGTCGACCTTGCCGATTTCGCAGTGCCAGCCGCCCGCACGCAAGGCCTCCAGGCAGAGCGAGACGTGCTGCCCGGCGAGGGAATTCAGTACTACGTCGACCCCTTTGCCTTCTGTCGCGGTCATCAGACTGGAGTACCACCCATCGCTGTGGGAATCGAACGCCGCCCGTGCCCCAAGCTTCAACAGTTGATTGCGTTTGCTCTCGCTGCCCGCCGTGGCATAGATTTCCGCCCCTGCGTTTCTTGCAAGTGCAATGGCAGCTTGCCCGACGCCACCCATTGCGGAGTGTATGAGGACACGCTGGCGCTTGCGCAATCGGGCGAGGTGAACCAGGGCGTAGTACGCGGTCGTCAGTACGGACAGGGAAGAAGCGGCCTCATTCATGCTCAGATTGGGCGGCTTTGCGAAGACGCGGTGCTGTTCGACCACTACGCGATTGGCGATACATCCGCCGCCGCCGACAACCACCTCGTCGCCTGCCACGAGTTGTTGCACCGACTTGCCGACACGACGGACCACACCGCTCGCCTCCATACCGATTTCCCGGCCGATCGCGGAATGCTCGTAGGCCAGCGCCGGCAGCAGTCCCAGTGTGACCATGACATCGCGGAAATTCAGCGCGGCGGCGGACACCTCGATTTCCACGCCGAGCGCGGAAAGGGGCGCGGGGACGTATGTCTTCATCTGCAGGCCGCCGATTTGCCCCGCATTCTCGAGAAACAGCCGATAGGGGGGATCTTCTCCAGCAGGGACCGGAGCAAATGTCTCCTGATTGCTCAAGATTCGAGGCGCCCACAAGCGACCGTCGCGCACGGTGAGTTCCCGCTCACGCAAGTCATGCCGCGCAAGGTGTCCCAATGTCGAGAGGTCATCGTTGGCAGCGAGGTCCACGAGGCGGAAATCGAGTTTGGCCTCTGCGTCGATCTCGAGTGCCATACTGCGAACCGCACCCCAGAGGGCGCTCCCGCGCGGGTCCTCTGCGTCGAATGCCGCTTTGCGTGTTGCGACGGTCAGCCGGCACCAGCAGGTTGCATGGTCAATCCGCCAGGGTGCCAGCATGCGGACGAATGCGACAAGGCGCGAGACCGCCCGTTCACCAGTTGGGTCCTGCGAATCCCAATCGAAGAAAATATCGATCGCCTGCACGTCTGCCGCCTGTGGACACCCGTCGAGATCGAGGGATTTATCCGGCGCAAGAGACTCGTAGGAGAGGAGATGTACCGAAGAATCGTCAAGCAGGGACAACCAGTCAGGCGCCCAGCTGTGTTGCTCACCAAGCACCCAGCGTGGTGTCGGCAACGGGGCTGCATGCTCCGCATCCGTTTGCAGGAGAGGCGCTTGCAGCAGTGTCGTGCATTCGCCGGTGCGGAGCCTTGTCCAGCCGATCCCCGGCTCTATGTGTTCTCCTTCGGCGTGAGACACCAGCGCCAAGCCTCCCGGAATGGCCACCTCCTGCAAGAACCGCCAGTCTTCCGACGTGAACCGGTTACCATTCCAGTGAAGGAACAGGACTTCGGCGGCGCTCCTGCGCAGCAGGCCGTCGTCAAGTGCAGAGGTTTGCCAAGCCGCGCGATCGAGGGAGTCGAAGCGAAGGGAGGCGTCGTGTCCTTGGAAGGCGTCATAGTGCGCTCGCACGAGCGCATCATCGTCTGCGACAAGCCAGAATTCGCACTGCGCGCAGATACTCGAAAGGTTGTCTACAAATCGGTGAAGTACGGTCTGCTCGGGGGGTCTGTCCCCCGCAAATTCGAGGGCGCGGCAAACGCGGACACTTCCGTCTTCGGTCTGCGCAAGGACAGAAAGCAGGGCGGATGGTTCCATTTCTCCCTGAGGCAACCCGTCAAGCACCGCCTTGCCATTGGGAAGAAACTTGGGCTGCCAGATGATGCGATGCTTGCTTTGGGGAAGCTCGACCCGGCGCGGATTGGAGATGAACGAGATGTATTTCTCGATGTGGAGGAAAAGGTCTCCCGTTGCGGCGTCGTAGCAGCTGATGCTACCGGATACCCATTCACCCGTTGGGACCGAGTATTGACCCTTGTCGTCGATCTCGTAGCGAATATTGTCGGGATATGTCACATGGCAGGTCAACTGTGGCCCGGTGGGGGCGCGGAGGAATGTGACGTTCTCTGCCCGGCGCGGAATGGCAAAGAGATCAGCGCCGAGCATGAGGTCGTAGAGGAATGACTGCAACCCGCCGTCAAGCAGGGCCGGAAAGGAGATGTATCCTTCCTCCTGACCGTCCCTCCACAGCTGGTCGTTGACCTCAACGTCGAACAGCAGAAAGTCCGTGGCCATATCGCGCCGCAGCCGCCGCATGTTCCTGAATTGCGGCCCATATTGAAAGGTTTCGCCGAGGACCGTCTCGAAGCGTTCATACAACTCGTCGTCCGCCGCGTAGGCCAAGGAGTCGTAGCACGCGGTGTCGATCGCAGTTAAGTGTCCGGGGACGCCGGGCAGATGATCGGATCCAATCAGGCGCACCATCCCGCGGCAATGCAGTTCACTCTTCGCTTCGACTTCATAGGGCTGGGTGGAAATCGTGAAACTGAATGCATCCGGTGTATGGGGGACGGGTTGCAGAGCTGTCTGTAGCCGCACGGGTGATCGTGGAATGGGGCAGGGATGCAGGAACTCGAGCGCCTCAATCCTGACTGGTACTCCTTCCAGGGCTTCCAGAATCAGCTCGATATATCCGGCGGCAGGCATGATCGGCGCGTGATGGACACGATGCTCGGCCAGCCACGGAAAGGCGGCTTCGGAAAGTCGTCCTTCGTAGAGCAGATGCTCGCAGGGGACCCGGTGCCCCACAAGGGGGCCGTGGGAGTACTCGCTTCGCTTCTGCAGGAACTCGTCGTCCAGCGAAGTGTCGACACTCTTTTGTTCGTCGCGAGGATGCCCCGGCAAGAGATGGGCGATGGGTGTTGGACGCGGATACTGGGACTTGAAGTCTATCGCGGCGCCCGCCCTGAATAGGGCTCCCAGTGCTTCGTGAAAGCCGAGGCACGCATCGGTTTCACGCATGAGAGACGCAATGGCGACTGGAGTTGGCGCGTCGCCTTCCACACACTGTGCGATGATCGGCTGCAATGCCGAGTGTGGCGCGATTTCCAAAATGATATCTGGCCGGTGGTCGCGAATCACGGTATCCATCGCTGCAGCAAATTGAACCGGCTCGCGAATGTTGGACCACCAATAGGCACTGTCCAGAAGCTCCGTCTCAAGGCCCGTCACCGAGGAGACGAAGGGAATGTCGGCATCAAAGGCACGATCATCAAGGAACGAGAGCGCCGTCAGCACCTCTTCCCTGATTCCGTCCATCGCCCGAGAATGAAATGCGATATTGCCCGGCAGCAAGACATGCTGAATGTTGCGCCGGCTCAGTTCTCTCACGACTGGCTGCAGATCGGATTCAGGTCCGCAGATGACTGTGTTAACAGGAGCGTTTTCGCAGGCGATCTCGATTGGAACCGGCTGTCTTCCGTTGTTTCGAATGTGAGTGTCCTGGCTCTCAAGCAGTTCAGCAATGCCCTGCCGGTCCGTACTGATCGCGAGCATGCGGCCGGACCCGGCGGTTTGTTGCTGTAGGGTTGCGCGGTGATAGACCAGACGCGTTGCATCGGCGAGAGAGAGCGCCCGAGGCGTAGGCCGCGGCGACCTCGCCGGAGCTGTGTCCGACCACGCAGTCCGGATAGACACCCCAGGTCTTGAAGAGTTCCACGAGCGCGCATTGAATCATGAAGATGACGGGCTGGGCCAATTCGCATTCGTCGAGGGCGACCTGAGAAGCCGTAAAGCAAGCCTGACGCAACGAGGTTTGTGAGTGTTCTCCCCAATATTCCTCGATGGTATCGATGACACGGCGAAAGACGGGGTTGGCCTCATAGAGATCGCGACCGCAGCCGACCCACTGCGTTCCCTGTCCCGAAAAGACCATTGCGACCCGTCGCTCCTCTCCCTCCTCTGCTACCGATACCGGTTCCTCCGTCTCTGCGAAGGCATCCAGTTCTTCTGCCAGATGGGATAGACTGCCTACCGCAAACGCTGTCCGTGCTGCAAAATGGGTGCGACGGCGGCTGAGATTGCCAGCAATTGCGTAAAGATCTACCGCCTCACGGTCGAGGAACTGGCGCAACCGCACCGCGCTTTCGACTAGGGCCTTGGGCGTGCGAGCCGACAGCGGGATCATGAAACCGGCTTTCGGAGCCAACGGTACCGACCAGGTTGGGGGTTGGGAGGGGCGGTATTCCCGCACCACGCAGTGTCCGTTGGCTCCTCCGAAGCCGAAGGAGTTTATGCCGACAATCACGGGACGGTCCGGAAACGGCTCGCATGCCGTCTGCACCTGCATGGGGCAGGATTCGAAGTCGATCTCGGGATTCGGTATACGGAAGCTCTTCGATGTAGGTGCAAATGTACGCCGCTGCATCATCAGGATGACCTTGAGCAGCGCGCAATGGAACGCTGCGGCCTCCATATGCCCTACGTTGCTCTTGACGCTGGAAACGCGAAGCGCGGTTCCACGTCTGCCATCGCCGAACGCCTCTGCAATCGCATTCCCCTCGATGCGATCACCAACTTCGGTCCCGGTTGCATGGGCCTCGATATAGTCGAAGTTGTTTGGCGCGAGTCCTGCCCGGGCAGATGCATGACGCATGAGTTCGACCTGGGCATGACCTGTTGGAGCGCTGATAAAGCGCCCTGGTGCCAACCCGGCAGTGCCGTCGGCCGTTCCCGCGGCATTGACGGCTGTTGTCTCGATGACGGCATGGATCGGGTCGCCGTCCCGCTCGGCCGACGCAAGGGGCTTGACGGCAAGAACAAACGATCCCTCGGAACGCATGTAACCATTGGCTCGCGCATCGAAGGAGTGGCACATGCCGTCTGGGCTGATGACGCCCATCAGGTTGAAGCTACTGCTCAATCTGCCGCTGCCCAGATACGTCACCGCCCCGACCAGCGCTTGGTCGCAGTCACCGCATGCCAGTGCATTCATCGCCGCGTGCAGGGCGCTTAGTCCGGCGGAGCAGGCCGTGCAGTAGGTCGAAGACGATCCCATGAGGTTGAAGTGGTACGAAATCCGGTTGGCCAGCATGGCGAGGCTGATTCCGGAAACGGAATACTCGCTGACACCGTGCTGTGGACGCCAATTGGCTACTGCCGGGACTTGTGCCCCGATGAAGACACCCGTGGGACTATTGCGCAGTGCGTGGAGGTCCCAGCCGACATGTTCCATGGCTTCCCATGCACAATTGAGCAGCATCCGCACCTGTGGATCAGTCTTGGTCAACTCGTTGTGGGACATTCCAAAGAACAGTCGATCAAATAACAATTCGTCGTCGTTCCGGATCAGCCCTTCATACGGGCTTGCAAGACGTCCCGGTCCAGAATACTCACCAATGGGTCGATGGCCCCTCCCATAGCGGTCTCTTACCGGTTCTCGAACGACTTCCCGTTCGCTGATCATGTGCCAGAATTCGTTATCGGTATGGACACCACCGGGCATTCTGTAGGCATATCCCACGATGGCGAGGGGAATTTGCGGATTCAGCCGATCAATGGTCACTGCGCGCATCCATATGTCTGCCGCACGGAGAGTGTTTGTACTCGAAAGTCACGATCATCGACCGCGGCGCAGTCCGCGTATGGGCGGTTCATACGGAGCTCCGCTTGCCGCAACCCATGACTTCAGGTATCGGACAAACACCTTGTGCAACGGGCGATACACCAGGTCTCTTGCAGAGATTCCAGTTCTCTTCGCTTCACAGAGTCTCGCCCTCGTACAGCTGTCAACAGAATGGGCGACCCCGCTAGGCATCGAACAGGCGAGTCTCAAACTTCCTTGCGCCCTTCGACGATCATGACCAACGCCGGTAGCGCAAGGAGCGTAAACGCGGTAGCGGCAATGAGGCCGCCGAGCATACTGACGACGAACGGGACAAGGAATAACAGTTCATCGCTCCGCTCGTAGAGCAGTGGAGAGAGCCCCAATACGGTGGTCAGCGAGGTAAGGAAAACGGCACGGAAGCGGTCGCGAGTGGCAGCGGATGCAGCCGCAATCGCAGGAATTGCTTCCCGCTCCTGCTTGATCTTGTTGTACCTGTCTAGCAGAACCAGCGCATCATTCACAATGACTCCGGCGACTGCGACCATCCCGAAGATGGAAATGGAGGTCACGGGCCAGCCGAGCACCCAATGTCCGAGGCGCCCGACGGCGGCGGCGACCGGAATGCCGATCAC
Organism: uncultured Rhodobacterales bacterium; assembly: GCA_964590405.1. GTDB lineage: Bacteria > Pseudomonadota > Alphaproteobacteria > Rhodobacterales > CAZPXZ01 > CAZPXZ01. Next base: position 25,081 of record CAZPXZ010000025.1, on the reverse strand, counting down.
AGCGACGAAGGGTTTCCAGTAGCTTCGCAGGAAAGCTGCCATTAGCCCGTACATGAGAATCAAGACCAACGGAACCATCACGCCCAGGGTCCGCAGCATTGTTCGTTCATCCCATGCCCCGGCGTCCCTGGAAACGACGAGTCCGGGATACCTGGCCTGAAGATCCGGAAGGAAGTCGTTCGCAATCGTCCGCCTGGCCTGGATGGGCGTCGTGACGATCAAGTCTGCCCGGGCGTGGACAAGGGCTGCGCGCCGCCCGTCAATTCGGGTGCGCTGGGCCGCTTCCGATTCTTCCGTGATGAGTGCCGCCGAGGAAAGTGGAATTTCCTTGCCTCCCGGCAGATTGATCTGTTCCATGGCAAGGTCCCGCAGACTCTGTCGTCGTTCTGCGGGGTAGCGAACCACGACCCTGATCTCCTCGTGGCCGCGCTGTATCCGCTGGACCTCCAGTCCCTGGAAGCTTGCACGCAACTGTTTACTGACCATGGCCGGGGTCAGACCGGCGGCCTCGCCGGTCTTTGTCAGTTCTACTTCGAAGTGTCGTTTGCCGGGTGAAAGGCTGTCGGACAACCCATAAAGGCCCGGCATGGTCTGCATGAACGACTTCAGATCGTTTGCTGCCTGCTGAAGGATCACAGGGTCGTCATGAATCAACGCATATGCTACCGAAGGCTTGAACCGGAAGCGGGTCGTCTGAAAGGAAACCTCTTCCAGGTCCGAAGTCGAACCGACATTCTGGCGCCAGACCCGCTCGATGGCTTCTGGAGATTCCTCTCGGACAGGCCGATCATGCAGTTTCAGGGTCACCGAGGCATGATTGTTCCGGATTGGTTCTGTCTTGCCTGTCCGGGATGCAGCGGTATCGCTAAACTCACCAACCCTGACGCCGATTGACTGGATCGATGTTCCGGCCAGTTGCTCGTTGATCGATTGTGCCGCCGCAGCGAAACGCTCAGCCGCGGCCGCGCTGACGTCAAAGGAAGTTCCAATAGGCAATCGCAGGTCCACATGAACCGTATCACTGACACTTGCAGCACTGTCAAAGACGATTACGCGCACGTTCTCAGACCGCACGAGCCATATCGCGAACGCGACAAACAGGGCGCCGAAGGCAAATGTCAGGAATTCATGACGAACCGACCAGGAAACGAGCGGCACGACAACTGCGTCACGGAAGCGCTCAAGCCGAGCATTCACCGTGTCCTGGATGGTCCGCAACGGTGCGAGGCTCCAGCGTCGCTCGTGCGACAAGTGCGCCGGCAGTATGAAAAATGCTTCAAGAAGGGAAATGAGCAGCACAAAGAGTGTGACGAAGAAGAAAACCTGCACAATCTGGTAGTTTTCGACTGTTACAAACAGAAGGGGCACAAAGGCCAGAACAGTTGTTAACGCGCCGATGGTGATCGGTCCCGCAACGGCTTGGGCACCGGAAATCGCGGCCTCCCAGCCCCGTTTTCCTCGTTTCCTCTCAGTGGCAATACTCTCGCCGACCACTACGGCGTCGTCGACAACGATGCCGACAAGAACGAAGAAGGCCAGCACTGTTCCCAGGTTCAGGGTGAGGTCGGCGAGACCGAACAGCATCAGTGAACCGACGAAGGAGAGAGGAATGCCAACAGTCACCCAAACCGCAACCCGAAGGTCGAAAACGAGGACCAGGCAAATGAACACCAGAACAACACCGATGACGGCATTCTGCAGGATCTCGGAGAACCGGTCGGAGATGGGTGCAGCGCGGTCATCCCAGATCGAGACGACAACCGTCGGAGGCGGCTGGTAATCGGCGAGCCAGCTTTCGATCGCGTCAGCAGTCCTTGTGAAGGATTGGCGCTCAGCTACTTCGACACGCACGAGAACAGCCGGTTTGCCGTCAATCTCGGTCAGCACCTTGTCGTCGACAAAAGCGTCGCGAACCCGTGCTACGTCGCCCAATTTCACGATCGTGCCGTCTCTTCGGGTGATCAGGGGAATGTCTTCAAAGTCACTGCCGTACTCCTTTTTGGTCACAACATGGAGCACGACATCGCCAGCTTCCGTCTGCAATTCGCCGAAGGACAGGTTGATGGACGCTCGCCGCACGGTTCGAGCCACATCACTGAAGGACATGTTGTGTCGGCGCAGTTCCTCCTCGTTCATCTCAATGGCGATTTCCCGGTCGCGCACGCCGCGCAGGCGAACACGTGACACGCCTGGCAATGCCAGCAATTCGTTGTAGATGTCCTCGGCGGCGGAGCGAAGAGCATTCTCAGACAGGAACTCCGACGAAACCGAGAGGGTCTGCACTTGGTAGTTCAGTATCGCGTGCTCGATCTCGGGTGATTCCGCAGTCGCCGGCGGGAAGTTCTCGATGCCGTTGACCGCGTTCCCTACGTCGGTCATTACAGCTTCGGCATCTGCAAAGTCATCGAGTTCAACTTCTATTCGGCCCACGCCGTCCGATGCCACGCTGATCACACGGGCCACACCAACCAGGCCTAACAGGCTTTCCTCGACCCGACGATTGACGTTTTCCTCGATTTCCCGTGGCGAGGAATTGGGCGAATTGACTGTAACAACGATCGTTCGCAGATCGATTTCCGGTAGCGGACGGATCGGAAGCTGGAACCCCGCCAGGATGCCGCCCAGAATCAGAACGATCATCAACAATTTGGCAGCAATGGGGTTTTGCACGAAGTATGCGATGGGTCCGCGGTTCACGATTACCCCCTGCCTCGATGAATTCCCAGCATCGTGCAAATCAAGTTCTAGACCGGGCTACTGCGAAACTGGCGTCGGACTCGCCGAAACACTCAGGCCCTCGCTGGCGCCCGACAAGGTACTCACCACCACGCCGTCGCCCGCATCGAATGCCTCGACAATCCAGCCGTCCGAAGTATGCCCCACGGTTGCCGGAGTTCGCGATTGCAAAGTACCCTCTTTGACGACCCAGACAGTTCCGTGCTCGCGGGTCGCTGCCTCAGGCAAGATGAACACATCGTCCCATGTCGGTCCGAAAATTCGGACCTCTGCAAACGTGCCTGGAACGGGTAGAGATTCCGTCGGAATGTCACTCGAAAACTTGAGGAAAGCTCTCGCGAGTCGGGTTTCGAGTGCAACGACCGACGAAGTACGTGCAATCACGGCATCGTATGTCCCGAACTCTGTGTCGACTTGCGCAATCCGGCCAATTGCAGGTTCAACCGCAATAAGGCCTTCCACAGCGATCGGTACCCTTACCTGCAATGCCTCCGGACGATAAACGACACCGAGGACGGACCGCCTTCCAACTTCGTCGGATGGACCGACCAGATCTCCGACTTCGAGCTCCGCAGAAATTACCCGGGCAGCATAGGGCAGCTTGATCTCGGTGCGCGCGAGTCGTAGCTCGGCCAACGCAAGATCGGCCTGGGTTCGCCCAAGCCGGGCTTCCGCCCTTGCGACTGACAGGCCATCATGTTGTTCCGCAATTCTCCGGGCGATCTGAACTTCTGCCTCCGCCTCCGCAACAGCCATTTCCGCGGCCCGGACCTCCAATTCGTACTCGGTAGGGTCAACCTTTACGAAGACTTCGTTTGCTTGGACCGAGCCACCATTGACGAACTCAGGTGATACCCAGATCACGCGGCCAACAACTTCTGAAACCACTGCGAGTTTTCTGTCGAGCGTGACAGTTCCTGTCAGGTCGACATGGTGCATGTGTTGCGAGGAGCTTGGCAAGAAAACCTCGACAACTGGAACCGCGTCCCCGGAAGCCGATAACGGGCCACGTTCCACTCGGGCGGGCGCCCTGGCCAGGTACAGTGCAACTATGATTGCAATTGCGAGAAGGGCCAGCTGGGCAATGCCGGTCCAGTTCCGTCCCCGGGAGGGGTTGGCGGGAGCTGAAGATTCCGGTGACATTCTCTCCCTTTCAGTCCAACTTTCGAACTGCTTCGCTTCCGGTACGCCTCATGGCGCGTTGGGAAGCCCATGTATTCCCGGCAAGTCCAGCTGGAACCGCTAGGTGTCTGATGCGGGATGACTTCTGGAGCGATAGCAAGGAGTGCGTGGCAACGCGGCCTCCAAACTCCACCGAGCAGCGATCACTCGGAAAGGGTTCAATACGGAGTCTCACTCTTAGGGTATTTCCTGATACATGCGGCAGTCTTCCAGATTCGGGGGCTGGGACACCTCGTTTCCACATTCCCTCGACGATCATGGCACGGATACTCCAAGAATATTCGTTATACCAATGATCGACTTCACAAACACCGGGTCACAGAGGAGTGCCATACCACCGCCGACTGGTTCTATCGATATCCATGAAGGTATTCTAGCAGATTATTGGTATTTGTCTGCATTTGCATCGTTCGACCAGACGGGCCAAGGTCATAAGCGCGACTTTCGGGTCTGGATCCACGATCAACCCATGGAGAGTTGCTTGCATATGCTATCGCCGTTCTGCAAGAGCCACGGAAGGTGGGCAGGACGAGGCTGCACTCTCCCGCTGATGGTCATGTTCTGTGGCACTGGTGGCGAAGCCGGTGTGGCGGGATAGTTGCGCAGAACAAGCATGCGCGTTCAACCAATTGGGTAGCCGCAGACAGTGCAAGATCGCGGAGAAGCGATAGGCGATCCATCTCCATTGGGATCCGTGTGTTACCTATCTCATTGAAAACTCAGACTTTCAGATTGGCAAGAACGCAGTTGACGCGCTTGCTGTGCTAACCAGGGAATGGGGTTTGGGCCGGACATTCCCGAACAGGGAGACACTCCTGCTATGGACGGGCAGAACAGTGCCCCGCCTGCAGCGCCAAATTGGAACCGGGTCAGGCTTCGTGTGTTCCGGCTAGGGGTGCGCCATCGGTTCGGGACCAGTGCTCCGTCGCGGACAGGGTCGGGTAGCGCAAGGGTCACGATTTGCAGTGCGCGGCGGCAGAAAGCGATGGCGTCACCGGAACGCTTGTCATGAACCCGGACCAAAGATGCAGGCGTTCTCCGCGCGTCGTCCAATTCCGATGGAGTGACCTCTTCAGTTCCCTTCCAATAAGGCCGCAGCCAAGCGGGACGGGGGCGAAATGCCGTTCCCCATGCTTCTCTTAAGGGCTTCCGGAACAGCCGCTCCTGCGCGTTGTCGCCCGCCCGGATTCCTTGGTTTCCCGTTGGGCAATTTCAAGGATCATCATCTCCAGCACTTCGAAAACGAGGCCGCATAGGTTTGATGGTCCCCCTGTAGTTCCCGAGCGTGGATGCACCCACGGAACGCCGGAGAGGCCAGACAAGCCCATTGAGGATGTTTCTCTCGATTGGCACTACATTCAACGGTTGGGAGCACCGAAGAATTCCGGAACCGGTTGCGCGGTGATCTTGCACGTCGAGCCGCGGAGGGCGGCTGCTGTCTCTGGCAGGAAGTCGAGGAGGATTGTGAAGCTCTTGAGATTTTCGCTGTCGTTAGGCGTCATATGACCCCTGACATGAACTTGGGCGGCGAGGCCATGTGATCAACTCTTTTCAAGCGAGTACTATCCTCCTATTGATTGCGCAAAGCGTCGAGACATGTTCGGTGAATTGGTTGCAATAAGTCAACGGGATGCGTGCAACGGTTGCGTCGGGTTGCCGCACCCAGCGGGTCAGCTATGGCGGAGGGGGTGGGATTCGAACCCACGGTGCCCGCTAGGGCACAACGGTTTTCGAGACCGCCCCGTTCGACCACTCCGGCACCCCTCCACACGACGATCGCACAAGCGCACAGTACCGGCGCATTTCACGAACGGCAACGGCCGAGGCCATGCTTTCCCTCACTGGGTCCTGGCCAGAATGGCGGGAAACACTCGATTGGTTGGGCGGATATCTGGGCGTAGCCGAGTGAATGATTCGGTTCGACCTTTCATCTCAGCGGGATGTACTCGGCTGCGTCGCACCTTCAACCTGGCTCTCTTCCATGCTCCGACGCGCCTCTTCACCGTATATCTCCGCTGCCACGCCACTGGCCTTGAGCGGCATGGCCACATAGGGAGACCCCTCTCCACCCGCGGCAGCCGGCCTGATCCGGCTGCGGTATGCAGCGAATGTCAGGATGCCGGTGGCAGTCGCCCCGAGCACGATGAAATATCCATACGGTCCAAGATTTCCCATCGCGACTCCGGCCACGATCGGTCCCGCGGTTGCGCCGACTCCTTGCAGGAACATGAGCCCAGCAGATACGGATGGCATGCGTTCCGGGTCCACAAAGTCGTTGGCGTGGGCGACGAGAAGGGCATACATCGGGGGAATCGTGATTCCCATTGCCCCGGCGATGGCGACCAGCACCACCGGCCCCGGCGCGAGTATCCATGCGCCGAACGCGACGATGGCCGCCAAGGCGCTGAGGGTCATGGCGACCTTGCGTCGATCGAGCCGGTCCGAGAGCCAGCCGACCGGGTATTGGGATAGTGTTCCGCCCACATAGATTGCGGATATGAACAGCGCGATGTCCGAGACCGTGAGACCCACGGCAGTACCGAACACGGGACCCATCTGGTACGCAGTAGAAAACGCCATGCCCATGAAGAAGACACCGGCGGCACCGAGGGGCGAGACACTGAACAGTTCCCGCAGCGTGATCTTCACGCCAGAGCCATAGGTTGGCGCCGGATTTGTGGAGAGCAACATGGGGATGCACGAAAGCGAAATCAGTGCCGAAGCCGCGACGAAGAGTTCAAATCCCTCAATCGGACCGACTTGCAACAACGCCTGCCCGCCGATCAGTCCGAGGAGTTGCGTCATCACGTAGAGCGAGAGCATCTTTCCCCGGTCGCGACTGCCGATCATTCCGTTCAGCCAGCTCTCGGAGACGACGAAGATTCCCGACATGCAGAGGCCGCCAAAGAAACGGAAGATGGCCCATGCAACGGGATCGATGAATGCGCCGTACAGTAGCGCGGAGACGGATGCGCCGGCGACGTAGGCTGCATAGACCCGGACATGCCCCACGCGGAGAAGAAGCAGAGGCGTGATCCGCGAGCTGACCAGGAATCCCAGTGCAAACGTGGCAAAAACGTATCCAAGGGCTTCGCTGGACAGGCCTTCCAGGCTACCCCGTACACCGAGATGGGATTGGTTCAGGCCATGCCCGACCATGACCATGGCGCTTGCGAGAAACAGGGCCCACGCGCCTCGAAGGTGCCGGATCATGAGAGGGGCTCCCGCATGTAGCCGCCTTACTGACCGCATTGCCGGTTCCGCTTTCGCGGGTCCGATCGGCAAGTCCTCAGTTGGCGACGAGGGTGGATTTGCAGCCGATTCTGGGCAGTATCCGAATTCTTCGGGTCCGCGTGGATCATGCTACTTCCGTCCCGGCTATATAGGGTTCGTCCACCGCCTCTGCAAGGAGAACCTGTCGGGGGTTTGTCGCTGGTCGGTCTGGTGATGAGACTGTGATCCATGAAAGTGTCTTTCGCATTATCCATTTCCGATACCGAAGCGGGCCAAGATGGACAAATGCTATCCAATGTGGATGGAATCCCCGTTGTGCTTGCGGTGCGTCTCCATAGAATTTGGCTGTTGTGCTGCCCTCCCGTACTTGCATCGGCAACGGCTCCAGCGATGGACCTGCCGATTGTGGCATGGCGGAGACGGACGCGACGGGAAGACCTGGCGCGGTGCCGGGTGGGTGGGTCGAGAACGGCCTCCTTGCGACTGGCAGTTGGCCGGGCAGACGCATCCAGTTCCGCTCCACACCCGTCGGAGGAAGAACCGGCGCCACGGCATTCCCGCGGAAGATGCCTCGATGACGGCAGAGTTTGCGGGTTGCGACAGCCCGGGCGTACGGGACTGGAGGGTAGTTGTCCATGAGATTCCGGGGATAGGCGATTCCCGGCAGCAGAACGGAACAGAGGGAGATTCACGATGAAGAACAGGTTGAACAGACGAACATTTCTCAAGACGGCTGCAGGCGCTGTTGCGTTGGCGCCCGCTACCGGGATCTTCGCGCCAAGCGTTGTTCGCGCTGCGGGCAAGGTAACCGTCGGGATGGCCTGGCCGGGAATGCAGGACGCAGTCTGGAGCACAAGCCACAAACTCCTCAACGAGTACTCCGCTGCGGCCGAGACGGAGATCGAGCTCGTGTTCACGGCCGCCGACATGGATGTCGCGAAACAGGCGAGCGACGTAAACGACCTGATCAGTCGTGGCGTCGATATCGTCCTTGTTTTCCCGATCGATTCCAAGGCGATATCGTCCAGCGTCAAGCGGGCTCGAGATGCCGGAATCCCGACCATGTCGTTCCTGCGCCAGGTTCACGCCGAAGCAAGACACCAGGCCGATGTATTTGTCGGGATCGATGCCAAGTACCAGCAACTCTCCTCAGCCCGAACCGTGTTCGAGAAGATGAAGGCGGACGGGGCGCCGGTCGGCGAAGTACTCTGGGTCAGCGGTGACATTCGCGACGAGAACTCCCGCCTGCGCGGGGTCGGACTGCAGGAAGCCTGTGACGAGCATGGGGCGACCATCGCACAGGACCTCGTGGCCAATTGGGACCCACAACAGGCCGCGGCCGCGCTGGCGCCCGCACTGAAGGCCTATCCCGACATCAACCATGTTTCGGTGGCGTCTGACGTCATGATGTCCGGAGTTCAGCAGGTCTTGCAGGATGCCGGGATGTGGCATCCGCACGGGCACCCGGATCACATGTACCTGTCTTCGGTGGATGTGTTCCCGATCGGCCTCGAATTGCTCCGGTCAGGGCATCTCGATGCGGACACGATCTTCGACGTGAAGGGCATGTGCCGCAAGGCTGTTGAACTGATGCCGCGCCTTGCAGCCGGCGAAATGTTCGAGAGCGATGTCCTGATCCAGGGCCCGGTATTTACGCCGGAGAATGTTGACAGCCCCGAACTTCAGGATCAGCTTTGGGCTACCTGACAATGTAGCGACGGTTGGGGCGGCACTCCTGGTGCCGTCCCATTCCGACTCTCGGGGAGCTTACATGGTAAGTCGGAGCAGGCAGAGACAAGGAGTTGGCGGACTCGCACTGCGGCGGACGTGGCGCTGGCTGTCTACGCATCCGGCCGCTCTGCCGATCGCGATTTCTGTGGTGATGGGAATCGCGTTCGCGCTGCTGGTTCCCCGTTTTGCGGACACGCGCAATCTGCTCAACATCTTCGAACAACTTGGTGTACTCGGCTTCCTCGCTATCGGCATGACCTTTGTCATGATCGCCGGGGGTATTGATCTCTCCAGCTTTACCGTCGTGTCGGCGGCCGCCGTGGTTGGTGCCACGGTCATGGTGGATACGGAAAACGCGCTACTAGGCGGAATGATCATGCTCGCAATCGGTTGCGGGTTCGGTGCCGCCAACGGTCTTGCAATTGCCTACGGGCGCATGATTCCGTTCATTGTAACTCTCTCTACCATGGTTCTCGCTCAGGGATTCGCTATCTGGTACACGAAGGCGCAAAGCGTCTACGGCCTGCCGGACGTCTTCATCGATACCCTTTCGGGTCGGATCTATTCCATTCCAGTTCCTGGCTTGATCGTGCTCGCGGTGGCCGTCGTATCGGGCCTCGTGCTCTCGCTGACTCTCTACGGCCGCAAGGTCTACATGACCGGTGCCAATGAGGAGACCGCGCGAATTTCAAATATCGACGTTCGACGCATCAAGTTCAGCACCTATCTGATCTCGGGGCTTATGGCCGGCTTCACAGCCATGATCCTCACCGCCATTGTGGGCACATCCACGACATCGATGGTGCGCGACGAGCGATTGATGGACATCATCGCGGCAACCGTGATTGGGGGCGCCAGCCTGTATGGCGGTATGGGCAGCATTCTCGGCACCATGTTCGGCCTTCTTTTCCTCACCATGCTGGGCAATGCCTTCAATCTACTCGGTGTTTCGCCATTCATCGCAATGGTGATCAAGGGAGGTGTGCTTGTCGCGGTGATCGGGTTGGATGTGGTGCGGGCGAGGTCGGTTCGGTGACCGCAGCGCCGAAACTCGCGATGCGGGGTGTCGCCAAGTCGTTTCCCGGCGTGCGGGCGCTTGACGACGTTTCCATCACCGTGAGGGCTGGCGAGGTACTGGGAGTCGTCGGCGTCAACGGTGCCGGGAAGACTACGCTGATGAACGTACTGGGCGGAATCTACCAGCCGGAATCGGGAGTGATCGAGATCGACGGAAGGGTTGTGGCATTGCACAGGCCGATGGAGGCGGACGAAGCCGGCATTGCCTTCATCCATCAGGAACTGCTCTATTTTCCGACCTTGTCCGTTGCGGAGAACATGCTCATCAACCACTTGCCGGCATCCCGGGTGTTTCCCTTAATGGCGGACAAGTCAGCCACGTTTGCCCGTGCGCAGGAAGTTCTGGACCTGCTCGGGACCGGAATCAATTCCCGTGCCCGGATGGAAGACCTCTCGGTGGGCGAGAAGCAGGTGGTGGAGATCGCACGTGCCCTTGCCACCGGCGCCGACATTGTCATCTTCGACGAGCCTTCTTCGTCCCTGAGCATCAAGGAAAAGGAGGCGCTTTTTGCCATCGTGCGGCGGTTGCGGTCCGAGGGCAAGGCCGTCATCTACATTTCACATTTTCTTGACGAGATCATGGATCTCTGCGACAGCTTCGCCGTCCTGCGGAACGGCAGGTTGGCCGGAGCCGGATCGGTCGCCGATGTGTCGAAGAACGGCATTATCGAGATGATCGTCGGAACTGCCGTGAGTGAGGTCGATACCCGCCGCCGAAACACGCGGAAATCTCCTCTCCTCGAGATCGAGGGCATCGAAAGCGGCGTACTCCTGAACGGCGTGTCCTTCACGCTCCATCAAGGGGAGATATGCGGGTTGTGGGGCTTGATGGGCTCCGGCCGAACGGAACTCATCCGGGCGATTCTGGGCCTCGATTCCATGGCTGCCGGGTGCCTGCGCGTAGTCGAAAACGGCCAGTCGCGTCGGATCACATCCAGGGAACTGCTTTCACGCACCGGCTACGTCACAGAGAGCCGCCGAACCGACGGGCTGTTTCTTGAGGAACCGGTCTGGAAGAACATCACTGCGGCGACGCTCACGGAATATGCACGCGGGAGAATGCGGGTTCTGGACAAGGCAGCAGAAGCCAAGACGGCGCAGCGCTTTATCGACCGGTTGAAAATCATGACACCAAGCCATGAGACTCCGGCAGCAAACCTGAGCGGCGGCAACCAGCAGAAGGTCGTGTTCTCCAAATGGCTCGCAAGGCGTCCGGAAATCCTGATTCTCGATGAGCCGACCCGAGGTGTGGATGTCGGCGCGAAGCGCGAGATCGGCGATCTTGTAACGAGTCTGGCCTCGGAGGGAACGGCGGTGCTCCTGGTAACCTCCGAGATCGAGGAAATGGTTGGCCTGAGCGACCGGGTGCTGGTACTCCGTGACGGACTCATTGTCAGCGAGATTGCCGGCCCGGCGATTACCGAAGCGCGCCTGATGGCCGCGGCCATGGGGGAGGGGGCGACCAGTGGCTGAGGCTGAACCAGTCATCGAGCGCCTCCGGCGTGGCGCTTTCGAATACGGATTCTACTTGCTGCTGCTCACGCTGGTCATCCTGTTCAGCGTGATCTCGAACTCCTTCCTGACACTCTCCAACTGGATCCAGATCGCCACGGCAGCCTGTTTTCTTCTCGCTGCGTCAGCCGGACTGACACTGGTTCTCGTTAGCGGCGAGATCGACCTCTCCATAGGTTCAATCGCATATCTTTCCGCCGCAGTCGTGTTCCTGACCGCTGACTTGCCACCCGCTGCAACGGTTTTCGCGGCGCTTGCCATCGGCCTTGTGGCGGGTTTGTTCAATGGTTTCCTGGTTGCATATTTGGGCATGAACTCGCTGCTGACGACCCTGGGCCTCATGATCGCCTATCGCGGGATCAGTCTCGTTCTGACCGGGGGCACGGTGCGGCCGGTCAGTGAGGCGCTTTCTGCCTATGGGAGAGTGAAGTTCCTCGACACGCTCCCATTGATCTTCCTCGCGAGCTTCAGTCTGGTCCTGGTGTTCCAGTTTCTTCTCAGTCGGACACGTCTGGGCACGTATTGGTACGCAATCGGCTCCAACGCAGACGCCGCCAGGAAAATCGGCGTACCGGTTCGACGCGCAAAGCTTGCCGCCTTCGCGATCTGTGGCATCTCGGCCGCAGCAAGCGGACTGCTCCTCGCAACCTATCTGGGTGAAGTAACGACCTTCACCGGTCGTGGCATGGAATTCCAGGCCGTCGCCGCCGTAGTGATCGGCGGAACGAGCCTGTTTGGCGGTCGTGGCCGGGTCTTGCCGGGAACACTCGCAGGTGTCTTTCTCCTGATCGTGATCAACAACGGACTTGGCACCCGCGGCGTGTCACCCTTTGTTTATCCGTTCGTTGCCGGAGGCCTGATTTTTCTCGCGATCTATCTCGACTCGATCAAGAACCGTGCCGTTTCTTTCCGTTCACTGGCATCGCGGGCAGTTTGAATGCCGGCGGGACCCCGGTCGTGGTCCTTGCCCTCTCTCTCCCGTCTCGCGACCATATGCTGTCGTGTTCCGTGCGCAGAACCGACTGTACTTTCAGGCCGGATTACCCATTCCTAGTTTCATTGAGTCTGAAGACTGGCATCCGCGGCAGGGGAGACTCGCCTTAACCTTGTATTTCCGGCACAGAGTGCCATATTTACAAGGATGGTGCCGCGACTGAAATCTCAACTCGTTCGCGCCCGGTTGGACCAGTTTCCAGCAGTGGCGTTGCTTGGATCACGCCAAGTGGGAAAGACCACACTGGCGGAACTGATCGCGCGGGGGCGACCAAGTGTCTATCTTGACCTTGAGAATCCCGCAGATCAAGCACGTCTGGCCAACGCCGAACACTATCTGTCCGGACATGAGGACAGGCTGGTGATTCTGGATGAGATCCAGCGTACCCCCGAATTGTTCCAATCACTCCGCGGCCTGATCGATAGTGGTAGACGCCGAGGCATCAGGACAGGCAGATTCCTCCTGCTGGGTTCGGCGTCGGTCGACTTGATCAGGCAGTCCGGTGAATCCCTAGCGGGTCGCATCGCCTATGTCGAACTGGAACCATTCAACGTGCTCGAAGTCCATGACAATAATTGCGAAAAGCTCTGGATTCGCGGCGGCTACCCTGACAGTCTTCTTGCGAATTGCGACGAAGCAAGCGTGATTTGGCGGCAGAATTTCATTCGCACGTACCTGGAGCGCGACATGCCCCAAATGGGTCCGCGCGTACCCGCGGAAACGTTGCGTCGCTTTTGGACTATGCTTGCCCATAGTCAGGGCGGCGTGCTCAACGCGGCGCGGCTTGCGCAAAGCCTTGGCGTCGATGGCAAGACGATTGCACGCTATCTGGATCTCCTCGTCGATCTCCTGCTGGTGCGACGTCTGGTCCCATTCCACGTCAATGTCGGCAAGCGCCTTGTGAAGTCTCCGAAGATCTACGTGCGCGACAGTGGCATCATACATACGCTGCTGGGACTCAGTGACCTGGATTCGGTGTTGAGCCATCCCGTCGCCGGCGGAAGCTGGGAAGGCTTCGTACTGGAGAACCTGATTGGCGCGGCAAACGGGCGGTTGGATGCGTTCTTCTACCGAACCGCCGCCGGGGCCGAAATCGATCTCGTGCTGGTGTTGCCAGGCGGCGAGTTATGGGCAGTGGAAATCAAGCGCAGCTTCGCACCCAGGCTCGACCGAGGATTCCATCACGCCCGGGCAGACCTCCGACCACAGCGATCCTTCGTCGTATATCCGGGAGATGATCCGTTTCCCATGGGAGACGGAATCGAAGCGATTGGCCTGTACCACCTGGCGTCGCTTCTACGGAATTTGTAGAGGTTTCATTCTTGTCGCTGGGCCAAGGGCTGCTTGGTTTCAGGAAGTGCCCAGTTGGGAAATCCAGCAGCAGTAGTGAATTCCGAACCGTCCAGTCAGAACGCAGATGGATGCGAAGCCTTTCACGGGCGTTTCGCTGCGCTTGGATCATTCTGTCTGTGTGCTCGGTTGCAGACTCCCGTCGGAGCATTGAGATCAGAATCGAAAATGGAGTCTTCTGCTATCCACACAGTCCGCGACTGCAGTGAGCAGTTTCAACGAAACCGCATCAGGATTCTCGGTGTTCGCAAGTCATCCGGAGCGCGGTCTGCAGTTCGAAGCGATGCATCATGTCAATGTCCCTTCCTTGCATTTCACTCTGACAATGACTCCATCTCGAGAACACATGCTCTCTCCAGTCAAATCGATTCCTGGCTATGAGTTTGCTCCCGTTGCGGAACCCGCGCTTCACATGTTCGATTGCAGGTTCCGGGAGGTCAGAAGAGGGCAGAAGGAAGCCAGATCGAAATCGCCGGGATCAGCCAGAGGATCGCAATCGCGACGACATGTAGCAGGATGTACGGCGCAACGCCCGCGTAGATCTGTCCGGTGGTGACCTCCGAAGGGGCGGCACCTCGGAGGTAGAATAGTGAAAACCCGAACGGGGGTGTAAGGAACGAAGTCTGCAAATTCACCGCGATCAGGATCGACAGCCACATCGGGTCATGTCCCATGAGCATCAGGAGCGGCGCTACCAGAGGCAGGACGATCACCGTGATCTCCACGAAGTCCAGAAAGAACCCCAGCACGAAGATCAGTGCCATGGTGAAGACAAGGGCACCGGTCGGCCCGCCCGGCATCGCGCCGATGATGCGGCCAATCCTCGCTTCTCCACCAAGCCCGACGAAGACAAGGGAAAACATGCTGGCCGCCAGGATGGTGGCGAAGATCATCGCGGTGACGGTCATGGTGGAGGTGAGCGCGGGCAGGAGAACGCCACCTCTCCAGAGGCCGAACAGGCTGCGGATCATTGTTACGAACCCCACCGCGGCAAGAACTGCCAGGAATGCGCCAAGGAGAACCTCGGCGGGGCCGATATCGCTTCGCTGCAGCCGGACCGGCGCGGCTTCCGCGAGGATCGCGAGAAGCAGGAACGCCCCGGTGCCGACCAGGGTGTAACGCGTGGGTACGCCAATCCGGTGTCCGGCCAGAAAGACGGCGCCGCCCGCACCGACGGACGCGGCTTCTGCAGGCGTTGCAATGCCGCCGAGAATGGCGCCGAGCACCGCGATGATGAGGAGGATCGGCGGTGCGACGCCGCCGATTGCAGACTTCCAGCGAAGCGGCGCGTCTTTCTCTCTCACGGGCGGTGCATCGCCGGGTCGGAGCGCTGCCCGGACGAGCATGTAGGCCATGTAGACGGCCACCAGCGCGAGGCCGGGGAGCAACGCTCCGGCAAAGAGCTGACCCACGGAAATCGTCTCCACCGTGAACTTTCCCTGCGCGAACTGCGCCTGTTGCCAAGCATTCGACATCACATCCGCGAGGATGATGAGAAGTGTGGAGGGCGGGATGATCTGTCCGAGTGTGCCGGCAGTGCAGACCGTTCCCGCGGCGAGCGGTGCGTTGTAGCCGCATCGGAGCATGGTCGGGAGTGCGATGAGGCCCATGGCGATGACCGTTGCGCCGACAATGCCGGTGGACGCGGCCAGCAGCGCGCCGACCAGGATTACGGACACGCCAAGCCCGCCTCGCAGGCCTCCGAAGAGTTTGCCCATGGATTCGAGGAGTAACTCCGCGATCCGGCTCTTTTCCAGGATGACACCCATCAGCACGAAGATCGGGATTGCGATCAGGACATCGTTGGTCAGGATTCCGAACACGCGCTGCCCGAGACTGCCTAGAAGCGAGAGATCCATAGCGCCTGCGGTTGCGCCGAGAAGTGCGAAAACGGCCGCGATGCCCGCAACGCTGAAGGCAACGGGAAATCCGACGAGGATGCAGCCGATCAGGGCTGCGAACATCAGGAGATCGAGATACTCGCTCACGCGGGCCGCTTGGCGAGTTTGGCAATGCAGCGGAGCAGGCAGGCTGCAGACTGCAGCAGGAGCAGGACACAGAACGCCGGAATCAGGGACTTCAGGAGGAATGACGCCGGAATTCCACCCACAGATATGGGTCCCTCAAGAATTGCCCAGGAATTGCGTACAGACGGCCAGCTCCAATAGAGCAGAAGCGCCATGGATGGTGCGAGGAGAAACACATGGCCCGCGGCATCGACCCATGCTTTCCTGCGCGGTGATGCCTTGGCATAGAAGATGTCCACCCGGACATGGCCGTCGACCAGCAGCGTGTAGCCGGCGCCGAGCATGAAGAGGGCGCCATGAAGATAGAGGATGCTCTCGTTGAGCGCGATCCAGCTGAAGCCAAATCCATATCGCAGGACCACAACGACGGTCTGGATCAGGAGCATGGCGAGCGCAAGCCAGCGGACCGCTCCGCCGAGGATGGCGTTGATCATGTCGAGGCGCCGGGCAAGATTCTCCAAGTTCGGTACCCCGCATTGCGCCGGCGCCACGGCGCCGACGCGGTTGTCATTCGTTCCTACGGATAGGTATAGCCCATGGCACGGGCATTCATCTGCCCGTTATCGGCGTAGGTCATGTACCCGGTCACCAGCCCCCGGTACTCGAGGAAACTCTGCACGATTCTTCTCGTCAGT
Source organism: uncultured Rhodobacterales bacterium (assembly GCA_964590405.1). GTDB lineage: Bacteria > Pseudomonadota > Alphaproteobacteria > Rhodobacterales > CAZPXZ01 > CAZPXZ01. The sequence continues at coordinate 8,603 of CAZPXZ010000025.1, read as the reverse complement.
TCGTCTTCGTCCTCCCGGAGTCCCGCCATGACTTCTCCCGCGGCATTCCCCATGGCGAGGACGATGGAATCCGGCAATTTCCGCACGATCACGCCCTGATCAGCCACCAACTGGCGAAGCGCCATGGCGTGCCTGGTGGTGTACTCGGTCCACACCGGGTTGTACAAGCTCTCGCAGGCATACCGGACCGCGTCCTTGAGATCCTGCGGTAGCGCTTCATAGACTTCCATGTTGATGGCGCACTCTTCGGCCGAGGACGGTTCGCCGACGCCGGGCCAGTAGTAGTACTTCGCGATCTGGTAGTAGCCGAGCGCGCTGTCGGTCCAGGGGCCGATGAACTCGCCTGCGTCCAGTGCACCGGACTGAAGGGCCTGAAACATGTCCCGGCCACCCATCGCCTGCACCGCCATGCCGATGCGCGCACACATTTCCGACGCAAGTCCTGTGGTCCGGAAGCGCAGCCCCTTGAGATCGTCCGGGGTCTCGATTGGGTCGCGGAACCAGCCCTGCCATTGTGGGCCGGAGTTGCCACAAAGGAACGGCTTTAGCCCAAAACGGGCATACATCTCGTCGTAAAGTTCCTGGCCACCCCCGTGGGTGAGCCAGCCGACCTGCTCGTCGGCGCGAAGACCGAAGGGTTGGGAGCCGAAGAGCAGGATGCCCTTCGACTTTGATCCCCAGTAAGCGGGGACAGCATGGTAGAGATCGGCGGTGCCTTCTGAAACCGCGTCGAAGACGCCGCGACCGGGAACCAGTTCGCCGGCCGCGAAGAGTTCCACCTCGATCCGACCGCCGGAAAGGGCGGTGATCCGGTCCGCAAGCATCTGCGCTGCGACGCCCGGACCAGGTAGGTTCCTTGGCCAGGCGGTGACCATCCGCCACCGTTCCACTCCCTGTGCGCGGGCCGGCGCGGCAAGGACGGTGGCGCCGGCCGCCACAGCAACGCCGCCCGTAAGAAATGTCCGTCTCTTCATCGTTGTGTTCTCCCATTCATTGCCTGCATCGTGGGCAGGCGGCTTCATGATTGGCCGGCCCTGACCTCCAGAGCGGCCGGGACTTGCTCGGGCCTGGCGCTGTTATCGATCCAGGATGCCCGGCAACGCAAGCTTGTGGCTGCGGGCGCAGGAGATGGCTTCCGGATAGCCTGCATCCGCATGACGCATGACTCCGGTCGCCGGATCATTCCACAGTACTCGCGCAATACGTCGGTCTGCCTCCGGCGAGCCATCACAACAGATCACCATGCCCGCGTGTTGGGAGAATCCCATTCCCACGCCTCCGCCATGATGAATGGAAACCCATGTGGCGCCGGATGCGCAGTTCAGGAGAGCGTTCAGGAGCGGCCAGTCGGAAACGGCGTCGGAACCGTCCAGCATGGCCTCGGTCTCCCGGTTCGGAGATGCCACGGAGCCCGAGTCAAGGTGATCGCGCCCGATGACGACCGGAGCCTGCAATTCCCCGGACCGCACCATTTCATTGAAGGCGAGCCCAGCGATGTGGCGCTGCCCGAGGCCGAGCCAGCAGATGCGTGCCGGGAGTCCCTGGAACGCGATTCGCGTCGATGCCATGTTCAGCCAGCGCTGCAGCCCGGCATCCTCCGGAAAGAGCTCCTTGAGCTTCCTGTCGGTACGGTGAATATCTTCCGGGTCGCCGGAGAGGGCGCACCAGCGGAACGGACCCTTGCCGAGGCAGAAGAGGGGGCGGATATATGCCGGAACAAAGCCCGGAAACGAAAAGGCGTCCGCGAGCCCTTCTTCCTTCGCCATCTGCCGAATGTTGTTGCCGTAGTCGAGGGTCGGGACGCCGAGCCTCCAGAATCCCAGCATCGCCTCCACATGCTCGCGCATGGAGGCTCGGGCAGCAGCCTCGACCTGACACGGATCCGATTCGCGAAGGCTTCGCCATTTGCCGAGTGTCCACCCGGCGGGCAGGTACCCGTTGCCGGGGTCATGGGCCGATGTCTGGTCGGTTACCAGGTCCGGCATGACGCCGCGTGAAAGGATTTCGGGAAAGACCTCGGCGGCATTGCCGAGAAGACCCACCGAACGAGCCTGACGCTCCTGCGTCCACCGCAAGACCATCGCGAGGGCCTGGTCGAGACTGTCGGTCCATTCGTCGAGATAGCGGGTCCGAAGGCGGGATTCGATGCGTTCGCGGTCGCACTCGACAACCAGGCAGGTGGCACCCGCGAACGCTGCGGCGAGGGGTTGGGCGCCACCCATTCCGCCCAGTCCGGCGGTCAAGATCCAGCGCCCCGCTAGATCGCCGCCATGGTGTTGGCGGCCAGCTTCGGCGAAAGTCTCGTATGTTCCTTGTACGATGCCCTGCGAGCCAATGTAAATCCAACTGCCGGCCGTCATCTGGCCATACATGGCGAGTCCGCGCTGGTCGAGTTCCGAAAAGTGCGCCCAGGTAGCCCAGCGTGGTACCAGGTTCGAGTTCGCGATCAGGACCCGTGGTGCATCCGCATGAGTCCGGAAGATGCCCACGGGACGACCGGACTGCACCAGCAAGGTTTCATCGCTTTCGAGAGTGCGGAGGCTCGCCACGATGCGGTCAAAATCCTCCCAACTCCGCGCGGCGCGGCCGATGCCGCCATAAACCACCAGGTTTTCCGGATCCTCCGCAACCTCCGGGTGGAGGTTGTTCATCAGCATCCGGAGCGGCGCCTCAGACTGCCAGGAGCGAGCGGTGCAAACCGGCCCCGTTGGCGGGAACACGGTGCGAGCATTGGGCAGGCGCGACGTCATGGTGGTGTCTCCAGCGGCGGGAGCCGGCTTGTTCCACATGCATCGAGGAGGTTGCCGGAGCGGATGAGGACTGCGGCCGTTTCGATGTCGTCGGTAAGCGGTCGGTCGGCCTCGAGCCGTGACACCCTTTCCCGAAGCAGTGCGAGCGCGGGTTGAAGTCGAGGACCTGTCTGACGAGGTCCTCTCTGTTCCACGCCGGCAGCAGCAGCGATCCATTCGATTGCCAGGATCTGTTCGAGGTTGCGAACCATTCGCTGAAGTCGCCACGCACCATGGGCTGACATGGAGACGTGATCCTCCTGGTTGGCGCCGGTCGGTATCGAGTCGATCGAGCAGGGATTGGCGAGGTGCCGGTTTTCGCTCGCGAGGGCAGCTGCGGTGATATCGGCCGCCATCAGGCCCGAATGGGTGCCTGGATCGGGAGAGAGAAATGGGGAAAGGCCGGTAGACGCCGCCGGATCCACAAGGATGGCGATGCAGCGCTGTGTAATGGCACCTGTCTCGGCGATGGCCAGTGCGATCTGGTCTGCGGCAAAGGCCACGGGTTCGGCGTGAAAATTGCCGCCAGAGACGATCCTCCCGTTCCTTGCGATTACCAACGGGTTGTCCGTTACCCCATTCGCTTCCACACGAAGCGTTGCGCCCGCGTGGCGGAGGAGATCAATGGATGCGCCCAGCACCTGCGGTTGGCAGCGAATGCAGTAGGGATCCTGCACGCGGTCGTCGTTTTCCCGATGGCTCTCACGGATCTCCGATTCGGCAAGCAATGCTCGCGCCATTGCTGCAACCTCGCAAGGGCCTCGATGTCCGCGAAGAGCGTGGATCTCCGGAAGCAGAGGCTCGGTAGAACCCATCACTGCATCCGTTGAGAGTGCGCCGGTTGCTACTGCGCTTTCAGCGGCTCGCCAGGCATCGAAGAGCGCGATGAGGGTGCAGGCAGTTGAGAATTGTGTTCCGTTCAGGAGAGCGAGTCCCTCCTTCGGTCCCAACGCGATGGGCGCGATACCGGCCGTCTCGAGGGCAATTCCGCCCGGCATGGTCTGACCGTCAAATTCTGCTTCTCCTTCGCCAATCATCACGGCCGCAAGATGCGCGAGCGGCGCGAGATCGCCGGATGCACCGACCGACCCTTGTACCGGAACTCTCGGCAGGACGCCGCGCTCCAGCATGTCTTCCATGCAGGCTATCAGCTTCGGTCGGACGCCGGACGCGCCGCGACCGAGGGAAAGGATTTTCAGAGCCATCATCAACCGGACATGAGCCTCCGGCAGGTGTTCTCCGACCCCAGCACAATGTGAGCGGACAAGGTTTCGCTGTAGCGACTCGATCTCCGCCGCCGGAATGCGGATACCTGCAAGTCTTCCGAAGCCGGTGTTCACGCCGTAGATCGGACGCTCTTCCACTGCAAGCTTCTGGACGAGTTCGGCCGAGACTTGAACCGCTCCAAGGGAGTCCGGATGGAGGCGGGCCGGTTTGCACTGCCGATAGATCCGCTCGAGCACCTTGAGCGATACCGTGCCGGGCCGAAGGACCTCGGTCAATGCCGGCATCCTTCCCGGGAACACTCGCCCTTCGGTTTGCGACAGTGGTTCCGTTCTCCCCGGAGAAGACAAAGGCCCGGTTCGGCAACACTCAAGAGGGGGAGTCGTCGATAGTCCATGGCCGCTATGCCACCTTTCTCACGGAATACTGGATTCATCGCAGCGCGGCACCAAGGGATCAAACGAGGGGATGATTATGTATGCACATAATGATTCGTCAAGTCAGGCCGGATGCACGGAATCCGGACGGCAGCGGCAATCCGGCGGCGCAAGGTGGCCAGGAGACCTGCCGGCGCAAAGGCTGCATTGGAGGGACGGGATGAAGTGCCGGCGACAATTCCGCGGTGTCGGCGCAAGTTCGCTCCACCATTTCGGTTGAAGGTTTGACGCTCCGAGAGGACATCGGGATGGGAGAGGCAGACTGACGATGGGGTTCCATCATTGAAGCATGATTTGCGCGGAGGGTCGGTCTGGTTACTGACGTAGCAGGGATCGAACCGGAGGTGACAGATCAGGATTGCAGGTCGCGAACCGCCTGCAGGAAATCCGACAGATTCAGGGCACTTTACGATGTCTGGAAAGTGCGGTGCCATGCCAACGTTGCTGGCGGGGGGGCGAAGGTCCGGTGGAGGGCGGCCGGGAAGACTTTCACGAGGGAATGCGTGAGCGGGTGTTTCAGGCGTAGGCTGCGAGAGCGCAGCGGCGATTGCCAGAACCGTCGACGCTCCGCAACGGACTGCAGCGTGGACGCAGAACGAAACCGCCGCCGAAACTCGTGGTTCGCAGGTGTTGGTGGCCATCAATATGACTTGGCCGATCATCTTGACCGACACCCAGGCTCGGGTGGATCGAGTCCTGTCCTTGAGTGCAACTGCTGGATCTCTTGGGCTGCGCGACCTATCAGCCAGTGGATCGGGTCCGGGGAAACCCTGATCGAAACGTGCTCATGTTGTCGTCCGGTAACAGCCCTCGCACCAGGAACAACATCATCCGCGCATTCGACATCGGGCACTCAACCTCGTTGGCGCGAAAGCGGTCCGTTACGGGTTTAACCACCATGGCGGCACGGCAATGTCCAGACACAGTCCACTGGTCCTGTACCTGGGTAGGGAAAGACCGGGGGTTAGAGCCGAGCGATCGGTTGGAATCCTTGAACCGCGTCCGATAGTTTGCGGTCGAATTCAGAACGGGAGGATGGAGAGTATCCGTGTCTGCAACAGGAACCAGCGAGAACAGCCCGCTCCGCATTGCCGCTGTATCGCCAGATAGTGGCTTTGGCCGCATAGGGATTACGTTATGTCCGGGCAAGGTTGACGCCCATGCCTGGCGCGGGCCCGTGGCCCGGAACTTGGGCACCGATCTCGATGTGGTCGAGCGCTGGGGCGCGACCGCTGTGGTCAGCCTGATCACTGATAGGGAGATCAAGGAACTCTCCGTGTGCGGATTGCCTGGAGCGGTGCGCGACAGGCACATGGAATGGTGGCATGCACCGATCCCCGATGGACAACCGCCGGGGCCCGAATTCGAAGAAGTCTGGACAGTCGTCGGAGAGGCGATTCGGGATCGGCTGAGACTGGGATTCGACGTGCTGGTTCACTGCAAGGGCGGTTTGGGACGTGCCGGAACCATTGCTGCGCGCCTTCTGGTGGAGTTGGACGTTTCCCCGGAGGACGCCATCCGTATCGTGCGCGATGCAAGGTCCCAGGATGCCATCGAGACTCCGCAGCAGGAGGAACATGTTAGAAGCTGTTCACGGAGCATTGCGATCTCTCCGCACAAGACCAGGAATGCCATCCGAGATCGTGCGCTCGGCGCGTTTCTGGGGCTTGCGATTGGCGATGCCCTGGGTACGACGCTGGAATTCTCTGCCCGAGATTCGAAGCCTCGTCTGGAAGGAATGACGGGTGGCGGCCCGTTCGACCTGCCCTGCGGTGCCTGGACCGACGACACTGCGATGGCGCTTGCGCTCGCCGAAAGCCTTGCGGCCTCCGGGGAACTCGACTGTCGGGACCTGATGGACCGCTTCGTTGGATGGTGCAAGGACGGCGAGTATTCCTGCACGGGCGATTGCTTCGACATCGGTATCACCACCCGCGACGCGCTTGCCAGGTACCTGCAGACCAAAGACCCGATGGCCGGTTCAACCGATCCGCAGACGGCCGGCAACGGCTCCTTGATGCGGCTTGCTCCTGTTGCACTGCGTTTTTGGAACCACCGGTCGCGCCTGGCCGAGAGCGCAGCGGCACAGTCCCGAACGACGCACGGAGCTGAACAGGCTGTTGACGCCTGCCGGGTGTTCGCTGAAATGCTCGCAGATGCCATCGCCGGTTCTCCTCGTGTCGACCTCCTGGAGCCCAGACGGTTTGAGGGGCATCCAGAAATCGCCGGTATCGTCAACGGCAGCTGGCGGGGACGTCGGAGGAGCGAGGTTCGTTCCAGTGGATATGTTGTGCACACGCTCGAGGCTGCCATCTGGGCAGTGGCACGTACTGGCAATTTTCAAAACGCAGTGCTGCTCGCCGCCAATCTGGCAGATGACGCTGACACGGTAGCCGCGGTCACCGGGCAGTTGGCTGGCGCCCTGTATGGCCTGAGTGGCATTCCCGAGGGATGGCTCAATCGGGTTGCCTGGAAGGAGCGCCTCGTGCGGGTGGCGAGCCAGTTGCTGTCGGAATCCACGAGCGGCTGCGAGGCGTCGGCCGTATAGGTTGTTTGAGCGGCTAATATGCTTGGGTTGACTCACGGTCATCCCTCGCATCCATTTCGCGGGACGCAAGGGTCACCAACGTGAACGCCCTTCGCCTCGCAGTTGCGCCAGCCCCCGACGTCAAAATGTTGCGGGCAGCATTGATATCCGCGTTCGGTGCATGGCCACAGGCTATACACCGAAACTCCGACTGCGAGCGCCGCGAGCCGGGTTCCGCCACCCCGCATGCGCTCTGCAAACGCCACCGCGCACATTCCTCATCTACTTATTGCCCATTGCATGCAATATCAGGGTACAATACCTTACGCCATTGCATCGCCGTGCAATAAAATTCACGGAAAGATGCTTCATCTAGTGAAAAAAACGTTGGTCCGGAAAGCTATTTGCAGCTTCACAAACATTGATTTCAGCTGGGACCAGTACCGTATATCCACATACGATTTGTTCCCTTAGAACGAGTGTTGGTCGGAACAAAGGGACGACAATAGTATTGTAACTTTCCACATTGCATTCATTGCAGGATGTTCGTAAATCTATGCTCTGAGCACACGTTCTTTCTGTGGGGAACTTACCGTCCGATATTGTATTGCCTGTATTGCCATCCGGATTCGATCGAGCGTCAGAAGCGCTTACAGCCCGTACACCTTGATTTTGTGGAGTATCGTCGACTATCCCAACACTACCTGTCGCGTATTCTTCGCTGTGCGCGTCGGCCGTCAGCGCTACAGGATTATTCCAAATTTCGGACGACCTGACCTCGTGCAACGGGCGGCATTGAGGCTTGTGAGATATCTCTTTGTTTGGCGGAGCGATTATCGCGCCATGAAACTCGTTGCCATATCTAGGAGTGGCTAAAATTTTGTGAGCAGATATTTGGGCTGTCAGTGGACTGGATTACAGTCTCGAAACTGGAATTCTTGTGGTTGCCGAGGGCATTGAGCGCTTGACCTGCGATACATGAGATTCGGATGAACTCCGAAAGTGGTTTCACCTCAAGTAGCCAGACTTCCGGTCATCTGACTTTGGACAGTTGAAAACACAAGGCAAATATTCTTCTCTGTCATTGCATTCTTCAAATCATCTGAAAATTGAAACTCATTGGGTCGCGTCAAAAATTCCGAGAAGTATAACAACAGTGCTGTTCGTTGACTAAGAAACCTACGGACCGAAAATTCTTGGTTCTCCTTCGACATGGCTCATCACCGTCAATGTCCAATGGCTGTAACTATGCAAGGTGATGTACTTCTTGTTCGGAATCACCGTTTGCCCGCCTGGGATTTGAGTCGACGTATCCTCATACATACGCTCCGTCGGGTCCGCCCATGTCGCGGGCAGTCGCTGCAGCCGGCATGAGAAACGCTTCGAGCGTAGTGACCACACCGTCGAGCGGCCCGGGGTCGATACTCAGATCCTGCTTGAAACTCTCCCATTGCTGGCGCTTGACCGTGTCTTTCGCGAATGCCGGCGAGAGCCCGTCCGGAACCCGATCCGGGATCGCCGTGCCACGCCTTTCAAAGGTCGCGGATATCGCCCCTGCGAGACGCGACCCATCGATCTCGAAGGCTTGGCTGATGATCCACAGGTCGTAGTAGTCCTTCATCCGGC
>CAZPXZ010000024.1:7197-37740 GCA_964590405.1 uncultured Rhodobacterales bacterium | reverse complement strand
GTTGCATCCACGCGAAGTGCCCGTTCCAGTCCATAGAAGAGCATCAGTGTCGCAGCGACAAATACGGCTACACCAACATAGGCGTCGTACAGGGCAGCCCTTGCAATTTCCCCGACCATTCCCGGGGCGCCCAGAAAGCCGAGCAGTATCAGTGCAAATGGAAGACGCCGCCAGTCTGTTGCCCTGGGGAGCCAACGTGCACATGCTGCAACTTCGATCGCAATCTGGCGAGCAGTCACCTCAACCTCGGGGAGTTTTATCATTCTGAAGAGAGATGATATTGCGAATGATTTGCAAATTCAACTGTCCGTGCCGGCAAATTGTGTCGATTTTTCAGTTACACGACGACAAACGCTTTCGGGGGGGGGCAGCTTGCTAGTCGGATTCCCCGAATCCGGCTTCGACCAACTCGGTGAGGGCAGCGATTGCCTGGACCGCATCGGAACCGTCAGCCCGGACGTGGATGACGCTGTCTTTCGGCGCAGCAAGCAGCAGGAGGTCGAGAATTGAACGTCCGTCTGCCTCGATCCCGTCCCGGGACACGGTTATGGACGAGTTGAACTGCTCCGCCACTTCCGTGAATCGTGCGCTTGCCCGTGCATGTAGTCCCCTCCGGTTGGGTATGACCAGATGACGCTCAGTCGCGGGCATGCTGCTCGCGGTGTCCTGTTGATCGAAGGATACACCTTCTGGCCTGGTTTAGGGCCGTTTCGACGGCATCGGCCGGGGGAAGTCTGCGATTCTCCACCAAAGCTACAAGCATCGGCAGGTTCGTACCTGCGGCTACTTCGACCTGGCCGTCCGCTCTTTCTGCAGCCTGCAGCGCCAGGTTGCAGGGCGAACCGCCGTGCATGTCTGCCGCGATGACCACTCCGGCGCTGTTATCGACCGTTCGCGTGGCCTCGACGATACGTACGCATTGCTCGTCATCTGCATCGGTTACGTCCAGCGCCAGGATGCGCGGAACGGGCCCCATGATGTACTTAAGCGTATCCAGCAGGGCTTGCGCAAGGCCATCATGGGCGACGATGACAATGCCAATTCCATGATCCGACTGTCCGGGCGCGGTGCGACCCTTAGTCATGGCAGGCCAACTGTGAAGCGTACTGCGCTCTGGCCGTCTGCACCCACCATGTTCTCCGCTCCAATGGTGCCGCCAATCGATTCCAGCGTCCGCTTCACTGTCCAAAGACCCCAGCCATTGTGCAATCCATCGCCGCGACGCACGGTCTTCCCAGGCTCGAAGATGACCGGAAAGATAGACTGCGGGATGTGATCTCCGTCATTCTCTACCGATAGTCTAGCGCAGAATTGCGGTGCCGATTTACTGTCAGGGCCGCCATGCATCCGGAGACCCACACGCACGGTGCCACCCGGTGGTGTAAATGAGACGGCGTTGGAAAGCAATTCGCGAAGCACTTCCTGGACCTGGGAGGGGTGCCCGAGGAAAGTGTGCGATCCGGCGCCAGGTCCGTGGTAGCGAATCTCTGCCTGTGCACGACGGGCTTCCTCCTGAAACTCCTCTAGGACGCCGGAAACAACCTCGACAAGGTTGAAATACTCTCTCGGGCTTCGCTCGGCATCTGCGTCTCGCACGGCTTGGCTGAGAATGAGGTCTACGGTATCGGATGCCTCCTGAGCTGCCGTAAGGATGTTCTGGATATACGCGCGTTGATTCTGGGTGAGTGAATCGCCGGGCAGCTTCTGTGCATCGCGGGTGAGCAGGTTATGAGACTCGGTGACGACGATGCTGAGTTTCGTACCCGTTCGGTGAACGAGCGTGTCGGCGTCGGTCTTGATCTGAAGGATGCGCTTCCGTAGAGAGTCCACCATCTTCCCATGGGCGAGCGCCAGGGTGCCGATTTCGCTGCGGTATCTCGAAAGCGACCAGAACACGTGCAGGGACTCCTCTGTCAACGCAACCCGGCGTTCCGTGATGGCGTTCGCCTCGCTGACAAGCCGAGAGAGCGGCCAAGCAATATGATGCGCTAATGCGGCGGATAGGGCGATCGAAATCGCCAGCGCTGCAAGCATGAGCCAGAGGATCTTGATTCGTTCGTCGGCGACAATCGTTTCGATGGTTTCGCTGGTGGAAGCGATTACGACCGCTCCAAGTACGTTTTCGTTCCAGTCCTTGATCGGTGCAACGGCCGAAATGACGGAACTGGCATAACCATCGCGGAAATGAAAACGATGCGCGCTCGTGGGCTGGCCGGTCTGGAGCGCGAGGAACACTTCTTCTTCCCACGCACGGCCCAAATGAGGGGCCGCGTCTTCCAAGTCTGCATGGCCGGGTACCGTATAGGCCATGGACGACTTCTCGGCATTCGGCCAACGCTGCAGGACATCAATGGTTCGGGAAAACACCCTGCGCCAGTTCGCCAGTCCGTCCTTGTCGGTTCTCGCTTCGCCGGGGGCGGTGGGTGACGAAACCTCCAGACTGTCCGCAAGCGGTTGACCGTGCCGACCTACGAACCGGATCCGGGTTCCGGGCTCGCGAGAGAGTTCCGTCGCGAGGCTCTTTGCGTGGGCAAGGTCAATGAGGCATGAGAGACGGACAGTCGACGTTTGGCAAACGATCGAATCTCGTGCCAGCAATTCGCCGAAGAGCTGCAATTCAACTGCCTTCAGGGCGACATATCGCTCCCGTGAATCCTCGAAGTAGAGCAGCGCGGCGCAGAAGAGCAGCAATCCGCAAATGTTGATAAAGGCAATTCTATGCCAGATGGGAATGCGGATGGGTCGTCGTCGCCCGCCCTCTTCCTGGCCGCTGCCTTGTCTGCGCTTTGAATACAGCCCTTCACTCCCTTTAACCCGTTCGGCAGGTGCAGTCGTCAATCCCTGCGCCACTCGTAGCCGACACCGAAACGTGTCTCGATACGGTCGAATTTCGGATCGACAAGGTGAAAGGCCTTCCGGATCCGCTTGATGTGGGAGGTCAGATCGCTCTCTCCCGGGGCTGTATCGCTTCCCGCCAATGCAAATTCCAACTGCTCTCGGGAGCGGACACCTCCCGCATGTTCGGAAAGTTCCCTGACGATCTCAAACTGCAGCGGTGTCAGTCGGACCTGTTCGCCATTCCAGGTGCATCGGCTGCGGTCATACGCGATTTCAAGTGGACCCTGAACCAGCATCCTTCCGGGCGCAGGGGGTGAAATGCTTGCCTGTCCAACGGTTTCTGGCGCGCCATCGGCACCTTGGTTCCGGCGAAGGTCCGCGTAAATGCGCGCTGACAAGAGATGTGGCAGGGCTGGTTTCTTGAGGTAGTCCTGGACGTCGGAGGGGAGGACTTCGATTCGCTTGTCAACCTTGGGTGCGTTTGTCAGGAAATAGATCAAGACATCCTGCTTTCCGTCCGGCATCAACTGCTTGGCACGCAGGTTGCGCTCATGAGTCCGGATGTTCTGATAGAGCGTGATCCCGTCGTTGGACGACGCGCAGGTCGGACTGTCGACCATGACGTCGAGAATGGCGGCGTCGGGGAGACGGTCACGCACGAATCGTATGGCATCATCCGGATGCGTGAAAGCTTCGACATCGCAGCCATGAAGCCGGAGACCTGCGCAAAGCGCTGTGGCAAAATCTGCCTCGTCATCGAAGACCAGTACCAAGGGTTTCTCGATTTGCTCAGAATTCATGTATCCATCTCCTGCACCTCGGCATTCAGTCTGCCATGGGCCGACTGTGGCACGGGCCCCTTTCCGTCTGTCCTGTCTACACCTTGATGCGACTGCGCGGTTTAGTGGGTCATGGAGCAAATATAGCATTTGCGAAGAGTGGGTCGTATTGGGGAGGACCGAATCAATGCCGACATTCCGCCACATTCCGGGGCGCTTGCCACATTCGGTCCCCGATGGTTGAAGTTACAGTTCGCATGTCGCCATGGGGCCGCTATGCTGCGCCCGAGGCAACTTGGCGAGGCGTGGGCACAAGCCACAAAGGGTTGGGCTTTGAATCAAGACATGCTTGCGGGTTCTTCAACTGACCCGTCTTCGGGCGCCGTTGCATCACGCAACGTGAATTTGGTTGAAGCAGAATTGGTGGAGCTTGCGCTGCGGCGCGGCGAGGGTGTGCTGTCTTGCGACGGTGCGCTGCTGGTCGAGACCGGTCTCCATACCGGCCGCTCTGCCGGTGACAAGTTCATCGTGCGCGAGCAGGGCAGCGCCGATTCGATCTGGTGGGAGGGTAACCAGGCCCTGGAACCCGAGTGCTTTCAGGCATTGCGGGCAGACATGCTTGCGTATCTGCAGGGCATCCATCCGGTTGTTCAGGATCTTGAGGCCTGCGCTGCGCCAGATTGCCGTGTCCGGGTGCGGGTCGTGCTGGAGTTGGCCTGGCACGGACTGTCGATCCGAAACCTCTTGCGCGTTCCGGCACCGGGGAATTCGTCTCAACCGGACTTTACGATCATCGGCCTGCCCGGCTTCAAAGCGGATCCCGACCGCCACGGAACTGCCTCCGGAACCGTCATAGCAATTTCGCTTGTGCAGAGGCTCGTGTTGATTGCGGGAACACAATACGCAGGCGAGATCAAGAAGGCGTTGTTCACGGTCCTGAATTACGTTCTTCCGGAACAGGACATCATGCCCATGCACTGCTCAGCGAATCACGCGCTGGGCAACAGTGACGAATCCGCGGTGTTCTTCGGTCTGTCGGGAACCGGGAAGACGACCTTGTCGGCCGTTCGGGACCGTACCCTGATCGGCGATGACGAACACGGATGGAGCAGGCAGGGCCTCTTCAACTTCGAAGGAGGGTGCTATGCAAAGACCTTGCGCCTTTCCCCAGACGGAGAACCCGAAATTTACCAGGCTGCCAACCGGTTTGGCTCCGTCCTCGAGAATGTCCGCTTTGACGCCGGTTCCCGGGTGCCGGACTTCGACGATGATGGCAGGACCGAGAATGGCCGATGTTCCTATTCGCTGGAAGCAGTTTCGAGCGCTTCAAAGACATCCCAGGCAGCGGAGCCCGCGCATGTCGTGATGCTCGCATGTGACGCATTCAGCGTGCTTCCACCAATATCAAGGCTCACGGCATCTCAGGCCGAGTATTACTTCCTGTCGGGATTCACGGCGAAAGTAGCGGGAACAGAGCGCGGTGTGGCGGATCCGGTGCCAACATTTTCCGCCTGTTTCGGGGCGCCGTTTCTTCCGCGACCGCCAGAACTCTACGGCAGGCTGTTTCACGGCTGCCTCGAACGGCGCAGGCCGTCCTGCTGGATGTTGAATACGGGTTGGCTGGGCGGCGCACCGGGTACCGGAAACCGGATGCCGTTGAACATCACCCGGTCCTTGCTGTCCGCTGCCCTTTCTGGTGCGCTCAATTCCGGTTCCATGCATACCGATCCGCGGTTCGGCTTCCGGATTCCGGCGAGCGTGCCGGGAGTGGATCCTGATCTTCTGGACCCGAGGCTGTCTTGGGCGGATGGAGTCAGTTATGAAGAGGCTGCGCGGCAGCTCGTGGGAATGTTCCGCAGCAATTTCAAAAGGTTCGAGAACCAGGCGGGAACAGCGACGCGGAACGCGGGTCCATCTGGCTGATCATCCCCAAATACCTCTGCGGATCAGGTTTAGCGTAGACAGAAGAAGCACCGCGAGCACGAGTCGACGGAAGACGGCGGGATCGAGGCGATCCTGGATTCGGCGGCCGATCCACATGCCTGCGAGCGTTGGAACGAGTGCCAGGGCCGACCACGTTGCCAGCTTGAGGCTTAGTACGCCGTTCTCGATGTGACCCGCGATATACGGAATGTTGGCGACCAGCCAGGTGACTCCCGTCGTCCGTACGAATTTCTCTTTCGGCAGGCGCAGCGCAAGGAAATACGTCAGGAGAACTGTTCCCCAGAGTCCTGACAAACCGCCGAAAAACCCGGCGACGAGTGCGTAGGGGACTTCGAGGATTCGTCGCCACCCGTGCGGTATTTCTCCCGGAAACTCGAACATCAGCAGAAGCGCCAGCGTGAAGGCCCCCGTACCGAGTATGAGGAAGAGGGACTGCTGCGGAAGGGCCACGACAAGCCGTGTGCAATAGAACGTCGAAACAAGAAGGATGATGTGAAGTAACCAGAACTCGCGAAGGGATTTGAAGAATGCTCGCGCGCCGTTCCGTTGTGCCTGAAGAAAGCTCGTTACGATCGCGGGAAAGGCGATTATCGCCACGACATCCTTGATGGGCATGACGATGCTCAGACCACCGAGAAACAGGAGCGGCAAGGCAAATCCGATAGCACCCTTCACGATACCGGACGCCGTCATGACGACCAGCGCGAAAACGAGCGTCGTCGCACTGATTTCGATGGGCAGGGACAGGGGCAAGGGGTGCATGCTTCTTCGGCGCTCGCACTATATTCAGGCGCAATATACGACGGTGCCGGCTTTGGCGCCCTTGGCGAGGACTTTGCAATGAACGACGCTTTCGAGAGTGGCGCGGCGCTCCGGGGTACGGCGGACCGTGCTCTGCTGGCAGCCGGAGTTGTTCTGGATCGCATGCGGGATGCGCTTTCAGGACGGCTCCGGGAGACGGGGCCCGGGCGATCGAAGCTGCCGGACTCGGAGCAACATTTCGCGCATGTGTTTGCCTGGCATGCGACTATCGTGGAGGGACTGCGCGAGACTCGAACTTGGCTGGTGCGACTAGATGAGGCCGGCTTGCTGGGAAGCGTGGAGTGTGACCTGGCCACGATTGCGTTTGGCGAGCAACTCTCGCAACTGGTCGGGGGTGTTCCGATGAGCCAGGGCGAGTTTGCGCGACTCTCTGCCTTCGGACTCTTCGAGGAATCAATGGCGCTTGCCGCGGATTCCGCAGTGTCCTCACTGATTTCCAATTCGGAATCGGGCAGGTGCCATCAGCGGATTGCCGAGACGATGGCCGATGGTGGCACGGAGGGGCTATTCGATCGCGATGGCCTCGGGCAGGAACTGGCGCTGATTCGGGATCAATTCCGACGCTTTGCGCGCGAACGCGTTGCACCTGATGCACATCGTTGGCACCTGGAGGACAGGTTGGTGCCCGATTCGGTGCTGGCGGAGATGGCTGCGCTCGGCGTGTTTGGGGTGACGATACCTGAGGAATTCGGTGGCTCGGGACTGGGCAAGCTTGAAATGTGCGTGATTTCCGAAGAATTGTCGCGAGGCTATATCGGGGTTGGCTCGCTGGGGACCCGTTCCGAGATCGCCGCTGAACTGATTCAGGGTGGGGGGACGGCGGAGCAGAAATCGGCTTGGCTGCCCGGTATCGCATCCGGCGAGGTTGTGCCGACGGCGGTGTTCACGGAACCCGATACGGGCTCCGACCTCGGGGCGTTGTCCAGCAGGGCGGAGCGTCGAGGGAACGGATGGGTGATCAACGGTGCAAAGAACTGGATCACGCATGCCGCTCGGGCCAATCTCATGACTCTGCTGGCGCGGACGGATCCGGAGAGCCGGGACCATCATGGCCTGTCGATGTTTCTCGCCCCCAAGCAACCCGCGACGACTTCGGATCCATTCCCGAATTCGGGGCTGGATGGCAGCGAGATCGAGGTTCTCGGTTACCGGGGAATGAAGGAATACGCACTGTCCTTTGACGGTTTCGAAGTTCCGGGTGAGGCCTTGCTCGGCGGGAAGGAAGGGGAGGGGTTTCGGCAGTTGATGCGGACTTTCGAGGCGGCTCGTATCCAGACAGCGGCCCGCGCTGTCGGAGTCGCTCGTTCCGCTCTCGATCTTGGACTCGCCTATGCGCTTGAGCGCAGACAGTTCGGCAGACCGCTGATCGCGTTTCCGCGTGTATATCGCAAACTTGCGGTGATGGCGGCGGAAATCGTTGTCGCTGCACAATTGACGTATGGTGCAGCGCGTGCCAAGGACGCCGGGAGGCGGTGCGACCTCGAGGCGGGGATGGCCAAGCTGCTTGGAGCCCGTGTGGCATGGGCGGCCGCGGACAACGCCTTGCAGATACATGGGGGAAACGGATACGCACTTGAATTTCCGGTATCGCGTGTGCTTTGCGACGCACGAATCCTGAACATTTTTGAGGGAGCAGCGGAAATCCAGGCCACGGTCGTTGCAAGGCGGTTGATGGAGCGAGTTCCCTCGGCCTAGTCGCGAAAGTGGTCGTCAGGGGGGCGAGAGGCGCGAGCCAAACCTGAATCGGTGAACGGCGTGGAACGCCTGAACCATCCAGGTTCAACCAGCCTGTTGCCATGCGGTGCCTGAGCCAGTGACCCGAGCGTAATCCCTGTCGCCTGCGTACGCACCACTACGGCAAACCGGAATGTGATTTCAACTTGTCGGTTCCTTTGAGTAACTACCTGAAAAATAGAGACAAAATTTGCAGCCTATCTGGCGATGACTACGTATGGGCGAAATCGCCTCTTTGGTTCAGCTGGTGTTGGATTGGGGATCACGCGGACTTGCGCGACCTGGCATTCCGGACGACGCGTGGATTCAATCGCTCTTGGACTTGCCGAAATTCGGAGTTCAGGCGGATGCCGAGCACAGGGCACTTCGAATCTCGCAGGTTGCAGGAAGCGCGCTTCACAGCGTGGTGTGTTGTTCTTCAGAATTTCATGCTGCGGGGAAACTGAGGGTGTCCGTTCAGAGGGGCCTCGCACAGATCGCAATCTTGACTGGTACGGTCAGTGCAATCGGTAGACACTTTACAACTTGCCAACAGATCCGGGTGCGGGTCTGTCTCACCTGTCCGACCAATGTGCGGTCGAAGTGCGGGTGCGGGCCGGCAAAACTGACCGACCGTCGATCGCGTTGGGCGGCGGCAATGGAATGCGATGGCGATCCCCCAAGACCGGGAAACCTCGCCGTATCAGATGGCCATTGGCTCCGGCGGGGTCGTGGGGGCGAACGGGTAGCCGCCCCACACGGACTGATCGAAGCTCACAACAGCACCAGTCATCATCCCCGCATCCGCGGAGGCGAGGAATGCGACCGCCCTTGCGACTTCCGTCGGGTCCAGCAGGCGCCCAAACGGTTGCTCTGCCGCAGCTTTCTCCAGCCAGTCATCTGCTGCACCGTGGTACTCGCGCTGGATCCGATCCTCACCGTCGGACGCCATCCAGCCGATGTTGAGCTGGTTCACCCGGATCCGATTTCGCAACAAGGAAAACGCCGTGTTGCGAGTCAGCGTCGCGAGTGCGCCCTTGGAGACGCAATAGGCGGAAATGAATGGCTGACCCGTAAGGGCGCTCATGGAGCCGATATTCACCATTGCTCCTTCGATGCCATCGCGAATCATCAGTCTGGCGGCATCCTGCATCAGGAAATACGGTCCACGGACATTGATGGCCATCATGGCGTCGAACAATTCAGGTGATGTATCCAGGATGTTCCCGCGGTCTGTGATCGCCCCAGCGTTTACGAGAACGTCCACCCTTCCGAACCGCCGATCCGCCGCTGCCACAACTTCCCTGCAGTCCTCGACCACACCCAGATCTGCGCGGACGAATAGAACAGGAACGCCGGTCGATTCCGTGATCGCGGAGGCGACCGCATTTCCCTTGGCGGGTGTCCGTCCACAGGTGACGATTCCCGATGCGCCCGTTTCAGCAAAACGGCGTGCAATGGCTGCGCCCAGACCCTGCGTACCCCCGGTTACGATCGCGACCTTGTCATCAAGCCGGTTCATGATTCCACCTCGTATCCCGCATTGCCCAGCACACGTTCAAGTTCTCTGCAACCCATTATGGCCATTTCCAGCGGAGGGCTGACCGAGGGATCCTGCTCTGCCTCTACCACGAACCACCCCTCGTATCCATACGATGCAAGCCGCTTGGCAATCGCAGCGAAATCCAGGGATCCGTCTCCTGGCACAGTGAACGCACCCTTGATGACGGCGTCGAGAAAGCTCTCCGTGCCTCGATCGAGTGCATCGACCACGGGACGGCGGATATCCTTCGCGTGAACATGGTTGATCCGATGATGGTGCTTGTCGATCACACGGAGAACGTCGCCGCCAGCGAAGGCCATGTGGCCTGCATCAAAAAGCAAGGGCAATGCCTCGCCTGAGTGGTTCATAAGCAGGTCCAGTTCCCCCTCGGTCTCGATGACTGCGGCCATGTGATGGTGGTAGGCGAGAGGCATGCCCTCGCCGGCGCACCATTCCGCAAATTCGGTCATCTTGTGCCCATAGATCCGGATCTCGTCTTCGGACAGACGGCGCTTTGTCGACAAAGGCCTTGACCGGTCTCCTTGGATAGTGTCCGCAGTCTCTCCATAGACAATGCACGGGGCCTCCGTGGCGATGAAGAGTTCCAGCTGTTTCGCGATTCGGTCCTTCTCCTCCTCGATGCCACATTCAAGCAGGCGTCCGGAATGCCAGCCGCCGCAAATGCGGATGCCGTGGCGCTTCAGGATCGGGCCGAGGACGGAAGATTCCATTGGAAATCGCTGTCCGGTCTCCATTCCCGAATATCCGGCATGCCGAGCCTGCCGGAAACACTCGTCCACCGATACGTCGCAACTCAGTTCCGGGAGGTCGTCGTTCCACCATGCAATTGGCGCAATGCCAAGCCTTGCTTTCATCACTTCTCCATCAGCAGGAGCCGCACGCCGTCCGCGATCGCCCTGGCGGTCCTGTTCGCTCCTTTGGCAATGCGATCGCTTCCGGTGTAGTCCCGAAGGCATTTGGTCGTCAAGTTCGCAGCCTCGAGTGTTGACTGTGACTTCGTCCATGGAGCAGTTGCTGGCAAGTCAGGACCTCCTTTGCGGTCCACGCCAGCATAGTAGCGGTTGACTCATGGTCCGCCAGATCCCTGCAGCATGTGTCAGCCTCCGGGATTCTCTGTTGGCCTCTGTTTCGCGATGTCGGGTACGCTACCGCACCGGACAATTCGATTTTCGCGAACCTACGGAATTCCCTGGTTTGGGCTCCGCTTTGCTTGGAGAGTGGAGAAACGGTCGAGAGATGGTTGGAACCGCCGCTGCAATGGTTGGCTGGCTGGATTTGGTATGCCACCTGCGGAATTCTGATGCGCGGTTAGACTGCGACGTTCGCCGACCGTAGGGAAACACTTGTTGCTGTGCCCCAACACCGTCCAAGATTGAATCTCGATTTCGGCGGTGACCTGAGGCGGGACGGCATTCAACGCCATGCACTGTATGCGGACCGCGGCCCGTTTGCAGGAGTGACGGCACCCTTTGTCGGGGCGGGGTACATGCCAGGCGGCGAGACCCGCAGGCTAGTTGCCCCGCGTGTTGCGGCTGCGATGAACCTGTTTGCCTAGTAGGGGGACTTTGCTTTTGGCTATCCCAAGTTTGCTGAGTTCGGGGTGGGTTGAGCCCGCGGGTCCCTTGGATTGTTCGAGCCATGTTGTCGTTTGGCTTTGAAATGGCGTCGCCCTTTACGGGTGCCCGCGGATCGGTTTCGCGGCACGTAGCGAAGATCGGCAGTGTGACCCGATTGGAGCTAAGAGCCTGAACGAATATTGGGGAGTGGCTTCAAGACGTGGTATATCTTTGGTAGTTGCAACACCAAAGATGGAGATTTCGCCATGCCTTGGAATCAAGCCACTCGGGAGCATTATACGCGCCGGAGGGACGGATACGAATCCGACGTAACGGATGAGGAGTGGGCGCTCGTGAAACCGTTTCTGCCGGCAGCGAGCACGCGAGGGCGTCCGCTGCAGACGGACTTGCGCCGGGTCTTCAATGCGATCCAGTATATTCTTTCGACGGGATGCCAGTGGCGCGCATTACCGAAGTGTTTTCCGCCCTTTACGACGGTGCAGTATCATTTTTACAAGTGGTGTGCGAGCGGTGTCTGGGACGCCATGCTGCATGCGTTGCGGTCTGCGGCGCGTCGCGACGCGGGTCGGCAGGAGGAGCCGACGGCTGCGGTGATCGACAGCCAGAGCGTGAAGACGACGGAAAGCGGTGGTCCGCGTGGCTATGACGCTGGCAAGCGGATCAAAGGCCGCAAGCGGCACCTGACGGTGGACGTGGAGGGCTTTCCGATCGTGGTTCATGTTCTCCCTGCCGATGTGCAGGATCGGGACGGTGCGCCAGAGGTCATTGTCGACATGCTGGAGGTCGCGCCCACGGTTGAGAAGCTCTTTGCAGACGGCGGCTACCAAGGCCCGAAGCTGCGTGGGATGCTGGAAGAGCGGGCCGTCGCGGAGCTCATCGAGGTCGTCGAAAAGCCGAAGGGCGTCAAGGAGTTCACGGTTCTGTACCGCCGGTGGGTGGTGGAGCGCACACTAGCCTGGTTGGGCCGTTGCCGGCGCCTGGCCAAGGACTTCGAACGGACGATCAGGAGTTCCGTTGCCTGGGTGAAGCTGGCAGCGTGTCGCTTCATGATGCGGCGATTGGCTAGGTCATAACTCATTGCCAAACAACAATAATCTAACGCATGACGAATATTGATTCGAACTCTAAGGGGCGGTGGACAGGCCCGGAAGGAATGTGAAGAGGAAGGCGGGGCAGTCTTGATGCTCGCGAACTCTGGTCTCTTCCTTGGCGGCACCCGGAACAACCCGCTCGGACACGCGGGATCGACCCTTGCTTGCTCCTGGCGCCACTTCGGCCAGGCTGGTTCAGGCGGCCGTCTCGCTTAAGAGGGAGATGGCTGCGGAAATGGGCGGGGTGGCCATTTGTGGCCATTCGGTCTGGCTTGCCAGGGCCCCGGGACGCTTGGACGAGTATGCCTCGCGAACCCGCAATGTACTGGCGGAGAGCATTCCTGCCACGGCCAATCTCTTCTTGGGAATCTGCTCCGGGGCAGTCCCCCCGTACCCTGTTCTCCACCAACCCAAGGACCGAAGACCGCGTCCACCGACTGCGTTCGACAGCGGGGACGGTGCGACATCGCTCTGGCGCAAGCGGGTCCGACTTGTCAGTGCCTCGTGTCGGGCGACGGCACGGAGGGCGAGGAAGTCCCTGTTCCTAGAAGGATCGTCAACCGTCCCGGAAGTGGCAGTTCTGCGGGCAGCGCGGTCTCAGCGTTCCGGGCAACCCGACTGCGAACAGAGTGAGGATCTAAACTCTCTCTTCCGCCTGGCAGGGCGACCCATCGGTTGACGGACAGTCTCTCCATGCTAGCGTTTGGCAGGCCTGCAATACTGGGGGGAGACGGGAACATGCGGATAGCACTGCTGGGTTGTGGTCGTATCGGTCGCATGCATGCGGACAATCTCACGCGCCATCCAAACGCGACGCTGGCCATGGTGCATGACATCCACCTGGCGAGCGCTGAGGAAGTGGCCAGCAGTCACGGCGTTCCGGTTGCCGGAGATTCAGATCAGGTCTTTTCCTCGACGGGCGTGGATGCGGTGCTCGTTGCGTCGTCAACAGAGACTCATGTCGGCTACATCGAATTGTCGGTCGCCGCGGGCAAGCCGGTGCTGTGCGAGAAACCGATTCATCTCGATCTTGATCGCGTAAACCTGTGCGCTGAACGGATCCGTGGCACGGAAGTGCCGATCCAGATCGGATTCAACCGGCGTTTCGACCCGGGGCACAGGGCGGCACGGCAGGCGGTGATCGACGGAGAAATTGGCGAATTGCACCAGGTTGTGATCACGTCACGCGATCCGTGCATGCCGCCGCGGGCATTTTACGAGGAGGCGGGAGGCCTGTTTCGAGACATGACCATCCACGACTTCGATCTCGCTCGTTACATGCTGGGCGAGGAGCCCGAGGAGGTCTTTGCCATAGCCGGACGAATGATTGACAAGCCGTTGATGGACGAGTTGGGCGATCACGACACCGCAATGATCCTTATGCGAACCGCAAGTGGCAAGCAGTGCCACATCAACAATTCGCGGACCGCTGTCTACGGCTACGACCAGAGGGTAGAACTGATGGGGACAAAGGGAATGTTGCATAGCGGAAACCGAAAACCGCATGAACTGCAGCGCTTTACGGAATCTCGCGTCGAGGCGGCCGAGCCGTATCTCGACTTCTTCATTGAGCGCTACGTGGAGGCGTTCATGGCGGAAATCGACGCATTTATCTCCAGCATCGCGGCCGGGAGTGCACCTGAACCCGGCTTCGAGGACGGACGCCAGGCGCTTCGATTGGCAGAGGCTGCCTATCTCTCGCTGCGGGAGAAGCGACTCGTCAGGATGGAAGAGATTGCGTAGAGGACGCGTTGGACAGGTACCCGGTTCTGCCGTTCGGTGTTGATCGCAGAGACGGAGGCCGTGCAAACCGGGCATCGACTTCCTTGCGGACTTGTGAAGGCCGGTAGCCGCCAGGCCTCCCTCTCTCGGCGCTGGCAGGGTGTCGGTAGTTGAAATCGTGCGAATGGTGGACAGTCTCCATTTCATTCCCGCCTCGGCTGTTCGGAGACCGGTGGGCCATGCGCTCCCGGAATCACGTACGAAGCTGAATCATCTCTTTCCGCCGCTTTGCGCTACGGGCGTGCCGTTGGGCGGCATTGGCACGGGGAGCGTCACCCGTGCCTCCGACGGGCGATTTTCACGCTGGACTCTGAAGGGTGGTGGAATCCGGCAATTCTCCATGCCGGCAAACGGATTTGCCTTGCGTGTCAAAAGGGGCGACGCAATGCCCGCGGCACGCGCTTTGCAACCCGACCCGGAGAATGGAGAATTGGCCAGCTTCGCCTTCGAATCTGCCGCTCCCGACTGGGGCGGCCTCTTCCCGTTCGCCTGGCATCGCCATGCACGAGTTCAGGACGTCGAGGCCGCATGTCTCTCCTTCTCGCCTGTAATTCCGGGCAACATTGCCTGTTCGGCACTGCCGTTGGCGGTGTTTCGTTGGCAAATCACGAACCACGGGAACTCCCCGGCGGAGGCTTCCCTTGCATTCCACTTCGCCAATTTGAACGGCTGGTTTAGCGATTTCGGTGAGGCTCGTCCGCAGCGGGTTGCTGCCGGTTGTTTCAATCGCTCCATGCAATCCGCCCTTGCCGCCGGTGTGATCCTCGATCGGCAGAGGGTGGCGGAAGTACCGCCGGAGGGGACCGGAGAATGGGCGATTGCGATTGTGGGGGAGGGCGCGAAACCATCGGAAACGGTCTGTTTCGACGGAACCGGTGACGGGTCGGAATTCTGGGAGCCGTTCCTGCGTACGGGCGACGCACCTGACCTTGGAACAGGCTGGCTGACGGAAAGCGGGTTCCGCGAGACGCCTCCAGCCCATCCGACCGCTGCGGTCAGTTGCCGGTTCGCTCTCGACCCTGGCGAGGCGAGATCGGTTACCGCCGTACTCGTCTGGGACCTGCCGATCATCACGTTCGGCATGGGGCGCCGGTGGTATCGGCGCTACACGGACCAGTGGGGACGGGCAGGACGCAGTGCGCGAGCGCTGGCAGAGTTCGCGCTCAACTCGGCTCCGGAGTGGGAGCAGGGAATCGCGGCGTGGCAGGACAAGACCGTGGCGGAGTTTGGCGAGGCGCCGCATCGGGCCGGAATGGCCATCAACGAGTCATATTTTCTGGTAGGCGGCATGTCCGTGCTGACGTCCGGAAAGGACGCGCCGGACGGACATTCTCGCTTCGGGTTGATCGAGTGTCCGGAATACGCGCTCTTCAACACGTTGGATCTCTGGATCTACGCGGCTGAAGCGGTTTCCAGATTCTTCCCCGACCTTGCAGCAGGTGTAGTCGACGAGTATGTCCGTCATCTGGATGCGTCGATCCCTGCGCTACGTCGGCACCGCTGGGACGGATCGTTGTTTCCCGTGAACCGCGAGGGCGTGGTACCGCATGACCTTGGCGGTCCGGAAGAAGATCCGTTCGTGGTCCCCCATTCGTATACCTACCGTGATCCGACGATCTGGAAGGATCTGAATTGCTACCTGACGCTTTGCGTGTTCCGGGAAGGACGGGAAATGGGGGCCATCTGGCGTCGGGACCGGTTTCCGGCCGTTCGTGCGGCAATCGAGCATCTTCAGCAATTCGACCGCGACGGCGACGGAATCATCGAGAACGAGGGAATTCCGGACCAGACCTTTGACAACATCCCGATGTCAGGTCCTTCCAGCTATTGTGGAGGACTGTGGATCGCCGCGTTGCTGGCTGCATCGGTCTTGGCGCAGGAAGCAGGTGAAGTCGCGCTTGCGGCGCAGTGGAACGAACAGGCGGGGCGTGCTTCGGAGGCCTTTCACGACACTCTATTCAACGGTTCATGGTACCGGGTCGACTCAAGCGGACCTCTTTCCGACGCCTGTTTCATCGAGCAACTCATGGGACCATTCCTCGCGCGCCGACTCGGGCTCGGCAACATCGTGCCCGACGAGGCGGCGCGCAGGTCGCTGCGAAACATCTTCCTGAACAACTTCGTGGATGCAGGTGGGGGAGAGGGTGCCGTATCCATCTCGTGCATTCCGCGTACGGCCGAGAATTTGCTGCCACATCAGGACGACACCAGTTTCCAGACCAGCGAGATTCAGCCGGGATTCAATTTCAGCTTCGCCGCGCAGCTGGAGTCCTGGGGGCTGGGTTCGGACGCAGACTCTCTTCGCCGTGCCTTGCATCGAGAACTCTACATGCGACGCAACCTGATCTTCCAGACGCCGGCGGCCTATGACCGTGGCCGCATGACTTGCCGGGCGATCATGAACATGCGTCCAATGTCCATGCTGTGGATATCCTGAATTCTCGTCGTCGTGGTTTCCGGCATGCAGGGGCAGAACACGGCGATTCGAACTGCCCCGATGCCGCGCTCCCTGAGGCGGGCAGTTTACACCTATCCGATCACGCACCCCGCCCCATGGCTCGGCTCTTGCAACGTTGGCGTGTGTATATCTGTGAGCAATTTCTTGTCCTCGGTTGGAGAGGTCGGATTGTTGCGTGCGTGTTTCTGGACTCGGCGCCTGCGGGGAATGTTCGCGTAGGGAGGATGATGGCAGTTGCATCACGGCGGGTCGATCCCATCCGTAACATCCCCCGACCTACTGGGGAGCTGATCTGGTGCTGGAACTGTCGGGAGTGAAGGCGACCCACCCGCCCCTGGGATTGTTGACTGTCGCCGCGATGTTCTCGCCGAACTATGAACTGCGGCTTGTCGATATGAACGTGCACGCCTTGCAGGACGCCGATCTCGAGTGGGCGGACTTTGTGTTTACATCCACGATGATCTCGCAACACATGTCTCTGCGCACTGTTGTCGAGCGCTGCAAGCACGCGGGCGTTCCGGTGATTGCCGGTGGTCCTCATCCCACAACGTTTCACGAGGAAATCGTGGGCGTGAACCACTTCGTGCTGAACGAGGCCGAGGCGAACTTTGCGGACTTCCTACGGGATCTGGAGGCCGGTACGGCAAGGAGAATCTATCGGGAAACACGGAAGCCGGATGTGACCCGGACGCCGGTTCCCCGATTCGACCTCATCGACCTGAAGAACTACGCCTCGATGTGCGTGCAGTTTTCTCGGGGATGTCCGTTCGACTGCGAATTCTGCGACATCATAAAACTCTATGGTCGCGTGCCTCGTACAAAGTCGCCGGAACAGGTCGTGGAGGAGTTTGAGTCTCTGTATCGCCTGGGCTGGCGAGGCCCGGTCTTTCTCGTTGACGACAACTTTATCGGCAACAAGAGAGATGCCATGAGGCTGTTGCCGGCGATCGTAGAGTGGCAGAAGGCCCGAGGGTATCCGTTTACACTTCATACTGAAGCGAGCGCGAATTTGGCGCTGATGGACGCGCTGATGGATGCCATGGTCGAGGCCGGCTTTGACACAGTTTTCGTGGGCATCGAAACGCCCAACCCCAAGGCCTTGCTCAAGACCAAGAAATCGCAAAACACCAGCAAGACCGAAGAGAACTACCTGCAAAGCGCCGTACGAAAGATCCAGCAACATGGCATGCAGGTGCAGGGCGGCTTCATTCTGGGTTTGGATAGCGATGACGAGGACGTGTTCGATGCCCAGATAGAGTTCATTCAGAAGACCGGAATACCCGTGGCCCCCATCTATTTGTTGACCGCCGTGAAGGGTACGGACATGTACGAACGCCTGAAGTTGGAGAAACGGCTTCTGGAAACTCCTATCGGGACCAATGCCATGCCTCTCAACTTCAGGACTGAGTTGGATTACGGCACTTTGATCGAGGGCTACAAACGTGTGATCACCACACTCTACGATCCGAGCCTGGAAAATTACTTCAGCCGTTGCCTGACTCTGTTCCGGCACCTGAAGCCTGTCCGGCATCTTCGAAAGACCAAGAGCAAGAACGAGATCAATGTAGCTTTCATGCGCGTTCGCCGTCGTCTTTCTGCCGGTCAGGTTCCCGCCTATTCGAAGTTCATCGGCAGGGTCTCCAAGGAATACCCCAGCATGCTCTCCGATGCGATCTATCTGGCGGCCATGGGTTATCACTTCGAGTGGATTACGCGTCAGCAGATCGCGTTCCATGACTTCTTGAGCTTCATGAGGGTCGAGCTGGGATTGCTCCAGAAGTTGGCTTCAGGTCGCGTACCGGAACAGGAAATTGGGAGCCGGAGAAAGAAGTCTCTTGAACAAGCTCAAGCGCTATACCAGTCCATAACCGATGAATTTCGGTACCAGGAAGATGGGTTGGACGAGGCACTGCAATCCTTTCAACATGCCGCGGCCGCCCGGCATGCTGACATCGTTCACCCTGAGACCCGGATATAGACTACGCCGAACCCATTCATCGACGAAGAAGTGCTGACGGGAGGCACCGGTTTTCGGCCTTGTAGTCTTCTCCGGATGGCCACGTTCAATCCGGAGACGTGCTGGCAGGAGCAATTGAGGAAATCTCTGCACAGGCAGGCAACGGCCTCGGGCCAGAAGAGATTTCTTCCCGTTATCTGCGGACCGTCGCGCGGTACTGACCTGAGCGAACTGGGCCGGTTGGGGGGCCGGCGCTTACGGCGGCGTGGAGACCTGCTTATGTAACGTCACTGCCAGCCTGGTGGGACCTTGTCGAGGATATTTCTGATCTTGTGCGCCCAGCGGTGCCGCAACGTGGGGTGCGGGCATCGATTGTGAGTAGCGTGCCACAAAGGGTCCGTGGCTTCTGTCGGCATCGATCATCTCAAGTGCCGCGTGCAATCTCGAGTTACCCGCCCCTAAGCCCTCGGCGGTACAGATCGAAGACAAGACACGCCCAAGAGGAGAGCAGTCCACTGGCTTGGCGGCCTGGGTGGAGTCGATGACCTCCTGCTTGCCGTCGGGCCGGATGCCCTGTGCTACCAGAACCGGTTCCCCGTGCGCTTCACCGCCGGTCTCGTGCGCCAAACGCACGTGTTCAGTTGTGCGGGCTGCAGGAACCAGCTGCTTACGTGGACCCCGGCAACATTCGGACTGATCGGCCGAGGGGCCGACGGAAGCCATGCTGGCGTCACGGCGCCATAGTTTCAGGATCGGGGCACCTGCCTTGCCACCGGGTGGGACAGCAGCAGTTCCGTCAGGGCATCCGGACCGGGGACGCCACCCTGGATGTTGGGCTGAGGAAGGTCTTCCAGGTTCTGGTCCCGGTCGATGTCGCTCGCGTACATGATGCAGGGGGGCAGAGCACTCTCCGGTGCCAGTGGTCGGCGAAAACAGCCCTGTCCGGTCACTTGTTCTTCGGCACCATCCCGTTGCTGTCATGGTACAAATTCCTTGTCCGCCCCGGCCGACGCGAACGAAGTACATGTTCAGTTTTCGAACCCACAAGAGCGTCCAGCATCAATCATTCCCGGAAATCCTCACCGCTGTAAATCACGGGATGAAGTCCAATTCAAAGGTACCAAGGCAAGAAACAGTCGCGTACGCTATTTCGTCTCTTTCCGCGATTGCAGTGCGTCGGCCGCAAGGCAAATCTGCTCGGGCGTTGCAGGAGCATCCAGGGGAACCGTGTTTCCGGACTCCGTGGTCGATGCGATGGCATCTCGGATAGCCAGCCACACCGATATAGCCAGCAGCAGGGGCGGTTCTCCCGTTGCCTTGGAACGGAAGGGAGTCTCGGCCTCGTTGGCTGCATTGTCGAGAAAAAATACATTGAACTCCGGCGGCGTATCCCGGCTGCCGGGAATCTTGTAGGTCGAAGGCCCCGTCGTCATAAGCTTGCCATCAGAGTTCCAGAAGAGTTCTTCAGACGTAAGCCAGCCCATTCCCTGGACGAATGCCCCCTCGATCTGGCCGAGGTCGATTGCAGGATTGAGAGACTCGCCGCAATCCTGCACCAGGTCCGCACGGAGGACCCGGCTCTCTCCGGTCAGGATGTCGACAGCAACCTCGGCGACACAGGCGCCCCAAGTATGGTAATGCGCAGGATTGCCGCGCATGCGCTTGCGGTCCCACTTCAGTCCGGGTGTACTGTAATACCCCGTTGACGAAAGACTAATGCGCTGCTGCCAGCACTCTTCCGCGAGTTCCCCAAACGAAATCGACTGGTTGCCAGCGATCACCCGGCCATCGCGGAATTGAATGTCGGACAATTTCTGGCCCAATCGCTTCGCCGCAACATCCATCATTCTGGCACGAATGGACCTGGCCGCCTTCAGCGCAGCCAGACCGTTGATATCGGAACCGGTCGAGGCTGCGGTCGCAGAGGTATTTGGGACCTCTCCCGTGCTTGTCGGCGTAAGCTGAATTTGTGACAGTGGAACCTGGAAGGTTTCGGCAACGACCTGTGCCACCTTCACGAACAGACCTTGCCCCATCTCCGTTCCACCGTGATTGAGACGGATGCTGCCGTCGCGGTAGACATGGACTAC
The DNA here is from genome assembly GCA_964590405.1 of uncultured Rhodobacterales bacterium. Lineage (GTDB taxonomy): Bacteria > Pseudomonadota > Alphaproteobacteria > Rhodobacterales > CAZPXZ01 > CAZPXZ01. Next base: position 17,125 of record CAZPXZ010000024.1, on the reverse strand, counting down.
GGCGCCGCCCTGGTTCATGGCCGGAATGTTGAAGGCAATCCCGAACTTGACCGGGACCATTGCAATGCCACGTCGCAGGGCGGGACTGCTCTTGTTCCAGTACTCTATTCCCTGCCGACGTGCATGAAAGTCCGAGCGAGACATAACCGCAGACACGACGGCGTCCAGTTGGCACTGGCGAAGGACCTGGCCGCACGGAGTCTCGTAGCCGTTGGCCTCGCCATAGTAGTTGACCTGCCGAACTTCCTCCGGTGGCAGGCCTAGATGCCGGGCGACGTCATCCATGACAGATTCCATGGCCGCAACGCCCTGCGGACCCCCAAATCCCCGGAATGCGGTATTCGAGACGGTATTGGTCTTGCAGCAATAGCCCCGAATTGTCAGATGCGGAATGCTGTAGCAGTTGTCTGCAAGTACGATCGCGCGGGTCATGACAGCCGGAGACAGGTCCGCAACCGGACCGCAGCGGGACAGCAGGTCCATTTCGAGAGCGGTTATGCGTCCATTCGCATTGAAGCCGGCAGAGAAATAGACTTGAAAGTCATGACGTTTGCCCGTGGCAACCATGTCTGAGCGTCGGTCCAGCCGGAGCTTCACGGGCTGTTGCGTATGGTAGGCCCCAAGAGCCGCGATGGCCCCGATAATCGTCGATTGGCTTTCCTTGCCCCCGAAACCACCCCCCATGCGCCGGACCTTGACCTCCACGCGGTTCGATTGCCAACCCAGGAACCGCGCAATGCGCGACTGCGCCTCGCTTGGATGTTGGGTGGAAAGCCAGACCACCATGCTGCCGTCATCTTCCGGGAGTGCCAGCGCAACATGTGTCTCGAGGTAAAAATGGTCCTGGCCGCCGATGCGCACTGATCCTTCCAGGCGGTTTTCAGCCGCAAACATGTGATTCAGGCTGTTGCCCCGCTGGAGAATCTGGGGTTCGCATACGTAGAGACCCTTGCGATGTGCATCCATGGGGTCGGTGACCGCCGGCAGCAATTCGACCTCTGGTAGCACCTGGCGGGCGCCAGCTTGCGCTGCACCGAGGCTGTCGGCGAGAACGAGCGCAAGGGGTTCGCCGACAAACTCTACCAGTTGCTGTGCGAGCGCAGGCTCTTCCACAACGATCGGCCCGATCTCGTTTGCGCCGGGAATATCGTCAGCAGTCAAGACTGCAACAACTCCGGGGCTATCGAACGCGGGTTCCGTATTGATGGCGCGGAGCTTTCCGTGCGCGAATTCCGATAGCGCCAGGGCCCCGTGCAAAAGGCCAGGCGGCTCCGCCAGATCGTCAATGAAACGGGCCTCTCCAGTGGCGTGGATCAGCCCGCTGTCATGCGGGAAAGGCTGTCCCGCGTAATTCGGCCGGTCTGTTTCGTTCGATTTCATCAGAGGTCTGCAACCTCCAGGCGTTGCTCGCCCTGAAGGTCAAGTTCGAACCGCCTGAGAAGGCCCTTCGCAGCAAGGATGCGGTATTTTGCATTGCCCCGCATGTCGCTGATGGGCCTTGTATCCTCGGGGATCGCCCGGAGCGCTTCGGCAAAGTCCCCCTCGGCCAGCGCTGCCTCGACTCGAAGTGCACGGAACGGGCGGTCCCACATGCCGCCAAAGGCTGCCCTTGCATCGATGACGCGTCCCGCCGGGTCTCGATCGATGCGAAAGGCCGCCGTCAGGGTGGCAATGTCCTGATCGTACCGTTTGGAGACTTTCCAGGCACGAAAAGTGGAACTCGAAGGCTGGAGGGGAATCTGGATCTCAGAGATAATTTCCGACGTCTTCAGAACGGAAGTCCGGTAGCCGGTCAGAAATTCCGAGATCGGAATATTGCGCCGCCGAATCTGGCCCACGACGTGGAGAGTCGCGTCGAGGGCAAGGAGGCACGGAGCTGTATCGCCGATCGGGGAGGCCGTGGCCAGATTTCCACCGAGAGTCGCCATGCTCCGGATCTGAGGAGATCCGAAGCGCTGGAGAATTCGTCCAAAGGATGGCCAGCGTACGTCGATCTCTGGCAGCATGTCTTCGAGCGGACATGCTCCGCCGATGATCATCCTGTCCTTCGTCCATTCGATCCGGCGAAGTTCCGGTATATGCCGAAGAGAGATGAGTCGGGACGGCGGGGGGCGACCGTTGCGCAGTTCCAGAATGAGGTCGGTGCCTCCAGCGACCAGACGCGCCTTCGGATCCGCGGACATGCGGCACGCTTCACGAATGGAACGCGGGTGAAGGATGGTTCCAAGGTCTTCGACAATCCTTGCGGGAGGAGCCTTCGGTAGTGCTTCGGTCAAAGCGGCCGCGGTCTGGATGGCTGACACGATCGGGCGGTAGCCCGTGCACCGGCACAGGTTGCCGGCGAGGGCATCGTGGATATCGCCAGTGGAAGGCTCCGCAATTCGGTCCAGGAGTGCGGCGCCCGCGACAACGAATCCCGGTGTGCAGAATCCGCATTGGGAACCGCCAGTGGCGGCGATCTCCGCTTGCAGCGGATGCGGGAGCATTCGGCTACCAAGTCCTTCCACAGTGATGATGTCGTGGCCCGCAGCCTGACCCACCAGGAGCAGGCAGGAATTGACCGGAAGGAAACGGCCACCCTGCGGCGGAGACATCAGCACGGAGCAGGCGCCACAGTCGCCTTCCGCGCATCCCTCCTTTGCGCCGGTGCAGCCTCCCTCCCTGCGAATCCAGTCGATCAGGATCTCGTCTGGTCTCGTAGCCACTGCTTCCTGGCCGTTCAGGCGCAACGGAATCGCCGTCATGAGGAATGCTCCGACAACAACCCAAGACACGGAGTGTCTCGACAAGCACGACAGGCTTCCATGAGAAGCTCGGGCGGTACTATAGCCGCGAATTCCTGCAATACGCCATCGTCTGCTATCGGTAAATTTAGTTTCGTACGCGCGCGATTGCGACCTGTCCGTTCCGGTTCAGTCGCTGGCCGGGTTGGATGCGTGACGTGGTACGTACCAGCGCTACGCGAGGGCAGCATTTCGCTACCATTCTCCTCTTGCGGCCGCTGGATCAGAACGAGCGCGGGTGAACGACATGAAGCAGTCCACACCAATTCGGGCATTGCGTTGCGGTCTCCTGGCATTCGTGAATGACCCGTACCGAAATGGTGGCGATGCGGTTCGCTACTTGCCTGACGGAGTAGCTGTTTGCGCTGACGGCAAGGTGCAATTGGTGGGTGATGCCCAGGATGTGCTGCGTGATTTGCCGTCCGGAGCGAAAGTTCATGATCGTCGGGGTTGCATCGCGCTTTCCGGGTTTATCGATTCGCATGTCCACTATCCGCAGACAGAGGTTATTGCATCGCGTGCTGTGGACCTGTTGCGATGGCTGGAGGAACACACCTTTCCAGCCGAGATTCGCTACTCTGATCCGATGCACGCAGCCGCCGGCGCGGCGTTCTTCCTTGACGAGATGTTGCGTGCCGGCACAACGTCCGCACTCGTGTTCTGTGCGACCGCCGCGTCCTCCGCGGAGGCACTGTTCATCGCTGCAGAAAAACGAGGCCTGCGTCTCGTCGCGGGAAAGACGTGGATGGACCGGAATGCACCTTCGGCACTCCTGGACGATCCGGAAACGGCCGAGGCGGACAGCCGGGAACTGATTCGAAAGTGGCACGGGCGGAAGCGCCTTGGCTACGCGATTACGCCGAGATTTGCGATTACATCCACTCCGGAGCAGCTCGCGCGTGCCGGTCGCCTTGCTGCGGAGTTCCCGGACACATGGGTGCACAGCCACATATCCGAGAGCTCCGGCGAGTTAAGGGAAGTCGCGCGGCTCTTCCCCGACGATGCGAATTACACGTCTGTTTACGATCGTTATGGCCTACTGCGGCAACGTGCGGTCTTTGCGCATGGAATCCATCTCTCGGAAGCGGAGTTCGGGCGTTTTCACAATACGGGTGCATGCCTTGTACACTGCCCAGGAGCGAACCTCTTTCTCGGTTCCGGCCTGATGGATCTCAGGGCGGCGAGGCAGGCAGACCGTCCAGTTCGGGTGGCACTCGGTTCCGATGTCGGGGGTGGAACGAGGCTTTCGATGCTCTGCAATATGGCGGAAGCATTCAAAGTTGCGCAACTGCGCGGCGAGACCCTCGATCCCTTTGATCTCTTTCACATGGCGACTCGGGGAGGAGCGATTGCGTTGGGCCTGGCCCACCGCGTGGGCAATTTGGCTACGGGAATGGAGGCGGACATGGTAGTACTGGACCCGGCGGCGACGGGCATGCTGCAACACCGGACCGTTCTTGCACGAGATCTCGGCGACACGCTTTTCGCGCTGATGATGCTGGGAGATGAGCGCGCGGTGCGTGAGACGTGGGTTGCCGGGAAGCCAGTAGGAGGGTTCGGTGGAGAGGATGATGAATAGCGAGCGGACATGCCACATGGCGGGGAGTTCGCGCAATCCGCGTCTAGAGGATATATCTGCACGATTGACGAAGAACATCTCGGTAACAACGGGTTGATCAGGGAGGAAGACAAGTGAAGCCACGCATTGCGTTTGTCAGCATCGGGCAGTCGCCGCGAATCGATGTTGTTCCCGAATTGCTGGACGAGTCCGGCGTTGATGCCGAGGTTCACGAATTCGGTGCCCTTGACGGCCTATCCGACGCGGAGATCGCGGCACTGGCACCAAAGGAGAAGGGTTACCGGTTGGTTTCGCGGATTCAAAGCGGGCGAGAGGTGCTGCTTCCACGAGATTGGGTCGCGGAACGCCTGCAGGAAATCCTCGACAAGATCGACGAAGAGCCATTTGACCTCGTTGTTCTTCTTTGTACGGGCAGCTTTCCGGAACTTCGCTGCCGGACACTGATCGTGGAGGCGGGACGGGTCGTGGACGCGATGGTGGATGCACTTGCCGAAGGGCGCCGAAAGGTCGGTGTCCTGGTACCGGATGAGAGTCAGGCTCAGCATTGGCGAAATGCGACGGTCGGCGGCGCTCCCTGCGTATCTTCCTTTGCGTCGCCCTACACCGATCGGCGCTTCTCGGAAGCGGCGCAAGAGATCGCGGAATCTGAATTCATCGTAATGCACTGCATGGGATACAACCGGGAAATGCGAAAGGAAGTTGTCCGGCATTCGGGGAAACCCGTGCTCCTGTCGCGCTCGGTGGTTGCCGGTACTCTCCGGCAATTGACGTGAGTTGCGTCCAGATTCATCCGGGTCAGGCTGGCCGTCTGGATGGCCCCGGCACGGATCGTTCCATGAAAGAGATATCGTTTCAGGACCTTGATGCGCTGGCAGCCGGTGCCTGGGTTCTCGGGACAGGAGGAGGGGGGGATCCGTATTGCAGTCTGGTTGCCGCCAAGGAACTCTATCGCGAAGGGCGGGTGGTTGCGCTGCTCGACCCGGCGGATCTTGGGGACGACGATCTGGTTGCCATGGTTTCGTTCCAGGGCGCACCTCTCGTCAACAGCGAGCGGCTGCCCGACCCGGCGCTGATGGTCAAGGCGATTCGGGTCATGGAGGAGTATATCGGCCGCGAATTCACCGCGGTAATGAGTTCCGAGATCGGTGGTTCGAATGGCGTGCAACCATTGCTGGCCGCAGCATCCATCGGCCTGCCGCTGGTGGATGCGGATGCCATGGGACGCGCATTCCCGGACGTGTCGAAGACAAGCTTCGCTGTGCGGGGTCTTCGGCCATGGCCTCTGAGTGTCGTCGATGTTCGGCACAATGTCGCGATCATTCCGAAGGGCGTTGACTGGTTCTGGATGGAACGGATCAGCCGCCAGATTGTGACCGAGATGGGTTCCACCGCGTCGACATGCAAGGCGCCGAGAACCGGACGGGAAGTCCGGGAACACGGAATTCTCGGTTCTGTATCGCGAGCGATCGGAATTGGTCGGCTTCTCGATGAATCTCGGCGTTCACACGCGGACCCGGTGGAGTGGCTCTTGCGCCAGGAAGGCGGCCTCGAGTTGTTTCGGGGGAAGGTGATCGATGTCCGCCGCCGAACCACGGGTGGATTCCTGCGCGGCGACACATCCATCGAGGGAATGGATGGCTACAGGGGCGAACGGTTGGACTTGTCGTTCCAGAACGAGTTCTCGGTTGCTTCTCGAGGCGGAACGGTGGTGGCAACCGTTCCGGATCTCATCTGTGTGCTCGACAGTCTTTCCGGCGAGGCGATCGGAACGGAAACCCTGCGCTACGGCCAACGTGTTTCCGTGATCGCAATGCCGTCCCCTGCCGTGTTCTTGTCCGAGACCGGCCTGCAGCACGCCGGACCCGCTGCCTTTGGCTTCGATATTCCGTTTGTATCGCCGTTTGACGGGCGAGCTTGAATCATGCCTTCCGACTGTGTGTTATCCGCGAAGGACTATGAGCACCTCGCTGTCGGAGCCTGGATTCTGGGCACCGGTGGTGGGGGTGATCCGTATCACGGCCTGCTCAACATGCAACGCCTGCTCGACTCCGGTCGGTCCGCGCGACTCGTGCAGGCCGCTGAACTCGGGGACGGCGACATTGTCGGAGTATGCGGGCAGATGGGAGCTCCGCTGGTCAGTCAGGAGCGGATCACGGACCCGGCGATGATCGCCGGTGCCGTTGAGCGTATGGAAGCGTATCTCGGCAAGCCCTTCGCGGCCCTCATGTCGGTGGAAATTGGCGGCGGAAACGCCCTGCAGCCCTTCCTGGCAGGCGCGGTTCTGGAACGGCCCGTCGTCGACGGCGACACCATGGGTCGTGCATTCCCGGCAATCCAGCATTCCAGCTTCTCGGTCGGTGCCCTTTCCATAACGCCGTGCAGCATGTTGGATATCAGGGGAAACGAATTGCTCCTGACGGAAGCCGAAGATTGGGTCTGGGCCGAGAGAATCACACGTCGTGTATGCATGGAGTGGGGAAGCCGCGCCTTCAATGTCAAGGGGCCAAGAACCGGACGGGAGGTAAGGGATTGGGGAATTCTCGGGACCGTGACCAAGGCCGTGCGACTCGGCCGCGCAGTGCGGGAGGCGCAGGCATCCCATTCTGATGCGGTTGCAGCGGTGCTGGCGGCCGGGGAGGGGCGGGCGTTACTGAAGGCCAAGGTCGTTGATGTACGGCGGCGCATGACGGGCGGTTATCTTTGGGGCCGGACCGAATTGGAAGGCCTCGACGGAGATTCCGGCCGCCGGATGTCAATCGAATTCCAGAATGAGTTCCTTGTTGCGTGGTGTGACGGAAGGAGAGTCGCGTCCGTTCCCGAACTGATCTGCCTGCTGGACACGGATTCCGGCGAAGGCGTTGGCAGCGAGACCTTGCGGTACGGTCAACGGGTAACAGTTGTCGTACTGCCGGCGCCATCGGTTTATCTGAGTGAAAGGGGTCTAGCTTGTGCCGGGCCAGCTGCATTTGGCTATGATTTTGCGTTCGAGAGCGCGTTTGAAGAGGCACGGACGCCATGAGACCTTGTTGGGGGCCAGCTTTCGAGCGGTTTCCGACCGTGCATTCATCCATGCGAAGGTGGTGCAGGAGGCAGCTAGTCGCCGGTGATTCGGCTTCAGGCAGAGTGTTTGGGAAGCGGCGACTTCAGTACCGGTCGGAAGTTGGCAATGCGTTCTGGGACCCGCGAACGTCCGTCCGGGCGAGCGTGCGGTGAATAGACGATCTGGATCACCGTTCGACCGGGGAAACGGGCAGCAGCTCATGCTTCAAGGAGGATTGTTCTAGCAATGGTCGGAGCCTCAACCTCGCCGCGATGCAGGATCGGTATCGATGTTGGCGGCACGAATACCGATGCCGTTTTCCTGGAAGGTAGCCGGCTGGTTCATTCCGTGAAGACCGCCACCAGCCAGGACGTTCTCTCGGGAATCGAGCGTGCGTTGGCGGAACTTCTTGCATCGCCCGTCGTGAACCCGGATCAGGTCGCCGCTGTCATGATCGGAACCACGCACTTTACCAATGCAGTGGTGCAACGGCGCGGCCTGGCGCGGGTTGCGGCCGTTCGGATCGGTCTGCCCGCGAGCGCATCGCTGCCTCCGTTTTGCGACTGGCCCGGGGATCTTGCCGACATGGTTTGCGGCGGACATGAGATGGTGCGGGGCGGGCACGAGTACGACGGACGTCCGATTGTTCCGTTCGACGAGGAGGGGATGCGCGCAGCCGCGGCGCGAATTCGCGATCTCGGAGTAGAAGCGATCGGTGTCTCTTCAGTGTTTTCACCACTTACGGCAGAATCCGAGAAACGAGCTTCAGAGATCCTGCAGGAGGCGTGTCCCGGGGCCTCGATCACGCTCAGTAGTGAACTCGGTCGGATCGGTCTACTGGAGCGGGAGAATGTTACGTTGTTGAATGCGTCCCTGGTGGCGCATGCTCGTCGCACCACGGATGCGTTTGTGGCGGCCATGAACCGAAGTGGGTTGCGGGCGCCGCTCTTCCTTACCCAGAATGATGGAACCATCGTGCGTGCCGGGTATGCGGCACGGTATCCCGTCTATGGATTTGCATCTGGTCCGACCAACAGCATGCGCGGAGCAGCATTCCTGTCGGGCGTCAAGGATGCGATTGTCGTGGATGTGGGCGGGACGACAACCGATATTGGCGCATTGCGGCACGGGTTTCCGAGAGAGGCAAACAACGTCGTTGAAGTGGGTGGCGTCCGTTCGAATTTCCGCATGCCGGATGTGCTCTCCATCGGCATCGGGGGGGGCTCGCTTGTAAGCCGCGACCCGCTCGCGGTTGGACCGGTCAGTGTAGGGTACGAACTCGCCGTGCGGGGCCTCCTGTTTGGCGGAAGCGAAATGACGGCGTCCGATGTTGCCGTGGCAGCCGGGCAGATCGCAATCGGTAGCCAGGATCGGTTCGAAGACGCCGGGTTGGACGGCGGCCTCGCCGAGCGGGCGATGGCGGTGATCGCCGAGCAGATATCGGAGTCGGTGGACCGAATGAAACCGGATGCGGCGCCGCTGCCGGTGATTGCGGTAGGTGGCGGGTCCTTTCTCATACCCGACCGAATTCCCGGCATTTCGGATGTGATTCGCATTGAGCACGGTGCAGTTGCCAACGCAGTGGGTGCCGCCATTGCACAGGTCAGCGGCGAGGTCGACCGGATCTTTCAGAACCTCGACCGGGAGGAGGCAATCGAACAGGCGCGGACGCAGGCGGAGGAGAAAGCGCTTCAGGCCGGTGCTGATCCGGCGACACTGCAGGTCGTGGATGTCGAGGATCTGCCGCTCGCTTACCTTCCGGGGAAGTCGCTTCGCACTCGTGTTCGCGTGGTGGGGGACATCGCCGGTGTATCATGAACGCTGCGGGTATCCGTTCCGGACCGAAACCGGAAGCGCGACGGTCCAGGTGCGGCACGCTGCTTGAGATGGGCGACAACGCTGATAGAGTGTGTTAGTCGCGCTGGCCGCCGTCCGCGAACCATGGCGGGAAGCGCAGTCGCGTTTGGATGAGCAAGGGAAGGAAATCAGATGAAACGCCAAGTGGAACGCAGAACATTCCTGAAGGGCACCGTGGCTGCCGCCGCAACAGCTGTGGTGGCATCACCCTACGTGGTCCGTGCGGCCGGTCCGCTGGTCATCAACAGCTACGGTGGCAGCTTCGAGAAGTTTATGCGCGAGCACATTGTTGGCCCCTTCGAAGCAGAGACTGGCATCGAAACGACTCTTGACGTCAATCTCGGCAAGGGATGGCTGGCCAATCTGCGCGCAGCGGGACCGGAGAATCCCCCGTACGACGTTCTGATGACGAATGAGGCTTGGGCCAGCATCGAGAGGGAAGAGGGCTTCTTCGAGCAGATCCCGGTTTCCGAGGTGCCAAACATGAACGATGTCTATCCGTCCATGCGACTCTATGACGACATGGCCGTAATCGGCACTCTTGCGCCGATCGGGCTCTGCTATCGCCATGACATGGTGGAGACCGTGCCGACGTCGTGGAAGGATCTCTGGAACGTGGAGGAGTATCACGGACAAACCGGCATGTACACCATCACCAATTCGGCCGGC
>CAZPXZ010000024.1:0-7153 GCA_964590405.1 uncultured Rhodobacterales bacterium | reverse complement strand
AACTGCTTCCGTTCAACCAGGTCGACTTCTCGGGAACGATGGAGACCGTCCTGACACAGGGTGAAGCGGCGATTGCTCCCATCGACTTTCCGGCAGGAACCCGAATTCGCAAGAAGGGTGTAGAGGTGAGCATGGCAGCGCCTGAGGAAGGTATGTTCATGTTCGACCAGGTCTTCAACGTCCTGAAGGGCAGCAGCAACAAGGACAACGGATACAAGTGGATCGACTACATTCTCCGTCCCGATGTGCAGCGGAAATGGGTTGAACACTACTATTGGACGCCGGTGAACGGCCTCGTTGAGCTCTCCGAGGAGGAGAAGGTGGACGTTCCGATTCACGGGGACAAGATCAACGACATCATCCTTTGGGACTGGGCCGCGGCCAACAAGGTGCGCGACCACGTCATTGAGCGTTGGAACAAGGAGATGCGGAATTGATGTCCATTCGGACGGTTTCGTGAATCTGCCGAGAAATGCACGGCTGGTCCGCCTCGGCGGCCAGCCGTGCTGCATACTCGATACACGATGACGGCGCTCCATATCCGCAATCTGGAAAAGCGGTTCGACGATGTCCTCGCGGTGCGGGGAATCAGTCTAAATGTAGGCGAAGGAGAGCTTGTCTCGTTTCTCGGGCCAAGCGGTTGCGGCAAGACGACGACGCTCCGTTGCATTGCGGGGTTTGAGTTTCCCGATTCCGGCGAAATTCGTTTCGGGGCGGATGACATGGTCGATGTCTTGCCGGAACACCGAAACATCGGGATGGTTTTTCAGAATTATGCCCTGTTCCCGCATATGACCGTGCGCGGAAACCTTGCGTTCGGACTGGAGATGCGCGGTGTCCGCAGGGGAGAAGTGGAGACGCGGACCGATCAAGCTCTTGAAAAGGTGCAGTTGGGGGGCCTTGGAGAGCGGTTTCCAAGACAACTCTCCGGAGGGCAACAACAGCGCGTGGCGTTGGCACGCGCGCTCGTCATTGAGCCCAGCGTTCTCCTGCTTGACGAACCGCTCGCCAACCTGGACGCCAAGCTCCGTGAGGAGATGCGCTTCTTTATTCGCTCCCTGCAGAAGGATGTCGGAATTACCACGGTTTATGTCACGCATGACCAGGCGGAAGCGATGGTAATTTCGGATCGCATCGTGGTCATGTTTGATGGTGTTATCCACCAGATTGGTGATCCGGCGAGCATCTATGAGCATCCAGCGACCGAAAAGGTTGCCAATTTCATCGGACTGGCCAACTTTCTTCCGGCCAGGGCCGAAGGCAAGGGGCCGGATGGAACCTGGCGGTTGCGGTCTCCCGCCGGACCACTGCATTGTGCCTTCGATGGCCAACTCGACGAGGGTCAGGCGGTGCGAGCCGTTGTGCGGCCAGAGGCCGTCGAACTCGTGCCACCGGATGGCAGCGCAGAACACTCCGCGACCGGTAACGGCGTCTGGAATGGGTTGAACGGCGTGGTCCAGGAGCGATTCTACCTGGGAAACATCGCTGGCTACCGCGTACGCTGCGGGGATGATCTCGTGCTCCAGGTCCAGGCTGTTCCCTGGGCGTCCTTCGGCGTCGGAGAAGCCGTGCGCTGCCGGTTTCCGGCGGCGCGGACCTGGATTATTGGTGGCACGAACCTCGAGGAGGCGTCCGAATGACGGCTGCGGCCACGGCCGCGTTGCCTCGAACATCCGCACGACGGGGTTCGCGACACCTCTTGCTCCTGCTTCCCACCGCGATCCTGTTCGTTGTGTTCCTGGTACTTCCGTACCTGAACATGGTGGTGATGAGCTTCCGAAACCCGTCTACAAGTTCGGTCTTCGCGCCGGGATTCACGGTCGGCAACTATCTGGAGTCGCTTCTGGATGCGGATTTCTACTATCTTGCCGTACTCGTGGAGACTCTCGTGTTTGGCGTGGTCACCGCATTCATCTGCCTGCTGCTTGCCTTTCCCGTCGCCTACCATCTCGCTCGTACAACCTGGCGACACAAGGCCCTTCTCTATACGTTTGTCCTGTCTCCACTTCTCGTAGGAGTTGTCATCCGCTGTTATGGCTGGTTGATCATTCTCGGCAACAACAACGGGTTGGTAAACAATCTTCTCAGGGACCTTGAACTGATCGAGCGGCCAATTCGGTTCATCTACAATTACTTCGGTGTCAGCGTTGGTCTCGTGCATGTCTTTCTTCCTTTTATGATTCTCCCTATTCTCGGGGCGATCCAGTCCATTGATCCGCGTCTTGAAGAGGCTGCGCAGTCGCTCGGTGCGAGCCGGCTGCGCGTCATGTGGCGTGTCGTGTTTCCGCTCAGCCTTCCGGGGGTACAGGCCGGCGCAATCCTGGTCTTCGTGCTAACGATCAGTTCATACGTCATTCCGATCCTGCTCGGGGGTCTCAATGTGATGATTATGCCGACACTGGTGGTTCAGCAACTCCTTGATGCGATGCTGTGGCCCTTCGGCGCCGCGCTTGCCTTCATCCTGTCGATCGCTGGCGCGTTATCGGTGTACTTCTATCTGCGCCTCACTGCACGATTCATGCGGGGAATCTCGTGAGTGCCACGGCGAACCCGCGCCAGCGGTGGAGGCAAATGTCGCACAGGCTCTACGTTGGCTTCGTGGCTCTGATCTACGCCTTCCTGCTCCTTCCCTTGGTCATCGTCGTTCTTGCTTCCTTCAATTCGGGCGAGTTCCTGACCTTCCCCCCGGAAGGATTCTCGCTCAAGTGGTATGTGAGCTTCTTCAACGCCGATGCATTCGTGAATTCGCTGTTCTATTCGCTACGACTCGCATTCGTGTGCACATTGGTTTCGACGTTGCTCGGCACATGCATTGCGCTCTACGTTGTTCGTCATGCCGGACGTTGGCGCGAGCATCTCCGTCTCTTCATTCTGCTCCCTTTACTGCTTCCGGAGATCCTCACAGCGATTGCGCTCCTTTTTTTCTACTACAATTTCGACGCGCTCATGCGCGAACTCGGATTGACCGGCCTTGTCGGCCTTTTTCGCAATTCGATGCTGGGCCTCCTGATCGGGCATGTGTTGATCACGCTTCCCTTCGTTTTTCTCGGTATCTCGTCCTCGCTCTACAATTTCGACCGGACCCTCGAGGAGGCTGCCCGGAGTCTTGGCGCAAGTCGCTGGCGTGCGTTCTTTCGGGTGACGCTTCCGATCATCAAGCCCGGGATCATCGCGGGTGCGCTGCTCTGCTTCATCATTTCGTTCGATCTTTTTGCGATTTCTCTCCTGCTGAAGGGGATCGGCATCGCCACCCTTCCTATCCAGCTCTTCGACTATGTGCGGTGGGATTTCGATCCAACAGCGGCAGCGGTGTCGACAGTGAGCATTTGCATCACCATCTTCGCCGTTGTGCTTACCGATCGACTCGTCGGACTGCGCTCGCTGCGCTTCTGAAGACTTTGCCGTCCGCCGACCAAGGGAGTAACGCCATGCCAGCATCCTCGGGATCGATGATCCATGTCCGTATCGTCAGCCCGGTCGTACTGGGTACGCGTCGGGACCCTGCTGCACTTCGTTCCATGGAACGCCCCGGCCTTCGAGTCACGCGGACCAAGATCACCCGCGGCCCGGCGACGGTAGAGAGCGAACTGGAGGACGGCCTGGCGCTTCCGGAAACAGTCGCATTGGTAGTTGAGGCGGAGCGCGAGGGTTGTGACGCGGTTGTGATCGACTGCATGGGCGATCCCGGCCTGCACGCTTCGAGGGAGGCGGTTTCCATTCCGGTACTCGGACCGTGCGAGATGGGTATGCACCTTGCTGCCAGCCTGGGGCATCGATTCTCGGTTGTAACTGCGCTCGGGCGCGGGAGGGTCATGTTCGAAGCACGTGCTGACCGCTATGGCTGTTGGTCCCGTCTCGCGTCGGTCCGGGCGGTGGAAATAGGTGTAATGGACCTGGATGCCGATCGCGACCTCATGACGCGAGCGCTTGCCGCCGCCGCTGCAGCCGCGGTGCGGGAGGATCGTGCGGATGTAATCCTCTTTGGCTGCACGGGCATGTTCGGTGCGGCAGCGCAGGTACGGACGCAACTTCTGGAGGAGGGGCATGATGTCCCGGTCATCGATCCGGTGCCTGCAGCCGTGCACATTGCAGCCGGCATGGTGGCAGCAGGGCTTTCTCACAGCAAGACGGCCTATCCACCTCCGCAGGAGAAGCCCTTGCCGGGCTATGAGTGGGTCCTGGTTCCTGCGCAGCGCCAGGAGGTCGCGTAGTCGCCTGCGACTTGTCGAAGATTGGCAGCGGAAGCGATTGCGATCCTCGCGTCTGGTTCTTCGGCGCGGTCAGCAGTTGGCCAGAATCTGAAAGAATACGTCCTCCACGCCGGCGCGGTGCACGGACGCCGGCTCGGCCGCATGGCTGTTTGCCTGGACCGCCACGGCCGTCGTGGAGCCGGGATCGTATCCAAAGATGCCTGCATATCCCGGCGTCGAACCCCGGTGTCCCGGTACTCGCCTGCCGCCGCGATCGAAGAACATGACCCCAAGGCCGTGATGGCTCATGGTCGACCCCGGCAATCTTCCGGGGAGAGTGAGGCTGAGCATTTCGGCGGTCAGGTCACTGGAGAGCACCTGGCCGCCATACAGCGCCTGTGCCCATTTCACCAGGGAAGTCGGATCTGCGTACATATCCCCGCTGCCCCACAGAAAACTTGGCGGCGCGCGGCGGGTTGCGAGGATGGGCGACCGGGAACCGGAAAGGAAGTGATAGCCTTCGGCAAGTTCCGGCGGTGGGGCAAGTGTTGATCCGCTTGGCACGACCTTGTTGAGGCCGAGGGGGACGAGAAACCGCTGCTGGATGGCGACAGTGATTGTCTCGCCGCAGGCCGCCTCGGCAATCGCGGCAGCAACCTTGGACCCGACATTTGCATAGTTCACACTGCCGCCGGGTGGCCGGGGCGGGGTCATCCGGTAGGCGTGAGCGATGAGTTCGGCCGGTGTCCAAATGGAGTCGGCAGGTGGAAACTCGTCGAGAGCGTCATGGGAGTAGGTTGGCAGGCCACCAGTCTGTGTCAGGATCTGCCGGATGGTCAGTCTCTCTGCGTAGGGAAGGTTCGGCAACCATCGACGAACTGGCGCCTCGATATCGAGCAGCCGTTCTTCGTGCAGCTGAAGCACGAGCGCGAAAACGAACGTCTTGGTTATGCTGGCAATCCGGAAGACATGGCCAGTTGTCAGGCTCTCGTTTGTCTCGATATTCGCTAGACCGCGTGCCACCGCAACCGGTTCGCCGCACGCGGTTGCGACCGAAGCAGAAACCCCGGTCACTCCTCGACTTACGAGACGGTCCAGGACGTCTCAAACATACTCTTCCATGGTCGTTCCTCTCGGGTTTGCGGTGAATGTTCAACCAACATTGACCAAACCGCAGTTTAACTCCACTGACTAAGTACTTCGTCCATCCGTTACTTCGCGCGGGTTGATACTGCGTGGACAAGGCCCGTGCGGGAATTGTGCTTGCAAGGAGAGAGACTGACAAGAATGTGCGTTGCTTCAAACAGCGAGCAACTCCCGTTGGCCCCGACATGTGGTCGAAGATCTGGTTCTGTCACGGTAACGTCGTGTGGTCCCATCCACAGGAAAGGAGTCAGTTCGTGCGAGCCTTTGACATTACAGCTACTGGTGGCCGCGAGGTTCTTCGAATCATTGAACGACCGATACCGGACCTCCGGCCGGATGAAGTGCTGATCCGGGTTCGGGCAGTGGGCGTGAACCGTGCCGATGTCCTCATTCGGGAAGGAAAGTACCCTCTTCCGACCGGAGATAACCGAATATTGGGACTCGAGGTGGCCGGCGAAGTCGTGAAACTGGGGGCAACCGCAACCGGTCCTGAGCTTGGCGACAGGGTGTTTGGCCTCGTGCGGGGCGGTGGTTATGCGGAATTTGTTGCCATGGACCGGGGAATGGCGGTTCCGGTTCCGGACGGGTGGGACTGGTCGACCGCGGCAGCCGTGGTCGAAGCATATTGCACAGCCGGAAGTAGCGTTGGTGCTGCGGCGATACAGATGGCACGGGTAACGGGTTCGCAGGTCTGGTTTACTGCCGGATCGCAGGAGAAGATAGATCGGGCAGAAGGGCTCTGTGGGGGCCGGGGGATCAACTACCGGGAGCAGGATTTTGTCGAGATTCTCATGGACGAGACCGGGAAGCGGGGGGTAGACGTTATTGAAGACCTCGTTGGAGAACCACACTTTGCCCGGAGTCTTGAGGCACTGGCACCGGCCGGGAGAATGGTCCTTGTTGGGAACCTTGGTGCTCCACAGGTTTCGTTTTCTCTTGGTCAGATGTTCGCAAGACGTCTCCAGCTGATGGGTTTCACACTTCGAAACCGCTCCATTGAGGACAAGCGGGCGATTACGCGGCGGTTTCGAGAGAAGTGGCTTCCACACCTTGTGCGGGGGACTGTGTCGCCGGAAGTTCACGCGGTTGTCCCGTTCGAAGAGGCGGCTGAGGCCCACCGAATTCTCGAATTGGGGGAGAATTTCGGAAAGGTCGTCCTGACGCTTTCCTGAACCATTGGTCCGTTCGGAAACTTGAACGAACCCTCGACTGGGCAGGCGCATGGGCACCTGCGACATGAGGGCCTTCAGGCCGGCAAGTGTTCTCGAGTTCTGATTTCAATGCGACGACCAGTCGATCCCGCACGACCAGTCGTTGCCACACTGGGGTAATTGTCAACTCCCGTTCATGTGCGTGTGATACGGGAAGCGTATAATCATGTCGGGTGTGGGCGCGATAGACCTGTATGGCGAGAATGCGGCGCTGAACGGCGCAGGAGCGAGAAATGGTGGACATGGAGAATCGCGGTGATCTCAGCGAATGGGTAGAACTGGCAAAGCGGGAGCGGAAGGGAAAACCACTGGAAGAACTGGTCTGGACGACCCCCGAGGGCATTCCGGTCCGGCCCCTGTACACGGAAACGGATCTCGACGGGATTGAACATTCTCCTGGGCTTCCGGGGATAGACCCGTTCCTGCGTGGACCTCGGGCCACGATGTACTCGGGTCGCCCCTGGACAATCCGGCAATATGCCGGCTTCTCGACCGCGGAAGAGTCGAATGCCTTCTATCGAAAGGCGCTTGCCGCGGGGCAGAGGGGGCTCTCGGTTGCTTTCGACCTCGCGACCCATCGCGGATACGACTCCGATCATCCCCGGG
>CAZPXZ010000023.1:14940-39416 GCA_964590405.1 uncultured Rhodobacterales bacterium | reverse complement strand
CAGACGGCAATCTCAGTACTACCCGGGCGACATATGGGGCATGGGTAGGGCTAGCTCACTCTGCCGAACCCCTCACGCAGAGATGATTCTGCAGACGTCGGCCCCGGACGGTGTTGACCGCACACACGTCCGTACACGCGAAGAAACGGAGGGCCACCCAACGCACTCCACCCTCGCGGCGCGATACAGCCACAGAAGGGCAAATCGAGGATCTCCACAGCATCACGAGAATTGATGCGGTGCTTGCGGAACCTCTCTACGCCCTTGTCGTCATCGCTCTCGAATCACGGAAGGAACGCGATTCCGAACCCGTCGATTTCAGGCACGGCTTACCAACCATTTGTGCGGACACGCTAAATGCCCGTACGTTCGCAGATTCGGGAGTGAGCACTTCCTGGGAACAGGGCACGAGGACGGGCTTGCCGAAGCACCCCGGCTCCGGGCTCCGCCCGGTTCTTGTTCCCACACCGTGAGCGCGGCGCCACCCGGTGGACTTCATGGACAAGATCCGAACAGCACCCTACAACTCGGTGCCCGCCGCGTGCTCGGACCACCGGATATACGCCGTCGCGCCAATTCTCGCGACGGGACCGGGCGGAAGCCGCTTCGGCAACGCTGCTTCGAGCGCCCTTCGGAGCGATGGAGACTCGATACCGTTGGCCAATTCTGCCGCGAGCAGGCCGGCGAGCGTGCCCTTGGCCGTGCCAAGCCCATTCTGACAGCAAGCGCAATAGAGCCCTTCTTCAAGTTTGCGGATGACCTGCACGTCATTCCGGCTGAGACAAAGCCGTCCGCCCCAACGATACTCCATGGAGATGTCAGGCAGCATCGGGAAACGGCGCGCGAATGCCTGGTCATGGTCCCTGGCGATCCGGTCGATCTTCCTGCGATTGACTTCCAGGGAGGGTTCGAAGGTGAACCGGTTTCGAACGACGATGCGATCCCCCCCAACACCGGAAATCCGTCGAACCGTGGTACCCATCGGGTCGGCAGGCGCCAGTGCCCAGGACCGGTGGCCCCCGAGTCGGCTTACTTCATCCAGAGTCAATTTCCGCGTCATCGACGCGTAGGTGAAGAGATGGACGAGCCGTCCGGGGAGAAAGCCGAAACTGTTCAGGTGTCCGTTGACTGCCAGGATCACGCGCGGCGCGACAACCCGCCCTCGCGGTGTGGTCGCGATCCAGTCTCCCTCCCGCACAAGCTCCGTCACCGGGCTCGACTCGTGAATTGCAACCCGGTTGGAACGGAGTCCGGCAGCAACGCCGCGCACGAATGCCGCAGGCTGGATCGTGGCGGCACCCGGCGCAAAGAGTCCGCTCCGGTAGTAACGGCTTCCCGTCAACGCCTGCATCTCCCCTGCGTCGAGCGTCCTGCAGGGTTCACTCATCCTTTCCAGGTGCCGGGCATAAGCCCTGTTGTGACGCTCGCCCCTCTCGGACGCGGCGGCATTGATCTTCCCCGACTGAACGAAGACGCCGTCATCAAGCCCGTATTCGGTCGCCATCCCGGCAGCGAATTCGATGCCCTTCCGGTTGTCCTCGGTCTCGGCGACATCCGCTTCGACTGTGCCTCCGTATTCGCCGGACATGAAAAAATGGGGAACATCGATCATGAGCCCGGAATTGCGACCGGCCGGGCCTTCCCCAACCCGAGCCGCCTCCAGGATCGTGACCTGATCACCAGGACAAAGTTGCGACAGGCGCCTTGCAGCCGCGAGTCCTGCGAACCCCGCGCCGATTACCAGCCAGTCTGCGGTTGCATCTCCTTCCAGCGGATTGGCGGGTCCCGGCTCCGGCAGCAGGCAATTCCAGCCGGCGGGGCCGGGATCTCTCGGCAGTTTCCTGACAGCGATCCGGCGCATCAGTGGGTCTGGTTCAGGGCATCCGCCACCGGGATTTCACGCTCGCGCCTGGCAATATAGTCGAGAAGCGCCTCATCCCTGGCCGGATCGAGTCTCGGCTCCTCGTATTGCCCGAGAAGTGCACGTGCCCGACGCAGGGCCCGTTCCGTGATCTCCGCGGATCCCTCCGCCTGCCACTGCTCGAAGGTGTTGTTGTCGAACAGTTCCGGCATGAAGAACGCCCGCTCGAAATTCGCGAGCGTATGGGGATGCCCGAGATAGTGGCCTCCCGGCCCGACATCCCGCACCGCCGCAAGCGCCTCGTCGAAGTCGTCCCAGCGGATGCCTTCGGCCATCCGGTATCCCATGGCGCAGACTTCTGCGTCAACCACAAACTTGGCCATCGAGCAGTGCATGCCCGCCTCGTTCCAGCCGGCCGAATGCCAGAGATAGTTCGATCCCGCCATCAGTGCTGCGTTGAGTGTCATCGCACTTTCGTACCCTGCCTGCGCATCCAGGGTCTTGGCGCCGCCAAGCGTGTTGGAAGTTCGCCAGGGCACACGGTAGTGGCGCGCCATCTGGCCGATCATGAAGTTCATGAGCGAGATCTCCGGCGTTCCCGCCATCGGTGCGCCGGACTTCATGCTCACCGTTGACAGGTAATGGCCGTAGATCGCCGGCGCGCCCCTGCGTACGACCTGCGTGTAGGCCAGTGCGCTGAGTGCCTCTGCGTTCAGTTGCGCCACGGTCGGTGCAACCGATGCCGGCGTGTTGGCCCCGCCGAGAACAAAGGGCGAACAGAGCACCGGCTGGTTCCGGCGGCAGAAGGACCGCATCGCGCCAAGCATGATCTCGTCCCAGACGAGAGGAGAGTTGCCGTTGCAGTTGCCGGTGCAGACGGGATGCGACTCCATGAATTCACTGCCGAAGAGGATGGCGCACATCTCCATGACATCCTCGGCGTTCTTCGGACTCGTGGTCATCCCCATGAAGGTCTTGTCGCTGTATTTCATCGACGAGTAGGTGATCCGGAGATGGCGCTGGCTGATGGGGTGATCGTAGGGCTCGACGATGTGATGGGCGGAGGAGTGGATCACGGGCAGCATGTGCGAGAGCTTGTGGAAGTTCGCCAGGTCCTCCAGGGTCGGGTTCCGCCGCACGTCATCCAAATCGCGAAGATAAGGGGCTCCGGTCATCGGAACAAAAATGGCGCGGTCCCCGCCAAAGGGAAGATTGTTGGTCGGATTGCGTGCGTGGTAGGTGAAGGTCTCGGGTATGGTGCTGATCAGTTCACGTACCAGGCCTCGATCCAGATGCACTCGTTCGCCACGCACATCCGCGCCGGCCTGCTTCCAGTCCGCAAGCGCGATCTCGTCCCGGAACACGACGCCCACATCCTCGAGTATGCCCATCGAGGCCGCGTCAATCCGCTCCACCTGCTCGGCATCCATCGGCTCCGTCAGGGGCAGCCGGCACCGAAGTGCCGGCAGCATGTCTGCAACATGTTTCCGGCGGATGGCTCGGCGTGCGCCGCGTCCCCGACGTGCCGTTCCAACCGCTTCCACGCTCATCCGATGTTGTCCCCGTCTGCCGGGTCGGAAAGGTCCAGCCAGATGGTCTTGATCTCCGTGTATTGGTCGTGTGCGTGGAGACCGTTGTCGCGCCCACCGAATCCCGATTGCTTGAAGCCGCCGAATGGCGTGGAGATGTCGCCTTCGCCATAGCAATTGACGGTCACTGTGCCGGCCCGTACATCGCGAGCGGCGCGGAGCGCCGAGCGGGCGTTCGCACTGAAGATACTGGCGGCGAGTCCGTATTCCGTATCGTTGGCCAGCGCGACCGCCTCGGCATCCGAGGCGACCTCGATCACGCTGAGGACGGGACCGAAGATCTCGTCCTGGACCATTCGATCGGACTTCCCGACCTCATAGATGGTGGGCGGCAGGAACGGACCATCGGCCCTACCGCCTGTGAGAGCGCCCTCTGTCAGATAGCTTCCGACCTTCGCGCAGTGTTCCGGGTCGATCAGGGCACCGAGATGGTTCGTGGGATCCAGAGGATCGCCGGTTCGCCAGTCGCGAAGCCGCGCCAGGATGCGCTCCATGAGTGGCGCCTTCACGTTCTTGTGAACGATCAGCCGCGATGCGGCGGAGCAGTTCTCCCCCATGTTCCAGAACGCCGCATTTACGACATGCTCGGCGACATGATCCAGGTTCTCGGCATCCGCCAGGACAACGGCGGGATTCTTGCCGCCGCACTCCAGGACGACCTTCTTGAGGTTGGAGTCCGCTGCAGCGCGCAGGACGCCACGGCCCGTCTCGGTGGAACCGGTAAAGGTCACCATGTCGACATCCATGTGCCGGGCGAGGGGCTGCCCGACCGTGGGCCCATCCCCGGGCAGGACCTGGAGCACGCCACGCGGCAATCCGGCCTCATGCGCGATTTCACCGACGGCGAGAGCGGTCAGTGAAGTCTGCTCCGCCGGTTTCACGATCACCGAGCAACCCGCGGCCAACGCCGGCCCGATCTTCCAGGCGAGCATCAGCATGGGGAAATTCCATGGCAGGATCGCGCCAACAACACCGATCGGCTCACGCACGATCATGGATATGGCGCCATCCCCCGAGGGACCGGTCTGGTCATAGATCTTGTCGATCGCCTCGGCATGCCACTTGATGGTATGGATCGTTTCGGGGATATCGATCCTTTCGCAATCGCGGATCGGCTTTCCGGAATCGATGCTCTCCATCACGGCAAGTTCCCGCCGACGCCTGGTGAGGAGCTTGCAGAGCCGAATCAGCACTTCCTTGCGCTCGGACGGGTGGCGGCACGACCAGGTTCCCTGGGCGAACGCCTCTCTTGCCCGTCTGACGGCGAAATCGACATCCGCGTTACTGGCCGTCGTGATCCTGGCAATGACCTCCCCGGTCGCGGGGTTCCGGGTTTCCAGGATTTCCCCCCGGCCCTTGCGGAATTTCCCGTCGATGAAGGGGGCAGCAGGCAGGTCAAGGCCAGCCGCGATCGCGGCATATTCGGCCCGGGTCAACAGCTCGGCCATGTTGTGCCTCCCTCGATGCCGGCGATGGACGTGTTCATGGTTCGGATCACTTCCTCGAGCGCACGTCGCTCGTCCTTGTTCAGTGGCTGGAGCGGTCTCCGCGGCGGACCCGCGTCAATCCCCCGGAGTGTCAGCCCATACTTGATGCACTGAATGAACTTGCCGCCCTGTTCCAGTACTCGCATCAGCGGCAGCATCGCAGACATGATCGCCCGACCCTTGGTGAAGTCTCCCTCGACCGCACAGGCCCGATAGAGCGCGATATGTGCCTCGGGCGCGAAATTGGAACCGGCACATACCCAGCTCCGTGCACCCCAGGCGAAAAACTCGAGCGCCTGGTCATCCATCCCGCAGGCAAGCGAGATATGGGGATAGTCGCGGGCCAGCATGTGCAGCCGATCGGGATCGCCCGAACTCTCCTTGATCGCACAGAAATTGGGTGAACGCCCGAGTCTGTCGAGGCATTCCTGGTCCATGTTCACGCTCATGCGACCGGGATAGTTGTAGAGCATCACCGGCAGATTGGCGGCACGGTCGATCGCCAGGGCATGGAGTGCGATCTCACGTCCCGTCGGGTAAGCGTAGGGAGGCGTGGTAACCAGTAGTGCGTCCGCGCCGACCTCCCTTGCTGCTTCCGCATAGGCGATACTGTCCTCCGTGCGGATCGCCCCTGTTCCGACGATCATGGGAACCCGGCCACCAATGTGGCCCTTGCACCGGCCCATCATCTCGATCCGCTCCTCCATGGACTGGGCGTAGTACTCGCCAGTGGTTCCGGCCACGATGATCCCGTGTACGCCGGCATGGACCAGCAACTCTACGGCTTCTGCAAGCGCCTCCTGGTTCAGGGAGAAATCACCGTGGTACGGTGTCACGACCGGAGTGTAGATGCCTTCAAACTGCATGGCGGACATCCTCGAAACAAGCCAAATCGACCGGCAGGGGATCGGGCCGGACAAAGCGCTCGATCCGGTCCCGAGACAGGTCCCAGTGCAGGAGTGCGAGATCCACTGCCCTTCCTGGCTCCCGCCTTTCGATGGCCCGAATCATCCCTTCGTGCTGCTCGATAGCCTTCCCGATCCGTTCCCGTTCCAACTCCGAGGCGGGTTGGTAGAAGACCTTGCCAAGACGCGTGTGATCGATCAGCAAGCGGTCGAGCGAAGCCGTGAGATAGTCATTTCGCGCCATTTCGCCGATCAGCGCGTGGAACCGGTGATTGGCCAGGGCCGCGGCGCCGGGGTCGCCTGCTTCAACCTCCAGCGCCAGTTGCCGGTTGGTTTTCTGCAACTGGTCGACCTGGGCTGTCGCCCGGTTTTCCGCAGCGAGACGCGCGATCGCGGCGTACACCATCGGTGCGGTCTGGAAGAATGTGCGAAGGGCAAACAGGTCCATTGACGAGACCTTGGCGCCACGATTGGCTTCGATGGCGACATAACCCGCACCGGCCAGTCGCTGAAGCACTTCCCGCATCGGTGTGCGAGAAATTCCGTACTGGGCAACCAATGTCGCCTCGTCGAGATCGAGTCCCGGTAGAAGCTCCGTCGACAGGATCCTGCGCTTCATGTCAACAAAGCACTCTTCCTTCGAGAATCGCGGCATTCCTGTAGCCCTCTGCCTATTTGTATACACTATGTATACTTTCAGGATTTTTGCAAGTGTGTCCAAGGCTCAAGCGAATCTCTACCGGGACTGAGACCGGTCAAAGGCCATTGCAACCGCGGCACAGCGATTACGCCGATAGCCAGAAACGAATTCCAGGTTTTACCTCCCTGCGCCAAACGAGTGTCACTTCGACAAGCGGCACGCGAATGCCGATGCGTCCAGCAGAATCGATCCTCATTTGCGTAGGAAGTCTGCCTCCCGTCCGCACCTGATCCGGTTATCTACCTCGTGTCTTTCCCAACGATCACGATTCGACCAATCATTGGTTCAGCGACCTACCGGCTCGATTCAGACCGAGCGCACCCACGACAATGTCTGCCTGCTTGACAGTATCCGGTCGGTTCCGCTGCTTGCCGGTTCGCTGCGGTCCCGCAAACAGGTGCAACAGTAGAACTCGCCCAATGCTGACACCCATGCCCGAAACGACCCGGGGCACATGCCACCCGTCCGTAGAGACGCTGCGAGCAGGCGATTCGGTTGCAGTTGGTGGCACCGCAGGTGGATTGCGCCGATTCCCCCAAACAGAACACAGCGAAGTGGACCTGATGGCCCTTGCTACGTGGTTGGCCAGAGGTTTCGTATCTGTACCTGCTTCCTTCCACGAGTGTTCCACGTCCGTGCACCTGAACATTGTTGGACCATAAAACATCATCGTACCAACAGGTTGCGATGGGCCGACAAGTGCTCATCATGGCTTGGGAACCCGCTTGCCCGGCTACCGGACGCTCAGCAGGGCGAAACGCCGTGACAGCAGACCAGACCAGGCTCAAGAAGTGGATTCGCAGCCTCACCAGCCGTCCTCATGATGCCCTGTTTCGTGCCCTTGTAAGCGATACCAGGCGCGCCGATACACTCATTCGCGACCATTTCCCGGATGAACTCCGACATCTACTGAAGGATGTGCAGGCACGGCCCACGGCGGGCTCCCATGTGAACCGGCTCCTCAAACAGAGCTGGCCCGACGCAGTCTTCGAGTACGGCGGATCGCCGGGCAGACCAGACCTGCTCGTCATTCTCGAGCATCTTCGGGCGGTCCGACTGCGTGAACTCGAAAAACTGGCCGGTTACTCCATCGACGCGAGGAGAGCCTGCAACCAAGAGGGCCACCGGCCGGTAATCGTCCCGTTCCTGGTGTCGACTGGCCGTACACCCGTCCGTGTGAATTGGGTGGAGCGTCATCAACACGGACACCTGTCCGTCATGAAGTCGGGGCTCAATTGGCAGCATTTTCTTTGGCTGGCGGCGCCAGAAACCCCGTACGCGAAACTGGCGAGTCAGACGGATGTTCGCGGGGTGCTCGGCGCACTATGCGCAGCGCGAAGCGGGCAGGCGCCCATGGAAGTACTCGAAATGATCTTCGAGGATCTGTCCGGGCTCCCCCGATGGGACCCACTCTGGGGAATGACGTACCTCTATGGATTGAGTACCTTCGGACTCGATCCGAAGGTACTGGATACATTGATCCGCGAAGTGGATCCCAAGCGAAAGGAGGCAGAAATGCCCACCATGTTCCAAGAAATGATCAGAGAGCACAAGGCCGAAGCCCTCGCGAGAGGTCGAGCTGAAGGACGCGTGGAGGGGCGCATGGAGGGGCGCGTGGAGGGGCGCGTGGAGGGTGGTGCCAAATTGCTTCTCCGGCAGCTACGACGGCGTTTCGGCACGGTACCTGCCGATGTCACGGCACGTATCCGATCGGCTTCAATGTCCGAAGTGGAACGCTGGGGAGAGGCGATACTCGACGCTCGAAGCCTGGACGACCTGTTTCGGAAGCCAAGTACAAACTGACTACATCGCGCAATCGCACTTGCGAAGAGCCAGCCTGAGATCTTGTCCATCGTGGTCGGACTGCACAAGCGCCCGACTGCCAAACCAAGAGCCTGGATTCGTGCGGGAAAGGCCCGCCACCTACGGCGGAAATCATCCTGCAGACGAGGCAATTCCCGAAAGCGATGCCGAGTAGGACAGCACGACGCACATTTTCAAATGCACGCCGATCCCGAATTCTCCGAGGCTCGGCTCTAGCCGTCGTACTTGGCGCCCACGTCTCTGTAGGTCGCAACGAATGGGCTTCGGAACCGAACGGCAAATGGCCCAGGAACACACAGCCCATTGCAGGCTCGCCCTGATGGCTTGTCCGCACTTGTTCACGGGTGATCGGTCATGGGCAGTACGACCGTCGCACACAAACCACCGGCGTCCCGGTTCTTCAGCAGAATGTCGCCGCCATGCCCGCGGACGATACTTCGCGCAATGGCCAGCCCCAACCCGGTGCCACCGGTGTCCGGGCTCCGCGACTCCTCGAGACGGACAAAGGGCTCGAAAACCCGCTCCAGGTCAGTCTCCGCGATCCCCGGCCCTTCGTCGTCGATGACGATACGGACCTGCTCGGCGTCGGACTCTATTCTTGCTGTCGCGCGAACTCCGTAGGCGCACGCGTTCTCCAGGAGATTGCGCAACGCACGGCGCAGCGCCACCGGGCGACACGCAACCACGACGCGTTTGCTGTCAGCCACATCGATTTCATGCCCCAGGTCCACCAGGTCGGCAGCCACGGTTTCGACCAAGGCATGCAAATCGACTGTACGCGTTCCCTCCCGCTGCATGTCTTCCCGAATGAATGCGAGGGTATCCTCGATCATCCGCTGCATCTCGTCCAGAGCCGCGAGAATCCTCGACTTTGTATCCTCATCGTCGACGAACTCCGCGTGAAGGCGCAGGCTCGTGATCGGAGTCCGCAGGTCGTGGGAAATCGCCGCAAGCATGGTGGTGCGGTCACGCACAAAGCGGTCGAGCTGCTCGCGCATGACATTGAAGGCGCGTACCGTTTCCCTGGTTTCCTGGGGGCCGACTTCAGGCAGGTCGTCGACCGCTTCTCCCCGGCCGAGCTGGCCCGCCGCAGCGGAGAGGCTGCGCATCGGTCTCGCGATCCGTCGCCCCGTCCAGACGACCACGACAGCGATGCCGGCGGCCGACAGCAGGAACGACAATACAAACGCCAGACCCCAGGGCGGCGCATCCGGTGGAGGTGCCACTTCCACGTTCAGCCACCGCCCATCCTGCAACATCGCCGAGGCTATGAACCACTTGAGCCGCCACTGTCGCGGCCCGCGATCATGCCCCTGCTCGTCGTCATCGTCGCGATCATGAAACCGCCGACCATTCTCCCCTCTTTCACGCTCCGGATGCCGGGTCCAAAGCGGTGCCACCCGAACCTGCCCGGTCCCGAGGGCTGAGGAGAGCGCACCCGTTATGGACGCGACCTGTCGGTCGGTTCCAATCGCCGTTACCCGTGGCACCGGAGTCACCGAGAACCGGACGAGACGGGTACTGGCCGCGGTCACAACGGACCCGTGAAGCGACGGCGGCGTGTCCCGGAGCAACCGGGCCACGGTCGCCGTACGGAGAACGACATTGTCACGATGCGCATGGCGTACCGCCTCGACGCGTTCCCATGCGAACAAGCAAACTGCGACACCTTGCGCGACGGCCAGGGCAAGCAACAGCAGCAGCGTGAGCTGTCCCGCGAGGCTCTTGGGTACCAGTTTCACTCGCGTTCCACCTTGCCGATGAACCGGTACCCGCCGCCCCAAACCGTGGCGAGGAGCTTCGGGTTGCCCGGATCACATTCGATCTTCCGGCGTAGACGGCTGACCTGGTTGTCGATGGCTCGATCGTATGGCGTGGCACGTCGCCCCCGGGTCAGGTCGAGTAGCTGTTCGCGCGACAACACGGTTCCGGGGCGCTCCAGCAACGCAACCAGCAGCCGGAATTCGCCGGTCGAAAGGGGTATCAGTACCCCTTCCTCATCCACCAGTTCGCGCCGGTCCGTATCAAGCTTCCAGCGGTCGAACCGCCAGATACGGCACGAACTGGGCTCCCGCTCCGGCGGCAGACTCCGTGCGCGCCGGATGACCGCCTTGATACGGGCAAGCAGTTCACGGGGATTGAAAGGCTTGGTGACATAGTCGTCAGCCCCCACCTCGAGTCCAATGATCCTGTCCGTTTCCTCGGCCATTGCGGTAAGCAGGATGACCGGGATCCGGGTCGTCTCACGCAGGTGCCGGCAAAGTTGCAGGCCATCTTCGCCCGGCATCATGACGTCGAGGACAACGAGGTCGACCGCAGCGGTACGGAGCGCCTGACGCGCCGCCGCGGCGCTTCCCACCGAGGTTACCCGGATCTCGTGTCGCTCCAGATACCGCGCCAGGGGATCGCGGATCTGCCGGTGGTCATCGACTACGAGAACATGCGCAGATGCACTCATGGGCGACAGCTTACGCTTCCATTGGCCACCTGCAAGGGAAATTGTATCAAGATGTGTCAATACGCGTCCTGGCGAAGGACTGAGACAATTTCGTCCCCTCCGCGACAAGGTTCTGCGACATATTCCGCCTACATCCATCTTCACCATCAACAACCGGTGAAGGAGTGATCCGATGAAGAAATCCACCAAGACCCTGATTGCCGTTGGCGTGGCCACGGCCGTCGGCGGAGCCTCTCTCGCGGCTGTCGGCGATACGGCGATCCGTCATATCGGCGGAGGCAGCCATTATGGCCATGGCATACATTTCCTCGGCAAGGGCACGTTCGGGTCATTTGCCGCGGACTTGTTTGAATCCGTCGACTCAGACGGTGACGGGACGGTCTCGCAGGCTGAAATAGACCAAACGCTCGACGATCGCCTTGCAGCCCACGACACGAACACGGACGGCATCCTCACCCTCGAGGAGTTCGCAAGCCTGTGGCAGGAGACCACCCAGCCGATCACCGTGCGAGCGTTCCAGACCCTGGACCGTGACGGCGACGCCTTGGTCACGCGCGATGAGGTCGATCGCCTGCTCGCCAACATCGTGGATCGACTTGACCGGGATGGAGACGGTGCCTTCTCGATGAATGAACGGTGGCATGACCGCGATGGCTCACGCAGACATCACCGTCACTAGATCGTTCCTTCCGGCATCCCGGCGACATGCCGGAACATGAGAGCCTGTTTCGCACCCCGAGAGCGGTCTCGATCCATCGAACTTTCCATATGGAAACAAGCCATGTGGAGAATACCGTGCCCTGGATCAAGGCCGCTCATCGACCGCACAAGCGCAAAACATACGTACAAGATTGCCGGTAAGGCGACTTGTCGGATCAGGAGGCGGTTGTGTTTGAAGCGCTGATCTCGAACAAGAGACTTGTGAGCTCTGGAACAATCAGACCCAAACCCCAAGGAAAGCCCCGAGGAGCACCTCATCTGCGGCCGCTTTGGCATGGTCTTTGCCTTGACCTCGTCTGTTTGTATGTCGAATGAAGCCCCCTCCCTCGAGCCCGCCGAACTGATCCGGTCCTGGAGATCATGCCGCCGAGGGGTGGGGCATGTGGTTGTGGTCGACATTCATCGGGCAGCGTACGTACTCCTTGCGACCCTGTCGTCGCGCAGAAGGCCTTGGCGGACGGCGGGTTCCCATGAGTTCCTCCCCGACGCTGGCAATAACTGCATCGTTGCTCCAGCCATCGGCCTGAGCGCCTTGGAAATGACCGCGATACAGAGGGTACTGCTCGTGGATTCCATTGAACGGTGGGGCTCAATTCAGCCTTCCGAGAATACTCAGCACCGAATGGGAAAACTCGGGGCCGGCCTGGAGCCGGCAACGATCGCCCGAACCGGCGCCAACGGAGCAATCACTCCAACCCACATGATCACACAAGCACCCCAACCGTAATCATCGATCTACTTTCGGCAGGGAGCAATGTCCGGAGCGGCCAGGGCCGCTACCACACCGTCTAACAAGATCCGGCACCAGCGTATTGCAGTCTGGTCCCGTGATTGTCTGTGTGCAGGTATCGTCTCCGAATTTTCCTGCACTCGCGGGACGACCCGGTCTTGGGTAAGGCCTCGAAATTCGGGTCATGGCCCTCGCGTCGACGGGTGCAACTGATCCCCTGTCGTTCCAAACCAGGGATAGGGACACGAAATGGCGCCTTGCGAGCAGGCGGGGTCGGCCGCGAAGCACTGGTTGCCAACCAAGTTTTCGATTGTCGGAGAGATGATGAACGCGCGCCCGGCCAGGAAGCCCGAACGCAGGCCCTACAGAGTGTCATCGCCCGAAGACAGGTGAGTTCTGTCCGCCTTGTACAGTTGTTCCTGCAATTGCTCCAGAAACCCCGAAGACCACCGTACCTGCGACCACTTGGCAGGCCCTCCACACCCCCCTTCTTTCCTTGCGGCTGCAAGGTATGCTGCGGTTTGTGTATC
The DNA here is from genome assembly GCA_964590405.1 of uncultured Rhodobacterales bacterium. Lineage (GTDB taxonomy): Bacteria > Pseudomonadota > Alphaproteobacteria > Rhodobacterales > CAZPXZ01 > CAZPXZ01. The sequence goes on along the minus strand of CAZPXZ010000023.1, from coordinate 26,612 downwards.
CTCCGACCGTCCCAGGTCTTGACCACCCGACGCCGGAACGAATTGATTGACCGTGGCCCGGGGTGGGGAAGCGCCCCGGACGGCACGGAACCAGGGAGAGGATTCATGACCGGACAGCCAAGTGTCGGCCTGTTCGTCACCTGTATCGTCGACGCGATGCGGCCGAAAGTCGGCTTCGCAAGCCTCAAGCTGCTGGAACAGGCCGGTTGCAGCGTCTCTGTTCCGCAAATGCAAACATGCTGCGGCCAGCCGGCCTTCAACAATGGCGACGACGCCACGGCAAGGGCCATTGCCCGGCAGGTGATCGAGACATTCGAACCGTTCGACTATGTCGTCGCACCTTCGGGATCCTGCGCCGGCATGATCCGCACCCATTTCGGCGAGCTGTTCCGCGAGGACGCGGCCTGGGCCCGGCGACAGTCGGCAGTCTCCGCAAAGACGTGGGAAATCATGAGTTTTCTGCACGACGTCATGGGGTTCGAACCACGGCACGTCCATTGGGAGGGAACGGCGACCTACCACGACAGCTGTGCCGGCCTGCGTGAACTCGGTGTCCACGACCAACCACGTGCCCTGCTTTCGAAGGTGGCGGGCCTCCGCATGGTACCGCTTCGGGATAGTGACATCTGCTGCGGTTTCGGTGGCACCTTCTGCGTCAAATACCCGGAGATCTCCACTACCATCGTCGGCGAGAAAGCTGCGGCGATCGTCGAGACAGGTGCCGACACATTGCTTGCCGGGGATCTCGGCTGCCTGATGAACATGGCGGGAAAGCTGAGCAGAGACGGTGCCGGGGTCGAGGTCCGGCACGCGGTAGAAGTGCTGGCCGGCATGGCCGACGGACCGGCACTCTGCCAACCAGAGGGCGGAGAATGAAGCAGACCTCGCACCGCTTCAAGGCGAACGCTTTGGAGGCGCTCGCGGACCCCACTCTCAAGACAGCCCTCGATCGAACTACGACCCTGCTCCGCGACAGGCGGGCGCAGGTGATCGCGGACTACCCGGAATATGCTGCCGCGCGCGACCGGGCAGAACGGATCAAGAACCACACGCTGGAACACCTGGACCACTATCTCGAGGAATTCGAGCGCAACGCAGCAGCAGCCGGATCGGTGGTGCACTGGGCGCGGACTCCGCGCGAAGCACGGGACATCGTGACCTCGCTATGCCTGGAACGAAAGGCGAAGACCGCTACCCGCGTAAAGTCCATGCTCGGCGAAGAGATCGGTATCGCCGAGGCCCTGAAAGGCGCCGGTGTCGAACGGGTCGAGACGGATCTTGCCGAGCACATCATCCAGTTGGCTGACGATCCGCCCTCCCACATCGTCATGCCGGCGATGCACAAGACACACGAGGAGGTGGCGACGCTCTTTCAAGCCAAGCATCGGACCCCCCCCGGCACGGACAAGGTGACGGACCTCGTGGAAAGTGCACGGCGCGAACTCCGCCAACGCTATTTCGAGGCCGACATCTCCATTTCCGGCGCCAACTTCCTGATTGCCGAAACCGGCTCGGTGGTCACCGTGACCAACGAGGGAAATGCGGAACTGACCACCACGCCACCGAAGACCCATATCGTAACCGCGGGAATCGAGAAACTGGTACCGGGCCTGGACCATTGCGCGGTGTTCCTGCGGCTGCTGGCACGCGCGGCCATTGGCGCGGAGATCACGCAGTACACCACCTTCTTCAACGGGCCCAGGCGGAGGGAGGACCTCGACGGCCCGGAGGAATTCCACATCGTTCTCGTTGACAACCACCGTTCAGAACTCCTTGCGGGCGACCTCCGTCCGATGCTGCGATGCATCCGCTGCGGAGCCTGCATGAACCACTGTCCGGTTTACGCATCGGTCGGTGGACACGCCTATGGGGCGGTCTACCCGGGTCCGATGGGCTCCGTACTGACACCAGCGCTCTCCTCGCTTGGAGCGGCAAGGGATCTTCCCAATGCCTGCACCCTGAACGGCCGCTGCCAGGAGGTCTGTCCCGTCAACATCCCGCTTCCGAGAATGTTGCGAAGCCTGCGTGCGCGACAACACCAGGCCCGGATCATTCCTGCCCGAACCCGTCTGGCACTCGCCCTATGGGGACGGCTCGCCAGATGGCCGTGGGCCTATCGAATCGGCGCGGGAATCGGTGTTCGTTCCATGAGGATGCTTGCCCGGGGACGCGGACGCATCGTGTCCATGCCGCTTGCCGGCGGATGGACCGGGACCCGTGATCTGCCGTCACCCGAATCCGGCACGTTCATGCAGCAATATCGCCGAAACGCGAGACGGAGAGTGTGATGCGGGGTGCGCGCTCCGATATCCTCGCCCGGATCCGGACCTCGCTCGGATCCCGGGATCGGGATCCGGATCCCATCCGGCGGGAAGCACTGACGCTGGTGGAGAATCCGGGTGTCGTGCAACCGGACTTCGATGGCCGCTCTCTGGTGGAACATTTCCTCATGAAGGCGACGTCCGAGCGGGTTACCGCGACAGTTTCCAGGGTCGCCAGCCTCGCGGAGATCCCCTCGGAAGCCGGCTCCTATCTCACGGCGGCCGGTCTCGAGCCCCGGCTGGTGCTGCAGCCGATCCCAACACTCACCGAACTTGACTGGTACGGTATCGAGACGGACACGTTGGCAACACCCGACGAGCCGGCCATTCTGACATGGGCGGAATTCGGGATCGCCGAGACCGGGTCGGTTGTGTTCCTATCCAGTCCGGAATCGCCGGTCTTGCATAATTTTGTCGGCCTGCATCACCTCGTCGTACTGGAGGCAAGACGCATCCTTCCCCATGTCGAGGATCTCTGGGCAACCATGGCCGAGACCGGGATCACGCATCCACGCAGCATCAATGTCGTAACCGGAACCAGCGGAACGGCCGATATCGAGGCACGGAACGTCCGCGGAGCGCATGGTCCCCGGTTCATGCGAATCCTGTTGATCGGATAGCGTTCAAAGGTCGCATGCCTGCGTGCCTGAGCGAGTCCCTCGGCGATTGTGGACCCTGCCTGCGCCGGTTCGGCGCGAAGTAGTCAGCCGACCGCGCAAGAACTCGCTGCAGAAGGGACCATTGGTGCCAAGCGGGTGATCGGGGTGATGCCCGCAAGTGCTCCGGGCCAGGATGAAACCCAGGAGACCCGGAAACGCCGCCTGCCGGGAAACGGATACGGATACCCTATTCGTCGAGCGGCGCCAATTCGGTGATCTCGCGCCGGAACGGCACCCCGTTACCGAAGTTCGCCGCACCATCCAGTTCCTCCGCGTAGCGGCGACCCGCATACACCGCGTGGGCGATGGTCGCCGGCGCAAGCGCATCGCCGATGGTGGTAACCAATTCGACTCCGGCGTCGCTCCAATCCTCGGAACGCGCGGAAAGTTCTTGTGCCAGGCGATCTTCGGAAAGGCGCGAAGTGACCAGTACCACGGCATCGGCCTCAATCTCTTCCGTTCGGCCGGTGAACACGCAGGATACGGTAATGGTGCCCATCGATACTGCTTCCAGGCTGGTGAAGGCCCGGATGGCAACTCCCTTCTCCAGGAGCCGTTTCTGGATGAAGCCCTGCTCCATGGTGTTGCGAGTCCATGTCGACGCCTCCGCGGCACAGGTGAGATACAGGGTATTGCAGCCCTGGTCAGCAAGCAGTTCCGCGATGACACCGCCCATGTAGAAATTGTCGTCATCCCAGACCACGATCCGCTTGCCTGACGGCACGGCAAAGCCGTCCATGATGGCATCCGGCGTGAGGATCCGGGCCTTCCCGGCGATCGGCATCGGCCGCAACCAATGGTGCCCGACACCATCCGCTCGCCAGCGAGATCCAGTAGCGATCACCACCCTCGGACAGCCGAATTCCAGCACGGTCTCCACATCGATATCCGAGTCGAGGTAGACCCGCACATTCGGCAGCTGATGCAACTGTTGCTCCCGGTAGTCCCGAACCCGACCCCAGGCGGAAAGGCCCGGCAGTCGGCACTCCCTTACGACACGGCCACCCAATGTCGTGCTCCTCTCCGCCAGGGTCACCTCGTAGCCACGCTTGCCAAGCGCCTGCGCCGCTTCCAGGCCGGCAGGACCGGCACCCACGATCAGGACAGGCTTGTCGGACTCCCGGGTCCGAATGCGCTCCGGGTGCCAGCCCTTCCGCCATTCTTCTCCCATGCTCGGATTCTGGGTGCACCGGATCGGCGAAATCGTGAAATCGCCCGATACGCAGATGTTGCAGCCGATGCACTCCCGGATGTCCTCGAGCCGCCCTTCTTCGATCTTTCTGGGCAGGAACGGATCGGCGATCGAGGGTCTGGCACAACCGACAAAATCGGAAATGCCCCGCGTAATGACCGATACCATGCGATCAGGTGAAGTGTAGCGACCCACACCGACGACCGGCTTCGTCGTCAACCGCTTCACACCTGCAATGAATTCCTCCTGCGAACCCTCCGACCCGAAACGGGACGTCCGGGAATCGTTCTCCCAAGGTGCGAGAACCACGTCCCAGAGATCCGGCAACTCGGCGATGAGGCCGATCATCTCTTCGACCTCGGCCCGTTCGAGACCGTTGAGACCCAGCAATTCGTCCGTCGAGATCCGGCATGGTACTGCGCAGGTCGCCCCCACCGCCTCTCGCGTGTCGGTCAGAATCTCCTCCAGCAGGCGCACGCGGTTCCGCAGCGATCCGCCATACTCGTCGGTGCGGAAGTTGTAATGCCGGGAAAGAAAATAGTGCAGAATGCTGATCGCGTGGCCCGCATAGACATAGATGAGGTCGAACCCCGCCGTTCGAGCCCGGATCGCCGCCGACCGGTGCCAGTCGCGAAGATCGCGGATGTCACGCTTGCTCATTTCACGGGCCTGCACCGGGTCATAGGAAGAGCTCACCACAGGCATCGCGGAGGGCCCCATCGGCACCTCGCGCCCGTAGTAGTTGGGACAGTGCGGGCCGTTATAGGCAAGTTCGATCCCGGCAAGCGCGCCATGCTCGTGAATGCGGTCAGCGATCCGGGCGAGCATCGGAACATCGCGATCGTCCCAGAGCCGGAGTTCCACATATGGGTTGAAGTCCGAAGTGTGATGAATCTCGGTTTCCTCGGTGCAGACAACCGCCCAGCCACCCTCGGCCTTCACTCCACGCATCCAGGCGAGGGCTGTCGGATCCCGATAGCCCATGCCATTGCAGTGTGGAACCTGATAGAAGCGGTTCCTTGCGGTCACCGGGCCAATTGCAACCGGCTCGAAGAGCACATCGAAGCGGGAATCGCGTTTTCGATCATTGGACATCCAGATTCTCCGCAGACTGTTGCAGCCCCGCAAACATGATCAGGCCGATGCCAGGGCAGAACGCATGCCCAAGCCTACCGATGGTTCGGCCTGTGCTGAAGCCGAACGAATGGCACGGGAAATCGACTTGCCCGAATCTGCCGATAACCAGCCAGGTGGCACGAACGCAGAATCGAACCGCATTCCACCGACAGGAAAGTCGGAAAGGTTGCACAGAATGCGGCTGCGCTCCGGATCCGGCAATCCGGAATCCCCGGTATGGCCGAACCGAGGTTCCGGAATCAGGAGAATCATGTCTCTCGGAGCATGATGGACGCATTCGATGGCACAATCGCATATGGAAGCATTTTCCAGGATTCGTCCATGACCTAAACCGATTGATGGCCTGCACATTGGTGATCATCATGGCGTATGCCGGCACGCGTCCGACCGGGCTTGCTCCTGCCCGGAAGCTCCCATATCAATCCGGTTTTGCGGATTGCCGGGAACTCGGTAAAGTTTAGGTTGAGACCAATTTTGATATTGGGGTCAATAGTGAAAGGAGAGGATCATGCGACGAATTCTACGATCTCTAACCGCCGTGTGTGCGGCATTGGCTGTAACCATTGTCCTGGCACCCAGCGGGGCGCAGACAGCCGAACGGCAGTTCATCGCGATCGGGACAGGCGGCCCGACCGGCGTGTATTTCCAGGTCGGCAACGCAATCTGCCGTCTGATCCACAAGGAAGCGGCCGAAGGACGGAAGGAAGGACGGAAGCACGGGATCCGTTGTGCAGCGCCATCCACCGGTGGTTCGACCTACAACATCGGCCAGATCTCTGAAGGTGAACTGGACTTCGGTGTCGCACAGTCCGACTGGCAGTACCACGCAGTCAACTGCTCGAGCGAAAAGGTCACCTGCTTCGACAAGCTCCGTGCGGTGTTCTCGGTACATCCGGAACCGTTCCACATCATCGTGGGCGCGGATTCCGGCATCAATGGCTGGGATGATCTTGCGGGCAAGCGAGTCAATATCGGCAATCCCGGCTCCGGCCAGCGCGGAACCATGGAAGTCTTGATGGAGGCACACGGAATCGACACCGGTGCGTTTGCGCAGGCGACCGAACTGACCTCCAGCGAGCAGTCGAACGCGCTGTGCGACGGCAAGATCGATGCCTATGGCTACACTGTCGGCGTCCCGAACGCCGGCGTAGCGGTCGCCACTGACGGCTGCGGCGCGCGCATCATCAGCCTGGACAGCGATGCGGAGAAAATGCTGGTCGATGCGAATCCCTTCTATGCGTTCGCCACCATTCCGGCTGGCACCTATTCCACGACGGATTCCGACGTCACGACCTTCGGCGTGATGGCCACGTTTGTTACCTCGGCAGACGCGGACGAGGACCTGGTTTACGAAGTGGTTCGGGCGGTCTTCGAGAATATCGACGACTTCCGTGCGCTCCATCCGGCGTTCCAGAATCTGGATCCTGCCAAGATGATCATGGACGGCCTGTCGGCACCGCTTCACTCAGGCGCCGAGCGCTACTACAAGGAACAGGGCTGGATGTAACGGCCCCCCGGGGCGGGATGCGCGCCGTGCAGGCGCGCATCCCGCCCTTCCCGTCATGAGCACGGCGGGATAGCTCTTTGTCCGGAACGAATCTCGACGACGACATCAGGCGCGAACTCGAAGCGCTGGAGGATACCGGCCGAAGCGTGGGGCCGGTTCTGGCAGTCGTCATCGGCGTTGTCGCGATCGGCTGGGCGCTGTTCCAGCTCTGGATCGCCTCCCCGCTGCCCTCCGCATTGTGGCTTGTGGACGTTCAGAAGCGGGGCATCCACCTTGCCTTCGCATTGCTCCTGGTGTTCCTGATCTATCCGGCAGCGCGAAACAGGAAGCAAAGCAGCGTACCATTTCTCGATCTCGCCTTGGCTGCGATTGCGGTTCTGGCCGCCCTCTATCTCTTCCTCGCCTATCGGGGCCTCGTGGGCCGGCAGGGCATCCTCCTGGAAATGGATGTGCTCGGCGTGGCGGTGCCGGTCGAAGCGCTGCTCGGCGGTGCGGGAATCGCGCTCCTGCTTGAGGCGGCCCGGCGCAGCATCGGCTTTCCGCTGGTGATCGTTGCCAGCGTCTTCCTTGTCTACTCGGTCTTCGGGCAACAGATCGAGATCGTCCTGTTCTATCTTGGGGCAATTTTCTGGGTTATCGCAGCTGTGAACCGGCACAAACGAGCCCTTGCTGCAGGTCTCCTCGTCGCCGGCACCGTGGTTTTCGCCTACGCGCTTCTCGGTGAAATGCTTCACGAGATCCTCTCCCACAAGGGAGTTTCGGTCCGCCGGCTGATCGGCTACCAGTGGCTCGGCGGCGAAGCCATCTTCGGCATCCCCATCGACGTTTCGGTCAGTTTCGTTTTCCTCTTCGTGCTGTTCGGCTCCCTCTTGGAGGCGGCCGGCGCCGGACGGTACTTCCTTGATCTCTCGTTCGCCATGGTGGGTCGCTACCGGGGCGGTCCAGCCAAGGCGGCCATCCTTGCATCCGGAATGACGGGAGCCATCTCGGGCTCGTCGATCGCCAATGTGGTCACCACCGGCACCTTCACCATTCCCGTCATGAAGAAGATCGGGATGCCTGCCACCAAGGCGGGTGCCATCGAGGTCGCCGCATCCACCAACGGCCAGATCATGCCGCCGATCATGGGCGCGGCCGCCTTCATCATCGCGGAGTACATCGGCATTTCCTATTTCGATGTCGTCGTACACGCGCTGATCCCGGCGGTCATCAGCTATATCGCCCTCTTCTACCTGTCACATCTCGAGGCCCTGCGGCTGAACCTGTCGAGCCTGCCCCGCTCCGGGCTGCCGCATTTCTGGCGTACGTTCACCGGCGGGATTCACTTCACAGTGCCGATCGTCGTGCTCGTCTACCTGCTCATGGTCGAGCGCTGGAGCGCCAGCAGTGCCGTGTTCTATGCCGTCGTCTGGACCATGCTGGTCATCGCGACCACGCGGGTGCTGCCGGAGCGGGCACCCGGCTGGACCCTGATCGCAGCGGTTTCCCTGCCAGTCGTGGTGAGCGGTGTGTTGAACTGGGTCGTCGGCTTTGGCCCCATCAGCGCCACCCTCTGGGGCATCGCTTGCGCTCTGGTGATCCTGGTGGTGCTGGCAGGCATGTCCTGGCGCGACGCAGAGCAGCCCCTGCAACCGCTCGGCGACGCAATCATCACCATCGGTCAGGGAATGATCAGCGGCTCACGCAGCATGGCGACGGTGGGTATCGCGGTCGCAACCGCTGGAATTATCGTCGGCGCCGTCTCCTCGACCGGACTGAACAATGCCATGGTCGGCGTGGTCGAGGCCATCGCCGGAAACAATGTTTACGTGCTGCTCGGTCTGACCGCCGTGCTCTGCCTCATCCTGGGGATGGGCCTGCCGACGACGGCCAACTACCTGGTGGTCGCATCGCTCCTGTCGGGCGTGCTGGTCGAACTCGGCCTGGCGGCCGGCCTGGAACTGCCCCTGATCGCGGTCCATCTCTTTGTATTCTATTTCGGGCTGATGGCGGACTCGACCCCCCCTGTCTGCCTGGCGGCCTTCGCAGCATCAGCAATCTCGCGGGCAGACCCGCTGAAAACGGGAATACAGTCGTTCCTCTACGACATCCGAACTGCCGTCCTCCCGTTCATTTTCATCTTCAACCCGGAATTGCTCCTGATCGGCGTGGAGAGCTGGTGGCACGGGATCATGATCTTTGTCGTCTCCCTGGTCGCCCTGCTCTGTTTCTGTTCCGTTACCCAGAACTGGCTCCTGGTGCGACTCAGGTGGTTTGAGTCCGTTCTCCTCGTCGTGGCCCTGGTCTCCCTTTTCCAGCCCGACTTCGTCCTCAACCAGATCTGGCCGGAATACCGGGAGGCACCACTTGCGAGTTTTGCCGAGGGGTCCGAAGTCGCGCCACCGGGACGAACGATCAGGCTACATGTTCTGCGAGACACGGACTACGGCGACCGTCTGAAACTCCTCGTCGCCCGGCCGGAGAACGCGGAAACGGTCTGGACCGTCGAGGACTTCGGACTGGTTCTCGAGCCTGCCCTGGAACGGGACGGTGCGTACGAAGTGGTGGATCTTGCGTTCAACGGCCTCGGGGAGAATATGGGATTGACCTGGGGAGACTACATCACGGATATCGATGTATCCGAGCCCGGGCGGCCCGCGAAGGCGCTGGTCTATCCCTTCGGACTGCTCGCCGTCGGCCTCGTCCTCCTGACGCAATTCGCCCGCCGCAGGCGACTGGAGCGTGAGCAACCCGGGCATTGAGGTGGTCTTGAGTCACAGCGGGCGGCAGGTCTCGGGATCACGCGTGCCATCATCCGCCGCTGCGCCACGACCTATTACTTCCTCCGAGCCGCCAGATTCGGCAGGTATCCGGTAACTCGAATTGTCCTACCGGATTCACGGGCCATCGAAGACGCACCTCCTCCCGATTGCCTTCCTTCCGGTCACGAACCGCATCCCGGCGTTACACGCGGAAACCAGCACTCCTTCCGGCAATTGCGACGGGTTACCGGCAATTCCACAAGCACCGGCAAGACTTCGCAATCGTTTGCCTTCTCTCCCAAGACACTCGATCACGGTAAAATCTCAAGAATCGCTCCCTTGTATTCCCTGCGAACTCGCCGTTGATGTGCATGGGCACAACCTTTGCGACTGATCCATGCCGGGCAGAGATTTGTAACCGATCGCGCAACCGCCAGTCCCCGAATGAGCAGGGACGAAGTCGCTTGTCTCCGCACCGGAGCGAACGCCCGGTCGCTCGGCCTGGTTCCCCAGCCATCCTGCCGACAACAGGCTCAAGGTTGACCGGAATGCCGCCGCCCTCGGCCTTGTCCCTGTGAGGCGACATATGCGCCATCGGTATCCTGAAGTGGTACTGCGGGCTGCCGGCAGTACCACTGGCAGGTTCAGGCACGACGACTGGCCGAAGAAATGCCGGATGGTTTGCTGCGTGTTGCGCAGGAAGCCCGCTACCAAAGCGCGGACCCACGAAAGTGCCAGGGTGACCGTCGGAAGTTGGGCCTTCGGGATGGTCTGGCGAAAGCTGAGATCCGCCTCATTCTCCCGCACATCGAATGACCCATATGCAAGCGTCTTGAACGGCACCAAGCTGGTGAGCGTGTACAGCAGGACCACTTCCACGTTGCAGAGCGCTCGAGATGCACTGGCGGCAAACGAAGGTGTTTCTCGAATGGCCGGAAATGGCTCCATAGACGAGCAGCAGATCTGCCTGATCACGAGCGGAGGCTTCGCGCAAATGCGCCACGGTGCGTTGCTCGGGAATGAGCATGGAGGGCGGACAGCAGGCATGGTAGGCATGCAGCGACGCAGTGAGACGCCCGATGACCTCCGTCTTCACCCGAGCCGTCGCCAGGGACAGTTCTTCCGACCAGGTGGAACACAATTCCGTTCCGAACGGCACCAATGATATATCGCACTACCTTGGAAATCGGTACTCGAAGTCAAGAATTCGGCCAATGGCTCGTCGAACTGGACTTCGGCATCGCCGGCGAATAGAGAACCGCCTGCGTCCGCGAGTCGTGCCTGGCTCTCCCGCAAGCGGGATGAATCAGCTTCGTCGTCGGGTCGCGGGACAGTAGCCACTTCCGAGGAGCAGGCCGGCACGGCGAACAAAATTGCGACAAGCAGAAGCAATCGAACATCCCGTAGCATTGACGGTCGGTTTGCCGACGGTTCCGTCCGGACAACTGCAAGCCGCCATCGTTCTGCACGCATGTGCCGACGGCAACTGCCGTTCGAATCTCTCATCACCGACGAAGCAGTCGTATGGTCCGAACAATGTCCAATCAAATGCCACAATGTGCATTTGCTCGGCACCCTGGTGATGCCCTCGCTCCCAGCCAAACCGGGACCCTTACGGGAATTCGCCCAAACGGACCTCGAACCACCAAAGCGGGCCCTTCGCCACGCATGCGGCGAGCGCAATCCCCTCCGACGCCAGCTTGACGTAACCTCACCGTCGTTATGTTACGCCATCAAACCAGCTTTCCGTCATCTCCCTCCAGCGACGCCGGAACTCGTCCAATGTCTCCGGCTGACGCGCGGTGAGGAGCGTTCCAGAGGGGAATTGGAACCAGGGCTGTGCGCTGTCGGTCCATATGTGGCCCACCGGCCGGAGAACGTCCCGGACATCCAGTGAACCAGCCTTGACCGAAGCAAGGCCCGGATTGCCACTACCGACATGGAACAAGCGGCTTCCGCATCCCGGACAGAAATGGCAATCGGTTCGGCTGCCGCTGTCCGTGGGCCGTCCCCAGACGCGCATCGACGTCCAATCGACGGACAATGCCTCGCGCCGGACAATCATCGACATGCCGAATGCCGAGGACGACTGCGCCTGGCACTCCGTACAGTGAC
>CAZPXZ010000023.1:0-14920 GCA_964590405.1 uncultured Rhodobacterales bacterium | reverse complement strand
GTAAAGTGTAAGTGGCCGCTCCTGAATACGATAGCGAACCGCCCCGCATTGGCACCCGCCTGCTAGCGGTAGCGAGATCCTGAAACTGGAATTGGGCATTTCTGATTTCTCAACGCAACCAATTGCTCACATGGAAGGTCGAATGGACCGGCAACCGAGCAGCGGTGCAAATGCACCCGGACGATACGGTAGCGTGACCACCTGCTCCCCCGTCGAAGAGTCCACTCCTGCACCATTGACACGGATGAAGCCGATCCAACGGCTGCCCGGAAGCGAGTGCCGGAACGATCTCGCTGAGCATGGGCCAGGCTCGAACTGCCAGGACCGGCCGCTTTCGTCTGAAGACGCTCTCGGGATCCTTGTTTCTGTGCCGGGAGCGCGCTGCGCCGACGAGAAAGTCCGTGCAACTGAACGAGAATCAGGTTGCCGGGGGAGCCGTCCGCTGTCTGCGTCCGACGCGACCCTCGTCGCCAATTCGACCGGTTCATATTGAAACCTGTTGCAAGACTTCGACAACCGCAAGGGACTTGCGGCGATCATCCGATATTGAACCCAGGTCGATCCGTTTGGTGTTCGACAATGCGCCATCGTGTCCAATCGGGCCTCAAGCGGATCCATTGGTGTCCTCCGGCGACAGCCCAAACGCAGAGTGAGTAGCTTTAGCGGGCGTTCAGGACTTCGAGACTCTTCCGCGCCGTGTCATGGCGTGGGAAGCAGGTTCCCACAAGGCTCGAGGAACTGTTGGTATCAGGCCGGATGCGGGAGATCGCTTGCGGCGCAGACATCAAGACCTACGACCAGAATTCGTCGATCTCTGCACGTGTGGCCGGGCTGCACCCTCGACGCGAGCAGTTGATCGCCGCGGAGGCACTGGCAAATCGCAGCATTTCTCCGAGGTCCTCGGGTTTCAGGGAAGCAACCCCTTCTCGCGTGTGCTTACCATGCTCCAGAAGCCAGGTCAGCATGGCACCCACGAGCGTATCCCCGGCGCCGATGGAATCGCCCCCGGCAGCCTTCGGCGCGGATACCTGAACCTCGGTGAACGGAGTGAAGACGGCAGATCCGTTCTCACCATCGGTGACGACTACGCAGGACGAACCCTTGGCCAATGTCTCCTCGGCAAATTCCCTTGGTGATGCTTTCGGATCCAGGAACGAAAGATCTTCCGTGCTCAATCGCACGATGGTGGCGACATCCATGATTTGCTGGATTCGCTCTCTCCAGGTCGCCGAATCCCGGATCAGGCCCGGCCGAACATTCGGGTCGAGAACGATCATTGATCGATCGCTGGCGGCAATGGCGAAATCGGCGATTCGATCCGCGGATGGATTGTAGATCAGCGCGGCGGAACCAACCCCCAGAAACCCGCCTTCCACACGGTCAAGGCCGATTGCCCATGGATCGAAATTGCGCGTAGCCGTGTCGGCATCAAGAACGGCGTAGCGAGGCTGTCCATTCAGAAACTCGACAAAGGCCAGCATGGTCGGATGTGCGAGCCGCACAACCAGACTGTCGCCCACACCGGCGCTGCACAGGTCGGCGAGAAGTCGGTCCCCGAAGAGATCGGTGGACACGCCCCCCATGTAATGTGCGTCGGCGCCGGCAAGTGCAGCGGCCTTCGCGGTATTGAACGCAGAGCCTCCAGGACGGCAAACAAACGCCTCGGTTCCGTCCGCCAGCCGGGCTGGAACGAAATCGACGACCGCTTCGCCGCAGAGCACGATCCCGCTCACCGGTTGAACTCCCGCTGACTGATTGTGCGACCGGCCACGGCGGGTCCCTGCGGGCCGGCTGATCGTATCTTGGACGTCCATGCGTGAAAATCGGGTCGGACGCCTTCGAGAAACCGGACAATCCGATCGATCTCGCTGGCGGGTACATTCTCGGAACGCCAGAGTGCCGCCAACGGCGCCAGGGACTCGTCGGAGCCGCACCAGACCTTCAGCCCGGCCAGAGTGGCGAATCCGAGGCCCACCGGATTCAATCCAAAGTCCAGTGACGCGCGCAGAATGCCGACGATGCGATCGTTCCAGGCGAGTTTGCGTCCGGGATCCCGGCCGGTTCTCGCGCAAGTGTCCGGGATCCAGGGATTGGACATTCGCCCGAGCAACTCCTCGGTATATGCCTGGATTCCGCCTTCGGTGAACAGCGGATCGATGCCGCGGTAACGGGATACCAGGACGGATCCGAACTCCCTTCGGCTCATTGCGAGCAGCATGTTGCGGATTTCCGGCATCGCGCTCACTTCCGATATTAGATGCTTTCCCAGTATCAATCCGAAGAACCCACATGCCGTGTGGATCGAGTTCTGTCCGTAGAGCTTGGCCTGTTCGAACGGCGCCAGGTCCGTCTTTTCGACCAGCCCCGACAGGTGGCAACCACTTGTCCGCCTGGGATCAACGGAATCGATCAGGATTCGGGCCCTTCGTTCCGCGAGGAACGCATGCGCGATTCCGTCGACCGCGGGACGGAGGCCACGTGCGGAGATTTCTTCCGCGTTGCGGATCGCCATGGAAATCTTGCTGATCACCGTATTGCAGAACTGAACAACACTTTGGCAGCTCGCCCGTTCCGCCTCCGGAACCGCCGCAAGGACGGCGCGTTTCAGAATGCCGGCCGCATCGGCGTGATTCTCTGCCGCATAAACCAATGCCGGCGGTCCGTGTCCCCGCGCCTTTTCGCGAATGGCAGTTGCCAGCAGCCGATGCACGCTCTCCGGCCCGCTCGTTGCGTACTGATCCACGCCGGAAACCGCGACCGCGATTTCCTCCGCCAAAACCAGGTCCCTGACGAAGCACTCGCGGTCGGCAGCATCTCCAAGGAGCCGCGCGTCGATCTCCGCGATCTCGTGGGATTCGATGCCGCCATGCGTCGCGGTGTTCACGAAGAGCCTGTTTCCTGCGGAACGTATGCCACGGGCGAGACCTGCCCGCCGCAGACCCACGGCCAGCCTCCCGAACCTCCCGCTGTGCCTTGCCTCGTGGAGAAACAGGCATGCCTGGATCGGACCGAACCCGATTCCCGCCAGTGTCCTGTGGCCGTCGGCGTCGCTCACGTGCAGCCCGAACCGAACAATTCGGTCTCATCGGCACCGCTCCAGCCGCGAACCGCAAGTGCTCGCGGAATGTGCAGATGAGGATACACGACGGCCTTTCCGTCCAGCCGTTCTTCCCGCACATCGTGGATCAGATCCACCGTATGTGCGAGGTCACCGATCTTGGCGATGTGAACACCGGCGTCGATCCGACCGTCGGCCATCCAGAGAATGGCCTGTCGAAGATCCCACGGCGTCCCCCCGGACGATCCAGTGATCACGGCCTCCTCGTAATGCACGAGATTGGCATCGAAACGTGCTGTTGACCGTCCCTTTGGGAGGCCACCAAAGAGATTGACCGCTCCGCCACGGGCGATGAGCGGCAGACTTTCCTCGATCGCGGGAACGGCACCGACCGCCACGATCAGGTCGTCTGCGCCGACCCCATCGGTCGTCCGGTGTAGGACGTCGACGAGTTGACCCGGTTCGACACAGCAGAACTCCGTGCCGTGGGTTGCTGCGCGGGCCGAGAAGACCTCAATGGCCCGATTGCGCCGTTCCTCGATGGGGTCGGATCCGATGATTCTGCCGGGACGCTGCGCCAGCGCGACATCTACATGCATGCGGCCCATGGCGCCCAGGCCCACGATGACCGTAGTGCCTCCAGGCTTCAGCCCGTTGCTCACAATGCGCTCCGCCAGCGGATGCGGTTGCGTGATCCGCATGTGATGGTACTGACCGGAAATACAGCAGGAGAGGGGCTCGGCAAGGGCGGCATGCGCATGCGGCATGGTCGGATCCGGAATTGGGATCATGCACTCGGCCTCGAAAATCTCTTCCGGAATCAGCATGTACTCGGAGAGGAATCCGGGCAGCGTGTGGCCACAACCGACCTTCCGAATGCCCCGTCCCTTGTCCCGGTACAGTTCGAGATCGTTGATGGGCGCACAATCTACGGCCGGCTGAATCGAGTACCGGTTGCCGATACAAAGGCTGGAATCCAGTTCGGCACCCGCCGCCACGAGGGTGACCGATCCCTCGTCGCCAAGTATGGCGGGCGATCGGGAAAGATCCCAACCATATAAGTACGGATGATCTGAACCTTGCCGGATCACCTTGATCAGGGAAGTGCAAATCCCGGCAGCGTCCACGCGTACCAGCGCCTGACGCGGTTCGGGCTTCGGCACCGGGACCCGCTCGATGCGAACATTCTCGAAGCCGGTACCGTGCAGACGAACGGCACGCATCGTCGCCGGAATGGATCGATTCATGGAATTGGCTGGCTCCGACATTTCCGGAAAGATACCGATTTCGAAGGAAGTTGGGTGGACCGGTGATCGGAGACGCGGGTGGCTACCGGGAATCGCCGCACCCAGAGATCATCGACCTCTACCTGCCGCTCTCAGACGTGCCAACGAAACTACCGTCCCGAGTGCCGGGAGCGCAAGAGCCGCTCACCTGTCTTTTCCCGACTTGCGTGTTCGTTCCATCGGCAAGTCACTCGTCATTCATCGCCCGGCGACGGGCGAACGGTGGTCCCGACTGGCGAACTCGGATGCGGTTCAAGGTGCCGTCGACGGCCGCTGCGGGTTCCGAAGAATGCGTTCGACGGCGCCGTGCCGGGTACCACCGGACGAACAGCCGACACCGTCGCGATCAGGCCGACAGTCGGGTTTCCGGCCCTACCGGTAAAGCAGCGACACGCCGTCTGCGAAGAGGTGTACCTTCCGAGGGTCGGCCGTCAACCGTACGTCATTCCCTCGCAAGTTGCGATGGATTCCCTGCAACTTCCCGAGTAACGGATCCTTGCCCGCCTCGGCCTTGAAGTAGAGCAGCGTTACCTCGCCGAGCGCTTCCACGAATTCGACAATGCCGTGATAGATGTACTCACCTTCTGTCTCCATGAAGTCCTCGGGACGGACCCCGATATTGACCTTCAGCCCCTTGTCGCCTTCCTGCGTGGGGACACTCGACATTGCCGTACTGCCGCTGTCGAGCTTGACGGTTGTCTGTTGCCCTGTCCCGACAATTTCACCCGGCAGCAGGTTCATGGCCGGAGAGCCAATGAACTGCGCCACGAATTCGCTGTTCGGCGTTTCGTAGAGTTCAAGCGGAGAACCGACCTGGGCGATCCCCTTGTTGGCCAATACCACGATGCGGCTGGCGAGCGTCATCGCCTCGACCTGGTCATGGGTAACGTAGATCATCGTTGAATCGGGCATCTGTTCCTTCAACTGCGCTATCTCGATCCGCGTAGCCACACGGAGTGCCGCATCGAGGTTCGAGAGCGGTTCGTCGAAGAGATAGACCTTCGGATTTCGCACGATCGACCGGCCAATCGCGACACGCTGCCGCTGACCACCGGAGAGTGCCTTGGGCAGTCGATCGAGGTATTCGCCGAGTTGCAACTTCTCCGCCGCCGCATTGACGGCGGTCTTGATCTCGTCATCGGACTTCTTTGCCAGTCGCAAGGCAAAGGCCATGTTGTCGTAGACGGTCATGTGCGGGTAGAGCGCATAGGACTGGAATACCATCGCGATCCCGCGCTGGGATGGCGGTACGTCATTCACGATGGTTCCGTCGATTTCCAGAGTGCCGCTGGTGATCTTCTCGAGCCCCGCGATCATCCGCAACAACGTGGACTTTCCGCAGCCTGAGGGACCAACGAACACGATGAGCTCGCCTGCCGTAATATCAAGATTGATATTCTGCAGAACCTCAACGACACCGCCATAGGCCTTTCCGACATCGGTGAGCTTCAGGTTGGCCATTTCTCCTCCTCCGGTGCCTCTGCGCGCACCTCTAGTTGGCCTCTTCCACGCCAAAAAAGGCGAAGAAGGCTGGCAGGATGATCTGTCCGTCACCGGCAATCTGTGCATACGGCGTGCCTGCCGCTTCAGTCCAGTTTCCCTCGGGCAATTCGATTGTCTGCTCCGTGTCCTCCAGGTTGAATGCACAGAACATGCGCGTGGCATCCTGGCCGCGCATCAGCGAAATGTAGCCGTCCGTCGCCTCGACCACATGGAGGGCTCCCGTACGCAAGACCGGATGCGCGTTTCGGAACGCGATCAGCTTCCTGTAGAAATTCAGCATCGAGCCGGTGTCGTCTTCCTGCGCGATCACCGAGTCCGGCAGATGCTCAGCCGCCACCGGCAGCCAGGGCTTCCCCATCGAAAAACCTCCCCGCCTGTCGTCACTGACCCATGGAATTGGCGTGCGACAGCCGTCGCGTCCCCTGAACCTGGGCCAAAACCTGATCCCGTACGGGTCGCGAAGATCTTCGAAAGCGACATCGGCCTCGGTCAGGCCGAGTTCTTCTCCCTGATACAAACAAATGCTTCCCCGGAGAGTGATGAGCAGGCTCGCATAGAGGCGGCAGCCCGCGTCGCTCAGGGCCCAGCGGGTGGAGTGGCGCATTACGTCGTGGTTCGAAAACGCCCAGCATGACCAACCGTCGCCGATGCTGTTCTCGAACCTGTTCAGTACTTCGGCGATCCGGCGCCCGCTCGGAATCGCGGCCGACAGAAACGCAAAGTCATAACACATGTGCACCTTGTCACCACCCGAGGTGTAGGCCACCTTGATCTCAGGTCCGTACTGGGCGTCGCCCACTTCACCGACCGCGGTTGTGGCCGGAAACTCATCCAGCACGGCGCGGAGCGACTTCAGGAAATCGAGGTTTTCCTTCTGGTTCTTGTCGTGTCGGTGGTCCTGCCAGTTGTACGGATTCGCCGCAGGCACAATATCGTTGTTGCGGTCTTCCGACTTCAACGCCGGGTTGTCCCGCAACTCCCGGTCATGAAAATAGAAATTGATCGTGTCGAGTCGAAAACCGTCTACCCCGCGCTGAAGCCAGAAGCGCAAGACGTCGAGAAGTGCCCGCTGCACATCCGGGTTGTGGAAGTTGAGATCCGGTTGCTCGGGCAGGAAGTTGTGCATGTAGTATTGCATGCGCTCCCCGTCCCACTCCCAGGCCGAGCCCCCGAAAATCGAAAGCCAGTTGTTCGGCGGCGTTCCATCGGGTCTTGGATCGGCCCAGACGTACCAGTCTGCGCGTGGGTTCTCCCGACAGGATCGGCTCTCACGGAACCAGGAATGCGCATTGGACGTGTGACTGAGCACAAGGTCGATCAACACTTTGAGGCCGAGTTCATGTGCTCGCTGGACCAGTGCGTCGAAATCGTCCAGCGAACCGAATATCGGGTCGACATTCCGGTAATCGCTGACGTCATAGCCGAAGTCGAGCATGGGAGACGGATAGAAGGGCGAAATCCAGATCGCATCCACGCCCAGCGACGCCACATGGGGCAACCGTTGCGTAATCCCGGGCAAATCACCGATTCCGTCTCCGTTCGAGTCCTGGAACGATCGAGGGTAGATCTGGTAAATGCACGCGCCACGCCACCAGTCCGTGTCAAGCCTGTTCATCGGCCCACCAACGCACCCGAGGCTATTTCACCGATCCGGCCAGGAGGCCACGCACGAGATAACGCTGCATTGCAAAGAACACGATCAGCGGAACCACGATCGACACGAACGCTGCCGTCGCGAGAATTTCCCAATTGCCGCCCCGGGTACCGAGAAGCTCGACGATCTGGTTGGTCATGACCGTGGTCTCGCCGGTTGCATCGATCAGGAACACCTTGGCGACCAGCAGATCGTTCCACGTCCAGAGAAACTGGAAGATCGCGAACGAAGCCAGGGCCGGAAAGGAAAGCGGGAGGATGATCTTGGTAAAGATCTTGAAGTCCGTCGCGCCGTCGACCTTCGCATTCTCGATGATGTCCTTGGGCAGGCCCACCATGTAGTTTCGGAGGAGATAGATGGCGAGCGGCAATCCGAAGCCCGTATGCGCCAGCCAGATCCCGAGATAGCCCTTGCCGATACCGATACCGTTGTGAAATTTCAGGAGTGGAATCAGCGCAAGCTGCAGCGGCACGACGAGAAGGCCGACAATTGTGGCAATCAGAAGTGCCCGTCCAGGGAATTCCATCCAGGCCAGCGCATAGGCAGCAAAGGCGGCAACAAGGATCGGAATGATCGTCGCCGGAATGGTCACGGTCAGCGTATTGAAGAAGGCCTTCGCCATGCCGCCTTCGGAATATCCGCCGCCCAGAATAGTGCCGTAATTTCCCAAGGTGAATTCGGGTGGCGCTTTTGCTGTTGCGAAGACCCGCGGGCCTCGCTTGCCCTCGAAGGCCTCGGTGTGAGTCAGACGATAATCACCGTTGGCCTCCACCGTGATCTCGCCGCCACGCCGCAATTCTGCCGTGTCACCTGGAACAAAGGCGGAGATGTCGCGGCTTGACACCCCCCAGACCGAAATGGTGGCCTCCCCACCCTCTTCAAAGAGATTTCCCTCGATGACATAGAGATCACCCTCCTGTACCTGCTCGGACGGTGGCCCCGTGCGGAGTGTCAGGTTCTGTTCCGAAGGAAGCATCGCCCGCCACCAACCGGACGTCGAGATCTGGTCCGCTGTCCGGAAGGACGAGACAAACAGTCCAACGGTCGGAAACAACCAGAGCAACACCAGCGCGAGGACTGAAATGTGGACGGCCCAGGTCAGGCCGGATTTCTTGCCAGCGATGCCGTCCATCACTTCAACTCCTTGCGCGCGTTGTAGACATTCCAGACGAGAATCGGAGTCACCAGCAGCATGATCACCATCGCGCTGGCCGACCCTACGCCCCAGTCATTGGCGCGGAACAGCTTGTCGAACATGTAATTGGCGAGAACCTGTGTCTCCCACTGACCATTGGTCATCGCAAACACGATGTCGAAGACCTTGAGTACGACCAGCGTGATGGTGGTCCAGACGACGACAATCGTGCCCATGATCTGCGGTACCTTGATCTTGAAGAAAATCTGGAACGGGTTGGCCCCGTCCACGATCGCAGCCTCGACGGTTTCCTCCGGGATACCGCGCAGAGCCGCGGACAGGATGACCATGGCGAAACCCGTCTGAATCCAGATCAGCACGACCATCAGGAACAAGCTGTTCCAGAACGGTTTCGTCAGCCAGGTCTGCGGTTCACCGTAGGGCAGTTCGGTGACGAAGAGCGAGAACAGCGACCCGAGCGACAGGACCACAAGCCAGACGCCGCCGGCCGCCACCAGCACCCGTAGTAGAAGGAGCCAGGCAGAGCGATTCTGACTTCCCCGCCAGAGCGGTCTCACGAACGTATAGGCGGCGAGTGCAACGATCGCCGCAAAGGCAGCCAAAATCACCGCCGGCAACACTTGCAGGAAGGCGAAGGACCAGAAACCTCCGCCGAACTGCAACCAGATGGCGTTCATGACGCCGATCTGGGCCTGCTCCACGGGCCGGATGTCATAGACCAGCTTCCAGATCACTGAGGCGCCCACGAAAGAGATCGCCATGGGCATGAAGATCAGGGATTTTGCAGCATTGCCCCAGCCGATCCTGTCCGTAAGCTGTGCCGCGAGAAGACCGAAAGCCGTCGAAGCTGCTGGAACCACGATCAGCCAAAGCATGTTGTTCTTCATGGCTTCCCAGAACTTGGGCTCCCCAAACATCTGGGCATAGTTCGCCAACCCGACCCACTCATAGCCTCCCCCCGACACGCGCTCCGTCAACGACAGGCGGATGGTCTCGAACACGGGGTACGCCAGGTACAAACCAAGGGCGATGACAGCAGGCGCCAGAAACAGCCAGGGTCGGATCATGTTCGCCCGGTTGATGTTGCGCCCGGCATTCGGTCCCCGGGCTGGAAACAGCACCTTGTCCAGAAACTGGTTCGAAAGGTAGTAGTATCCGACGCAGCCGCCGACACCGATGATGATGGTCAACAGACCCTGCAATGCTGGATGCATGGGAGCCCCCTCCCGAGAGCGTAATGTGCGGCAGGCCTTGTCGTTTGTTACGGGGGAAGCCCGGTCCCGAGGGCCGGACTTCCCGTTCTTGCAGGAAGGCTTACTTGAGTGCGTCCCAGGAGGCCTGGATTTCCGAAGCGACGTCGGCCGCTGACTTGCCACCGGTGTAGTCGACCATTCCGGTCCAGAAACTGCCAGCGCCCACACCGCCCGGCATCAGGTCCGATCCGTCGAAGCGGAAGGTGGTCGCACCAAGAAGGATCTCGTTCATCTTGGCCAGCGTCGGATCCGCGAACTTGGAGGAATCCACACCCTTGTGCGGAGTAAGGAAACCCTTGAGTCCCATCCAGATCTCGTGCGCTTCCGGGGTTTGCAGGAAGGCGATCAGATCATGGGCGGCCTGGTTCTCGCTCGTAATGGCCCAAAGCGTTCCGGCTCCGAGAACCGGCTTTCCGAGGTCCTTGCCCACATACGCAGGGAAGTAGAAGAAGTCGGCATCTTCGCCCACTGCGGTGCCTTCAGGGAAGAAGGCCGGGATGAACGAGGCCTGGCGGTGCATGTAGCACTGCGGTGGCGAGGAGAAGAGGCCCTTCGGGCTGTCACGGAAATCGGTCGAGGCGACGACACCGGACCCGCCGGCAACGTAGTCGTCGTTGCGGGCAAAGGCACCAAACTCATCGATTGCGCCTACGATACGCTCGTCGGTGAACGGAATCTCGTTCGACACCCACTGGTCATAGACGTCGGGCGGCTGCGTCCTGAGCAACATGTCCTCGACCCAGTCGGTCGCGGGCCAACCGGTTGCGCCACCCGAGCCCAGCCCGATGCACCACGGGGTTTCCCCGTCCTCGACAATCAGATCGGTCAGTTCCTTCAACTCTTCCATAGTGGCCGGAATCTCATAGCCGGCATCTTCGAAGTTCTCGGGGCTGTACCAGACCAGTGACTTCACATCGACCTTGTAGAAAAAGCCGAAGAGTTGGTCGTTGCCGTTCTCGTCAGGGTAGGTGCCAAGGTCGACCCAGGACTGACCGGCCGCGTAGTTTTCGCGGACCCAGTCTCCCGTTCCTTCCTGCAGGGGCGTCAGGAAGCCGCGGCCCGCCATGTCCGCCGCAAGTCCCGGCTGCGGGTAAACGGCGATATTCGGCGGAGAACCGGCCTCGGCGTCAACGACGATCTGCTGTTCGAAGCTGTCCGAGCCGACGTAGCGCACGTCATGGCCCGAAGCTTCGGCGAAAGCCGCGAGCACGACTTCCACATTTGCCTGATCCGGCCCGAGCCAGGGGCCGAAGACTGTCAACTGCTCTGCCTTGGCGGAACCGGCCGATAGTGCCAGCACCGCAGCACCGACAAAGAGCGTTCTTTTCATGGTTTTTCTCCCGGAAATTGACTTGATGCGCACGCCACGCTCTCCACGCACGGTCGCATCGCAAGCTTCAAAGCGCTTTGGACAGTGTCACCCTTGCCCAATCTCCGGTCGTTGTCAACCGCATGCGGGCCACGCGCGGGGTTCACGCCGTTCCACTTCCACAGCAATGGCAACATCTCGACTCTACGGGCAAACGACGCCCGCGGCGAGGGTCGGATGGGGAATGCTGGTTCCCGGGGGATCTGACGGTCTGCCAACGGACGCGGCAAATTCCTTCGTGCTGCCTCGCCCGGTCCGGCAAGCGGTGCGGTGCGCAGGGTCCTCGCCGTTCCACCTTCTTCGCAAATGTGCCCTGGAACACGGGATCGGTCGAGATATGGATTGAATCGTCCGATAGTGGATTTGCGACAGTGGCTTTACAACTGAACGCCGTTGCGCCCATAATTCCCCGGAATCCAGCCTTGGCACCTCCCAATCGACGGGTTGGTTTCCGGCAGAAATCTACGAGAATTGAGTTCGTTTCCGCATGAAACTCAAAGAGTTTGCGCAATCGCTCGGACTGAGCCAGACAACCGTCAGCCGTGCCCTGAACGGCTATCCGGAGGTAAGCGAAGTCACGCGGCGCCGGGTTCTTCAGGCTGCCAAGAAGCACAATTACCGCCCGAACACGCGTGCCAAGGCACTGGCCACGGGCCAGTCGATGTCAATCGGACATGTCATTTCCTACTCGAGTCGGCGCCTGATGATCAGCCCCATCTTCGCCGAATTCATCGCCGGCGCGAGCGATGTCTATTCCAGTCACGGTTACGACATCCAGGTATTGTTCGTACGGGAAGAGGACGAGGAGATCGCATTTCGCGACATGGCGGCCACCGGCAGCGTCGACGGAATCGTTGTTCATGGACCGAAAGTCGGCGACCGACGGATCGACCTGATCACATCTCTCGGGATTCCCTTCATCGTCCATGGCCGGTCAACCGGAATCACGACACCCTACAGTTGGGTCGATGTCAACAGCCAGCGTGCCTTCCGGCACGCAACCGACTTTCTCGTCAATCTCGGACACTTGCGAATCGGCTTCGTGAACGGACCCGAGATCATGGATTTTGCCACACGTCGGCGCGCTGGATACCTCGCGGCCCTCTCTGCGCACGGCATCGAACCGGATCCCGGCATCATGTTTTCGGACGAGATGACGGAGCAATTCGGATACGATACTGCGCACGAACTTCTCGCTCATCCGGAGCCGCCAACGGCATTCCTGAGTTCCTCCACCATCTCCGCCTTCGGGATCCGACGTGCCGCCGACGAGGCCGGGCTGAGGCTGGGGCGCGACTTGTCGATCATCACCCATGACGACGACCTGTCCTATTTCGTCAATGGGGGAGAAGAGCCGATCTTCACTGCGCTTCGCTCTTCTGTACATTCCGCCGGTCTGCGGGCGGCCAGGATGCTGATGCGCAGGATCTCCGAACCTGACGCACTCCACACTACTGAATTGCTGGAAGTCGACTTTGTTATCGGCCGGTCTACCGGACCCGTTCCGTGCGCCCGTGTCAGGAACCAGGAACAACGAGAATCATTCGCCTGATCCGACACCCGATGGAATTGGTCGACATGAAGGCGATTCAAGGTCGCGCAGTATGTCGAAGTGCTTCAATCCCGGGATTCACTGTGCCTGTCGATGCGCAGAACTGCAATGCCCGGATGTCCCCACAAATGCGGGAGGGAGGGCACTTGGCAGCCAGCCGATCCGGAGAGGGGCAGGGCAAGATCTTCGCGGAACCCGAACCGCCCGGAACACCTTCGATCCACGACGCTTCCCTTGATGCCGGATGACCCCGCGAAACGCAGTGCCGCATGCAGTCCGCAAGGGAAGCGTCAGAGAAAGTTCCATCCCTCGGATCGGCGACACATCGCATCCCGGTATTTCCGTTCGAGGCCTCGCGCTGAGCAGAATGGTTCGTTTTACCCCTTCATCGCACCGCAACGGTCAGGTTGTGGTGTGCTGAAGGCGATGGTTGCCGCACACGTCAACAATGCTTGCCGGCGAAGAAACTGCACCTGAGAAGTTGCGGATATCCGAGCGTGCAGCGTCCATCAGGAGCAGATACGGGTCCTCTGCACAACTCGCTCGCCGACCACGAGGCGGGTGCCGCGACCCGGTGTCTGCAGAACGACGCGCCATCGCCTCCACTACCTGATCACGTAACCGCCTTCTTCTGGTTGCACCTGCGAACGAGGTCCACCGAAGCACGGCCGCGACATCCAGGTTCTCTTCGTACGGGAGAAGAATGAGAAAACGGCCCATCGGGTCATGGTGGCCGAGGGCAGTGCAGAGGATATCGTCGTGCACAACCGTGAGATCGACGATCCGCGGGGCGAATTGATCAATTCGCTCAAGCCCCGTTTGTCGTACGTGGACGGGCAACCGAGATCACGACCTCCTGCACCGATCCGATCCCCCACGGAATCCCTCTTGGCCGAAGTTCGGGAATGGTGTCCTGTTCTCCGGTTTCGGTCGGGTCACATTTCTCGCCCGGATCTCCTTCCTGAAGACCTCTCGACTGAAACAAGGCGGATCCTGCCACCGTTGGAATCCAGTGCACCAAACTTGCTGGTGCAATTCAGTTGCGCATTGAGCGCCGATACCGCATGGACCGCGCCGTCGTTACCTTTCCGGGATCACGGCTTCCACGGTCAGGGCCGTTGCCAATCGCAAATGGCCGGGCCGACGACATGGTGTTCACCGATATAGTTTACCTCATAGCTGCACGTTCCGGTGATGCCTGAATACGCTCCCGTCCCACCAACGATTTGCGAATGTCCTTCACCACTTCCTCCGGTCCCGACGGATCCTTCGCTGCGCCGCAGCACGAGATAAAGCAAGTCGCCAGCGGCATCCGTCAGGACGCAAGGCGCCTCAAGTTCTATACCCGTTTCGCTCTGCTTCACGTACGCGACACAGGCCGAAGCCCTGTGCTCGCCGACATTGAACGGCTTGCCGGTGGATTCCGTTATGGTAAATGTCCCTTGCACGGAACCTGCGATCACATGCGTACCCGCGAATTCAATCGATGCGAAGTCATACGTATTGCTCATGAGGGCGCTGAATTTGCCGCTCTCGCTCGCCGACGCGAATCCCGCAATGACTGCGCAGAGCATTGCGGCGCATCCTATTCTTCCAATTGAGTGCATGGCGATATCCCCTGCCAAGTTGATCTGGAAACATCAAACAGACGACACTACTTAAATTCTTCAACGTATCTTTCAGTGCACTGATGTCCTCCCACGGTACTACACGGAATTGATGAACGATTCACTACCGATTTCTTGATCGGATCGCAGAGGCCTGCGTTTCACGTTGTTCCCAGTGCAGCCCGAAGGGAATCCGCAGCGCTGTGTCCCTGGCGATTTCCGTACAATCCAGTACATTCCGGCGAAATACTACGGCCGATTCGCCGTCTACCGTGGCCGAAATGAATGGGCTTTCCTCCGTCGACATCCAGGGTGACTGCACGGAGACTGCCGTCGGAAGGCCGAAAGACATGAATGGATCGATTCATCCCTGAACCCGGTAGAGCGGTTTCCCATATCGGCGTAACGATATCCATAGTGGACTCTAATACCACTTCAACAAATAAAAGACTCATAGTAACTCAACAAGATACGGTGTGTGG
>CAZPXZ010000022.1:0-40727 GCA_964590405.1 uncultured Rhodobacterales bacterium | reverse complement strand
CAAAAGCCTCGCCAGACGCTTCCATTCCCCATAGAACCGCACAATCCGGAGCGCGCGGCTCAGCTCAACGCTCTTATCGGTTGTGCGTAGCACGACCGACAATTGCTTGCGGCACATTCCGAAAACTGCCGCAACCCTTCGATTCGGTAGAACCGCTCCTCCTCCGGTGGCACCAAATCGCTTGGTTCCTCATCCGACGAAAGACGGATACGCCGCTTGCAGGTCCGAATTGATATCTCTCTTGCAGCAAGGGATTCTTTTTGTCCGGGTCCCACCTGGACCACGGGTCTGCCGGCTCAAGGTCTGTGCATACAATCATATCATTCTCCGAATGTTTCCAATTGACGGAGAGTTTGAATCCGGTAAGATTGGACAATTTCACTGTGATCCGTTTCTGGGCTCTTTGTGCGATCCCGGAAATGGTCGTATGTTTGGACGACGGGGGCGCAGGTATATTGGAAGCTGTCGCGATTTGCGAACCGGCGGTGGAAGCACCGAAGTCCACTTCTCCGGACGCCGAGCGGCAAAGGGCCGATCTCTACGGCCTTCTTGCCATCCTGCTCGTTCGCGCGCCCGATGCAAGGACACTCCGCCTCGTGGCCGGCATCAACGGGTCCGATACGCCACTTGGAAACGCCTTGAACACGCTCGCGGACCGCGCCGCCAAGGCCGATCCCAAGAATGTCGAGCGCGAGTTTCAGGATTTGTTCATCGGCTTGGGCCGCGGTGAGCTCATGCCATATGGAAGCTTCTATCTCACGGGCTTCCTGCATGAGAAGCCGCTGGCGAAGCTGCGCCGCGACCTAGCCGAACTCGGGATCGCACGCGCGCAGTCGACGCGAGAGCCGGAAGACCATGTCGCATGCCTGTGCGAAACCATGCAGTCGCTGATCATCGGGGCCCTCGGGGATCCCGTTCCCCTGGAACGCCAGCGAAGATTCTTCGAAGCGCATATTGCACCGTGGGCCGGGCACTTTTTCTCAGATCTGGAAAATGCCAGCAACGCGGATTTTTTCGAACCCGTCGGAACAGCCGGCAAGCTGTTCCTGGAAGTCGAGGCGCAGGCCTTCCGTATGGAGGGATGAGCTTCGCGAATGGGTCGCGGCCTGGTCGCTTGGGCCAGCCCGCTGGGAAGGAAGAGAAGGAGTACGAACTGATGAAGAAAGAACCGAAAGCCGAACAGGTCCGCGAGGACCGGCGCGGCTTTCTGAAGCTTGCGGCCGCAGGAAGCGCGGCGGCGGCAGCGGCGGGTGCCGCCACGATGCCCGCCCGGTCCGCCGAGCCGAAACGCGGCGCGGGCTACGTCGAAACGGACCATGTCCGGACGTATTACAAGACCTGCAGATTCTGATCCCTCCGGGATCGGCAACTGCGCAACAGCAGAAGGAAAAAGCAAAGATGCTTAGGAAAACCCGCAGCGGGACGGCAATCCGCTCCCGCTTGATGCCGGTGATCCAGAGCGTGGCGGAACAGGCCGTCGACAGACGGACGTTCCTCGCCCGATCAGGTCTGGCCGCAGGCGGCCTTGCCGCGGTCGGAACGCTCTCGGCCGGCACGCTCCAGCGGGCCGAAGCCGCTGTCGGCGGCGCGATGGAGACGATACGATCCGTCTGCACGCACTGCTCGGTAGGCTGCTCGGTGCTCGCCGAAGTGGACAACGGCGTATGGGTCGGGCAGGAGCCCGGCTGGGACAGCCCGTTCAACCTGGGCGCGCATTGCGCCAAGGGTGCTTCAGTGCGCGAACATGCGCATGGCGAGCGGCGCCTAAAGTATCCCATGAAGCAGGTAGGCGGCCAGTGGCAGCGTATCTCCTGGGAAACTGCCATCAGCGAGATCGGCGACAAGATGCTCGAGCTTCGGGCGCAGTCCGGACCCGACTCGGTCTACTGGCTGGGGTCCGCCAAGCACTCCAACGAGCAAGCCTACCTGTTCCGCAAGTTCGCAGCCTACTGGGGTACGAACAATGTGGACCACCAGGCCCGGATTTGCCACTCGACCACGGTCGCGGGTGTTGCCAACACCTGGGGCTACGGCGCCATGACGAACTCCTACAACGACATCCATAATTCGCGAGCGATCTTCCTGATCGGGGGCAACCCGGCGGAAGCGCATCCCGTCTCGCTCCTTCACGTCTTGAAGGCGAAGGAGCAGAACAATGCGCCGCTGATCGTCTGCGACCCGCGCTTCACGCGGACCGCGGCCCATGCCGACGAATATGTCCGCTTCCGGCCGGGGACGGATGTCGCCCTGATCTGGGGCCTCCTCTGGCACCTCTTCGAGAACGGCTGGGAGGACAAGGAGTTCATCCGTCAGCGGGTCTGGGGAATGGACCGGATTCGGGCCGAGGTCGCGAAGTTCGGGCCGGATGAGGTGGAGCGTGTTACGGGCGTTCCGGGATCGCAACTGCGTCGTGTCGCTCGTACCCTCGCCAACAACCGTCCCGGCACCGTCATCTGGTGCATGGGCGGTACCCAGCACACCCAGGGCAACAACAACACCCGGGCCTACTGCGTCCTGCAGTTGGCGCTCGGGAACATGGGTCGCGAGGGCGGCGGAACGAACATCTTCCGTGGCCACGACAACGTGCAGGGAGCGACGGATCTGGGCGTTCTTTCCCATACGCTTCCCGGCTACTACGGGCTCTCGACGGGCGCGTGGAAGCACTGGAGTCGCGTCTGGGAGGAGGACTACGACTGGCTGCTCGGACAATTCGGTTCGCAGGAACTGATGGAGCGGACCGGTATCCCGGTAAGTCGCTGGATTGACGGGGTTCTTGAGGACAAGGCCAATATCGACCAGCCGGAGAATCTCCGGGCCATGGTCTTCTGGGGGCACGCGCCGAACTCACAGACGCGCGGACCCGACATGAAGAAGGCCATGGAGATGCTGGACCTCCTCGTCGTCGTCGATCCGTATCCGACCGCAACGGCTGTCATGCACGACCGGACCGACGGGACCTACCTCCTGCCGGCCGCGACGCAGTTCGAGACCTACGGGTCGGTTACCGCGTCGAACCGTTCGTTGCAGTGGCGCGACAAGGTCTTCGAGCCGGCCTTCGAAAGCCTGCCCGATCAGACCATCATGGCCATGTTCGCAAAGAAGTTCGGCTTTGCCGATCGCTTCCTTCGCAATGTCGCCGTGAATGGGGACGAGCCCCTGGTCGAGGACATTACCCGCGAATTCAATCGCGGCATGTGGACGATCGGCTACACGGGCCAGTCTCCGGAGCGGATCCGGAAGCACATGGAGAACCAGCACACCTTCGACCAGACCACCCTGCAAGCGCTGGGCGGTCCGTGCGACGGCGAATACTACGGCATGCCGTGGCCCTGCTGGGGAACCCCGGAGATGGGACACCCCGGTACGCCGGTTCTCTATGACCCGTCCAAGCCGGTGTCCGAGGGTGGACTCACCTTCCGCGCGCGGTTCGGTGTGGAGCGCGAAGGCGAGAACCTCCTCGCCGACGGCTCGTACTCGGTCGGTTCCGAACTGACCGACGGCTATCCCGAATTCACCATGAAGATGCTCATGGAGCTTGGATGGGATGCCGATCTGACCGACAGCGAGCAGGAGGCGATTGCCGCCGTAGCGGGCGAGAAGACCAACTGGAAGACCGACCTCTCCGGTGGTATCCAGAGGGTCGCCATTCAGCATGGCTGCGCACCGTTTGGCAACGCCAAGGCCCGTTGTGTGGTGTGGAATTTCCCGGATCCGGTGCCGTTGCACCGCGAACCGCTCTACACCCCGCGTCGTGACCTGGTTGCCGACTACCCGACCTACGAGGACCGGAAGGCGTACCGCCTCCCGACCCTCTACGCATCGATCCAGAAGACGGACTTCTCCCAGGACTATCCGTTGATTCTGACTTCGGGACGACTCGTGGAATACGAGGGCGGCGGCGACGAGACCCGGTCCAATCCGTGGCTCGCGGAACTGCAGCAGGACATGTTCGTCGAAATCAACCCGCGCGACGCCAACGATCTTGGCGTGCGGGACGGCGAAATGGTCTGGGTGCATGGTCCGGAGGGCGGCAGCGTCAAGGTCATGGCCATGGTTACGGAACGCGTCGGGCGCGGTGTGACATTCATGCCGTTCCACTTTGCCGGTCATTTCATGGGCAAGGACCTCCGGGACAAGTATCCGGATGGCGCCGATCCCTATGTGCTCGGCGAAGCGTCCAATACGGCGCAGACCTACGGCTACGACTCGGTGACGCAGATGCAGGAAACCAAGTGCACGCTCTGCCGAATTGAGCGCGCATAACGGAGGAACGTAGAAATGGCATCATTGAATCAAGCGCGAATGAAGTTCCTCTGCGACGCTGAACGCTGCATCGAGTGCAATGCCTGCGTAACGGCGTGCAAGAACGAGAACGAGGTTCCCTGGGGCGTCAATCGCAGGCGCGTCGTCACCATCAATGACGGCAAGCCTGGCGAGCGGTCCATCTCGGTCGCGTGCATGCATTGCTCGGACGCACCCTGCATCGCGGTGTGCCCGGTCGACTGCATCTACCAGACCGAGCAGGGCGTCGTTCTTCACTCCAAGGACCTCTGCATCGGCTGCGGCTACTGCTTCTATGCGTGCCCGTTCGGGGCACCGCAGTTCCCGCAGGCCGGCAACTACGGCTCGCGCGGCAAGATGGACAAGTGCACCTTCTGTGCCGGCGGACCGGAAGAGGACATTTCGGAGGCGGAGTTCCAGAAGTACGGTCGCAACCGACTGGCCGAAGGCAAGCTCCCGATCTGTGCGGAGATGTGCGCGACCAAGGCCCTGCTCGCCGGCGACGGCGACTCGGTGTCCAATATCTACCGAGAGCGGGTAGTCGCCCGCGGATTCGGATCGGGCGCCTGGGGCTGGGGCACGGCATACGACCAGAAGAGCTCCTGAAGCCTGACAGGGTGGAACACTGTGGGCGGGGTTTCGGCCCCGCCCTGCCCCTATTGCCGAATTCCGCCAGCATTTCCGAAACGCTGCGCGCCCCGATTGCAGTGGAAACGTGACTATGCAGATCAGCCTCCTGCGGCACACCCCTTCCGCAGCAATGCGAATTGTTCGCCTGGCCCCGATCGTGGCCATCGCCACGGTCGTATTGCTTGCCGGTTGCCGCCAGGACGAGAAGAACCGGCCCATTCACTATGAGAAGGGCTCACAATTACAGACGGCACCGTTGAACCAGAAGGCTGCAGAATCTCTGCGCCACCGTGCCCTCAAGCAGAATTTCGGCCTGTAGCTCCGATAAGGATTCGAGAAATGCTCCGGTCCCGCAGACTTGCCACGTTGTTCGGCGCAACCGCTTTCGCTCTGGCGCTGGTCGCCCTCGGGGTAACCCTGGCCGGCTTTGCCTTCCAGACCGATGCAGGAGCGCAGGTTGCGGGTGAAGTACCAGGCCAGTCTCTCGGTGTGTCTTCCGATACCGAATTCTGGCGCAGAATCCGTCAAGGCGAGGGTTTCAACGTTTCTGTTACCGATCCACTTGGCCGCGTGCTGGTCCAATCGGAGGGAGACAACTGGCGCAGCTTCCGCAACGGCCCGCTTTCTGCCTGGGGTGGCTGGGCCTTGTTCGCAACTCTTGCAATTCTCCTGCTCTTCTACCTGGCTCGCGGCCGAATCCGTATCGATTCCGGTCGCTCCGGAGAAACTCTGGAACGCTTTAACAACCTGGAACGGTTCAGCCACTGGCTTCTTGCCGGCAGCTTCATCATCCTTGGCCTTACCGGCCTGAATGTTCTTTACGGGCGCTATGTCCTCAAGCCGATACTCGGACCGGAAGCATTCGCCTTCATCACCGGCATCGGCAAATGGTTGCACAATTATGTCGCTCTCGCGTTCATGATCGCACTCGTGCTGGTCTTCGTATTGTGGGTTCGGCACAACTTCCCTCGAACAGCCGATATCAAGTGGATTCTCAAGGGAGGCGGCCTGCTCGTGAAGGGCAGCCATCCGCCCGCACACAAATTCAATGCCGGCCAGAAACTGGTGTTCTGGGCCGTGATCCTGCTCGGCACCAGCCTTTCCCTTTCCGGCATCGCACTGTTGTTCCCGTTCGAGACAGCCATGTTCGCGAAAACCTTTGTCTTCATGAACATGTTGGGATTCGATCTTCCAACCCAGCTGACTCCCCTGGAGGAGACACAACTGGCACTGTTGTGGCATTCCATGGTCGCTCTTGCGCTGATCGTGGTCGTCATCGCCCATATCTATATCGGGTCCCTTGGTATGGAGGGTGCATTCGACGCCATGGGAACAGGTCAGGTTGACAAGAACTGGGCACGCGAGCACCACAGCCTCTGGATCGAGCGGATCGAGTCCGAGAGCTCGCGCGGTTCCGCCGACTGAGTGGAGCGCCGGCATCCAATGCGGCGCTGGCCATCCGGATTTCCGGCAGCGCTCGTCGCGACCTTGCTCTTTGCGACATACCCCACCCAAGCAGAGTATTTCCGGCTGGAGGGACATGGCGGACCGGTCAAGGACGCCGCGGCGACCTCGGATGGAAAGGTCCTGACAGCCTCATTCGACAACTCCGTAGGACTGTGGGACCTCCGGACTGGCCGCCATGTCGCGTGGCTGGACGGGCATCACGCCGCCGTAAACGCAGTTGCACCGGCAGGACCCGGTCGCGCTCTCTCGGGAGGCGACGACTTCACGGTCATTCTCTGGGACCTCGCCACCAAGACGCTCCTACACCGCTTCGATGGACATCGTGGAAAGGTGGTCGCGCTTGCCTATGCTCCAGAGCCCGGGCTGGCAGCCTCGGCTTCCTGGGACGGAACGGTCGGCCTCTGGAACCTGGAGACCGGTGCGGCACAAGGCTTTCTGGTCGCCGGCTCGCCAGTGAACGATGTCGCCTTCATGGAGGGCGGAAAGGAACTCTTGTCGGCCGGACATGATGGAACGATACGGCGCTGGAATGTGGCCAGGAGTGAACTTGTCCGGGTCGAGCAGAGGCATGGTTTCGGCATCAACCGACTGCTCATCCACGAGGAAGACGGATGGATGATCGTCGGTGCCAACAACGGACGCATCCAGGCCACGAACCTGCTGACCGGGGAGTCCATTGCGGACATGACGCTGGACGAGGCACCCATTCTGGCCCTGGCCGGTTCACCGGACGGAAGTCGTGTGGCAATCGGAGATGGCGCCGGCTATGTCCGCGTGGTATCGAGTCGGACATGGACGACCGAACGGAATTTCCGCGCCGTGCATGAGGGACCCATTTGGGCGCTGGCCTTTGACCGGATCGGCGAGCATCTCGCATCTGCCAGCCTGGGAGATCATGTCGACGTGTGGCCCCTGGACGGCGAGCCGATTCCACGGGTTTCCGCAACCGCACCGAGTACAGGAGCGAGCCATGCTGCGCGGCCCAATGGTGAGCGCGTATTTCTCAGGCGCTGCTCAATTTGTCACGCGCTTGGCCCGGAAGGCAGTCGCCGCGCAGGGCCCACACTCTACGGAATCTTCGGTCGCAAGGTCGGCGGTTTGGACGGCTACGCATATTCCGAAGCCCTTTCCACACGAAACTTCATCTGGGACGAGCGAACAATCGACGAACTGTTCGACATCGGACCAGACAAGTACGTACCGGGAACCAAGATGCCTGTTCAGCGCATTGCGGCGGCCAGGGATCGCCATGACCTGATTTCCTTTCTTCGGCGAGCGACCGTTGCAAATCCATCAGTTTCAGAATGAGGATCAATCATGTTAATTGACGATGAAACGGGTGCAGGTCAGGTTGCGCCACTGCCTGACCGATTGACGTCGGCGAAGCCGGATTTCACACCGGCCGGGAGCCGGGCTGCGCATCGAATCGCGGGGCTGGCGTTGACTTCACGCAGCAACTGCGGCACTGTGCGGCGCGGTAGCGCGGAGAGGCGTAGATGAAGGCATTTGTCGCGGCTGTCGTTGCGATTGTCGTCCTGTCCGCAGCTGGTGCGGTCGGGCTGGAATACGCTCGCACCACCAGTTCAGAGGCAGGATCGAGCGCCAACGTACGCCTCGAGTAACCCGCGTCTGGCCCGGCGCTGCAGAACGATTCCCCCGCCGATTGCGGCGGTGCGGCACTGCGGATTCGGCGCCGGGGGTGGCCTATTTGCGCTACCTGCGTATTCGTAAAGCTCAGGCCTCGCGGCCAATGCGTTAGGACTCGTAATCCGGCCCTACGATGAGGGCTACGGCAGAGGAAGGAAACTGATCGAACATGCGCTACGAAGCACCCAATACAGTCGAAGATGCCGCACGCCTGTTGGCGGCTGAATCGGGCCGGGCACAGGCGCTCGCCGGAGGCACGGACCTCCTGGTGCAGCTCCGTTCGGGGATTGTCGAACCCGAGGTCATTGTCGACCTGAAACGGATTGAGGGAATGCTCGAGATCCGCCGGGAAGACGGAGGATACAGGATCGGCGCGTGCGTGCCTTCGGCAGAAATGAGCGACCATGACGGATTAAGCCAACTCTGGCCCGGGGTCGTGGAAGCCATGGCGCTGGTGGGCTCAACCCAGATCCAGAGTCGCGCAACCCTGGCTGGCAATCTCTGCAACGCCTCCCCGGCGGCGGACAGCGTACCCGCTCTCGCGGCTGCGAGTGCTACGGCTCGCGTACATGGCCCAGATGGAAGCTGCCGCGACGTGCCGGTGCTGGATGTCGCCACCGGTCCAGGTCAGACTTCCCTCGAAAGGGGTGAGCTTGTCGGATCGATATTCCTGCCGCCGCGTCCGGAACGGGCCGCCGATGCCTATCTGCGTTTCATTCCACGCACCGAGATGGATATCGCGGTAGTGGGCGCAGGTGTATTCGTCGTGCTTGACGAGAACGGGACCTGCAGTTCCGCCCGTGTCGCCCTCGGCGCTGTGGCACCTACCGTGATCCTCGTCGAGGAAGCCGCAAACCGTCTCGTGGGCACGAAGGGTGATGACGACATACTTGCGGCGCTGGCCGAAGCCTGTTCCGGCGCCTGCAGCCCCATCGATGACAAGCGGGGAACCGCTGATTTCCGGAGAAGTGTGGCTGGCGTGCTCGCTCGCCGCGCTGCAAGAATTGCATTCAAGCGAGCGGAGGCAGGCGCATGAGCCAGAATCACGTAAGAGCGACCATCAACGGCGACGCAACCGAATACGTCTGCGAACCGCAGGAGACCCTCCTGGACGTCCTGCGAAATCGTCTGGGGCTCACCGGAACCAAGGAGGGATGCGCCACCGGGGATTGCGGCGCCTGCAGTGTCATCCTTGACGGAGAACTGGTGTGCTCCTGCCTTGTGCTGGGCGCGGAGGCGGAGGGCCGCTCCATCGAGACGATCGAGAACATGGCAGAAGGAGAGAAACTGCATCCTCTCCAGCAGTCGTTCCTCGATCACGCCGCCCTGCAATGCGGCATCTGTACACCGGGCTTCCTCGTAGCCGCAAAGGCGCTTCTGGACCGCAATTCGACACCGAGCGAAACCGAGATCCGGTACTGGCTGGCTGGCAATCTCTGTCGCTGTACCGGCTACGACAAGATCATCCGCGCTGTGGACGGCGCGGCCCAAACCATGCGGGAGACAGGATCATGAACGTCGAGACACCCATTGCAGCCCAACGCACGTTCAAGAGCGTCGGCACCCGGCCGGTACGTCCGGACGGCTTCGACAAGGTCACGGGACGGGCGCGCTTCGGCGCCGATGCCACATTGCCCGGCATGCTGGTCGGCAAGGTCCTGCGTAGCCCGCATGCCCATGCCCGGATCACCTCCATCGATACCTCGGCCGCCGAGGCGGCACCGGGTGTGAAAGCGGTGGTCACCCGTGCGGACTTTGACGGCTCCGGCCTGACCGGCGACATGGCGAACATCCTGGATAACGTCATGGCGGGCGCGAAGGCGCTGTACGACGGACATGCGGTCGCGGCAGTCGCGGCCGCCAGCGAGTCGGCGGCACGAACGGCCCTCGGCCTCATCCGGATCGAATACGAAATCCTTCCACATGTAACCGATGTGGATACCGCAATGTCTCCGGACGCACCAACTCTGCATGAGGGCATTTCCAATGAGACGGTGCCTGAAGGCATGAGCCCGAACGTGGCGTCACGTTGCGAGTTCGGCCATGGCGACGTTGAAGCGGGTTTGCAGGAAGCTGACCTGATAGTCGAGCGCTCCTTTCTGACCGAGGCTGCGCACCAGGGCTATATCGAACCTCATGCATGCCTGGCCTCCGTAGGCTCGGACGGGCAGGCCGACCTCTGGTGCTGCACCCAGGGCCACTTCATGGTGCGCACCACCTGTGCCGCCCTTCTTGGGCTGGAAGTCAGTCAGCTACGGGTGACCGCCTCCGAAATCGGTGGCGGCTTCGGTGGCAAGACCACGGTATTCCTGGAACCCGTCGCGCTCGCTCTTTCCAGGAAGTCCGGTAGACCCGTGAAAATGACCATGAGCCGGGAAGAAGTGTTCAAGGCTACTGGGCCGACTTCCTCGTCGAGCGCCGACTGCCGCATCGGAATGACACGCGACGGTCGAATCACTGCCGGAGATGCCGAGTTCCGGTTCCAGGGCGGTGCCTGGCCGGGATCCCTGGTGCAGATGTGCGCCATGGCCGCATTCGCACCCTACGACCTCAAGCATGTACGCAGTTCCGGTTACGATGTCGTCGTCAACCGGCCGAAGCATGCGGCCTACCGGGCCCCGGGCGCGCCCATCGGCGCGTTCGCGGCGGAAAGCGTCATCGACGAACTTTGCCACCGGCTCGGCCTCGATCCGATCGAGGTTCGCCTGAAGAATGCGTCAAGCGACGGCAGCCGAGCGTCGTACGGTCCCACATTCGGAACCATCGGCCTCAGGGCGACTCTGGAGGCAGCAAAGGCCCATCCGCATTACACGGCACCGCTCGGACCAAACCAGGGGCGCGGCGTTGCCTCCGGATTCTGGTTCAACTTCGGCGGACAGACCTGCGCCACCCTGAACGTGAACGAAGACGGCACGATCGGTCTCACAACCGGCAACCCCGATATCGGGGGCTCCAGGGCGTCCATGAGCCTGATGGCTGCCGAGGAACTCGGGATTCCCTACGAGCGGGTTCGCGCACATATCGCGGACACGGCCTCCCTCGGCTTCAACGACGTGACCGATGGCTCGCGGGTGACCTTCGCCGGCGGGATCGCCACCATTCGCGCCGCACAGGATGCCGTGCGGAAACTGTGTGCCAGGGCAGCGCTCATGTGGGACATTCCGCCGGAAGCGGTCGAATGGGCCGATGGATTCGCCCGGCCGGCCGGCCCGAATGCCGGGGATCACGAACCCCTCTCCATCGCCGAGATTGCAGCTGCGTCCGGCAATACCGGGGGACCTATCGCCGGGCACTCCGAAGTCAACGCAGAGGGAGCCGGCGTGAGTTTTGCCACGCACCTGGTCGATGTCGAGGTCGATAAGGAAACTGGTGCCACCAAGGTACTCCGGTACACGGTCTTCCAGGATGCCGGCAAAGCGATTCATCCGAGCTATGTCGAGGGACAGTTCCAGGGCGGTGCCGTGCAGGGCATCGGATGGGCTCTCAACGAAGAGTACATCTACGGAGAGGATGGCCGACTCCAGAATGCCGGCTTCCTCGACTACCGGATTCCGGTTGCCTCGGACCTTCCAATGATCGACACGGTTATCGTGGAGGTTCCCAATCCGGGCCATCCCTACGGCGTTCGTGGCGTCGGCGAGACTTCCATCGTGCCGCCCCTGGCGGCAGTCGCCAATGCCGTGGCGCGAGCCACTGGGGTTCGACTGACCCATATCCCGATGTCTCCTCCTCGCATCCTGGCTGGCATCGAGGCCTCGCAGGCGTGAAACATGGCGCAAGTACAGATCTGGGGGTCGCTGCGGGCTGCTGCGGGCGGCGCGGAGGTGGTCGAAATCGAGGCTGCCTCCATTGGCGAGATGCTTGATCAACTCGTCGTCGCCCATCCCGGCCTCCGACCCCAGATCGAACGAGGTGTTTCGGTCTCGGTAGACGGCATGATTTTCAGCGATTCCTGGCTGGCGCCCATCCTGCCGGACAGCGAAGTGGTGCTTCTTCCGAAACTAGCGGGTGGTTGAGCATCAGCGCAGACTTCCGCACACCCGACTACGCGCGGTTGCCGGAGTGAACGCGGCTGTTCCGCGGTGTCCGGCGATGTGCCTGCGATTCCACTGAAAGCCAACTGAGGGATCTGCCGCCCGGTATGGACACGGTCTACACCGAACGACACCGCCTGCGGAACGCAAGAACGGAACTTGCGGGCGGAGAACTGGTGCGGCCCTTTGAATGCCCGGAACGAATGGACCGGATTCTTGCCCGGGTCCGGAGCAGACAACTTGGTGACATCATTGAGCCGAGAGAACACGGTCTCGCCCCGGTCCTTCGCGTACATGACGCGGACTTCGTCTCGTTTCTGCGCAATTGCTGGCGCGACTGGTGCGCTGCCGGTCATCGAGGCGAAGCGATCCCCACGACCTGGCCATCACGATGCATGAATCGGTTGGTTCCTCCGAGGGACATCGAAGGACGCATGGGCTATTACTGCCTCGCAAACGAGACTTCGATCAGCGAGGGGACGTGGGAAGCCGCCCTCGCCTCCGTTTCGGTAGCCCTGACGGGAGCAGACCTACTCCATGAGGGCGCCCGCGCCGTCTTTGCCCTATGCCGACCGCCGGGACACCACGCCGCCACCGATATGTATGGTGGATACTGCTTCCTGAACAACGCCGCAATCTCCGCGCAGGCGCTACGCGACTCGGGCGCCGCACGGGTCGCGTTGCTGGATATTGACTTCCACCACGGCAATGGGACACAGCAGATCTTCTACCCGCGAGCGGATGTGTTCTTTGCGTCCATCCACGGCGACCCGATGGATGCGTTTCCGTATTTTCTCGGCGGCGCTGATGAGTCCGGCCAAGGGGCCGGTGAAGGCACCAACACCAATTACCCCTTGCCACCAGGGACCGGCTATACGGCGTGGTCCGACGCCTTGTCGGATGCACTCGCGCGAATCCGGTCGTTCGGCCCGGAAGCGCTGGTGGTCTCACTCGGTGTAGATGCCTACAAGGCAGATCCTATCTCGTTCTTCCGGCTGGAATGCGAGGACTTTCTGCGTGCCGGGGAAATCATCGGGGCCATGCGGCTTCCCACCCTGTTCGTCATGGAAGGCGGCTACGCCGTCGATGAAATCGGCGTCAATGCCGTGAATGTACTGGAGGGCTTCGAAACTGCTTGAATCGTCGGTCACGCAGGATTGCCGGCCTATGCCAGGCCTCCGCTTTACGCGAACGACGCTGCGAGGTGAATCCCTGGAGCGGCGGAATTCGGCACGGTTCTCCCCGTTCATCCCCACTTGAATTCCGTTGCCACCAGTTCATCTCGACGCCGTGCGGGTCGCGCTTCATTCGTGCTCGCACTCACGCACGTGGTCCAGCGACAAAGAAGCAGAATCCAAGCAGGAAACAGGGCGAGCTCGCGTCAACCACCGGGGCAGGCGGTTTGCCCACACCGATCAAATGGCGAACTGGTTTCCCAGATACTGATCGCGCACGGCGGGGTCGTGAGCCACATCCCTTGACCGACCTTCACTGATAACCTGGCCCTCACTGATGACATATGCACGATCTACAATGCTGAAAGTCTCCCGAGCATTGTGGTCCGTAATCAGGACTCCGATCTGACGATCCTTCAGATGGGCCACGATTTCCCGCATGAGACCGACCATTTTCGGGTCGACCCCGGCAAATGGCTCGTCCAGCAAGAGATATCGCGGTGAACTTGCAAGGCAACGAGCGATTTCAAGACGCCTGCGTTCGCCTCCAGACAGGGACGACGCGTCGGCCCGACGAAGGTGGGTAAGCGAGAATGCGCCCAGCAGGCTCTCCAGCCTGGCCGCCCGGCGCTGTGCCGTCGCCACAGACAACTGCAGCACGGCACGAACGTTGTCTTCGACGGTAAGCCCACGGAAGATCGATGCCTCCTGGGGAAGATATCCAATGCCGAGCCGTGCCCTCCGATACATCGGCAAACCCGTGACATCGATGCCGTCCACGGAGATGACACCCGCATCCGCTTGCAACAGGCCCGCGATGAGATGAAAGCAGGTAGTCTTGCCCGCACCGTTCGGCCCCAGGAGTCCAACTGCTTCGCCTCGCCGCAATGAAAGGCTGACGTCGCGCAAGACCGTTCGTTTGCGGAACGCCTTCCGGAGAAACCTGGCATGCAGTCCCGCACGCGCAGTGTCTATTCCGACAACATTGCCAATTTCTGTGTTACGGCCCGAAACCGGACGCAATCGGGCAGCCGAACCACGTGGCGGCGGGGATACCGCATCTTGCCGTGAGCCAGACCTCACTGATTCGACCCCGAACCGCTGACTGCGCCTGGGTTGAATTCCACGGTCACCCGACCCACAACCTCACTCTCCCCCGAATCCAGATTGGCAATGAATCGCTGACCCCGCACACGACTGCCGTCCCTGAGCAATTCCACGTTGCCAGTTGCCTCGAACGCCCGCGCCAGCAGATCGTAGATGGCCGTCTCGCTCCGAATCTCATCTCCGTTCAACAATATGACAACGCCGCCCGACGCATCGATTCTCTCGATACTCGGACCGTCACCATCGCCGCCTTGACCGCCATATTGCACCCGCATCTCCTCGGAGCGCAGTGTAAGGGTTCCTTGTCGGGCAACCACATCGCCCCGGAAGACAGCGACACGGTCGGCATCATTCAACTGAAGCGCATCGGATTCAATCGTCACACCCGGGTTCTGGTCCGGCCGGGGAGTCGGAAGAGTATCCTGGGAGGCAGCCCAATCCACCTGAAGAAGAACGGTAAACAGCAGCGACAGGGCGATAACCGCACGGCCGGAGAAATTCATTGCCCTGCGCACTCCCGAGTCAGTTGCCGCCGTCGCCCGCACGATACAGTAATTTCACACCGTTGGAAAATTCCGCCTTGATTCCGGCGCCGGAATTCTGGATCGTCATGGCACCGGCCTCCAGATCCAAGGGTCCCCAGAGAACGCGCACGGGCTCACGAGACCATGCCGATTCCGTCCCTGAGTCAATCGTCAGGGAGGAACCCGTGAAACGCTCGCCGGACGGTCCGTTGCCGACAACGTTTCCGAGAAGGTCCAATCGCCCTTCCTCTACACGCAACGTTCCCGTGTCGGACCGTGCCGAGAATGGCCGCCCGTCACCGCTGCGGCCCCGAATCTCGACCATGTGCAGCGTGGCTGCCGAATCGTCGGCCTCATGGGGAATCGCATGGACAGCCGAAAACGTGAGGAGTGTCCCATTCGGGAGTCGCGTGGTATAGACCGGCCGCTCGATTCTCTGACTGTCTCGGGCCACTTCCGCGTCCTCGCCCACCCCTGACGGAACTCCGAGCTTCAGATACCCGGTCAGTATCACTGCGAGCGCCAGAAGCAACGCCGCCGCCAACAGAGCTCGAACGTAGCGCTGAAACGGTCGGGTCCGGCGCCGTCGCCGACGTCTATGCGATTCCGGCCCGTATGCAGTCATGGATATGCAGTAACCCGATGGGAAGCGGTCCTCCACCCAGATCCGCGTCCTGGATCACGATGAGGCAAAGCGCTGGTCCCTCGTTCATGATGTGCAGTGCCTCTGCGGCAAGCGCATCCGGATAAATGATCTTCGGGCTGCGGGTTGCCACGTCTCCCGCGGTGCGCGTCAGAAGTCCGTTCATGTTGCGCCGGATATCGCCGTCCGAGATCACGCCCACCAGAGCCCCTTCCTGGTCCACGACGCCGGTCACCCCGAATCCCTTCGCGCTCATTGTCAGCAGGGCATCGGACATGGGTGCCGATTCACCAACAAGCGGCACCGCGTCACCCACATGCATCAGGTCGCCGACCGTCAGCAGGCGGGTGCCCAGTCGGCCCCCCGGATGAAGCATACGGAAATTCTGCGGTGTAAACTGCCTGCGCCGCATCACGGCAATCGCAAGCGCGTCTCCAAGCGCAAGGGCCGAGGTAGTGGAGGTTGTCGGTGCAAGTCCGAGCGGACAGGCCTCGTCTCCCTCCGGCAGGCAAAGAGCCACGTCCGCAGCCCGCATCAACGCATTGTCCGGGCCGGTCGCGATCCCGATCAAGGGTATCTCGTACCGCTTGGCATGGGAAACCAGGTCTTCGAGCTCGGGCGTCTCGCCCGAGTTCGAAAGCACCAATGCGACATCATCCGTAGTGAGCATCCCCAGATCACCGTGGCTGGCTTCCGCCGGATGTACGAATTGCGCCGGTGTGCCAGTCGAAGCAAAGGTCGCTGCGATCTTTCTACCGACATGGCCGGACTTGCCCATTCCGGATACGACCACTCTCCCGATCGAACCGAGGATCAGGTCTACCGCCGAAGCAAATCCAATCGGCAGATTCTCAGCCAGCGCTTCCAGCGCCGCTGCTTCGGCACGAATGACCCGTTGCGCCTCAGCGATATCGTCAGCCTCGTAATCCAGTGGCTTGACGACCCTCACGGCGCGGCACCATGAGAAAAGACATCCGTGTCGCCCCAACCTTCCACGTCGATCTTCGCTCGCCACGGAAGGAATTCGAAACAATGCCCCACGAGTTCCCGCCTTCCCTCGCGTTCAAGCATGGCATCGAGGATTTCCCGGAGCCGGTGAAGATGCAGTACGTCTGCTGC
This sequence comes from uncultured Rhodobacterales bacterium, assembly GCA_964590405.1. Taxonomy (GTDB): domain Bacteria; phylum Pseudomonadota; class Alphaproteobacteria; order Rhodobacterales; family CAZPXZ01; genus CAZPXZ01. The sequence goes on along the minus strand of CAZPXZ010000022.1, from coordinate 24,100 downwards.
AGCGTACTGCAACTGGGCATCGGTGAGACTTGGCTGTCCCCAATCGGAGCTCTGCTCTTCCTTGTTCAATTCGAGCCCCAGCAACTCTCCGCAGAGATGTTTCAGCGAATGCCTGTTTGTATAGGTCCGGGCGAAGAGTGACGCGATTCGCGTGCAGTACACGGGACGAGACAGCACGCCATAGCACCGGTAAAGCGCCGCGATATCAAACCGTCCGAAGTGGAAGATCTTCAGGACGTTTCTGTCCGACAGCACGGCCTCCAGTCGTGGCGCCGGCCTCGCCGGATTGGCGACGCGAACAAGGTGGGCAGTCCCGTCACCGACAGAAAGCTGCACCAGGCAGAGCCGGTCCCGGAGTTGCCGGAGACCCATCGTCTCGCAATCCACCGCGACGGCCCGGCCCGGATCGAAGCCATCCGGAAGGTCGTCCTCGTGCAGCATCACCCGCATGAGACCTCTCGACCTTCAACAAATTCCGGCAAGCGTGGTGCCCAGGAGAAGACTCGAACTTCCACGACCTTACGGTCACTAGCACCTGAAGCTAGCGCGTCTACCAATTCCGCCACCTGGGCGATCCGGACCGCGTAGGCGTGAGTTAGCCCCAATCACACTGCCTGTCAACAGTTCCACTCCGAGATAATGGTACCAGATCATCAGAATATCCTACCTGACCAAGCAGAGAGTGGCGACACGGCACCAGCAACTTCCAAGCCCTGTCCCGGTGACCTTCGTCCATCAGTAGAAGAGACCTGAAACACGCGGCGCACGGATGCCACGCCGACAACCGCCTGCCGCTCTCGGAATGCGCGCAAATGGGAAGCGTCCTGCAATGCTAACGGTACGCCATCGTCAGAACGGGCAGAATGGATCGCCTGACGACCGGACTGCCATCCATCAATTCTGAACCCGGATTGGGTGCACGGACCGGGCCGGCGAACCGCGCGAACCAACTCGGTCCAACTGAAATTCCGTCCCTCCAGCTGGAGTCGGTCCGCACCGCGACGGGCACGCGGACAAACAGACACTCGGCTGGAATACCCGATCTCGGCACCGGTTGATCCGCTTGCGGAGGTCCGCCGCTCCGTTAGGATACGGTACCAGTGGAACATCAATCGCTAACTTCCGGAAACTGAGCTATGCCCATTCTGGCCATGATCGGAGGCCATGGATTCATTGGCCGTCGTGTCGCGCCCCGCCTGGCGCGGCAAGGTTGGCGGGTGCGTGTTGGAACCCGCAACCCGGACCTCGCCGGAGACGCCCGGATCTGGGGCGATGTCGGGCAAGTGGAACCGGTAGCCTGCAATATTCGCCATGTCCCCTCGCTCCGGCGGACCATCGAGGGTGCGGACGCGGTCGTCAATCTTGTCGGAATCCTGCAGGAACGCGGCACGCAGCGATTTGCCGCGGTGCAGTCCGAGGGCGCCGGAAACGTCGCCCAACTGGCAACAGAATGCGGCGTTGATCGTCTGGTGCATATATCCGCCATCGGGGCAGATTCCGGGTCTGCTTCGCGGTATGCGCAGACCAAGGCGGAAGGAGAACAGCGCGTCGTCGCATCCTTCCCTGGTGCGGTTATTTTCCGTCCATCCATTGTCTTCGGAGAAGGCGACCAGTTCTTCACCCGTTTCGCCCGCATGGCCACTCTCGCACCAGTGCTGCCCATCATCGGAGCGGAAACCCGTTTCCAGCCGGTGCATGTCGAGGATGTGGGAGAAGCAATCGCGCAAGCGATCCTGCAGCCCCAATCCGAGGGCGTCTACGAACTCGGCGGTCCGCAGATCCACACCTTCCGGGAACTCATGGAGATCATGCTTCGCGAGATCCGCCGCCCGCGGCCCGTGCTTCCGATCCCCTTCAGTGTCGCCCGCCCGTTGGCGACGGCCGTATCCTGGCTGCCCGGTGCCCCGATTACACCCGATCAGGTCGAATTGCTCACACGCGATTCCGTCGTTGCCGAGGATGCCCGTGGCTTCGAATCCTTCGGCATCGAGCCCGCCGCCGTTGAAGGTGTCATCGGCCAGTACCTGGAACCCTTCCGTCCTGGCGGTCAATATTGGAAGCTTACCGGCCGCCAGACATCTGGCGTCTCACCTGTTTCCTGACAGAGAGTCTCGCGCCTTCCACACCGTGACCTCCTCCTGATGAAATGCGCATCGAAGCTGGAACGGCAGGATCGCTCCGATCTGCGCCACAATCTCTGGCGGCGCCCTCATGCAGGCAACTCCATGTCGTCGGCATGCGGGAATCGCATCGTTCCCACATTTGACTTGTGAGCACCACCATCGGGGGCGATCGCCCAGTTCTTCCTGGTACCGAAGTCTGCACCGGCTCCTGCTCCAGATCAGGAGCCGCCTCGTCGTGAGCCGTTAGACCCAGGAATACATGAGTAGCACTACTCCGAGGATGAGCCGATAGATCACGAAGGGCAGCAGGCTCCAGCGCCGCACGAATCGCATCAGGGCCCAGAGCGCGGCGAGAGCGGCAAGAAATGCCAACACGGCAACGGCCACGGCGGACCACTGCAACCACGCCGCCCCGGACCGCGCCACTTCAATGCCGCCCAGCGTCCCGGCAGCCGCAATGGTCGGGATGGCGAGAAGGAAGGCGAAACGCGCAGCGGTCTCGCGATCAAATCCAAGTGCCCGCGCCGCCGTGATCGCAACCCCCGACCGGCTGGCGCCCGGCAAAAAGGCCAGCACCTGTGCCAGGCCGATCCACAGTGCGTGGCGCCGCGCAAGCTGGGCGAACCTCTTCTCCGACGCGCCGTAACGGTCAGCCCAATACAGGAATCCTGCGAACAGGATGGTAAACGCAGCAATGGCCTCCACGCTCCGAAAGACCTCGGCAAGGCCCATGGCCCAGAGCGCCCCGCCGACAATCACCGCCGGGACGGTTCCGATCACAAGCAGGATTGCCAGGCCTGAGTCCGGCTCTCTCCAGCGCCCGGCCAACAGCAGGAGGCAGCCTCTTGCGATGCGGAACGTTTCCTTCCTGAAGTACGCCATTACGGCCAACAGGGTTCCCACATGGGCTGCAACATCGACGAGGAGCCCCTGGTCCCTGCCACCGAACAGGATCGGCATCAGTGCAAGGTGCGCAGAGGAACTGACCGGCGCGAACTCGGTCAACCCTTGTACCAGTGCCAGAAATGCAACCTGTTCCGGTGAAATCGTGTGGTCCTCCCGAGTCGACCGGACCTGAACGGTTCGCCGCCTCCAACCAATCTATCACGGTCCCTGCGGCTCGCATGGAAGAAACGAAACGGTTCCCGTTGAATTTGGCGAGTCCGGGCCACTTTGTACAGGAATCGATTGAGATCGCGAGGCGCCGAATTCCGCTCGTCGGAATTCTCAAGATTTAAACCAGCACAATCCGTCAGGCCATATTATATCAACAACACTGTCTTTTATCAATATATCGGGGGCCGGACATCTGCAACCCATGAACGGCTACGGGGGAATTTATATCAGTACCGTTGACTTGCTTGCCGTCACTGCCTGGGTTATGATTTCATCTCCCACGGAATGAACCGCCGATCCCCGCCACATCTCGCGTGGAGACACCGAAATGGCTTCCAGAATGCTCGCCTTTGTCGAAGTCCCGGGACGAATGCCGCAGAAGCGCAAAGCCGAGGACCGCCGGGAAGACTTCGGCGAAATCTACCGTGAATATGCCGCCAAGAAAGCGGCTGAACAGGCCGCGCGTTGCTCGCAATGCGGAGTTCCTGCCTGCCAGACACACTGCCCGCTCCACAACAACATACCCGATTGGCTCAAGCTGACGGCGGAGAACCGTCTGGAAGAGGCGTACGAGATCAGCCAGGCCACGAACACCTTTCCCGAGATTTGCGGAAGAATTTGCCCGCAGGACCGTCTCTGCGAAGGAAACTGCGTCATTGAGAATTCCGGCCATGGCACGGTGACCATCGGCGCGATCGAACGTTACATCACGGAGCAAGCATGGGAGAACGGTTGGGTGCACCCACCGTCACCTTCATTCGAGCGCGATGGTTCGGTCGGCATCGTGGGCGCCGGGCCGGCAGGTCTCGCGGCTGCCGACATGCTCCGCCGCAAGGGTTACCGGGTCGTGGTCTACGACCGCCACGATCGCGCGGGAGGTCTCCTGATCTATGGCATACCCAACTTCAAGCTCGACAAGGACACGGTGCAACGCAGGGTAGAGCAACTGGCGGGCGGGGGCGTGGAATTCCGCCTCAACTGCAATGTTGGATCGGACATCGGTCTCGATGAACTCCATGGCGAACACGATGCAATTCTGCTGGCGACCGGTGTGTACAAGGCCCGAGATCTTGGCGGGCCGGGCTCCGGACTTGCCGGCATCCACCAGGCAATCGACTACCTGACCGCATCGAACCGGAAAGGGCTCGGCGACAGGGTGCCGGCGTTTGACAGTGGCACACTGGATGCACGCGGCAAGCACGTGTCCGTGATCGGCGGTGGCGATACGGCCATGGATTGCGTTCGCACAGCCGTACGCCAGGGAGCCGCATCGGTCCGTTGCCTCTACCGGCGTGATCGAGCCAACATGCCCGGCTCGCGGCGAGAAGTGGCACATGCCGAGGAAGAGGGTGTGATCTTCGAATGGCTTTCTGCCCCCTTGGCGTTTTTTGGCAGTGATGCTGTCCGTTCCGTGCGAGCCCAGAAAATGCGGCTGGGCGCACCGGACCAGACAGGTCGCCGAACACCGCAACCTGTCGAGGGTGGAGACTTCGATCTTGAGTCGGGCCTTGTCATCAAGGCGTTGGGCTTCGACCCCGAGGACTTCGCCAACCAGTGGGGAGAACATACGCCGGAACTCACCCGCTGGGGAACTGTGCGCACCGATTTCCGCACCGGTGCAACAAGTGTCGACGGCGTGTATGCGGCTGGCGACATCGTACGAGGTGCATCGCTCGTCGTCTGGGCCATCCGCGACGGACGCGAGGCGGCGGAAGCCATCCATCGGCGGTTTACCGCTGCGAAGACTGAGAGGATTGCGGCATGATTGCAGACTCCGCCCTCCCGCCGGGATGGGCCGAACGCCAGCGGGCGCTCCGCGCCGAGCTGTCTACAGTGAACGGGTTCCCCCCGTCGGCCGATCGGGACGCGTGCGGTGTCGGGTTCATCGCCGCAATCGACGGCAAGCCGCGACGGGAAGTCGTTGAGAAGGCGATCGAGGCGCTCTGCAATGTTTGGCACAGGGGTGCCGTCGACGCGGACGGACGGACCGGTGACGGTGCAGGACTCCATCTGGATATTCCAGGTCACTTTTTCGATGACGAAATTCGCCGCACCGGCCATGAGCCGCAACCGGGCCCGCTTGCGGTCGGACAGATCTTCCTTCCTCGCCAGGACTTTGCCGCACAGGAAACCTGCAAGTCCATCGTCGAGTCCGAAATGCTCGACCTGGGTTACGCGCTCTACGGTTGGCGGCACGTCCCGGTCGAGGTCAGCGTCCTGGGTACCAAGGCCGATTCCACCAGACCGGAGATTGCTCAGATCATGGTGGCCGGCCCCACCGGCATTGCCCCTGACGAGTTCGAGCGTCAGCTCTATCTGGCCCGGCGCCGAATGGAATGGCGGGCAACCGCCGCACAGGTCACTGACTTCTATGTCTGTTCCCTTTCCTGCCGGTCCATCGTCTACAAGGGCATGATGCTGGCCGAGCAGGTCTCTGCCTTCTACCCGGACCTGCAGGATGAACGCTTCGAGTCGCGCTACGCACTTTTCCACCAGCGTTACTCCACCAACACCTTCCCGCAATGGTGGCTCGCGCAGCCATTCCGTGCCCTCGCACATAATGGCGAGATCAACACGCTTCGGGGCAATGCCAACTGGATGAGTTCCCACGAGATACGTCTGGCCCATGAGGGATTCGGAAACCGCGCCGAGGACGTGAAGCCCGTCATTCCGGCGGGTGCCTCGGATTCCGGCGCGCTGGATGCCGTGTTCGAACTCCTGGTGCGGGCGGGACGGGAAGCCCCGATGGCCAAGACCCTGCTGATCCCGGAAGCCTGGTCCAAGAAGGCCACCGCCATGCCGGACAAGTGGCGGGACCTGTACAGCTACGCCAATGCCGTGATGGAGCCATGGGATGGACCAGCGGCCATCGTGGCCACGGACGGCCGCTGGGTGATCACGGGAACCGACCGCAACGGGCTGCGACCCATGCGCTACCAGATCACCCGAAGCGGCCTTGCCATCGCGGGATCTGAAACGGGAATGGTGTCCGTTCCGGACCCGGATGTCATCGAGAAGGGCCGGCTTGGACCGGGACAGATCGTGGGTGTGAACCTTGAAGCCGGTGAAGTTCGCCACGACCAGGAAATCAAGGAAGCACTTGCGTCGGCACGCCCCTTCCAGGAATGGACGTCAAGGATCGTGGATCTCACACCCCGGGTTCGCGGCGCCGTCGAAACTCAAAACCTGGCGATCGCAGATCTTCGGCGGCTGCAGGTGGCCGCACGCTACTCCATCGAGGAACTGGAAGCGATACTTCATCCCATGGTGGAGGACGCCAAGGAAGTCGTCGGATCCATGGGCGACGACGCGCCGCTTGCCGTGCTCTCCGATCAACGTCGTCCCCTCAGCCACTTCTTCCGGCAGAATTTTTCCCAGGTAACCAACCCTCCCATCGACCCCCTTCGAGAGCACCGGGTCATGAGCCTGAATACCCGGTTCGGCAACCTGAAGAATGTCCTGGACGAAGGCCAGACGCAGACCGAGAACCTGCTACTCGACAGCCCGGTCGTGCTGAACGAGCAATTCGCCGAAATGTGCAGGGCGTTTGGCGATGCGGATCTTGAACTCGATTGCCTCTTTCCGACCAACGGCGAAGCCGACGCGCTCCGCAAGGCACTGTCCGGTCTCCGGACCGATGCCGAAGATGCCGTGCGTGCGGGCGTCGCACACCTCGTGCTGACCGACGAGCGAATGGATTCGGAGAATGCAGCGATCCCCATGATCCTGGCAACCAGCGCCGTACACAGTTGGCTGGTTCGCCAGGGTCTGCGTACCTTTTGTTCCATCAGCGTGCGGTCCGCCGAGTGTATCGATCCGCATCACTTTGCTGTCCTGATCGGCTGCGGAGCAACGACGGTCAATGCCTGGCTCGCCCAGGAGAGCGTCGCGGACCGTCACCGGCGGGGCCTGTTCGGCAATCTCTCCCTCGCAGCGTGCCTTGACCGCTACCGGGAGGCCGCAGAACAGGGACTCCTCAAGATCATGTCCAAGATGGGAATCTCGGTGGTTTCGTCATATCGCGGCGGCTACAATTTCGAGGCCATCGGCCTCTCCCGTTCCCTGGTTTCGGAGTATTTCCCCGGGATGGCAAGCCGAGTTTCCGGCATCGGTCTTTCCGGCATCGAGCAGAATGCGCTGGCCGTCCACGCCCGGGCCTTCCGGGCCGACGTCGTGACTCTGCCCGTCGGAGGCTTCTACAAGGCGCGTGCGCGGAGCGAGACCCATTCCTGGGATGCCCGCGGAATGCACCTCATGCAGTCTGCCTGCAACTCCGGCAGCCTCGAACTCTGGCGCCGCTTCGCGCAGAGGCTTCACGAAATGCCACCCACCCATCTCCGGGACCTGCTCGGATTCCGGAGCGCCGGACCTCGTCTGCCTCTCGAGGATGTGGAATCCATTGCTTCCATCCGGCGCCGGTTTGTAACCCCCGGCATGTCGCTCGGCGCTCTCAGCCCGGAAGCGCATGAAACTCTGAACATTGCCATGAACCGGATCGGCGCCAGGTCGGATTCCGGTGAGGGAGGTGAAGACCTGGAGCGAACACTCCAGTCCCATGACGGCGAAAACCGTGCTGCCAGGATCAAGCAGATCGCGTCCGGCCGTTTCGGCGTAACGCTCGCCTATCTGAATGCGTGCGACGAAATCGAGATCAAGGTTGCACAGGGGGCCAAGCCGGGCGAAGGGGGCCAGCTTCCGGGCTTCAAGGTGACCGAGACCATCGCCCGTTTGCGCCATTCGACACCCGGCGTATCGCTGATCTCGCCACCACCTCATCACGATATCTACTCCATCGAGGACCTGGCCCAGCTCATCTACGACCTGAAGCAGGCCAATCCGGATGCCCGGGTCACGGTGAAACTGGTTGCTTCCACCGGCGTTGGGACCATTGCGGCGGGCGTTGCCAAGGCCAAGGCGGACATCATTCTGATCTCCGGCCACAACGGGGGCACGGGCGCCGCTGCCCAGACCTCCATCAAGCATGTCGGCCTTCCCTGGGAGATGGGCCTTTCCGAAGCACACCAGATTCTTACCCTGAACGATCTGCGCGAACGTGTAATTCTTCGGACCGACGGATCCATCCGAACCGCGCGCGACGTAGTGATGGCAGCGATGATGGGCGCGGAAGAATACGGTGTGGGTACGGCGGCTCTCGTCGCCATGGGATGCATCATGGTGCGCCAGTGCCACTCCAACACCTGTCCGGTCGGCGTCTGCACGCAGGATCCGAGACTCCGGGCAAAGTTCACCGGCTCCCCGGAGAAGGTCGTGAATTTCTTCACGCTGCTGGCTGGTGAGGTACGCGAACAGCTGGCCTCGCTCGGCGTCCGGTCCATCGATGAGATCGTGGGTCGCACCGACCTTCTCAAGCAAGTAAGCCGGGGCGCATCGCATCTGGACGATCTCGACCTGAGCCCGCTGCTGACCAGAATCGAAAAGGCAGGCGCCCCGTCGCTGGCACGTGCACGCCACCAGGGGAGAGTGGAAGTCCCGGACACGCTGGACGCAGAGATCCTTCGCGATGCCGAGCCATTCCTGCGGGACGGACGCAAGATGGACCTCTCGTACACTGTCCGGAACACGCAACGCGCCGTCGGAACCCGTCTCTCGGCCCAAATCTCACGCCGGTTCGGACCTGAAATCAACCTTTCCTCCGGGCATCTGACGCTTCGCCTGGAGGGATCCGCCGGGCAGTCGCTCGGAGCGTTCGCGGCCCAGGGACTGCGAATCGAAGTGCGTGGAGATGCAAACGACTATGTCGGCAAGGGGCTTTCCGGCGGTGAGATCGTTCTGCGTCCACCGCTGGATTCCGCCCTCGTCCCCCATGAGAACACCATTATCGGCAATACGGTTCTCTATGGCGCGACCGGAGGTCGCCTGTTTGCGAATGGCCAGGCAGGGGAACGCTTTGCGGTCCGCAATTCCGGGGCGGAAGCAGTTGTCGAAGGCTGCGGTGCAAATGGATGCGAGTACATGACAGGAGGGACCGTCGCGCTACTCGGACGGGTTGGCGACAACTTCGGCGCCGGCATGACAGGTGGAATGGCGTTCGTGTACGACTCTGCCGGAGACTTCGTGGAACGACTGAACGAGGACACCGTCATCGCGGTACGGATTGGGTCGACCCATTGGGAGTCCGTCCTCCGGAACCTGATCGAAGCACACGCCGATGCTACGGAATCGCCACGGGCCGTAGACCTTCTCCAGGCATGGGACCGTACGCTCGGCCGTATCTGGCAGGTCTGTCCGAAGGAACTGGTAGACAGGATCGAGCATCCCCTGACCGACCGCGAACCGGTTCGCGCGACGGCTTGACCCTCCCGGGTCCCCTGCAGCAATCGGGAGCCCGAATGGAGGAATGCGCGGTGCAACTGCCCGCTACCCGACGCGACTGTGGAATGGCATTGATCCCTTGCTCGCGTTTCCGGCCGCCCGGGATCTTCTTCCGGAAGTCTTGCCAAACCGTCGTCGGCAGAAACCCCGGGCCTGGCTCGGGACTTGCCCGATTCGCGGTCCGGTTTCCTGCCCTCGAATCCCGGTACCTCCGTTACTTTGCCTGCGGCAATTCCAGCCTGATCACGTTCGGATGTGTCAGGCCGAACCCGGCTGGCGGACGGCGGGGGAGCACTCGAGCACCTCATCAGCGCATCCGCTCGCTCCTCCGGCGTACCCTACGACCCGACCCGATCCGTGTACCGGCTTTCCGGGTTCCGAGAGGACCTGGAGACTCAACTCGGCGACGCCTGATCAACCTCCCGCGGCTTCTTCGGTGCCGCTATCATGATCGGGAACGGCCTGCGGCTCCAGCCGGTAGCCGCTCTCCCTGGTCTGAAGTGTTCCACCGCAACCCGCTTCCCCCAATATGGAGCGCAACCGCCAGATATGAGTCTCCACAGTGTGGGTCTCCGCAAGAGAGGAATAACCCCAGACAGCTTCAAGCAATTCCTCCCGTGGCACCTCTCTGGAGCCACACCGGCAAAGATGAAGCAACATCTCCGACTCCATGGCTGTGAGGCCATGTTCTCTGCCTGCAGCACTTCGGACGCTTGTCTGGCTGTGGTCGAATACGGCGCTCCCAATTCGATAGCGCCCGAGCCGATCCCTGCTTTCCAGTATGGCGGCCTTGATTCGGGCCGCAAGCTCGCCGGCGCGAACCGGAAGTTCGATTGCATCGCGATTCGTACCCGCAGCGCCGCGCCCGATGCAGAGCACAGGAAACGGGGCCCCGGCATGGTCTCCGTATCGGAGGGCGTCCACCAGCGCCGCGTCAGGAGGAGGGCTGTCCGGCACGGCGCCCGTTCCGCTGCCGCCGTCCACGGCCGCAAGGCCGGGTGTATCGTCCAGTTGCTCGATCAGGGCTTCGCGGAGAACACGATTGGCGAGCGCGACCCATACACGACGTCTTGCAGGCATACGCAACCGGTAGCCATTCGCCGCGGCCGGGTCAATGGCCTGCAACTGCCAGAGTGAGCCTGGACCCGACAATGCGTAGAAAACCCACCTTCGGCCCCGAGGACTTGCTCGCCCGCGCCCGCGCGGAATTGCGCCTCGGGTTCCCGGTTCGCCTGGAGGGAGGCAAGACCCCCGACACCGTAATGCTGGCGGCGGAACTGGTAGAAGAGCGGTGGCTGGAAGCCTTGCGAGAGGCGGCAGAGGGCGAACCGGACCTGGTGCTCTCGCGCTACCGGGCCGAAACGTTGCGCATTCGGGTGTATGACGGGTGCCTTGCCCGCGTGCCTGTCGAACCGGGTACAACTGCACCCGCAATCGCGGCGCTTGCCGACCCGTCGCGGGACCTGGACTTTCCCATGCGCGGCCCCTTCGCGGCACGCCGGGGAGGAAATGCCAGGGATGCCATGCTCGCGCTCAATCTCGTCAGCAAGGCCAGGCTGCTTCCGGCGGTGCTCGTCGCGTCCGCGCAGGATGGTTCGACTGATATATTGCAGGATGCGATGCGCCTGCCTCGGGAGGCACTTCTGTCGGGCGCCCCTTCTCCTGTGGTCGACCGCGTCGCATCCACACGCATGCCGGTACGCGGATGGGAAGACGCTCGTGTCTACCTCTTCCGGGAACGGGACAGTGGCGACGAACATCTCGCATTCGAACTCGGCCCGCTCCGTGAGGCCGAAGCCCCCGCAGTACGGGTTCACTCCAGTTGCTATACCGGCGATGTGCTGGGATCTCTGCGCTGCGACTGCGGGCCGCAACTGCATGAAGCGATCGATCGTGCCGCAAGGGAAGGCGGAATCGTCATCGTGCTGCAACAGGAAGGGCGCGGCATCGGACTTGCCAACAAGATCCGCGCCTACGCGTTGCAGGACCAGGGATTCGATACATACGAGGCCAACCGCCGACTCGGCTTTGACGAGGACGAGCGTACATTCGAGGTGGCAGCCGCCATGATCAGGACGCTTGGATTCGGCCGCATCCGGCTGATGACCAGCAACCCGGAAAAGGCTGCGGCCATCCGCGACTGCGGTATCGAGGTTGTCGAAGTCCTGCCGCACAGTTTTGGCGCGAATCCCCACAATGTCCGCTACCTGGAAGCAAAGCGGCAGCGCAGCAAGGATGGTCCCGCGTGATTGCGGGGGGAGGACATCTCGTGATACGCGGCATGTCGGCCCAATTCCTTGGGTGCCGGTTCCCCTGCAGAATTGGACGGGGCGGCGCTGCCCCGGACAAGCGCGAAGGAGATGGCGCAACCCCGATCGGTGTCCATCGTGCGGAATCCGTCCTGTTCCGCCCGGACCGGGTCCGCCCTCCCCGGACCAGCCTTCCGCTCCGTCCCATCCGGCGACAGGATGGCTGGTCCGACGATCCGGACGACCCGGCGTACAATGCTCTCGTCCGCCGGCCGCACCACTTCGGCAGCGAGGCACTCTGGCTTCCGTCCAGGGTCTATGACGTTGTCTGCATTCTTGACTGGAACCGCGACCCGATCCTGCGCGGCCGGGGAAGTGCCATATTCCTTCACCTGATGGACGCACTTGAGCGGCCAACGGCTGGCTGTGTGGCGCTGAGAAAGTCAGACCTGCTTTTCGTGCTGGAGAACTGGCGGCCAGGATCGCGGATCGTCATTGAAACAACGGGCGGAAGCGGCGCGCTCCGCGAAACATCCACCGACAGTTCGATGCACTCCGTTGCCTGACCTCCACTACACGTTTTCCGACGTGTAAATCGTGCTTGGCAGCGTAGCGGACTCCGCCGTGTCGGGATCCAATGCGGCACGCGTGAGAACCTCGACCGCTGTTGCAGCAATTTCCTGTACCGGAGAGGCGACAACGAAATCAACCGCCCCGGATATCAGGCCCTCGCGAACATCCTGGGTCATTTCGCTGCAAACCACCGAAATGCCGTCTGCTGTACCGTGCTCGGCAAGCGCGCGAAGGGCACCCCCGGTACCGCCCCCGATTACGTACAGGCCGGCAAGATCCGGCCAGCGATTGATCAACTCGAGCACTGTTCCATAGGCACCCTCGTCGTCGTCGAGATAGGTCATCGTTCCGATTTCCCGGAACGGCCCGCCCTGCTCACGGAGATAGGAGCGAAACCCGGCCTCCCGATCTTCGTGTCCACGGTAGCGATGACTGCCGATCAGGATTCCGATCGTCCCGGGAGCCTGCATGCAGCGGGACATCCCCCACCCTGCGATGCGACCAGCGCGGCGCCCATCCACACCGACATGGGCCACGACTCTGGAAGAAGCAAGCGGACTCAGAAGGGTCACGACCGGAATGCCTCGATCCGCAAGCGCCGCGGTCTCGTCGGCGATGAGCGGGTGGTCAATGGAAACAATTGCCAGTACCCGCGCCCGTTCGGCGAGCCTGCGCATGGAGTCGATGATCGGCCCGGGTGCAAGCGCATCAACGAATTCGAGTTGCAGGTCTGCCCGGATGTCCTCCCGGCGTCCGCATGCTCCCCGGAGTTGAGCGCCCAGCCTGCGGTAGAACGGTTTGCCGCGCTTCTGCAGGAGTGCACCGACGCAGATCTGGGGTGCGAGCACCCGGCCTCGCCGACGTTGCTGAGGGGTGGAATGGAACGAGAGCTCTTCCGCTGCCAGGAGTACGGCAGCCTCGGTCCGGGGCCGGACCCGCCGCCGTCGATTCAGCACGCGGTCCACCGTTGCCACGCTCACGCCCGCTCGAAGGGCGATGTCCTCGAGCGTCGGATGAGTTCCCATTCCACTTTCCCCAAGTTCGTTTCGGATAGAATCTATCCAATTTCTTCGGTTACTTTGGATGGAATTGCATGTTCCCTTGCCAAATCACACTCAATCCTATCCAATCTACCATCCAATACACGCTTGGGTTTGCCCGACCAAGTTCATGGGAACCAAGAAATGACCGTCGCAGCTGCCGAACCTGCACAGAGCTACCGGATTTCCGACACCGTGCCTGTGGTCACGATTCCGCACGAATCCTGGTACCAGTGCCCGATCCCGCGAAAACTGCTCAAGGAACTGATGCGGCGGAGCAACTGGCCCGCCCTCGGCAACTACGCCCTGTGGCTGGGCGCCATCGGTGCGACCGGGGCGGCCTGTGTGTTCTCCTGGGGTAATCCCTGGCTGGCCGTGCCGCTCTTCGCAATCTACGGAGTCCTCTACGCATCGGGCGGAGAATCGCGCTGGCATGAATGCTCGCACGGTACGTCGTTCCGGACACGATGGCTGAACGAGGTCTTCTACCATCTTGCGTCCTTCATGTCGCTGAAGAACCCATATGCCTGGCGATGGAGCCACACCCGCCATCACACGGATACCATCGTCGTCGGACGCGATCCGGAAATCGCGTTTCCCCGGCCTCCGGACATGCTGGGCATGGTGTTCAACCTGCTGCACCTGAAGACAGGATTCGTCGAGGTCAGGCGAATGCTGCGGAACGCTTGCGGCATGCTGAGCCCGGAGGAGCGGGCATATGTTCCCGAGTCGGAGCGCTGGAAGGTCTACTGGACCTCGCGCGCCCATGTCCTCATTCTGGTCGCGGTTGCGGCACTGTCCCTGGCTTGGGAGAGTTGGCTGCCGATCCTGCTGATCGGGCTGCCGACCTTTTACGGATCCTGGCTTCACAACCTGATGTCCGCTACGCAACATGCCGGACTTGCCGAGAATGTGCCCGATCACCGACTCAACACGCGAACGGTGCTGATGAATCCGGTGCTCCGGTTCGTCTATTCGAACATGAACTACCACATCGAGCACCACATGTTTCCCATGGTGCCCTTCCACGCATTGCCGGCGCTGCACGAGGCCATCAAGGATGACATGCCAAGACCGTACCAAGGCATGCTGGACGCGTACCGCGAGATGATCCCGGCCTTGCTTCGGCAAATTCGCGATCCGTCCCATTTTGTCCGGCGGACGCTGCCACCAACCGCACGTCCTACTCCTGCATTTCCGTAGTCACGGGAGCAAAGTCATGAACAACTGGATACGGGCCTGTCGGACCGAAGACATCGAACCGGAGGATGTCATCCGGTTCGATCACGATGGACAGACCTACGCCATCTATCGCTCTCCCGAGAACACGTTCCATTGCACGGCCGGCCATTGCACCCACGAGATGGCCCACCTCGCGGACGGACTCGTGATCGACAACATCATCGAGTGCCCGAAGCACAACGGCCGGTTCGACTACCGCACCGGGGAGGCAAAGAGTGCACCGGCCTGCGTAGATCTCCCGACCTATGAAGTGAAGGTCGAAGATGGGTTCGTTTATATCCGCGCAGACAGTGCAACCTGAGTTCGGGCCGCACCAACTGTATCGGACGCGGCACTCAACCCGACCACTCTGAGGCCCAATAGTTCAGGAACGGCAACGCAATGCAGCGTATCGGCGTCATCGGTTTAGGCAACATGGGTTCGGGCATCGCTCGAAACCTGATCTCCGCAGGCTTCGAAACCGTGGGCTTCGACCTCGACGGGGAGCGAATGGACGAGTTTCGTGCATTCGGCGGTATCCCGGCCGATTCAGCTGCAGCAGCGGGACGGGAAAGCCGAGCTACCTTCGTCATGGTGATGAACGGGGACCAGGCCCGTTCCGTCATTCTCGGCGAGGGCCTCGCTTCCACGATGGAACCGGGGTCGGTGGTCCTCCTGACGGCCACGATTCAGCCGCAGGAGGCCCGCTCCATTGCGGCAGGCCTCGCAGACTCGGGCGTTCTGCTGGTCGATACGCCAGTCAGTGGTGGATTTCCCGGCGCGCAATCCGGCAATCTCATCCTCATGGCCGCCGGATCGCCGGAAGCACTCGCAACCGCACGGCCCGCGATGGAGGCGGTCTCGAAAACCATACACGTCGTCGGCAGCGAACCGGGCCTCGGGCAAACGGTGAAGGCCGTGCTCCAGTCGCTGATGGGAGCAGTGTTCAGCGCCACCTTCGAGGCCGCCGCCCTGGCTGCCAAGGCCGGTGTGCGTGGAGAGGCCCTCCTGGAAGTGGTACGGGGATCCAGCGCCGGCTGCCGTGCCACGGAAACCGCACTCGAGAACATCGTCGACCGCGCATTCATCGGCACCGGCAGCCATATCTCGACCATGCACAAGGATCTCTCCATCGCCCTCGACCTCGCGAGGTCGCTCGACGTGCCACTCTTCACAGCAGCAGCCGCCATGCAACTCTTCACTGCCGGCAAGTCACGGTATCCCGATGGCGACAATTGGGTCGTCACAAGGATCATGGAAGACATCGCCGGCGCTGAACTGCACAGATAGGACGGATCCCGCATGCGCACCGGAGTCATCGTTGACGGTATCAGCAGGGACCTGGCGCACTCGCTCCCGGTAATGGCGGAGTTCGATCTCGGCTATGCAGAACTGCAATTCGTCTGGGACAAGGAAGTCGGCGACCTCACGAAAGAAGAACGTACCCGAGCCCGGAGTCTGCTTGACCGACATGGTATTCGGGTGTCATGCCTCTCTCGGCACGTGTTCTCCTCACTGACGCGGGACAATCGGCCCGGAGACGAGATGCATACCGTCCAGATGGACGGGCTGAAGCGTGTCATGGAAATGGCGCACGATTTTGATTCTCCGCTGGTCCGGATCTTTTCACCGCGCCGGACAGCGACAATCCTGTGGGGACGGAATGGGGCCGAAGACTGGAACGTGGCGCATGGCGCATGGGACGATGTGCTGCCGCTGATAGCTCCGGCTGTGGAACTTGCGCGCGCAGAAGAACTCCGCCTCGTTGTCGAAACAGGCAACGGAACCATGGTCAACTCCTGTTACACGGCTCGGCTCCTGATCGACCAACTGGATGCCAAGGATGTACTGACGGTGCTCTGGGACCCGGCAAACGCGTGCTGGTGCCACGAGGAGGCCTGGCCGAACGGATACGACACTCTTCGGGGGGGATATCTTGGCCATGTCCATATCAAGGATGTCTTCGTGGATACGCCCCGTTCCACCCTCGAGGTACGACCGATCGGAGAGGGACAGCTCACGGACCGGTTCGCGCCCATCGCGAACGCGCTGCGTTCGGACGGATATGACGGTGTCGTCTCGTATGAGAGCGTCTACCATCCCGACAATGGCAGCTATGAAGATGGGTTCCGCCAAAACATGCCAGCCTTCACTCGGCTGTTCGGACACTAGAAGCGATCATGGACGAAACTGCCATTTCCGCCCGCCGCGTCGTCGCCTGGGGCGGCCGCGGCCCCGAGGTCAGGAACCTCACGGTCGCGGACCTCCGTCGGGCAAAGGGGAAACGCCGGTTCACGCAGGTTACGGCCAATACCGTCGGGGAGGCACGCGCAGCACGTGAAGCGGGAATCGACCTGATCATTGCCAACTCCCGGAATGCGGCTGTCGCACGCGAAGGAGGAGGAAACCTGTTTCTCACGGCTGCCATCGCCCTTGCAGACTACGCCACGCCGGACGACGTGCTGCGGGAGGCGTTCCGGGCCATGTCCGCCGGAGCAGACGCGGTTATGACGCAACGTCCCCTCTCTGTCGTGGAAATGCTTGCCCGCGAGGACATTCCCGTGATGGGACATCTCGGGCTTGTGCCCAGGAAGTCCACTTGGATCGGGGGACTTCGCGCGGTCGGCAAGACCTCCAGCGAGGCGCTGGCGCTCTACCAGCGGTTTCGTCGACTGGAGGACGCCGGCGCCTTTGGCGTCGAGGCAGAGCTGATTCCGGACCGGATCATGGGTGCTATCTCGGACCGAACCGGCCTGATCACGTTTTCCCTCGGGTCCGGGCCGGACGCCGACGTGATGTACCTCTTCATGGAAGACATCTGTGGCGAAAACGAATCCCGCCCGCGGCATGCCCGTGCGTTCGGCAACCTTCTGTCCATGCAGCGCGCGATCGAGACAGAACGTGTTGCGGCCCTGCGACGTTTCCGGGAATCCGCCCTCGGCGGCGCCTTTCCGGACAGGCGCGAAACCGTCCACGTGGCGGAGCATGAGTACGAGTCGTTCCTGAACGGCATTGACGAGCGCGATCCCGGGGCGCGGAACCGATGAATCCCGCTCCAGGCTGCAACATGGCCCTGCAAGGGCTTGGTCGCCGACGCACGATCTCTCGTCCTGTGCATCAGCCTCGGTTTTCTCGCGGATGGATCGTCGGACCGGGTCACTGGCCCCGGAATGGCGAACACCGCATTTCGATCCGGCCTACCCGGCTTGGCATCCTCCCGCTTCCAGGCAAACCGCCTGCCAGCGAGTTGATGCTGCCCTGCCTAACCGATAGCGTTGGCAAGTTCTTCGGGTTGGCAGGATCTTCGTGCCGGCACCACCCGTCGGCAAATCAGATCCTGAAAGGAGGATTATCATGATCAAACGTGTATTTGCTCCGGTCGCTGCCGCACTAGTGGTGTCAGCGCTCGCAGCGCCCCCGGCGGTTTCCGCAGACCACAAGCTGCGCATTCAGACCCATTTCTCGGCCAACTCGACACCGGGCGAGTTGATTGCCCAGTTCATCGATGACGTCCAGACGATGTCTGGCGGGGCGCTGGAAATTCAGATGCACTACAACGCCGAGGTTGTAGCGCAGAACGAGACGCTCGGTGCAGTTTCGCAGGGCATTCTCGACTGTGACATGACGGGCGCCTCAGGCAATGTCGGCAAGGATGCCGGATTCCAGTTCGCCGGCGACATCATGGGGGGCTACGACACTCCATACCAATTTCTTGCCTGGTTCCACCATGGCGGCGGACGTGATGTCGTGCAGTCCAACCTCTACGATCCCCTCAACGTGCACCTGGTAGGCCTTTGGCTGCAGGGCCACGAGTCACTTTCCTCCACGCGCTCCCTTGCCAGTTTCGACGACCTGAAGGACTGGAAGTTCCGCTCACCCCCGGGACTTGAGACCGAGATCTTCGCCGCGTTCGGGGCCAAGCCCG
This sequence comes from uncultured Rhodobacterales bacterium, assembly GCA_964590405.1. Taxonomy (GTDB): domain Bacteria; phylum Pseudomonadota; class Alphaproteobacteria; order Rhodobacterales; family CAZPXZ01; genus CAZPXZ01. The sequence continues at coordinate 5,520 of CAZPXZ010000022.1, read as the reverse complement.
TAGTGATGGACTTCGGCGAGGTTCCGACCGCACTTCGGACTGGCATCGTTGACGGCGCCGACGCTTCGACGCTGAACACGAACGTTTCCCTCGGGCTGTTTGATATCGCCACGGACGCAACCTATCCCGGCTTCCACTCTATGCCGACGGAAACACTTGCCTGCAACAAGGATGCATGGGCCAAGCTTCCCGAGAACATCCAGCGGATCGTGGAAGTTGCGCTCTATCGGACCGCGTTGAACCTCGCAATGTTGACCGAGATCAAGGACAAGCGTGCCGCCAAGACCCTGACGGAACAGGGTGTCACGCTGCATGACTGGTCGACCGAGGACCGCAAGTCGTTCCGTGAGTTCGCTCGCAGCCGGTGGGCGGAGTGGCAGGCGAAGTCTCCTGCCGCGGATGCCATCGTAAACAGCCATACCGCGTTCATGGAAGAACTCGGCCTGTTCTAGGCCACTGCTGTCTGACCGGGGGCGCAAGGGCGGTCGATGCCGATCCCCTGCGTCCCCGGCACCACAGTCTCCACTCCCGCAGCAGAGACAGAAAACACCTGACGGTTTCCGATGGACGAAAAAACCAGGAGTCTTATCGAATCCGGGAGCCTGCTCAGGGGCCTCGGCCGATGGCTGACAAGCCGCCCACCGGAAGCGCGGGTTACTGTCATCGACCGGATCAACGCGTTCATCTCGCGTGTCGCGATGCTCCTGACCGCCATCGCGGTGATCATCACGTTCTATGAAGTGGTGATGCGGTATGTCTTCTTCAGTCCGACCCTGTGGGTCAACGAACTGACCCTTTGGATGGGGAGCTTCATCTTCCTCCTCGCAGGCGTCTATGCGATGCAGCGTCGCTCGCATATCCGTATCACCGCGGCCTACGAAATCATGCCTCCGAAGCTCCAGGTGGCCTGCGACATCCTCTCCACGCTGGTTGTTGTCGCATACGCGGCATTGATGATCTTCGCCGGTTTCAAGGTGGCATGGCATACGATGGTTTCCTGGGAGCGATTCGGGACATTCTGGAATCCGCCGGTCCCCGCGACAGTCAAGCCGCTCGTCCTCATCGCAACGTTCCTGGTTGCCGTGCAGGCCGTCAACAACCTGCTCGTTGATTCTCTTCCACGCCTCCGACGCGACAACCGGAACGAGGGCAACTAGGCATGGATGTCGGCACACTTTCCCTGCTGCTCCTGATCGGGATCTTCGTTCTCCTCATTGCCGGCGTTCCTTTGGGGTTTGCGACCGGGCTTCTCGGCGCGTTGGTGATCTACTTCAACTTTGGCGTGCCGGGACTCGGTCTCGTCATGCAGCGGGTCTACGACCTCTCGATCACCTACGCGATCATCGCCGTGCCACTGTTCATCGTGATGGCGTCTCTGCTGGAGCGGAGCGGCATCGCCAAGGATATGTACGATGCGCTGAATATCGCGCTCGGTCGGCTCAGGGGCGGCGTCGCCATCGTTACGACCGTGATGGCGGTGATCATGGCGGCAATGTCCGGCATCATCGGTGGTGAAATCGTCCTTCTGGGGCTCGTCGCTCTGCCGCAGATGCTACGGTTGGGTTACAACAAGCATCTTGCGATCGGCACCATTTGCGCCGGCGGCTCACTTGGGACCATGATCCCCCCGTCAGTCGTCCTGATCATCTTCGGCCTGATCACCGAAACGTCAATCACCGCGTTGTTTACGGCCGCGTTCGTCCCTGGCCTGATGCTTGCATCCTCGTACATCGTCTACATCATTGTTCGAACCCGCCTGAATCCCTCTCTCGCGCCCATGCCGACCGGCGCCGACCGTGCCGTTCCCATCCATGTCCCCATGGAGCTTGCCTACAACCTCATCCCGGTTGCTGTCGGCGGAATCGCGGTCCTGGTGGCAGGCGCATTCGGAACCGGTACTACCGAACAGGTCGCGTTCTTCATCTTCTCCAGCGCGGCGGTTGGTTTGGTCCTGGTGTTTCAGCTTCGATCCGAGGATCGCTACCCAATCGCAAAGGGCCTTCTGCCACCGCTGATCGTCGTGGATCTCGTGCTGGGCTCGATTTACGGCGGTGTTACCGGAATTACCGAAGCGGCAGCGATGGGCGTTGTTGCCACCTTCATTCTCATCACAATCCGCAAGGAATTGGGCCCGGTCATGCTGTTCGAAAGCCTCGAACAGACATTCCGCTCTGTGGGCACGATCCTCTGGGTTACGTTCGGCGCCACGGTACTGGCCGGGGCCTACAGCCTGTCCGGTGGCAATGCCTATGTCGCGGATTTGATCTTCGGCATGGACATTCCGCCGATCGGCGTCATCCTGATGATGATGCTGATCTTCCTGGCACTCGGGATGTTCATGGACTGGATCGGCATCGTGCTGCTGACCATGCCAGTGTTCATGCCGATCGTAATCAAACTCGGCTACGACCCCATCTGGTTCGGCATCCTCTTCAGCGTAAACATGCAGGTTGCGTTCCTGACACCGCCTTTCGGTTCGGCCGCGTTCTACCTCAAGAGCGTGACGCCTCCCGAAATTGACCTGGTCACCATCTACCGCTCCTTTGGACCGTTCATTTGCCTGCAGCTTGCCGTGCTGGCATTGCTGATCGCATTTCCCGAAATCTCCCTGTTTCTCGTCCGATAGTTCGATATCGGATGGGTGGAAAGCCGAGACCGCGCTTCGGTCGCGACGGCATTCCCGGAGGAACGCATTGCCGCTTCTGCAGTTCACGAACTGGCCACAATCTGGAGAAAACGCTACCGTCCCCACATGTGCGGACGCTTCACCCAATACTTCTCCTGGCAGGAAGTCCGGGAGTTCATGGACCTCACCGGGCCTGCGCCAAATCTCTCCCCCCGCTACAACCTCGCACCGAGCCAGGATGCCGCCGTGGTACGAGAGCGAGAGGGTGAACGCACGCTTGACATGCTTCGGTGGGGACTCGTTCCTTTCTGGTCCAGGGACGTGAAGATCGGCTACAAGCTGATCAACGCGCGTTCGGAAACCGCCCAGGCCAAGCCCTCATTCCGCGCCGCCTACCGCTCGAGGCGTTGCCTTGTGCCCGTCGATGGCTACTACGAGTGGACCCGGCGCGGTTCGACGCGCCAGGCGTGGCTCATCGGGCCTGAGGAGGGCGGGTTGATCGCCCTGGCCGGGCTCTGGGAGCGTTGGGTCATGCGGGATGGCACAGCCTTGCCAAAATCGCTCACCCATCTGGAGCCGGGCGACCCGGTGGAGACATTCACCATCCTCACCGCTCCTGCGGAAGGAAACGTCGCTTCCATCCATCATCGCATGCCGGTCATCCTGCCCCGCGAGGCACATGATGCGTGGCTCCAGGCGAAACCGGTTCCACTGGACGGTCTTCCTCATGCCGCGATGTCCATCCGCCCCGTCAGCAGCCATGTCAACAAGCCTTCAAATGATGATCCCCTTTGTATTGAGGCAGTCCATTTTTCGTAGCGGGGAACTGGATTTCCGTCTGCCTTGTGCTGCCAGCACCTGCATTGCGTGCGGCAACCAACACGTGTATACAATCTCCGCGCCTTCGATTCCGGCGTGGCGACTTGCATCGTCCATTTCCGGACAGAACGCGGTGGCGTGACCGCATTGGTGTATTCCGGCGCGCTTTCCGCCTTGACCCGATACGCCGCATTTCTGCCACCCGAACCATTGAAGGACTCTACCCACGCAATTTGGAGGAAATTCCCATGAAAAACCGGTTTCGGTTTCCGCTGACGGTGGCTGCCGCCATCGCGGCGTTCACGCTCGCACTGCCGACATCATCATCCGCAGGCGAGTTCGACGGTGTAACCGTCAACATCCTGACCATTACGGGTCCCACGATCTCCGGCCCCATGCAGCGCCGGGCGCCGGAATTCAAGGAACTCACCGGCGCAGACATCAACGTGATTACGGTCCCATTCGCCGATATCTACCCAAAACTCACAGCGGACTGGGCTTCGGGCACCAATTCCATTGACGCCGCCGTCTTCGCACCGCAATGGGCTGTCGATTTCATCACGCCTGGCTACCTGCTCGACCTGACAGACTGGGTCGACGCCGATGCCGACCTGCAAACAGATGACATCGCCCCGTTCTTCAAGGACTTCTCGCAGCGATTTGCAGGAAAGACCTACCTCATTACCGTCGATGGCGATTTCCAGATGGTCTACTACCGGACCGATGTCGCTGACAAGCTCGGCCTCTCGGAACCGGAAACCTGGGACGACTACGTCGCCTTTGCGGAAGCGGCACATGGAATGGACATGAATGGAGATGACGAACCCGATTTCGGATCCTGCATCGCGAAGAAGCGAAACGCCCAGTCCTACTGGATGATTTCGTCCGTCGCATCCGGGTACCTGCAAGCCAAGGGCACCCGTGAGGGAGTATTCTTCGACCCCCGCGACATGAAGCCGCTGATCAACAACGATGCCTTCGCCGCCGCCCTGGCCATCTATGATGCGACAACCGCGTTCGGTCCGCCTGACGAACTCAACCTTGACGTTGGCGACACACGTGGCCTCTTCACGTCCGGGCGTTGCGCACTGACACTGGACTGGGGCGACATCGGTACGCTTGCGATCGATCCGGTCAACTCCAAGGTGATCGACAAGGTGGGTGCAGTCATGCTCCCCGGTTCCCGTCAGGTACTGGACCGGGATACCGGCGAACTTGTTGATTGTGACGAGACGACCTGTCCCCATGCCATCAACGGCGTGAACCGGGCACCCTTCGCCGCCTTCGGCGGCTGGTCCGGAGCCATCAATGTAGCCGCCGACGAGAAGGTGCAACGCGCCGCCTACGCGTATTTCTCCTATCTCTCGCAGCCGGCCCAGTCGAATGTCGATGTGACCATTGGGGCAACCGGTTTCAACCCGTATCGCATGTCGCAGTTCGAGACCCTCGGCCCCTGGCTTGAAGCAGGCATGAGCGAACAGGCCGCCGACTCCTATCTCGGCGCGATCAAGGCAAGCCTCAACAGCCCGAACATGGCGCTCGATCTGCGCATTCCGCAGAATCATGCCTATCAGGCTGTCGCACTCGATACCGCGCTGTCCCGCTTCGCGGCCGGCGAAATCGATGCCGCAACGATGATGGCGACCGTCGAGGAAGCCTGGAACGAACTGAACGAGGATAACGGCGTCGAGGAACAGCTCGAAGCCTATCGCGGGTCGATCGGAGCAAACTGACCGGCGTTCCGGCCTGGTCCCTCGGGGCCGGGCCGGAGTAGCTACCCACAGGGGCGTACTACCCGAGATGCTAGGTTCCGGAGTCTTGCGATGAACACGCGCGGCGAGTGGCTGGAACGCCAGGCGCCCCGCCTGATGATCCTTCCGGCGGTGTTGTTACTGCTCGCGTTCTCCCTCTTTCCGCTGATCATCTCGGCATGGCTCGCGCTGTCTCGATTCCGGCTGGAGGCCGGTGGTTACAACATCCGGTTTGTCGGCCTCCGCCATTTCCGAAAGCTGCTGCTTGGCTCCGAGCAGTACCATTTCCTCGGAACCTTTGGTTCCCTGAAATGGTACTGCTCG
>CAZPXZ010000021.1:3217-42130 GCA_964590405.1 uncultured Rhodobacterales bacterium | reverse complement strand
AGCGCCGGCTTCCGGTGCTCAGTCTCGTGCATCACATGCAGACATTCCCGACACCGAAGAATCTCAACTGGATGTGGGTGTTCGGTGCGGTGCTGTCCATTTTCCTCGTGATACAGATCCTGACGGGGATTGTGCTCGCGATGCACTATACGCCGCACGCGGATCTCGCGTTTGCGTCTGTCGAGCACATCATGCGGAACGTCGAGGGCGGCTGGCTTCTGCGCTACGTGCACGCGAATGGCGCCTCCTTCTTCTTCATCGCGGTCTACATTCACATTTTCCGCGGTCTGTACTACGGTTCGTACAAGGAACCGCGCGAAATGATCTGGATCGTTGGCATCATCATCTATGTCGTGATGATGGCAACGGCCTTCATGGGTTACGTGCTTCCCTGGGGGCAGATGAGCTTCTGGGGCGCGACGGTGATCACCAACCTGTTCTCGGCCATTCCACTGGTGGGTGAGACCATCGTGGAGTGGCTCTGGGGCGGGTTCGCCGTCGACAATCCGACGCTGAACCGCTTCTATTCCCTGCACTACCTGCTGCCGATGATTCTCGCGGGATTGGTGGCGGCACATATCTGGGCGCTTCACGCCGTGGGCAACGGCAATCCCGCCGGCGTGGATGTGCGCCCCGGAGAGGTGAAGAAGGACACGGTCCCCTTCAGCCCGTACTACACGGTGAAGGATCTCTACGCGGTCGTCCTGTTTTTGGCCCTGTTTGCGGTTTTCGTGTTTCTTATGCCGAATTACCTCGGTCACCCGGACAACTACATCGAGGCCGATCCGCTCAAGACTCCGGAGCATATCGTTCCGGAATGGTACTTCCTCCCGTTTTATGCGATTCTCCGCTCCATTCCCGACAAGCTGCTTGGCGTTGTCGCGATGTTCGGCTCCATAGTTCTGCTTGCGCTTGCCCCCTGGCTTGACACCTCCAAGGTGCGCTCTTGCCGATATCGGCCGATCTACCGCTGGTGGTTCTGGATCCTGGGTCTCGATTTCCTCGTGCTGATGTATATCGGCGCCAAGCCGCCGGAAGGAATCTTCCTGATCGTTGGCCGTATTGCCACGGCATACTGGTTTGTCCACTTCCTGCTGGTCATGCCGATCGTTGGGCTGGTAGAGACCCCGCGGCCGCAGCCGGAGAGCATCGAGTCGGAATTCCGAGCCAAGCATAGGGGAAGCGCTGCCGGGAGCGGGGGCGGCGGCCAATGAGGATCCTGCGCAATCTGGTCGCCATGGCCATTCTGGCTTTCGCGGCATCCCCCGCCATGGCTGCGGAAGGGGGCCATGTCGAGGATCACGCATTCTCGTTCGAGGGCCCCTTCGGTCGGTTCGACCAGCACCAGTTGCAGCGAGGATGGCAGGTCTACAGCGAGGTCTGTGCGGCGTGCCACGGTCTGAAGCACCTCTATTACCGAAATTTGGCCGAGCCAGGCGGCCCGATGTTCAGTGAGGGCCAGGCAAAGGCCATTGCCGCCGGCTTCACAACCATCGACGGACCGGATGACGAGGGGGAGATGTTCGAGCGTCCGGCCGAACTTGCGGATCAAATGGTTTCACCGTTTCCCAATGATGCCGCAGCCGCGGTATCCAATGGTGGGGCTGTGCCGCCGGACCTGTCCCTGATCACCAAGTCCCGGATCGGGTTTCACGGAATTCTGACCCAGATCCTCAAGGGCGGTGGCGGTCCCGAATACGTCCGGGCACTGCTTCTTGGATACGAGGAGGCTCCGCCGGATGTGGAGGTTGGTGACCTCTACTACAACCCCGTCTTCGCAGGTGGCGCCATTGCCATGGCGCCGCCATTGCTGGACGACATTGTCGAGTACCAGGACGGGACGCCGGCAACTGTGGAGCAGATTGCGTCGGATGTCAGCGCGTTCCTCGCCTGGGCCGCGGAGCCTGCAATGGTGGACCGGAAGGTCGCAGGTATCCGGAATATCATCATACTTCTCGTTCTCGCGGGTCTGCTCTACGCGTCTACCCACAAGCTATGGAAGCCGATCAAGCGGGCAGCGGACGATTAGGCCCGGTGCCGGCGCGGGGAGACCGCGATGGCCGGAAACAGTTTCGGGCACCTCTTTCGTTTCACGACGTGGGGCGAGAGCCACGGACCCGCGATCGGCTGCGTCGTGGATGGCTGTCCGCCCGGAATTCCGCTGTCGGAGTCCGACCTGCAGCACTGGCTGAATCGGCGGCGACCGGGAACGAGTCGCCATGTTACGCAACGGCGCGAGAGCGACCAGGTCGAAATCAACTCCGGCATCTTCGAGGGACGGACCACCGGTACGCCCATCGGGCTGTTGATCCGCAACGAGGACGCAAGGAGCCGGGATTACACGCGCATCCGCGAAACCTTCCGGCCGGGGCATGCGGATTTCACCTACCAGCAGAAATACGGGATCCGGGACCATCGGGGTGGTGGTCGTTCCTCCGCGCGAGAGACTGCCATGCGCGTGGCCGCAGGCGGAGTCGCACGGGCGGCGCTCCGGACGCTCGCTCCATCCGTTGCTGTGCGGGGCGCGCTTGTCCAGGTCGGCGGTGAGCCGATTTCGCGGGACCGTTGGGACTGGGAGGAGGTAGAGCAGAATCCGTTCTGGTCTCCTGACGCCACAATGGTACAAGTCTGGGAAGACTCATTGGATGCGATTCGCAAGAAAGGGGATTCGCTCGGAGCCGTCGTGGAGATCCGCGTGACGGGTGTTCCCGCCGGTCTCGGAGCACCGGTTTATTCCAAGCTCGATCAGGACCTTGCTGCGGCGATGATGTCCATCAATGCCGTGAAGGGAGTGGAGATTGGTGCCGGCTTTGCTGCCGCGTCTCTGCTCGGATCCGAGAATGCCGACGAGATGCGCCGAGAAGGGGAGCATGTTGCATTCCTGTCCAATAACGCAGGCGGAATACTGGGTGGTATCAGCACCGGGCAGGAGGTCGTGGTCCGCTTTGCGGTAAAGCCGACATCGTCCATCCGCATGCCGCGGCGTAGTGTGACCGCCTCCGGAGAAGAGACCGAGATCCAGACTCTTGGCCGTCACGATCCCTGCGTGGGAATTCGTGCGGTTCCAGTGGGAGAAGCCATGGCGGCTTGCGTGATTCTGGATCATCTGTTGCTCGACCGCGGCCAGATCGGGTCGCGCGAGCCGGAATGACCCGCCAGACAGGGTCGTCCGGAACCGCGGGAAAGTCCCGGCAGACGGCGAAGATCGAGTCGCTCTCGGGAATCGTTCGAAGCGTTGTTTACAGGAACGAGGAATCCGGGTTCACCGTCCTTTCCGTTGTACCCAAGGACAAGGAGAAACCGACCAGGGTTGTCGGGGAAATCGGCGCGATCGAAGCTGGCGAGCAAGTTGTGGCGGCAGGAGTTTGGGTCGACCACCCCAGGCACGGAAGGCAATTTCGCGCCCGGGATATCGCGGTGGAGATCCCCACGGGACGGGAGGGATTGCTCGGGTATCTGGGATCCGGGGCGATCCACGGAGTGGGCCCAAAATACGCGGAGGCGATCGTCAACCGTTTCGGGGACGAAGCCGTGGACATTCTTGACCATCATCCGGAAAGGCTCCGGGAGGTTCCCGGAATCGGCTCGAAGCGAGCGCGGCAGATCGTGGATTCCTGGGTCGAACGTCGGGATGAGCGAGAAACCATGATGTTCCTCCACCAGCACGGGATCGGTGCGGCCCGTGCGGCCTCGATCAGCCGCCGCTACGGACAGGCGGCGGCCAGCCTGATCAAGTCAAACCCGTATCGTCTGATTCGTGATTTCCGGGGGATCGGTTTCCTGACCGCAGATGCCATCGCACGCAGCGTGGGAATCGAACCTGACGCACCGGAACGGATCAGCGCGGGCGTCGGGTTCGCACTTCAGGAGGCGGTGCGCGATGGTGGACATACGGGGGTTCCCGTGGAGGATCTCGTGGAGCGGGCACGGATGCTGCTCGATTGCGAGATCATCGACGTCGAGGCAGCGTTGCAGAGGGAGAGTGGTCCGGACGGTCCCCTGGTTGCTGATTTTACCGGGGGCATGGACTGCATCTTTCCACGGTTCCTTCACGAAGCGGAGCGGCAGATCGCTGCAGACCTTGTGCGACTGGCATCGAGGCGGCTTCCCTGGAAGGAAATGGATCTCGAACGTGGAATCGAGAGCGCGTCGACTGTGTTGGCGATGAATCTTGGTCCCGACCAGGAGGCAGCGCTCCGGATGGCACTTACGTCAAAGGTGATGGTGATGACGGGAGGCCCCGGCGTCGGCAAGACCACGATCTTGAACGCGTTCCTGAATCTCGTGACGGAGCAGGGCGTATCCTTCGAACTCTGTGCGCCAACCGGCCGGGCCGCCAAGCGGATGGCCGAGGCATCGGGACGGGAGGCGCGGACGATACATCGTCTGCTCGAGTTCAATCCCCTTGACGGCGGATTCGTGCGGGGGCGGGATCGGCCTCTCGAATGCGACCTGGTTGTGGTCGATGAAGTTTCAATGGTCGATGTCGAACTCATGGCGTCGCTGCTGGAAGCAATTCCCGATCACGCGGCGCTTCTGCTGGTTGGCGACGCGGACCAGCTTCCATCCGTGCGTGCGGGCCAGGTTCTTGCCGATGTGATTGCATCGGGGGCGTTCCCCGTTGCGCGGCTACGGGAAGTCTACCGGCAGGTCGCCGGCAGCCGAATCCTCAGCGTTGCCCACAGGATCAATGCGGGAGAACCGATTCGGCTCGGCTCGCCCCAGGACCCGGACGGGGACTTCTTCTTCGTGCCGGCAAAAGAGCAGGCGGTTATCGCCGAACGAATTGCAGAACTGGTCAAGAACCGGATTCCCCGGAAGTTCGGGCTGGACCCGGTGCGCGACATTCAGGTGCTGTCGCCGATGCGGAGCGGGGAGGCCGGTGTCGAAGCGCTGAATGCGCGCCTGCAGGGGGAACTCAACGGTGAGGCCGGTGCAGGCGTACGCGTCGGCAACGAGACCCTTCGCCGGGGTGACCGCGTGATGCAGGGACGGAACAACTACCAGCAGGAGGTCTTCAATGGTGACATCGGCTACGTGGAAGTCGTGTCGGCGAGAGAGGGCTTGGCCGCCGTGCGCATCGATGGCCGCAGGGTGGAATACGGCGTACAGGATCTGGACGCGCTGAGCCTTGCGTATGCGGCGACCATTCACAAGAGCCAGGGATCAGAGTATCCCGCTGTTGTCATTGCACTGCATGGCGGTCACCACGTGATGCTCAGGCGCAACCTTCTGTACACCGCGGTGACTCGGGGGAAGCGGCTGGTGGTGCTGGTCGGCGAGGAGTATGCGGTTCACAGGGCAATCCGCACCGGAAGGCAGGACGGCCGTATCACCAAGCTGCGCGAGTGGATCGGAGAGGGAGCGGGTGAGGCGGCGCATTGAATCCGGTGGACCGGCAATCTGGCTACGCGACAGTAAGCAGTTCGTCATCTCCCTGCTACCGCGGGCCTTGATTTGTTCCCATGTTTTCTGGAGGCGAATATTCCTGGGAGGGATTGACGCTGGGGACTGGAGAAGGTTCGGGTGTGTACCTTGCCCTGCTGCAAGAATTCGAAGCAGCGGCTTTTGGTTTCGCGAACCAACACAACAGGAGGGAAGCAAGATCCTTCCAAATGTCGAGACGGACTACCTGGTTTGATTCGGCTCCGTGGATTGAGACAGGGCTTCTCTTCCGAATTCCTCGATTGCTTCGAGTGTCTCGCGGACATCGTCCCAAGTGGTAGTGGGGTTCAGGATGCAGAACCGCAATGAGAACTTGCCCCGGAGCATGGTGGATGACATGAATGCTCGTCCATCCCAAAACACTCTGGCGAGGATCCTCTGGTTCACTGCGTCCACTTCTTCTTCACTCAGGCCGGCCTCGTCGGGGTTGACACGGAAGCACACTACTCCCAGTGAAGCGGGGTTCAGCATCTCCATCGTGCGGCTGTTCCGAATGAATTTCTCAGCGCGTCTTGCAAGGTTCATGCCGTTGGAGACCGCCCGACGGAATGCCGCCATTCCAAATGTCTGCACCGACATCCATATTTTCAAAGCCCGGAAGCTGCGGCTGAGTTGAAGGCCCCGATCCGTCAGGTTGGTATGGTTACGGCCCCAGACCGTGTCCTGCAAAACGGACGGTCGGACAGCGAACGACAACTCGAGTTTTCGCGCATCCTTCACCAGAACGCAGCCCGCTTCGTAGGGCTGGAACAGCCACTTGTGGGCGTCCAGGCAGATGGAATCGGCTCTCGCGATCCCTCGCAGCAATTTCTTTCCCTCTTCGGTGATGATGGCGAACCCGCCATATGCGGCATCGACATGCAGCCAGATACTCTCCGCTTCGCAGAAATCCGCCATTGGTTCTAGGGGATCTATGGTACCGCTGCTAGTCGTTCCCGCGTTTGCGCATACGGCAATCGGACTGAATCCAGCCTTCCTGTCATCGGCTACTGCATGGCGCAGAGCGTCCATATCGATCTGAAGATGTTCGTCTGTTGGAATGATCCGAATGTTCTCGCGTGGGACGCCGACGATAATCGCGGCACGATGTAATGCGCTGTGGGCTTCGCTGCTGATATATACGCACGGGCTCTTCGGGTTACCGGCGTCGTGCCGCGCTGCAACCAGTGCATCCAGGCTGGCCGCCGACCCCCCGCTCGTCAGAACCCCACCGGCTGACTCCGGGTACCCGATCCAGTTCCGGATCCAGTTCAGTACGACCAGTTCAAGTTCGCTAGGCCCGCTGGCGACCAGCCATGTGCAAACATTCGGGTTGAATCCTGCAGCCAGGAAGTCGGCAACAACGCCCGGCCAGGTCGGTGTCGTCGGAACGAATGCAAATGCGCGGGGATGGTCCAGCCGGGTGGCATAGGTCAGAATGTCATCTGCGGCCCGCTGGAGAACCTCTTTGGCGGGGCGTCCGTCTTCCGGCGCCGGCTTGCCCAGTTTCGCGTTCAATGCGTCCTTGAAGTCTCCCTCCCAGGCAGTGGATTCGCGGAGTTCTTCCATCCGTGAAAGCAGGACTTCGATCGCCATGTGGGCAAGTTCGCGCATTTCGTATGGTGACATGACGAGCGGACCGGTACCCGGTACCTCGCCTGTTGGAAACCCATCCTGTGGGTCGCTCCGCTGGCTCCTATTGCTCATGAATGGATCAGACAAGTCTTCGTTTTCCTTCTGAACTCGGCACACGATCCGCAGTCTCGTGTCATGTTAACGATTGATCACTCCTTTCCGCGACCATGCAGGGAGGTAGGACCTGGGTGACGCATCGCTGGCAAGGGACCGCAAGGAATTCAAAACACACGACCCTTTACCAACCGAATAGCGAAAGATCCGCGAATCCATTCGTCCTGTCAAATTCGATTGTTCGAACCTCCATAGCGACATGACGTCTCATGGCGGGGCCGAGTTGTGTTTCGGACTCTGTCGCAGAGCGGCGCATTCCGAGATCTTCCAGAGGGGATTGGTCGCGAACAGGGTTGGACCGAGGATCAGCCGCTGGTCACACTTTGCGTTCTGAATATCCCTGGCTACGAGTGCAGGGAGGACCTGGACCGTATGGTGGCGGACGAGGTTCCGCACGACCCGGCGTCCTGCTGGCCGAGGCGATCCGCGGGATCAGCGCGAACCTTGACCCCGACACCGTGGTGCGCGAGGCCGTCGTAGAGCCATGCAGTGTGACCGGTTCATGTCTCGGCATCAACGCCATCATCGACGAGCCGGGGGCACCCGGGGAGTACTTGTGGTCGGGGTACACGGCCGAGGAGCAGTGCGAACTCCTCGCCTGGCCGCTCGGGCTGCAGCTGTTCGAATTCCTCCACGAGCCACGCGGTCCGTTGCGTCAGGCCGATTTCATGGGTTGGGTTCGGATGCTCACCCCTACGCCACTGGCGAGCTTCTCGGGGCGTTCCAAGGCACGCCGATGTGCCCCGGGGGATGAGCATCTGGTACTCTTTCCTCGGTGGGAAGACAGGCGGTGAGGCATTCACCGACGCGGACGAGGAGGTGCCTGTTCTGTTGATGTCGCAGTTCGCAGGTAGCATGGATACAAACGGCTGCTGTCACTCTACATGAAAGAATGGCTCAAACGGGGAAGGAATGGAGGGCCGTTCACGAGGTCTTGCCGACAGTCCCGAGGGAGTGGTTCGTATCCCGGGACCTTCTACGTAGCCGGCTTGAAGAAGCTTGCGGTATCCCGCGTTGCTCGGATCGCGGAGATGAAGTTCGCCGAAATGTGCTGCAGGCTCCCGGCTCCCCACGTGGATGGCAGCCGGAACGAAATCGCGGCGTTCCTGAACGCATCGCCTGGCGATGCGGAACGCGGTGGAATTCCTGCCGTGGGTACCGGATGCGCCCCTAAAATTGAAGCGGGCCTCCAAAGAGGCCCGCCCATGCTACTACGGTTCGTACTCCCCTACTCGCGGGCCATGCCAAGGAAGTAGAGCAGGAACAGGAACATGTTCAGGAAGTCGAGATAGAGCGAGAGCGCACCCATGATGGCGCTCTTCTCCCGAAGTTCCGCACCTCCCCGCCGGTGTCCGATCTGGGCAAGACCGAGATAGGTGTTCTTGATCTTCTGCGTGTCATACGCCGTAAGGCCAGCAAAAATCAGCACGCCAAGCACCGAGATCGCAAAGTCCAGTGCCTGCGAGGCGAGGAACATGTTGACAATCATCGCCACGACAATGCCGATCACGCCCATGATCAGGAATGATCCCATTCCGGACAGATCGCGCTTGGTGGTGTAGCCGTAGAGGCTGAGACCGAGGAATGCGATCGCCGTAATGAAGAATGTCCGCGCGATCGAGATATCGGTGTAGACGGCGAAAATGGACGAGATCGAGGCACCCACCAGTGCAGCGTAGATCCAGAACAGCGTCTGTGCTGTGCCGACCCTGAGCCGGTGAATTCGGGCAGCAAGGAAGAACACCATGGCGAGTGGGGCAAGAAAGACCACCCACACCAGCGGCGTTCCATAAATTGCGGCGAGCAGGGTCTCGTTGGTCCCGATCCCGTAGGCAACCGCGCCGGTCAGGGCCATTGCCCCGGCCATCAGTCCGTAAACGCGGTTCATGTAGGCACGCAGGCCTTCATCGGCGCGAACCCCGCTTGCTTCCCGGGTCGCCGCGAACGCCCTGGCCTGGCGATTAAACTCTGACATTGGCGCTTATACTCCTCCTGCTATGGGCGCGCACCGCGCCTCTTCCTCGTCAAATATGGGCTATTTGCCCCGACTTCGCAAGTCCAAGCCAGGATCAATCGCGGCCGCGCAACAATGTCGCCGGGGAGGCGCCAACGGCCGCACGGGCGAATCCGAGGCCGGCCGCCAGGCTCGCGGAGGCTCCGGCGATCGTCGTCAGCAGGGCAATGGGCACGGAGAACGCGAATCCGAGTTCCATGACAAAGCGAAGCGTTGCCCACGCACCGGCAGTGCCCAGAAAGAGCGCCGCAATCGCGGACGCGGCTCCAAGCAGGCTCCATTTCAATGCCAGGACGGACAGGATTTCCCTTCGTGTCGCTCCGAGGGCTTTCCAGATGGCGCTTTCGTAGATCTGGCGTCGCTGCCCGGCTGCCGCCACGCCGGCCAGGACTGCGAGACCGGTGAGCACCGTGACTCCGCTTCCCCAAAGTGCAGCCGCGGCAATTTTCTCCAGTGTTCCGCGGGCGGCCCGGATGCCTTCCTGCACGGAAACAGCGGTTGCGGCGGGGCAGCAAGCTCCAAGGCCGGCCAGGAACATTTCGCTGCCGCTCTCGGGCAAGTAAATCGTTGCTATATATTGATGCGGAGCAGCAGACAGACTCTTCTGGTCGAAAATCATCAGGAAGTTGATGCCCAGACCCTGCCACGAAATCTCCCGAAGGTTGGCGATTGTGGCCGTGAGCGGGCGTCCCAGCACGCTTACCGTAACAGTTGATCCGATTTCCAGCCCGAGTTCCCGCGCTTCCTCGGCGGCGAAGGACACGAGCGGTGGTCCGCTGTACTCGGCGGGCCACCAACTGCCTTCGACGATTTGTGCGTCCTGGGGCACGGTCGAGGAATAGGTGAGGCCTCGGTCGCCCCGAAGCACCCAGCTGCCCTCTCCCTCGACCTTCACCTCTGCCGCCGGGACGCCGTTCAGTCGCGTGACGAAGCCGCGTAGCATCGGTGCGGTTTCGATCCGCTCGGCGCCGGCATCGCGGGCAACAGCCTCCATATCCGCAATCTGCTCTTGCGAAAGGTCCAGCACGAAGAATGCCGGGGTCTCATCACCGGCCAGATTGCCGATTTCCGCCTGCATCGAGTGGGAGATCAGCGCGACAGTCCCGAGTATGGATATGGCGGTGCCGAGCGACACGGAGATTCCGCCGGCATCGCCGCCAGCTCCGGCAATCTGTGCGACAGCGCGACGCAGAGCCGGAGGTGCACGACGGATACGGGGTGCGGCAAACGCACAGGCACGGGCGATGCCTCGGCCGATCAGCGAAAGCAGGACGATGGCGGCGGCAAACCCGCCCGTAAACCACATCGTAAGAAACAGGTCGCGGGAAAGTAGCAGTGCGACGCCAAACAGGCATACGGCCAAAAGGAGCAGACCGGCTGCCCAGGGGGCCGAGAGACGCGGATGCATGGGCGAACTCTCTGCCCGGAACACTGTTCCGGCCGATGTTTCGCAGGCGGCAGCGAGCGGTACGACAGAAAACAGAAGCGCTGTCAGATAGCCGGCCGCTGCCGACAGAAGGAGTGGCGCGCCGTACACGCCGAACGCCGCGGGGACAGGCAACAAGGTGGAGATCGTGGGTCCGAGTAGGGCCGGGACTCCGGCACCGACGGCCAGGCCGGCGACCACGCCGGGCGTCGCGACTGCAAGGGTTTGCAAGATATATGCGGTGGCGATGGTTCGCTGGTCGGCCCCGATCGCCCGCAATGTCGCAATGGACGTGGTCTTTCTTTGGAGATAGGCCCGAATGGCGGAACCGGCACCGATGCCGCCGAGCGCAAGCGCGGCGAGGGCGACCAACGAGAGAAAGCTCCCGAGGCGTTGTACGAAGCGTTCGACCCCCGGTGCACCGGCGCGCCGGTCGCGCCAACGCCAGCCGGCATCCGGGAACCTCTCTGCCGCGCCCGTCCGAATGGCCTGGAAATCTGCATTTTCGTCAGTCTGAAGGCGGTAGCGCGGATAGAAGAGGCTTCCCGTTTCCAGAAGTCCGGCAGCGCGAATGGCTTCGAGGTCGGCCAGCACCCTGGGCCCGAACTGCATGCCGCTGGTCGTCGGGTCAGGCTCGGTCAGGATGCTGGCCCGGTACTCGAATGCAGTATTGCCGAGACGAACGCGGTCGCCCGGTTGCAGACCGATGCGGGCTACGAGCTCCGGTGCGGCGACGATGCCCGGTACACCGTCCGCCCCGGGGGCGAGCGCGGCATTCCGATCAAGTGGGGGGGCGAGTTCGAGGTCGCCGTAGAGGGGATAGGCGCCGTCCACTCCTTTCACTTGCACCAGCGTGCGTTCGCCCACCGCCTCGCCCGCGGCAGACAGCATCCCTCGAAAGGTGACGATACGGGAAACCTTGCCGAGACTTTCCAGGAAGGCCGATTCTTCCTCGTCGGCGAAGCGATGGACGAGGCGAACCTCGATGTCGCCACCGAGCAAGTCTCGCGCCGAAATCGAGAGTCCCTGCGTGATGGCTGCCAGGGTAGAGCCGACGCCCGCAACCGAAGCCACGCCGAGGGCAAGGCAGACGACAAAGACGGGAAGTGCTTCGCGCCCTCCGCGCAATTCCGCGCGTGCGATTCGGCAGGCAGCACCGAACCTCATTGGTCCGTAACCAGTCTGCCACCCTGAAGGCGCATGATTCGTTCCGTCCTCGCGGCGAGTTCCGGATCGTGCGTTACCAGGACCAGGGTTGCGTCCCGACTTGTCGCTGCCTCGAACAGCAGGTCCGCCACCGCGCTACCTGTTGACTCGTCCAGATTGCCGGTCGGCTCATCGGCTAGAATAAGGCTCGGCGAGGTTGCGACAGCCCGTGCGATGGCTACCCGTTGCTGTTCACCGCCGGAGAGCTCCCCCGGGTAGTGATGGAGACGGTCTTCGAGGCCGACCATGGCCAGTTCCCGGCCGGCAATCCCCCTGGGGTCGTCGTGTCCGCCAAGGTCGAGGGCGGTTGCTACGTTTTCCAGCGCTGTCATGGTCGGGATCAGATGGAAGGATTGGAACACGAACCCGATATGGTGGCGGCGAAGGAGCGCCAGACCGTTTTCGTTCAGGGAGGAAAGGTCGTGTCCGAGTACCTCTATTCGACCGGAACTGGGTTGCTCGAGGCCAGCAAGCAGCATGAGGAGTGAAGACTTGCCAGAACCCGATGGGCCGACCAGGGCCACATTCTCGCCAGCGCGGACGCTCATGCTCAGATCCCGGAGCACTTCAACGCGCCGCTGCTCCGAATCGAAGGAGAGCGAGACATCATCAAGACGAATTGTGATCTCTTCCACGTTTTCCACTTTCAAGCTGATTGCGCCTAGCGTTAACGGTGCGGCAATCCGATTCCTGCGCTCGACACTTACGGCGACAGCGATGCTTGCCGCTGCGTTCGTTGCGACTGGAGGCGCTGCGGGACAGACCCTCCGAATCGTGGCGGTCGGCGATTCACTCTTTGCCGGTTATGGCGTTGGCCCAAACGAGGGGTTTGTACCGCAACTCCAGACATGGCTTATCGGACGTGATGCCGATGTTGAAGTCCTGAATGCGGGTGTGTCTGGAGATACCACCGCCGGCGGCTTGGCGCGAATCGACTGGTCCGTCGGGGATGAAGCGGATGGGGTCATCCTCTCCCTTGGTGCCAATGACATGCTGCGCGGCATTGATCCTGTGGAAACACGGAAGAATCTGGAAGCCATGCTGAGACGGCTGTCGGAGCGGGGGCTGCCCGTCTTGCTGGCAGGGATGCGGGCGGGGGGCAATCTCGGTCCGGAATACCGGGAGGCATTCGATGCCATCTATCCGGAATTGGCGGAGCGGCATTCCGTACCGTTGTATCCGTTCCTCCTGGAGGGTGTGGCAATGGAACCGGACTTGAACCAGGCGGACGGAATTCATCCGAACCCGGAAGGAGTAGCGGTGATCGTGCAGGGTATCGGTCCATCGGTACTGGCTCTCGCTGAATCGATTCGCACCGGAGAGTAGCAACTGGTCCGAGAATTCCGGTTAGCCGCTCGCAAACGGGACCGGCGTGCAAATGCGGGCCTGGCAAAGGAGCCCGGAAGGCGAACGAGCCCGGTTCCACACGCCGGCTACCGGGCCGTGGGTGCCTAGGTGGCGTAGTTGCTGCCTTCGTCGTCCAGAATCGCCTTCAGTTCCGCGAGATGGCGCTCCGCCTGTTGCGGGTATTCCTCCAACTCGCGTGCTGTCTTCTCGGCAATGCCGTCCGGCAGGGTGCGAAGCGGCCGCCCAGTCTGGAGTGCCCGCACATAGGTCTCCGCTGCTCGCTCGAAATAGTAGAGACGATTGAAGGTATCGGCCACGCTATCCCCGATGACAAGGATTCCGTGGTTGCCCATGATCAGAACCCTGTGCTTCGGGTCGGCGAGCAACTCCGCGCAGCGTTCACCTTCTGCCTCGAATGCGAGGCCGCCGAACGCATCGTCGATCATATGGCGGTTGTAAAACGTTGCCGTGTTCTGGTCGATCGGAGGAAGCGTCGAATCCGCCAATGACGCCAGCACTGTCGAGAAGGGGGGATGCAGGTGCATGGCGCAGCGTGCATGCGTGCATCGGCGGTGAATGGATCCGTGCAGTCCCCACGCGGTCGGATCCGGTGCGTCGGTCCCGCTCATCGCGTCCGGATCCTCCGCATCTATGAGAAGCAGTTCCGAGGCCCGGATGCGGGAGAAATGGACCTGATTCCGGTTCATCAGGAAGCGGGTGCCCTTCTCGTTCACGGCAAGGCTGAAATGATTGGCAACCCCCTCATGGAGTCCCAGCCTGGCGGTCCAGCGAAAGGCGGCGGCAAGGTCGATTCGTTCCGGCCAGTGGTCGATTGCAGCCCGGGCTTGGCGTTGGAGGGGGGCCGACATGGCAGTGTCCTCTTTCGGAGAAGGCGATTTCATCGGGGCACTGCTGATCCTAACGCGCCCATCCGGTTGCGGCGAACGTGAAATCGGGCGTCGAACCACCACAATCTCCGAGCGATCGGCCACGATGACCGGGGAAAGACTGTGCGATGTCGACGATCCGGTGGCAGATGTCGTCGTCCGCGTACCCGAAGGCCGCGTCGGTTGCGGCCCCCTGGGACTGCGGCCGCAGCGGCTTCCGAACCGATGTCCTAACGCTTGGCGGCGTAGTAGGAAACGCGACGCTCGAGCGCGGCGAGCGCTTCCGAGATGGTGAAGGCGAGGGCAAATAGTACGATGAGCACCGCCCAGAAATGCGCCATCAGGAAATTCGCGGAATAGAGTTCGAAGAGCGCACCGAAACCGACGATGGAAATCAGCAGTTGGCCGATGATCACGCCTTTCACCGCGCGAATGACGCCGATCCGTACGCCGCCGAGGATCTCGGGCAGAGCCGCCCAGAAGTAGATCTTGGTGAAGGCGGCCATGGGTGTCGCTCCGAAGCTGCGGCCCATATCAACCAGCGAACGATTGATCTGCATCACGCCGGCCCGCGCATTCAGGATGATGATCCAGATCGCGAACAGCGTGGTCGTGATGATGATCGCTTTCATGCCAAAGCCGAACAGCACCATCAGCACGGGGACCAGGGCCGTGAGGGGCGCGCTGAGAAAAATGTTCACCCAAGGCAGCAGCAGTTCGTCGATCAGCCGGTTCGTGCCCATCAGGATGCCTACCGGGATTCCGATCACAACCGCGAAGAACACGCCTGCAATGAAAGCCTGCGCGGTTTCGGAAAGCGCTTTCAGGAAGGCCGGCGTGTCGGAGATCGAAAACAGAGTGGCCAGGATTTCCGACAGCGGCGGCAGGAAGAAGGTCAGCCCGCTCTGGCCAACCAGTTCCCACAACAACCCCCACACGATGAGCGAGGACATTCCCGGCAGCCGGATTCCGAGGACCTGCATTGGCTACTCCACGTAGGACCGAAGCGAAGCCCAGATCCGGTCCACGATATCCAGGTACTCGGGATCGCGGCGAATGTCTGTAACATCCTTTGTCCGCAGTCCACGGGGCCGTATGATCTCCGACACTCGGCTCGGGCGGGGCAGGAGGATGGCGACCTGGTCCGAGACATAGACTGCTTCCTCGATGGAGTGGGTTACAAAGAGGAAGGTCTTGTTTTCCTCCGCGACCAGGCCAAGCAGGTCTTCCTGGAACTTGCGACGGGTCTGTTCATCCACGGCCGAGAACGGCTCGTCCATCAGCAAGACCTGGCTGTCGACCGCCAGCGCTCGCGCAAGCCCAACCCGTTGGCGCATGCCTCCGGACAATTCGTGTGGGTAGCTCTTCTCGAACCCGGCGAGACCGACATTGCGGATGTGTCGTTCGGCGATGGCTTCCCGTTCTGAGACACCCACCCCACGCAATTCGAGCCCGAACGCCACGTTCCGCAACACCGTAGCCCAGGGCAGGAGCGCGAAGTCCTGGAAGACAAACGCCCGGTCCGGACCCGGTCCCCGAACCGGCTTGCCATTGACCTCGACCTCTCCGGAGGAGGGCTCCAGCAACCCAGCAATAATCTTGAGGAGCGTTGTCTTGCCGCATCCCGAGGGTCCGAGCAGGGATGTGAGTTGCCCCCGCGGAAATTCCAGCGTCAGGTCCCGGAGCGCTTCCACCTCGCCATAGGTCTTGGAGATACTGCGTGCCGAAACCGCGGTCGCCGCAGTCTCTGCTCCGTCTTCCCTAGTCGGATGCGTAGCCACGGACATTTCCTTCGAAGAGCCAGCGCTCGATCTTTTCCAGGAAGTTCAGGAAGACGACGGCGAGCACGATGATGGAGAATATCGCGGCATACATGCTCGGATAGTCGGCAATCGAGCGGCTGTAGGTGATGATATCGCCGATTCCGGTTGGGGTGATCTTCAGTTCGGACAGAATGGCACCGATGAAACCGGCAGATGTTCCCAGGCGCAGGCCCGAAAAGATGATTGGGGAAGCGGACGGAATGATGATCTTGAGAATGATGTCCCTGTCCGTGCCGAGGAAGGAGTATCCCATCTCCTTGAGATTCGTCGGGGCGTTTCGCACCGAGCCCGCAGTGTTCAGAACGATGACGGGCATTGCCATGATGCAGACGACGAACACTTTTGACGTCAGCCCGATTCCGTAAACCATGACGAGCAGCGGGATAAGTGCGGCGAGTGGGGCTGCCTGCATGACAATGAAGATCGGCGATACGAGCCAGTCGAACCAGGATGTCAAGCCGATCCACAGGCCCAGGGCGATGCCGATGAAGGCGGAGATCAGCAATCCGATGATCAGCGGCCGCAGCGTATCTACATAGGCTTCGAAGAGTGAGCCGTCGAGCGTCATGGTGGCGAGAGCCGCCATGGACTCGAAGAAGGTAGGGAAACCGTAGCTTACGGGGATGCGCCCGGCGATTTCCCACGCGCCGAAGACGAGCACCCCCGATAGCAATTTCAGCAACAGCGATCGGTTCTTGAGCAACAGCGAGCGGATCATGGCATCGGTTCCCGAATTGGTTGGTGCGGCGCCCGATCCGGAGCGCCGCACGCAGTGGTCAGTTCATGGCTGCGTCGAGCGGTGCCATGTACCAGAAGTCGTCGATATTGAGGGTCGACGGGTCCCCATCCAACTGACCGGCCTGGCTATACCATTCCATGTCCGCCATTGCCGCCGTGCGCCCGCCACCGTTGGGATCGTAGAGACCGCCTTCGATCGCTTCGGCATAGAAGTTGTCAAGACTGTCCAGGATCTCCTGCGGCAATTGGCCGATCGGGCCGTCCGGGTCGGTTTCGCGAGCGACGATGGTCGGGTCGGCGTTCATGTCTTGCCAGACACTGAGGAGCGCGTTGACGAAGATCTGGACATCGTTCTCATTCGCCTTGATCCAGTCGAGATTGGCGAACAGCGCTTCGTCAGATGCTTCGACTTCGAACATCGGCAGGACATTGAACTTGTCGCCATGCTGGCGCATCACCTTGTTCTTGTTCGAAAGATCGATGATAGTAGCGTCTGCCTGACCCGCAACCAGCGCGACGACCCGGTTGGCCGATCCGGGGACGTAGGAGCGCTCGCCGAATGTGATACGTTGGCAATGGAATCCGTGCCACCTCCGCGTGAGTGCAGGAGGATGGGCTCACCGTCCAGATCCTCGAGCGCGTTGTACTTCTTGTTGGTCACCGGAAAGAACTTCAGCTTCGAGAGCTGGAAGATGATCCGCACCGGTGCCTTGGAGCGTTGCATCGCGGCGTACGGCGTGCCGAAGCCGATGTCCATCTGTCCGCTAAGAACCGCCTGGATGGCCAGTTCCTCGTCCGAAAAGGCTGTCCATTCGTAATCGAGGCCGTTCGCCTTTGCCCGGTCGAGGGCGACGAAGAAGGCCGCGAGTTCATCCGATGGCGTTTCGGCGAGCGCAATCCGGATCGTGTCCGCCTTTGCGGCGGAAACGATCAACCCGATCGCGAGCGGTACTGCCGCCACCGCCATGGCCGCCTTCCTGAGAAATTGGTTCATTGTGATTACTCCCTGTTGCTGTTTGCCGTATCCGGCAGCGCGTCTGCGCCACCCTGCGGATTGGTTTCGTGAGCCCCCGTCATAATTCCCCGAACAGGCGAGCGGAGACCGAGCCCAGATGGTCCCGCATGGCCGTGTAGGCGCCTCCGGGGTCACGGGCGTCGATCGCGGCCGCAATCCGGTCGTGTTCGGCGAAACTCGAATGGTCGGCGGGGGGGTGAGGCTGTTTCCGCACAACCGTGTTCCAGGCAACTGCCCGCCGCACCTGGTTGAGCTGATCGAACAGCGAAAGCAGGAGCACGTTGCCCGTTGCCTCTGCCACGGCGCGGTGAAACACGTCATCGCGCGCTTCGTACTCTTCCCAGGATGCAGCTCTTGCCGCCCGGTCCCGGCTCAACCCGATCCTGGCCACCGATTCGCTGGACGCATTGATGGCGGCCTCCCGGGCGACCGCCGGCTCCAGCGCAAGCCGCGCCCGCATCATTTGCACGGGAGTTACCCTTCGACTGAGCTCCGCGAGCCTGCCGGATCCTTCTGCCGCGAGGAATGTTCCCTTGCCGACATGACGCCAGATGATGCCCTCGCGTTCCAGCGCTTCCAGTGCCCGGCGCAGCCGGGACCGGGTCATCCCCAGGCTCACAATCAATTCCCGTTCGGGAGGCAGTCGGTCCCCGGGGTTGTATCTCCCCGCAGAGATGAAAGCCCGCAGCGCCGCGAGCGCGTCTTCCCGATCCGAGACCTCCGGTTCTGCGAGCACGCATCCGCTCCTAGATTGGTTGACCAATAAGGTTGATTGATCTACCATATCGCAACCACAGGCAATTTGCAACGGAAATGATTCGGATTTCCGAATTGATCTCAATTGGTCCGGAATCGATCCGACACGCTGTGCCCAGTCGCGAAAGAACCGCTACGGAGACACGCATGCCCCAATACGCCTTCGAGCAACCGCCCGTCGTTGCAATTCCCATTGTCGGTACAGACACGCTGTTTCCGGTTCGCCGGGTCTATTGCGTCGGGCGCAACTACGCAGCCCATACGGTCGAGATGGGCGGTGATCCCAATCGAGAGGCGCCCTTCTTCTTTCAGAAGAATCCCGACAATCTGGATCCGTCGGGCGAGTTCCCCTATCCACCCCATTCCTCCGATGTGCATCACGAAGCCGAATTGGCAGTTCTCCTGAAGTCGGGCGGTGTCAACATTCCTGTCGCACAATCCCTGGATCACGTATACGGTTATGCGCTCTCGATCGACATGACGCGTCGCGACCTGCAGGCGGAACAAAAGAAACTGAGACGCCCATGGGAGATCGGCAAGGCATTTGAGCACTCGGCACCTGTCGGGCCGGTACATCCGGTGTCCGAGGTCGGACATCAGTCTGACGGACGGATCGCACTTACGGTGAACGGGACGCTCCGCCAGGAGGGCGACCTCAACCAGATGATCTGGAAGGTGCCGGAGATGATCTCCTATCTGTCTGAGTATTTTCGAATCGCAGCGGGCGACGTCATCCTTTCCGGAACGCCGTCTGGCGTTGCGGCCGTGAAGAAGGGTGACGTGATCCAGATGGAAGTCGAAGGCCTCGGCGGCATGACGGTCAGGGTCGTGTAGCAGTCGTCTGGCAATGTTGTTGGCGTGCGGCCCCCTGAAGGCGGCAGTTCCGTGAGCGCTGGAACGCGGATGGCAAACGATATGCCGCCGGGAGATCCGCTCGGGCTGTCCTTCGCATCATGGGACCATGACCGCGTCATGGCGATCCACGATGGCCGAGTCCAGCCCGAGGGTGTAGCGCTCCGCTGCGAGATCCACCCGACATCCCGGCTCTTTCCTCTGGCTGTCGGCAAGGCGCCATATGATGTTACGGAAATGTCGGTATCGAGCTACGTGCTGCAGGTTTCCCGGGGCGAGGGGGCCTACACGGCAATACCGGCCTTCGTCAGTCGTGCTTTCCGGCATTCCGGGTTCTTCGCGCGGGCTCGTTCCGGGATCAAGTGTCCCGCGGATCTTGCCGGCCGCTGTGTCGGTGTGCCCGAATACCAGATGACGGCGGCTCTCTGGATGCGGGGGATTCTCGCGGATGAATACGGTGTCGATGCAGCCCGAATCCACTGGCGTACCGGAGCGCTGGACGCGGGCGTACGGCGCGAGCGGTTGGAACTCGATCTGCCCGCGGGCATGGTTGTAGAACCTATCGAGGAGGGGAGGACGCTCCAGGAACTCCTGCTTTCCGGAGAGATCGATGGTCTCCTGGCACCAAAGCCGCCTCGGGCCTTTCTCGACGGCGATCCCCGGATCGTGAGACTGCTGCCTGATTACGAGGTGGCAGAGCGTGAATACCACGCCAGGACCGGCTTCTTCCCCATCATGCACCTCATCGGGGTGCGGAAATCTCTGGCGAGGGCCCATCCGTGGCTGCCCATGGCGCTGTATCAGGCATTGGCGAGGGCAAAGGACCTGGCGCTGGAGCGGCTTCGCGCCGTCTGGCTCGGCAACGCGAACCGTCTTTCGTTGCCTTGGCTCGGAGCGTCGATGGAGCAGACCATCGAGGCGTTCGGGGCGGATTTCTGGCCGTATGGCTTTCGGCGCAATCTGGAAGAACTATCCACCATCTGCCGCTATTCCGCCGCACAGTTTCTGGCCGCGCGACAGGTCGACCCCAGGGAACTGTTTCCGCCCGTGTTGCTGGAGACGTAGGACCCGGGGACGGGATCGAAGCCGGAAGAGGGACAACTTCCGCTGCCCGGCGCAGGCAGGCGGGAAATGGAGTTGGGCGCAAAATCAACAAGGAGGAGAAAATGTTGGAGCATATCAATCGGCGCGGAGTTCTGAAGACGGGTATCGCCGCCGCTGCCATGCTGGCAGCGCCACATGTCGTTCGGGCCGCCGGTTACCCCGAGCGAAATATCAAAGTGATCATTCCGACCCGCGAAGGTGGGGGCGCGGACCGCAACTTCCGTGCCTTTATCAGCATCTGGAAGGAGAAACTCGGCGCCGAATTCGAGCCCGGCTTCTTCCCCGGCGCATCGGGACGCGTTGGTTACGAGGTTTACATGGGCAAGGAGACGCCCGATTGCTACAGCCTGATTTTCGGCAACATGGGACCCGAAGTGTTGAACTGGGCGATGCAGGCCCCGAGTTTCGATATCGATGACTACTTCTATTTCGGCCGTGTGGACACTGATCCGTGCTGCCTGTTCGTCGGCACCGAGAGCCCGCTCCAGACAATGGACGACATCATCGCCGAGGGCAAGAAGCGCAAGCTGAATGTCGGCACGAGTCGAATGGCGCATCCGGCTTCGATCGGTCTCCTGTCCCTGGGTGAGCACACTGGTGCGCAATTCAACCTGATTCCGCTCTCTGGCGGCAAGAACACGGTCGCCGGTGCGGTCACCGGCGAGGTGGACTTCTCCGTGCTGACTTCTGGATCGGTGATTGCCGCGGGCGACGCGGTGAAGACACTCCTGATCTTCGGAGAGAACCGGGTTGGGGAAGCGCTCAACAACGCGCCAAGCATGAACGACGTCTATGGCACCGACCTCCCGGAGATGCTCTCGTCGCGAGCGTTTGCGGTCCACAGGAAGGCAGCGGACGATTATCCGGACAGATTCGAAGTGCTGACCCGGACCTTCGCCGAAGCCTTCGAGGATCCGATGCTCCTGGACGCCTATGTCGCTGCCAAGGGTACGCCTGAGTATCTCAACTACGGTGGCATCGAGGAATGCGCTGCGTTCAAGCAGGCCATGCTGGATCTCGGCGCAAAGTACAAGTCGCTTCTGAGCGGCGCCTGATCCGCAGCGGACCGACGGTTTCCTCCGTCGGTCCGCGCTGTTCCCGGTTCTTGCGGACATGATTCGCAACCCGACAGAATCGGCCCTGTCAGGCGGCAGCATGGTAGGCAAATCCCCGGAGTCTCGACAGATTATCCACAGGTTGTGCAAGATCTGTGCTTCCCGGGAGAATATCTGTTCCCTGGGGCCGGAAGGATGTGTCGGGCGAGGCGACGCGGACAACTTGGCTGGAGGCCCGCAATGACACCCGGAGAGCGGAAATCACCACGCCAGTTTGGCGGCGAACTCGTGATCCCGGTCCTCGCGATCGTGTTCACGTTCTACTACTTCACAACGATCTGGAGTTCTCCCTGGACAGCGCAGGTAAGCGCATTCCTCGTGGGCGGAGTCCTGCTGGGCGTCTGCGGACTGTTCCTCGTCATTTCCGTTCTCAAAATCCGCAATGGTGAGGGCTCGCTCGGCTTTCGCAATCTTGTCAGCACCGAGGACTGGCGAACCGGCCGCGTAGGACTACTTGCGGCGACCTTCGGATACTGCGTATTTGTCGACTCTCTCGGATTTACCCTGGCCACGTTCCTGTTTCTTCTCCTCAGCATGGCGGTGTTGTCGAAGGGCCGGCACCTGGGGCGCATAGTCGGTCTGTCGGCGTTAATCGCCCTGATCGGCTGGGCGGTGTTCATCTGGGTGTTCGACACGCGCTTTCCACGGGGCTGGTTTGAAATCTGGATGAAGTCGGTGCTGCCCCATGGATAGCGTGGCAGCAATCCTGACTGGTGTTTTCTTCGAGACCATCAGCTATTGGTGGGTGATCGTACCCACCATCTTTCTGGGCTTGATCGTCGGGGGCATACCCGGGTTCAGCGCTGCGAATACCATTATCATCCTGATGCCGCTCACGCTAGCGATGGAACTTGAGACCGGGCTCGTCTTCATGGTCACTCTCTATTGCGCGGCACGGATGGGGGCCGGAATCCCGGCGATTCTGGTCAATATTCCCGGCACGGCGGGTGCCGCGGCGACGCCGCTGGACGGCTATCCGATGGCGAAGGCGGGAAAGGGGCAGCAGGCGCTGTCGATCTCGTTCGTTGCCTCCTGCCTGGGCGGTCTGCTCACTACTGTCATTGCCCTCGCAACCATGCCGGTCCTTGCCCGCGTTGGCTTCTATATGCACTCGGTGGAAATGATCGTTGTGATGCTGTTCGGTATTTCGCTCATTGCCTCGATTGCCGCACAGGACATGCTGAAGGGGCTGATCGCCGGCTTCTTCGGCCTGATGATCGGCGCCATCGGCACCGATGTTGTCTATGCCACGCCCCGGGCCACATTCGGATTCCTCGAACTCTATGACGGCGTGCCACTCATCCCGGCGCTGGTGGGGCTCTTCGCCGTCTCCGAGGCATTCATCATCATCGAGAAGCGGGTGATCGTCAGCGACGACGCGGAGCCGCGCAACCCCAATTGGCACGACACGCTCGAAGGAGTGGGAATTGCGATCCGCCGCTGGTGGCACATCGCCTGGACCAGCCTGATCGGGCTCGTTATCGGCGTAATCCCCGGTGCCGGCGCCTCCATTGCCAGCTTTGTGGCCTACCAGCAGTCACGCACATTCTCGCGAACCCCGGAGAAATACGGGACCGGCCATCCCGAGGGTCTGATCGCGCCGGAATCCGCAAACAACGGTGTCACTTCCGGCACATTGGTGCCGTTGTTGGTCCTCGGCATTCCGGGCGGCGCCACTGCGGCCATCATGCTGGTGGTAATGCAGTTCCACGGCGTAAATTTCGGCCCTTCACTGTTCGAGCGTCAACCCGAGATCGGCTACGGCATGTTCATGGTGATGGCGGTCGCGTACCTCATGATGATTTTCACGATCCTGCCACTCAGCCGCTACATGAGCCACGTCACCACCATCCCGACCATCTACCTGGCGCCGCTCATCATTTCCTTCACGCTGGTAGGCGGTTTCGTCCCCCGTGAGTACATGTTCGACATGTATCTGGCACTGGCCTTCGGGGTCCTGGGCTATATTGCACGGCGCACCGGCTACCACGTGGCGGCGATCCTGATCGGGGTGATTCTCGGACCGCTTCTCGAAACCTATTTCCTGCGAGCGCTCAAGAAGGCGGATGGGGATGTCATGGCCCTCTTCTCGTCCGGACTTGGCAACGCGCTCTGGTTGGCGCTGGCGGCTTCGCTCGTCCTGCCGGTGATCCTGAGGCGGCGTCACAAGCGGAAGCAGGTGCGACGGACATGAAGAGAGAGATCGAATACCGGTTGTCCCGGAACATCACCCGTTTGGGCGGACTGGACATCCCCGGTGGCGGGCAGGTTGTTGTGCAGGACGGCCATGCCTATGTCGGGCACATGAAGCCGCCCATGGGAACGTCGATCATCGACGTTCGGGACCCCACCCGTCCCCGTGTTGTCAGCCATATTGAGCCTCCCGACCCCTGGTCGCACACCCACAAGGTGCGGGTATCCGGCGACGTGATGATCACCAACGTCGAACAGGATCGCCGTCACTTTCTCCGAAAGGGTGCGAGGATCGCCGAACTCAGGTCCGAGTTGGGAGCGGGGGCGGGCGATGGGGAAATCGCGCGCCGACTGGGGGTGGCGAAAGAGGACATTCCGGTCCTGGAGGAGGCGGTGGCGCGCGGCTACCGATCGGGCGGGTTCCGGGTCTGGGATATCTCGAACAAGGCCTCGCCGAGGCTTCTCTCCTACGTCCGGACTCACGGTTTTGGTGTCCACCGCTTCGACATGGACTCGCGCTATGCCTACATCTCCACCGAGATGGATGGGTATGTCGGCAACATTCTCGTCAACTACCTGATCTCCGATCCCGCGAACCCAGTGGAGGTATCCCGCTGGCACCTGCCGGGCCAGCACCTGGCGGGAGGCGAGACACCCGGCTGGACCGGCTACAGCCACCGTCTGCATCATGCCATGCGCTGTGGCGATGAACTCTGGGCGGCGGTGTGGCATGCCGGCATCCGCGTTCTCGATGCGTTTGACATGTCCCGGCTGTCGGTCAAGGGAGCCTATCGTTTCCCCGAGGCGATCCCCGAGCCCACGCATACGGTGATGCCCCTGGAGAACACCATCGGCGGACGACGCTATGCCGTGGCCATCGACGAGGAACATGATCACCTTCCCGGACGGCTGCACGGGTTTCTATGGGTGCTGGATGTTTCCGATCTTGATCGGATCGAACCGGTCGCGGCCTGGGACCTCTCCGAGCGGGCGAGCCCCTGGGCAGGTCAGCAGGGCATCCGGTTCGGCGCTCACCAGTATCGCGAGCGGCTCGATTCCACCCTGATCTTTGCCGCCTGGTTTGCAGGTGGTCTCCGCGTGCTGGACCTGGCCAATCCTCGGTTGCCGGTGGAGGTCGCGCATTACATCCCCCCGGCGGGGCCGGATGGAACTCCGCCTCAATCAAATGATGTCGATGTCGACGAGGCGGGCAGAATCTACCTTCTCGACCGCAACCGGGGCCTCGACATCCTGGAGATGAAAGTATGACGGACCCGGACCTCTTGCCGCCATCGGTGGATCCCGGGAAGAAGGCAATCGGCATTCGCCGTGTCAGCGCCCGGAACGAAGCTGCCACGCGTACGGTCATGATGGTGCGCGACCACGTGCTGGTGACGGATGAGAGGGGAACGAACACCGGGCCCACACCCCTGGAAATGTGCCTTTCCTCGCTGCTCGGTTGCGAGGGTGTGATCATCAACCGCTGTGCGGAAGCCATGGATTTCGGTTACACCGCTGTCGACATGGAAGCGAATGGCGAGGTTGACCAGCGCGGTTCCCGGGGGGTGCCCGGAGTTCGTCCCTATTTCAACTGGGTCAGAATGCGGATCCGGGTGCATACCAACGAGCCGCAGGAGCGGTTCGACAGGCTGAAGCGCAACGTGGAATACCGTTGCCCCGTGATGAACCTGTTCCGATCGGCTGACGTGGACCTTCAAGTGGTTTGGGAGCGGGTTGCTCCATGAGCCTCACACTCCGAATCAATGGCCAGGACCATGCAATCCGCTCGAATCCGGACACTCCGCTCCTCCATGTTCTTCGCGGCGAATTGAAGCTGAAGGGCGCCAAGTTCGGATGCGGACTTGAACAGTGCGGTGCCTGTGCCGTGCTGGCCGACGGAGAGGCCGTCATGAGTTGCGTCGCGCCCGCCGAGGCCTTTGCCGGCCGCGAAATCCTCACGGTGGAAGGCCTGGCTTCGACCAGGGTCGGTGCGCGCGTGCAGGCGGCTTTCATCGAGGTGGCTGCTGCGCAGTGCGGCTATTGCACGACCGGTCTGGTGGTGGCGGCAGCCGGATTGCTGAACCGGAATCCGATGCCCGCCCGCGAGGAGGCCAAGGCGGCCTTCGCACGGCATCTTTGCCGCTGCGGCTCCCATCCGAGGGTCCTCCGCGCCGTCGAGATCGCATCGGAAACCCGATGAGCCTGGACCGGCATCCGCAGGTGTCTGACTGGCTCGGCCTGCAGGACGGGCATCTGGTCATCCACACCGGCAAGGTGGACCTCGGTCAGCGGATCTCGACTGCATTGGCCGAAATCGCCCATGAGGAACTGACCGTCCCGCATGACCGGATCGTCATTGCGCCGGTCCGGACCGGCAGGAGTCCGGATGAAGGAATGACCTCGGGCAGCAACTCCGTCGAGCAGTCCGGGACCGCCATACGGTTCGCCAGCGCAACGCTCCGGGCGCGCGCCATGCAAAGGGCGGCCGAGCGGATGGGCGGGCAACCCGGCGAGTGGCGTCTGGATGCCGGTGCCGTCCATGGGCCAGGGTCCAACCGGCCCATTCCGCTTCTCGACCTGCTGGAGGAAGCGGATCTGGAATGCCCGGTCGATCTCCAGGCGGAATGGATGCCACCCCGGCGGAGCCCGGCGGCGCCGCCCATGCGTGGTCTCGCTGCAATGGTTTGCGGTCGGTACGAGTTTCTCCATGACATGGAACTGCCGGGAATGCTCCATGCACGGATGATTCGTCCTCCCCACGCCCGGGCAAGACTGGCGGATGCACCCGAAACGATCATCGCGGAACTCGAAGCCCAGGGGATCCACGTGATCCGCGACGGCAGTTTCCTGGCGGTCGCGGGCCCGCTTGAGTGGCCGGTGGTCAGGGCTGTGGAACGCCTGGGGACCGCGTGCCGTTGGGCTTCGGGTGGCGGCTTGCCGGACGGGTGTATCTTCGCCGAGTTGAGGCAGGACAACGCGATCAGGCTCCCGGTACGCAACGGAGAACCGGGCAGGGGTCCCGTTCCGCCGCTCCCGCCCGGGCCCGACCATGCTGCCCGCTACCAACGTCCCTTCACACTGCACGGGGCACTCGCACCCTCTGCGGGTATGGCAAGATGGAACGGTGAACGGCTTGCGGTCACCACGCATAGCCAGGGAATCTACGTGCTGCGGGAGAGCATCGCCGAGAGTCTCGGTCTTGCGATGGATCAGGTTGAACTCACCTATGCGCCTGGATCCGGGTGCTACGGGCACAACGGTGCGGATGACGCCGCATTCGAGGCGGTACTGGTCGCCATGGCCTTGCCCGACCGTCCGGTCCTCCTGAAATGGAGCCGCGAGGACGAGCATTGTTGGGAGCCCTTCGGTCCTCCCCAGGCTGTGGAACTTGCGGCATGGACGGATGGCAAGGGACGGATCCTTCGGTTCTCCGCGGAAGCCATCAGCGGGACCTATCGGGGTAGGCCGCGTGCGGGACCCGGGCGTGCGGGACCGGCCAACCTGCTTGCCAACCGGTTTCGTCGAGATTCGATCCCTCCGGGCCCGCCAAAGCCCAATATGAGCCGTCAGGGTGGAATGCACCGGAATCTCCACCCGGCTTACGCCATTCCCGAGACGCGCTTCGTCAAGAACCTGGTGGTCGACCTGCCGCACCGGACCTCGGCCCTTCGCTGCCTTGGCGCTGCGGCGAACGTGTTCGCGATCGAGAGTTTCATGGACGAGATCGCGCACGCGGAGGGTCTCGACCCACTCGCGTTGCGCCGTGCACATCTGGACGATCCGCGTGCAGTTGCGCTTCTTGACAGTCTCGATGACGCTGTGCAGGAACTCCCGTTGCCTGGAAGCATGGCCGGTCGCGGTTTCGCCTATTCGCAGTACAAGAACGCTATGGCGCGCGTTGCGGTCTGCGTCGATCTATCGGTTTCGGAGGATGCCACGGTGCGGCTTGATCGAGCCGTACTGGTGGCGGACGCGGGAAGAGTCATCGATCTACACGGGCTGAAATCCCAGATCGAGGGAGGCTTTCTGCAGGGCGCGAGCTGGGCCCTCCATGAAGAGGTTACGTGGGATCGGGACGGCATCCAGACGCGGGACTGGCTGTCGTATCCTGTTCTTCGCTTTGACAATATTCCGCTCATGGATGTTATCGTTCTGGACGATCCTGACACCCGGTCGGTGGGTGCCGGAGAGGCAGCTTCGGGTCCGGCCGTTGCCGCGATCGCAAACGCGCTGTTCGATGCGACCGGAATTCGCCTCCGACGACTTCCCTTTACTGCCGACGCCATCCGGCAAGCCGCCGCACGATAGGGGCGCGCTCCACCTTTCAACCGGGTGGAATCGCTGAGTGCAGGAAAGGAAATACGCCGACAGCCGTGTGCAGGAAGGGCATCGCGTGCTCGCGGCGGCAATTGCAGGGCGGCTGCACGTTCCCTGCGATCGGATTCTGGAGACGGACCCTGGTCCAGCAGGAAAACGTCGTCGAGTCATGGCTCTTCCCGGGGAGTCAACCCGTCAACGGTTCAACAGCTGGCGAGTGCCACGAGTCGGACCGGGTCCCGGAAGGCAGCCGTTTCGGGTGCAGGGGCCGACTTCTGTGCGAGTCGAGGATCTTTCGGCCGGTCAAGGGCCATGGAATGTCGTTTCCCGGCAATTCCAGAGGATTGAGGAATCGGGACGTCCGGGCTCCTCGCGACCGAGAGTTTCTCCTTCGAGAGTATCTCGGCGTGGGTTCAGCCGTCACTCTGCACGGTCCCGTGATGTCGGTCGTGCGGTTGGTGTACGGATGTGCAATGCACTAAGCTGCGCGCCGGACCCGACTTTGCGAGCCGGTCATCAACACGACGAAATGGAGGAAATCACATGCAATCATTCCGATTATTGCGGGCTGCCGCGGTGGCGGTTGTTGTCGCTGCCGGTGCGGTATTCGTACCCGTCAGTTCCGCGACCGCCCAGGAAACCACGCTCAGGCTCCCGAGCTGGTGGTTCGGTGAACCGGGCAACGAAGTCTGGATGAACAAGGTCATCGAAGCGTTCATGGCGGAAAACCCCGACATCAAGGTGGAAGGATACAACCTGTCCTACGGCGCCTATGCCGACCAGATGATGTTGGAGATCAGTTCCGGGGCGCCTCCCGATGTCATTCATCTCACGAATCTCAATATTGGCGACTACCTGCGGAATGATCTGCTTCTCCCGCTCGATGAGTACATGGCGCAATCCGACATCAATGAAGAGACATTCACTCCTGCCCAGTTCGCGTCCCCGATCGTTTCGGACGGAAAGACCTACGGCGTCATCCATATGGTTGCCAACTACATTCCGTTTTACAACGCGGAGTTGCTTTCGGCGGCCGGTTATGAGGATTTCCCGGACAACCCGGCAGACTTCATGGCCATGGCGCAGGCACTCACCAATCCCCCGGAGCAATTCGGCTATGCGGCCATGGTCAAGCCGGGCAGCTACGTCGAAACCTACATGGACGTAGCGCAATGGGTGATCGCCAGCGGTGGCAGCTTTGCCAGGGATGGTGTGCCGACGCTGAACGATCCAAGCAACGTCGAAGCGATCGCAAATTTCAAGGCAATGTTCGATGCGGGTGTCATGCCCCGCGACGTCGACAAGTCCACCTATCGCCAGATGTGGTGGCAGGGGAAGGTGGCGGTGCTGTTTGATGGCTCGTGGATGATGGGTTTTGCCCGTCAGGAAGCACCGGAAATTACCTCAAAGCTTGCTACGGCGCTGATGCCGTGGCCCGGTCATCTCACGGCTTCTGCGTTCCAGATCTGGTCCGTTCCGCGGGGGGCAGCGAACCCTGAAGCGGCATTCAAGCTGATCGAATTCATGCAGAACCCGGAGTGGCAGGTGGAGATGGTATCGATCACGAACACCGTGTCGCCGCGCTTCGGGAGCCTGCCGGAAGGTTATCTGGATGAGAACCCGTGGTTCGCGACGTTCCAGGAAGCCTCGGACAGGTATGCAGTGTCGATCATGCCGGAGGGACTTGAGGCCTACGGCAACGAGATCCTCAAGATCATTGCCGACAAGATCGAGGAGATCCTGTACCGCGATGCGCCGATCGAGGCTTCGCTGAACGAAGCCCAGGCCGAGGTCGAAGCGCTGATCGGCAGCTAGGAAACCCGAGAATTCCCGGGACGGAGGAGCAACCTCCGTCCCGGGTCAGTGGAAGGATAGGCCGGTCTCTGCCGTAGAGGGACTGTGCGGCTGGCGCATCCCTCCATAGGCGGATTCACAGCAGTGCATCGATCCCGGACCGTTCATGCGACCCGCTGATTACGCCGACCGCCAGGATCGGTGGCTTCCGGCCGTCATGCTTGGGCCGGTGCTCATCGTCATCTTTGTACTGGTGATCGCGCCCTTGGTCTGGGGCCTCCGGATCAGCTTGACCGACAGCCGCATGATCGGACTCGGGTTCAAGGACGGCCTGACCTTCCTGAACTACGGGTCGGTGCTTGCCGATCCGGATACTTGGAACGCGATCTGGGTCACGATTCTGTTTTCGGGCGGAACAGTTATCGGCAGCGTCGTTCTGGGTATCGCAGCAGCGCTGGTGCTCGACCGGGAGTTCTTCGGGCGGGGGTTTGTCCGGGTACTGGTAATCCTTCCCTGGGCCGTTCCACATGTCGTCGCCGCCCTGGTCTGGCAATGGATGTACAACCCGGATTTCGGCGTCGTGAACTTCGGCTTGCTGCTCCTGCCCTGGGTAACCGCGACCCCCAAATGGCTGAGCGACCCTCAGTTCGCACTTCTGGCCATCATTCTGGTCAATGTATGGAAGACATACCCGTTCGCCGCCCTCCTGCTGCTCGCGGGATTGCAGACGATTAGCGATGATCTCTACGAAGCATCGGGGATCGACGGTGCTGGCCCGGTGCGCCGGTTCTTCGACATCACGCTGCCCGGATTGCGTCGGGTTCTCGCGATCGTTGTGCTGCTGCTCCTGATCTGGAGCTTCGGCAATTTTGTCTTCATTTTCCTGATGACCCAGGGCGGTCCGGCTGGTGCCACCAATGCCCTTGTCGTGCATATCTACTTTGAGGCGTTCCGTTTCTTCAGGGCCGGTTCGGCGTTCTCAATGGGCGCGCTGCTTCTGGCCATGTCAATCATCCTGACTTCGGCTTATATCCTGATGTCGCGCGAGCGGGAAAATGCCTGACCCCGGCACATCGCGCAGTGTCGAGAGCGTCATGCCGCGCATTACAGCGGCGGCCGGACGTGTGGTCGTTGCCGCCACGATCCTGTTACTGTGCTCGGTGGGAGTATTCCCCTTCTACTGGATGTTCGTCACCTCGATCCGTCCGAGTACCGAGATCTTCGAGTTCCCGCCGCAGATCCTTCCGAGCTCAGACTCGGTCTTTACTCCTTACCTGACACTCTTCGAGGAAACCGGACTTGCGCAGTGGCTATGGAACTCCGCCGGGGTGTCCATCGCGACGGCGTTCTTCGCCTGCCTGTTTGGTGCTCTCGCGGCGTACGCACTTTCTCGTTTTCGCTTCCGCGGTCGTCAAGCGTCTCAAGTCGCACTTCTTGCGACCCAGATGTTCCCGGCAATCCTCCTTGCGTTACCAATGTATATCTTCTTTGCCCAGCTCGGATTGCTGAACAGTCTGTTCGGGCTGTCGATTGCCTATCTTGCCTTCCTGATCCCGGTCGCGGCAGTTCTTCTCAAGGCTTTCTTCGACGCTATTCCGGTGGAACTCGAGGAAGCCTCGCTGATTGACGGCGCCTCGCGCATCCAAACACTGTTTCGAATCACCCTGCCACTGTCATTGCCGGGACTCGCTTCGACATTCTTGTTCTGCTTCATCATTTCATGGGATGAATTCCTGTTTGCTCGCATGTTCATTCGTCAGCCGGACAACTGGACCGTTTCACTCGGCCTTGCCTCGTTTTCCGGCGAGTTCGTCACGCCGTGGGACCAGGTGATGGCTGCCGCGACGATCATTACGCTCCCGGCCGCCGTCATCTTTCTTGCACTGCAGCGGTACCTGGTTCGCGGCCTGACGGCCGGCGGCATCAAGGGTTGACGGGGAGAATCATGGCTACTGCCCAACTCGAGAATGTTACCAAGCGCTATCCGGACCACTTGGCGGTTGACGGGATCAACCTCACAGTCGAGGAGGGCGAGTTCCTGGTTCTGGTGGGTCCGTCTGGCTGCGGCAAGTCGACCACGCTGCGCATGATCGCCGGACTGGAGCATGTGACCGAAGGGAAAATCTGGATCGACGAGAGGATTGTCAACCATGTCTCTCCGCGTGACCGCGACGTGGCCATGGTGTTCCAGAACTATGCGCTCTATCCGCACATGAATGTGCACAAGAATCTTTCCTATGCGCTTCGCCTGCGACGCGTTCCCAAACAGGAAATTGATTCGCTCGTTCGTCAGGTGGCGGATTCGCTCGACCTGACACGTCTTCTCGGTCGCAAGCCGGGCCAGCTATCCGGTGGCCAACGTCAACGTGTCGCCCTCGGCCGCGCCATCATTCGTGAGCCCAAGCTCTTCCTCATGGACGAACCGCTGAGCAATCTGGACGCCAAACTGCGGGTGCAGACACGTTCCGAAATCACGCGACTGCAGCGGAGGCTGGGGGTTACGACGGTCTACGTTACCCATGACCAGAGCGAAGCGATGACGATGGGAACCAGAATTGTTGTCATGAATGACGGAAAGATCCAGCAAATCGATCCACCGCGCCAGCTCTATCGCTACCCCGCGAACGTGTTTGTTGCGAGATTTGTCGGCACGCCACCGATGAACATGGTGACCTGTAGATTGGAACAGGATGGCGAAGCGGCACGTTTGGTCGGGGACGGGGCAAATGTTCCCTGTCCAGCGCCCGCACGGGAGAAGCTGGCTGTCGCCGGCGAGACCGTTTTCGTCGGTTTTCGCCCGGAGGACATCGAGATATCCGGTGACGAGGCCGACCTCGCTTTCACCGGCGTGGTTTTCGCGGTCGAGGATCTTGGTCACGAGGCGTTGGCAACCGTCTCCGCCGGTGACTCGCAATTTATTGCGCGGCTCGCTCCTGCCATTGCGGAACAGGTGCAACCGGGAGATCCCATCGGGTTCTCGGTGGATCCCGCGCGACTGCGCTTCTTCAGCCGTGAGACCGGCGCCGCGATTCCGGTGAACAGTTTCGGCGGCGAGTCAGGAAATCAGGAGATGACCCAGCGATGACAACTTTGATAACGGGCGCAACCGGCCGGGTTGGTCGGGAATTGGTGGACGCCTGCGAGGCCAGGGGCGACCGCATCCGTGCGCTCGTACTGCCAGGTGATCCGGGCCTCGCGGCGCTCAAGTCGAAAGATGTGGAGCTTGTCGAAGGGTCGCTGACGGACCGGGGTGCGGTTTCGGAGGCCGTTTCCGGCGTCCTCCGCGTGGCCCATCTTGCCGCCGTGATGCTGTGGGACGCGTCCGCAGATCGCAAGCTGTTCGAGCAGAACATTGCCGGGACGTTCTACCTCCTGGACGAGATTGTTCAACAGGGCTGCAAGCTGGAGCGCTTCTTTCTTGCGAGCAGCGACGAAGTGTATCCCTCTCTCAAGGCCAGCTACCTGCCAATCGACGAGCCACATCCACTCAGTCCGTACAGTTTCTATGGGCTGACAAAGGAAACCAATGAGCGGTTTGCGTTCTACTACCATAGGGCCCACGGCATTCCCACGACCGTCGCGCGTTTCGCCCTGATCGCAAGGTCCGAGGAGATTCTCCGACCCGACGGCTGGTCCGGCCGGTTCATGTTCGTTGCCCCCATGCGCGATCTGTTCACCGCACTCGGCCGTCCGGAAAGCGTTGCGGCGATCGATGCAGTGTGCCGATCTGAACCCGCGTCGACTCTCCTCCTGGCACTCGATGAAGACGGCGAGCCCTACGAATTTCACATGTGCGACGTCAAGGATGTTGTGGCCGGAATCGACCTGATGCTGACTCACCGGTCGGCTGTCGGTCAAGTCTTCAATCTCAGTGGGCCGGCCCCCTTCTCGTACCGCACCGCCGTCGAAGCACTTCATGAAGCGACGGGTCTGCCGTACGTTGAAGTGAGAATTCCAGGGCCGCCCATTCGCATCGCTCACGACATCGCCAGGGCGCGTTCCATTCTGGGTTATGCGCCCCAGCGCGACATACGAAGGATCATCGCCGATGCGCTCGCGGGCGAGGGACTTGTCTGATCGGGTCGCCCAAACCTGCAGGTAGTCCGCAAGTCTCACCGGATTGTCCACATCCTCCCATCGGACATCCGTCGATCGTCTCTGCCCGAAACAGGTGTCCGCTTTGCGACCTGATCCTGTTCAAGCGAGGTCAAGCGTGTGGATTGCAGTGCGTTTCGCCGGCTGTTTCCGGCTTGCAGCGGCTTCATCGAGAGGTCGATCAGCTGCGAACACAGGACACGTACCGTGTGCGGGCGCAGTTGCAGACTGATTGTGCCAGGGCCGGGACGGAAGCGGTACGGATGAGCACAACGCATTCCCCGGAAGTATTTCGCCGCGGGATGGCTCGATGAGATCAGAAAAGTGCAGCGATCATCTCGGCGGCCTTGTCTCGGGCGCGCTCCATGCTGCCCTTCGCGAATAGCGCGATCCGGACAGGATATGTATCGCGCGCATAATCAGCCTCGCGCGGGAGATAATTCAGGAAACCGTTGCAGACATCGAGAACTGCAACCGTGATATCGGGGAAGCGCTGGCGCAGTGCGATCTGAACATCGCTGTAGAACTCTACCGGCGCGCCCACAAGTGCCGACCGCCCGAGGCGCCAGACATAGATCGGGAGGTCATGAGAATCTCCCTGGTCAACCTTCTCGCGGATCGCGAGCCGGCGTTCCGCGCGTTCGCGCTCAAAGCCGTCCGGTGCGTGTGCTACCGCATCCCTGCATTCTTCGATCGATGGCATCGCGGCAAGTTTCAGCCGTACGGTATCGCATCGGACGGCAAAGGCTTCGTCGGGCTCCGAGGCCTCCAATCGCCATCGGCCAAGTGTCGCGCCGGATTCCTCTCGCCTTGCAAACGCCATGCGATGTCCGGGAGGGAACATTCCCGCAAGCACGGATAGTGCTGCGTATCCCAATTCGCGGCCGTTCTGATCGGCGGCCTCAACATCGTCCTCGAAGCTGCGTCGGGGTGTCAGGTCGCCGTCTGCGCCGTGGAGAAATACGCAAATTGCGCCGCCGGTCTCGCGTTCCACCAGTTCTCGCAAGGCACCGATATAGTCCGGCGAGACAAGTCGATTGCCGCCGCCCAACGACGTTGGATGCGCGGCATAATTGACCAGTGTGGCAACGATACTGCCGGCAGTGGAGGTCACTCGCCCCACGATCAGCGTGTCATCGACCTCCCGGTCCGGATTGAGGCCACAGATGATCTCGCCGGTTTCAGGGAGCACAAGGTCGCGGTCGTAGGCCAGGCCGCACCGTCCGGATGCCCAGCTCAGGGTTGCCGGTGTCGCGGTCTCGCGGGACCGGGCTATGACCTGTCGGCACGCCGCCAGGATCTTCTCGCGATACGGACCGATCAGGTGGCCCCCCGGGGCGGAGGCACGGGCAGGGTCGGTGAACGGCGCGCCGTGGCTGTGCGAGACATGGAGGATCAGTGCACCTGGTATGGTACCGAATTCTGTTTCCAGGGGCAGGCGAATGCCTTCCTCGTCTTCCCTGGAAAGCCAGACCATCAGGTCTACGGTCAGGAGATAGACAGGAGACCCTCCATCTGCCGGTAAGACTGTCAGGCAGGTTGCGTGGAGCGGCCTGTGCAGACCGTCCGCTATGTCATGGGTGGCGCTGCCCCATGTGCGTACGAACATTCCCTCCGGCGGGTTGATCTCGG
Organism: uncultured Rhodobacterales bacterium; assembly: GCA_964590405.1. Lineage (GTDB taxonomy): Bacteria > Pseudomonadota > Alphaproteobacteria > Rhodobacterales > CAZPXZ01 > CAZPXZ01. Next base: position 6,643 of record CAZPXZ010000021.1, on the reverse strand, counting down.
CTCGCGCAATCCCGAAGCGTCCTCGGAATTCGTTCTGAACGAGTGGCGGGATGGCATGGTTTCCAGTCATCTCACATCCTTTTGAGTTCTGTGTCCATTCTTCACATTGGGTCTCCGGGGTGAATCCTCCTGGGACAAGGGCCAAGGCGGTCTCGGCGGGGAGATTGGTCCCCTCGTGGATCATGCGCGCAAACCGCGATTGCCACGTCCGGAGGGGCCGGGCAGTGCGCCGTCCGGAGTTCCTTCCTCCGCAAGCGACACTGCAGCCGGACCGTCCCACAATGTTAGCGCATGAGGCCGGTTGCTGGTTCGGCCGCCGTCCTGCTCCACATCCCGTGATGGTGGTCTCAGGGAGAAGAAGGATGACATAGTTTTCCCACGCACTTCCTACGAGGCCCCAACGCCTGCACGGGAAGTGCAGCCGGAGCGTACAGGTTCGGGAAGTCATGACCCTGTTCGGGCCACCGAAACAACCAACGAGCGGTTGACATTGTACCGCTTACCCGTTTGGGTGCAGTCCGGCAATTGCTACAGGGAGCGAGACACCATGAACGATAGAGACATGCCGAAGGCCATCGACGGACAAGTTGATCAGGCGGTCGCGGAGTTGCAGGACGGGTTCTTCTGTGCGCTGATATCGGATGTGCTGGACCAACTGGGGCACACAGGGCTGGCGCTGCCGCCAGGTATTCGACCGCTGGATGAACAGCTGAAGCTCGTGGGTCGGGCGCGAACGATGCTGTATGCGGACGTGTACGCGCGGCCGGGGCCTGACGAGAACCACTATGCGCTCGAAATTCAACTGGTGGACAGCTTGGGCCCGGGCGATGTTGCCGTAGCGGCCTGTGGCAAGACGGGACGGATTGCACCCTGGGGCGGGCTGCTGAGTACTGCCGCGACCATGCGTGGCGCGTCCGGGGCGGTGATGGACGGCTACGTGCGCGACATCCTGCATGTCCGGGAACTGGGCTTTCCCGTGTTCGCCGGGGGAATCGCTCCGCTCGACAGTCAGGGTCGGGGCAAGGTGATCGAGATCGACGTACCGGTCGAAGTGGGAGGTGTGCTCGTCCACCCCGGAGACATCGTGTTCGGTGACGCGGATGGCTGCATCATCATTCCCCGAGACCTCGAAGACGCCGTCATCGCAGGCGGCCGGGAGAAACTCGCAGCCGAGGACAAGTCGCAGAGGGCGCTGCTGGATGGAAGGTTGCTGAAGGATGTCTATGAAGAGTTCGGCGTTCTCTGACCGTGGCTGCGCAGGTAGTTTGCTTAGGGAAGCTGCAGGCGACTAGGTTTGAACATGTCGAGACTGTTGGCCTGATCCATGGTTTCTTGTCTTCTCGGCTACTTCGCTGACAATTGATCGTTCGGGACCGTTGCAAACTGAGAGTCTTTGATGACCTCAACCACGAACAATTGAGGAAACCCGTTCGACTGCTAGCCGACCACCGGCCGGGCAAACGCTTGACTCGTTCCCTATTTCTAGGCTTATCCGGTCGACTCGGCAACCGTGAGCCGATGGGACCCTTTCGACGAGTCCCCGGTCTATTGCCAATGCGATGTCGTTGGCCAAAGCGGTTGCATGAAGCGCCGGTGGGTCGCGCCTTGGGATGGCATCTTGCGGGCTGCAATTCGCGGGATTCAACTGCGAACAGGCGCCGGAGACGCCGGCGCCGAAGCCAGCGATGCGCACGGAGCCTGAGCGCAAGCGGGGCCGGCCGCGCACGGGCGAGGAACATTCGCGGGATGCGGGCCGTCTGCAGCCGCGGCGGGGCATGGTGCTGTGCGCGATGCTGGACGACCTGTCGAGGGCGTGCGACGTGGGCTGCAAACGCAACTCGAGGGACATGTCTCCCGAATTGTCGATCCTGGTTGCGACGGACAACCGCTATTCTCCGCGGTGCGGGAACTCGCCTGACGCAATCCACCCGAACGCTGGAAGGCACGGGCCGGGAACCACAATGCAAACTCAGAACGGCCCTCAGTGCCCGAGGGAACAATCTCCCGCTGAAATGCATGCAGCGCCACAGCGCATACGCCGTCTTGAAGCTCTTTGGCTCGTCCGCAACCAAGAAATGCTGCTGTCAAAGTTCAATCGAAGGCTCTCAGGAAACCGGACGACTCTGTCCACTCTCCGCAAGAGTTATCGTCGCTTGCCTCTCGACCGGTATGAATCCTTGCTTCGGGAGAATCGCAGGAACCCCATGTGTCGGGAATTTCTCTTGGCCAGAACTTGTGGACAATCAGCTCCAATAGCTCGCCTATGGGCGAAAGGGGACCGAGGACTCCGACCTGCAGAAACTCGACAGATCTGCGGGATTGCCACTGGAGCAACCGACCCTCAGACCGGTCCGGTGGTCCGGACTCTCATCTTGGCAAGCTTTTCAGTATCGATTTCTACACCGAAACCCGGATCGGCTCCGATCCTTGCCTGACCGCCGCAAATCTCCAAGCCCCCGCAAGTAGGTGTATCGGCGAACCACAGGTGTCCTTCAACATCGACGGGATACGGGTCCCGGATCACTGCAGCCAGATGGCAGTTCGCAGTATCGCCGAGCCTGGTGAACGGCATCGTGTCTATGCTGACCCCAATGGAAGCCGCTTCGCAAATTTGCGCGATTTTCATGGCGGGCCAGAGCCCTCCGACTCGATTGAATTTCAGAACGATGCGATCGGCGGCATCGTGTTTAACGGCCTGGAGCATTGCCTGCGGCGAAGAGATCGATTCATCAAGAATGACCGGGATTTTCAATGTATTTCGAAGAAACCCGTGACCCTTGAAGTCCATGTGATGAAGCGGCTGTTCAATGGATAGGTTGGGATAGAATTGCCTGTCCAGAATTTCCCCGACGGTCCGTACGACGAGCTTTGCGTTTCCCCAGGACTGGTTGGGGTCCGCATCGATGTACACATTCTCTGGAGCCGCATCCAGAGCCGCCAGCAACTTCTGCTTCTCCCAAAGCAGAGATTCCGCGCTCAGTCCTTCAGATGATGTCCGATGCCCGATCTTGATTTTCAGACCGCGAAAGCCTTTCGTAACATATTCTCTGGTCGCCGCAGCCTTCTCTCCCGGAGTCAACTCGTACAGGTTGGTGAGTAAACCGAACTCCGTTCGGTAGGCACCCCCGAGAAGTTCGTAGACTGGACAACCATGGGCTTTTCCAATCAGGTCATGGAGAGCAAGGTCGATGGCTGCCCGGGCAGGTTGGCATCCAGGTGGATTCTCGCCGGAAACGCCGTTCATGATACGGTGCGCACCAATGATGTTGCAGGGATTGGTGCCCACGAGCGCGCTTCGGTACGCACCCAGCCAGTCGAGCAAGCTGCCCAAGGTTTGATTGTAGTATGCGGGCTCCGTGGCTGCCTCGCCAATTCCCGAGATGCCCTCGTCAGTGCGAACGCGGATGATGGCAGTGTTTCCCGGTC
>CAZPXZ010000021.1:0-3164 GCA_964590405.1 uncultured Rhodobacterales bacterium | reverse complement strand
AATTGGAAAAATCTCGATGTCCGTTATGCGCATTCCTTCTCCTCCACGGCGTGGCTCTCTTCATTCGATGTTGTCACAGATCAAGACTAGACTCCGTTGGTTGTAGAGTTGATGCTGGCTACTTCGTATGGGGCGGAGACTGGTTATCGGCCTTTTTCCGTCTCTGCCGGGCCAGCGATCCTGGTTCAAGTACGGAATCAACGAATTGCCGAGTTCTTTGGTGTTGCGGATTTCGCAGAAGTTCTGAGGGCGGTCCCTGTTCGACTATCGCTCCCTCGTCCATGAAGAGCATGCGATCTCCGACATGGTCCGCGAACGCCATTTCATGCGTAACGATGAGCATTGTCCGACCATCGAGAGCCAGTTCTTCCATCACGGAAAGTACGTCGCCCACAGTTTCGGGGTCAAGCGCGGACGTCGGTTCATCGAACATCATGAGAGAGGGCTTCATGGCGAGGGCGCGGGCAATTGCTACCCGTTGTTGTTCGCCGCCAGACAATTCGCTGGGATACGCTGAAGCACGATGCGTCAGCCGAACCTTGCGGAACAGCTCCATGGCGCGTTCAGTCGCCGACTCTCGCGTCTCGCGAAGTACCTTTACCGGCGCGAGCGCTACGTTCTCAAGGGCGGTCAGGTGCGGATAGAGGTTGAAGTTCTGGAAAATCATTCCGATGCGTCGGCGTTGCGCGACTACGCTCCTTGCATTCGCGATAACTTCTCGGCCTTCGAAAATGATGCGGCCGCCCTGAATGTCCTCCAGACCATTGACACAACGCAAGAAGGTCGACTTGCCGGTGCCGCTCGGCCCGACGATCACGACAACCTCTCCGTGCCGGACATTGAAGCTGATGCCGTCGATGATGGTCTTTTCGCCGAACCGTTTCACGACCTTTTCGACCTCAAGGATTACGCCGCTCGGCAGATCCGTTGGCATCGCTTCAATTGACAAATCTTGTCCTCCTCTCAATCGCCGCGCCGAACTGAGAAATCGAGAAATTGACGATGACGTACAACACGGCCACGGCAACGAGCACCAAGAGACCGTCCGTTTCGTTCCGGACCGATTCCCGGATGAGAATCCCCGTCTTCGTCAGTTCCACATAACCGATCGCCGAGGCCAGCGCAGAGGATTTCAGAGTCGATACATAGACGCCTACTCCGGGCGGCACCATCACACGGATCGCCTGAGGCCAAACTACGTACCATTCCACTTGCCAGAACCGCATACCGGATGATGCCGCCGCCTGTCTTTGTCCCGCGCCGACACTCTGCAAGCCGCCGCGCACGACTTCCGACATCAGTGCACTGCCTTCCAGACCGAGGGCAATGGCGGCGGCGGCGAACGGGGATAGGTTGATGTCAAGAACGAAAGTGATGCCGAAGAATACAAAAAACAATTGGACCAGTGTCGGAATTGAACGGAAGAACTCGGTGTACGCTTGGGCAATTACCCGGACGGGCAGCCACTTCACCGTTCTTCCCAATCCCACGATTGCCCCAACAGCAGCCGCCAGTAGCAGCGCCAGCCAACTGATCCACAAGGTGATCGCCAGCCCACGAAGGAGCAGGTATCCGAAGTCCAGGACGATCACCAGCGTCCCCCCGCCGCGGCCGATTTGAAGAGCAATCGGCCCATGGCGATGCGTAGGATATTCGCCATTTGACAAAGAACGAGGTAGACAATGGCAACAACAAGGAATGTCTCGAAATACCGGTAGGTAATGGCGCCGGTATTTGCCATCCAGGCAGTGACCTCTTCAACTGTGACAATCATCAAGATCGAAGAGCCCATGATGACCCCGATGACCTGGTTTCCGAATGGCGCGTAGGAAACTCGGAGTATCTGTGGAATAATCACATAGGCATACATGTGCGCAGGTGTCATTCCCTGGGAACGTGCGGCATCGTACTGCCCCTTGGGAACTGCGATTAGTCCAGCTCGAAAAATTTCGGTCATGAACGATGCGCTATTCAAGGTGAGTGCCACTAGACCTGACATATAGCCGCTCAACACGATCCCAAACGCAGGAAGCCCGAAGAACACCAGATACAACAGCACCAGGAGCGGCATGTTGCGGATGATTTCCACATAGGCCGTGCCGAAGGAGCGGAAGGCACGGCTGCTGCTCTCCCGCATCAGCGCGAGAAAAATTCCCATCACGGCGCTGATGACAGTCGCCAAAACGCTGATTTCGATCGTCAGCCAGATTGCGCCAGGTAAATCGTCAAAATACGGATAAATGGACGGTAGGTTAAAGTCATACACCGTCGGCCTCCCGATTCATGTCATTTCGGACATGCAGGAGGATGAGTGTGGGCGCGGCAGGCGCGCCCACAGCAGTCGCTACTTTACCAGGCCTCGAAGATTTTGGGTCGTTCGGACTTGAACCACTTTTCGTAGAGCGCATCGTTCTTCCCGGCGAGATTGAAGTCACGCATCCACGTATTCAAGAGGCGCCACCATTCATGATCGCCCTTCGGCAACCCAAGAGAGATATCCTCGCGGGAGAATCGACCCTCAAGCACCTTGTATTTGCCGGGATTGGCCGCCACGATTCCGGAAGTGCCGATATTGTCCAACGCGGTTGCATCGATACGCCCGGAATTGAGAGCCTCGATTGTGTCCGCCATTCCGTTGAAGCGGACGATGGTGACTTCCGGTGTTGCTGCGGGGACAAGCGTTTCCTGGGTGCTGCCCCGGCCAAAACCTACCTTCATGTCCGACGTATTGAGGTCGGACACGGACTGAATGTCGTCTCGCGAGGCGAGGACAAAATAGACCATACCCACAACCATATAGGGGTCCGTGAAGGAGATCACCTTCGACCTCTCGAAGTTCGCGGTGAAGTTTGCGATGGTGATATCAGCCTTTCCGGTCTGGAGCGCCGTGACTCTCCCCGGTGTGTCGATGATTACCCAGTCCACCTCCACTCCGAGTGCGTCTGCGATCATGGTGCCCATGTCGATTTCATAGCCTTCCGGATTGCCGTCGGGCTTGATAACAGAATAGGGTGGAGTCCCGCCCTGAATTGCGATGCGTAACGTCCCACGGTCGAGGACTTCCTTCAGGATATCCCTTTCCTGAGCCATGGCAGAAGAATTGCCGACGATGAGCAAAGCAACAGATGCAAGTGGACCAATCAGATTCCTTAGGATTCTAGGCA
>CAZPXZ010000020.1:0-43335 GCA_964590405.1 uncultured Rhodobacterales bacterium | reverse complement strand
CGGGACGGACGATGCGGCCTTCGGCATCTGTGACAACCTCGGCACCCCGAAAGTTAAGCGTTTCGTGGCTCAATTTCCTCGCCTGCGCGTTCCCCTACCGACGCTTAACGTCCCACCTCGCGATGGACCGCCCACGGCTCGGGGCGAGAGTGGGGGGCTATTCCTTTCTCCCGATCGGACTCTCACCGAATATCCATTGCCAGTTAGCCTGGCGCACCACAACCGGCATTCACTCCAAACGCACAAGAATTCTCTTGCCAAACAGGAGGCAACCACGCCTTGCGGAAAGCAACACGGAGAATAGCAATCACACTTGCCATAAGATTCTCTGATACTAGATATAGGTTATACGTATCGATCAACACTACAGCGATGAGTTAAACTTATAGTAGTGCTTTGAAAACGGTATTGGATACGGATTGCGAGTTCTGATAGCAATCATGATATGGGCGAGGTAGAGCAATCGGCATGACGACCGGAATGAAAACAGGCACAGGCTGCGAAGAACGCTCCGATTCATCCCGGAGGGCCGATCGCCTGCCTCTCTCCTGATCCTCGCGCGGCATGCGACCCCTTGCGGTCACACGCCAAGCGCCCCCTTGGAGGAGGCTGGAAAATGAACCATGAGCACAGGAACCTTCGCTCTTCCGGCAACCAAAGACAGGAATTGAAGACGCCATTCGACGACTACGTCTCACCCGTAAACGATTGGTGCCTGAGGCTGGCAGTCTTGCTGGTGCTGGCATCCGTCCTCATCCTGGTGACCCTTGCTCTCCTGCCATCGGTGTTATCGGCACGGGAAGCCACCATCGTGACCATATCCCCTCGGCAGGCCCAGTACCAGCCCGGAGTCGACCCCTCCGTCGTCTTCGATCTGGAGCGCAACGGCATCAGCGAAATGGGGCTGACGGTTACCGTATCCGTTTCGCAAACCGGGCCGGCCCCGCACGCTACTCCGGAACCAGGCACATCCACCCTCCCGCGTGGCGACCGATCCGCATCCCTGCGGACCGTGACCTTTTCTCCCCGTGCATTGACGGCGGAATTGGCGGTAGCGGAAAGTGAACTCCAGAACATGCCGTCGGACCTTGAAGTACTGCAGGCAACGCTTGAGCAAGGCAATGGCTACATCCCCGGTAGTCCCAGGTCAGCAAGAGTCAGGATTGGTTCGCGGAACCCGCAGGTAACTGTCCAGCTGGTGCAAGACAGGTATCTCTTCGACGAGGGTGTCGAGGGTAACGAAGTGGCGTTCATCGCGCGAAGGGCTTTCGGCCGGACGCCGCCAGCCCGCGCGTTCAGCGTGTTGCTCGAATCGAGTGCGCTGCCAGGCGAGGCGAAACCGGACACCGATTACCGGCCGCTTGCGACCGTCATTTCTGTCGAACCCGACGACTTCCAGCGCGTCGCCGGCTCCTGGGTCGCGAGAGAGACGGTAGCACTGGAAATCTTCAGCGATGCCATTCCGGAGGCCGAGGAGGCGTTCACAGTAACCCTCCGGCCGGGACCCGATGACACCGCCGGAAACCAGCAGCGGCTTCGGTTCGTTCAGCCAGACGGCCGGACGCCTTGCGGTGCAAACGGCTGTCGTGCGGAAGTGATTATCCGCGGTGGGATCTGTAACCGTACGGCAGGGGTCCAGCATGCGATCCTGAACCGTCTCCAAAACGCCGTCCAGCCGCAATACCGAGGGGATTGCCGGGGAGTATCAGGCGAATGGCTGGCCAAGTTGAACTCGCTCAACCTGGACTTCCCCCATCAGCAAGTCGATGGGGTGAGGCCTGGCGACTTTGCAGGACTTTCCGACATCACGGAACTCCACATTTCCGGACAACCGCAGCTGCAATCGCTGCCGACAGGCGCTTTCGAGGGCCTCAGCCGCCTTGAATCACTGTGGATACATCACAATCCGTCGCTCACAACACTCGCCGAAGGCGTGTTTTACGGACTCGACAGACTGCGGGTACTCGGCCTGAGTCACAACCGGCTCAAGAATTTTGAGCCCGGCGCGTTTGTCGGTCTGGCGTCTCTTGAGACCCTGATCCTGCGGCACAATCAACTGCAGAGCTTCCCATTTGACGAGTTCGAGGCACTGCCCGACCTGCAAAACCTCTTCCTCTCCGAGAATCCGGGATACCGGTGGTCAATCGAAGTGTCCGATGCAACCCTCAAGGTTACCCCGGGACAACCGGCAGCCTACCGGCTGCGTCTCACCGCGCAGCCATGTGCCGGAGGCGCCGAGATCGCCGTTCGGTGGCATTCGCTTGGGTGGGGCGTGGGAATCAAGTCGGATGTATTGCGGTTCACGCAGGATGACTGGTTTCGCTCGCGGGAGATCCAGATAGTGACCAGCGTGGATACCCCGCCACAAGCCCGACTGGTGGGGCACGAAACGCGAAACGGGTGCTACCGGCAGCAGATGGAGGACTTGCCGCCGACCGTAGCCGTAAGCGTGGCCTCTCCACCGACGAGAGGATCGCCTGGCACGCCGGACGAGGTCCAGGCCGGCAACCATGAACACGCGGCCGTCTCGCTTTCCGTAGCTCCCGATGATCCGGCAGACAACCGCAAGAAAACTGGAGTCTCGGTATTGGGCGGAGCCTGGACACTGTCGGGCAACGGCGGTGCCACAATCAAATACTCATTCTCTCCCCTTGCGTCCCTGTCGCGAGTGGCGACCGGCGAGAAAGGCACGGTCAACAAGGCACCACAAACCGCGGAAGCCTCCTTGCCTTCTCCTGCCTACGTTGCCGAAGCGCCCCAGGCCCGCAGGGATGGCATCGTGAATTTGCGCGCTTCGCCAGGAGCGTGGCTCACCGGGATCCCTCGAATGCTGGCCAGCACCGTCATAGCCGTAGGCCGCCGCCTCCAGGACTTCGGGGAGTCGCATGCCACGATGAGCACATTACCGCAGTGGCTCCCGCGACCCGCGGATTGCGGGCGGGATTCCCCGAAATGGTGCGTTTTCTGAGCCGGAAAGAAGACTCTCCACTTCACGAACAGTCAGGTCTCGAGCGCCTGAAGTCCGCTCCGCAAGCGAATGCCGTCTGGACAGATAGCCCTGATGCCGCCGGACCGGATTGGATGTACTGCCCCCGGGAACTGGTCGTCCGGTGGTCCTCCGGCCTATCCGAACACGAGACGTGGAGGAGGCTCGTCATCCTTGCAGAAACCCGAATTCGGAATTCACGGACAAGCGCGAGATGCCGCGAACAGGATCAGTCCGGTTCCGAACATCCGCCGAAATTCGCTCACGCCACAACAGATTGGCGGCGAACCCCTGGTTCGCTTTGGATCGGGGTCTGGTTCAACTCGCGAACAAACCTGCGCAGAACATCCGACTTCCGGTCGATGAAGGGCCGGTATCCAGCCCAGGCAGCAAGACCAGCGGGGTCTTGCCAGACCAAGACTGGACCGCCAACGTGTACGGCCGGATTCCGTGCCACGAATTTTCGATGCATCGCCGACATCCCGGACCACACCGTTCCGGAATCTCCCAAGCGGGCACTTCCATGTTTTCATCAATGGGCATGACGATGCAGGACAAGGCGGGAATTCTGACCATCGGCAATCACATGTTCCTCGAGTGTCACGCACTCCGCTGCGTGTCAGGCAGTTTCCCGAATGTTCCCTCGTCAGGAAACCCGGGCAACAGCGCCGTATCGACCGCCGTGCTCCTTCACCAACTCAGAAGTGACCCGATGATTCTTGGCTCTACCCATTCGTTGAGAGAAACCGGTCCGCATCAAGGGCGGCCATGCAGCCCATTCCCGCCGCAGTAACCGCTTGTCGGTACACGTGGTCCGCCACATCACCGGCTGCAAAGACGCCGGGAACGGAAGTCGCCGTGGTGCCGGATCGGATCAAGACGTAGCCGCCGCCATCCATCTCCAGTTGGCCGCGAACCAGTTCTGTTGCCGGCGTGTGTCCAATGGCGATGAAGACGCCGGCGCAGGCGACCTCGCGATTCGCTTCCCTTTGCACATGCTGCAACCGGACGCCGGTTACGCCAAGCGGTTCCTCCTCGCCCAGCACTTCATCCAGGACATGGTTCCAGACAACGTCGATCTTGGGATTGGCAAACAGACGGTCCTGCAGGATCTTCTCTGCCCTGAGCGAGTCTCTCCGATGCACGAGGGTTACTCGAGTGGCAAAGTTTGTCAGGAACAACGCCTCTTCAACTGCCGTGTTCCCGCCACCGATGACAACGACCTCCCGTCCCCGATAGAAGAACCCGTCGCAAGTGGCGCAAGCGGAAACTCCGAACCCCTTGAACCTTTCCTCGCTTGGCAGACCCAGCCAACGCGCCTGTGCCCCGGTTGCCAAAATCAGAGAATCACAGAGCCGCACCGTGCCGCTGTCGCATTCCACCCGAAACGGACGAGCAGAGAGATCCATGGCGACCACACTGTCCTGGATGAACACGGCGCCCATGGCTTGTGCGTGTTCACGCATCTGCGTCATGAGATCGGGTCCCTGGACGCTTGCGAATCCCGGATAATTCTCGACATCCGTCGTAATGGTAAGCTGTCCGCCGGGTTGCAGGCCCTCCAGCACGTACGGATCCAGCATCGCCCTGGCCGCATACACTGCAGCAGAGCATCCCGCCGGTCCGGATCCCAATATCAGTACCCGCGCCCGATCATCCACCGCCATTCCAGATCTCCCTCCGATTGAAGTTCTTGCGTGACCAGGGTCAGCGGCACTCTATCCCGGGCAAGAACAGCAGCAAGCCGGACGGCCCTACTGGCACAGCAGTCGGATCTCCTTACCGCAAATCGGCTCCGGCCCGTCCGGCGTGGTGATGGAGGTGCGCCCGAGGCACATTGCGGTACCGGATTCACTGTCCATCAGGATCATGTGCAAGAACAGCACCATGCCGTCCTCGATCGGTTCCGGGTTCCCTTCATAGAACATGAAGGTGTCCATCCAGCTCGGGGCGAAGCGTGCTCCCAGGGAGTAGCCGCATGCGTTCAACCGGTGCGCTCCGAGCCCGGCCTCGTCCAGCACATCTGCATGGGCACGAAACACGTCACCAAATCGCCGCCCGGGCACGAGTTGCTCCTCACAACGCAAGAGCGCATCCCGGGCCGCTTCGAACATCGACCGGTGCTCCGCACGGGGTTCCCCGACGACCACGGTGGCCATTCGGGCCGCATGGTACTGGCGCCAGGTTCCAGCCCACTCCAGCGTCAACTGATCCCGGGCGTCCAGATTCCGACGGCCGGAATAGTACCTGCAGAGCAGACTTCCCTCCCCGGAACCGATGATGAAGGGATTGGCAGGATAGTCGCCACCGGCCGAAAGGACGGCACCCTGCATCGTCGCCAGGACCTTCGCCTCGGAGCCACCGGCACGGATGAGCGGAAGCGCCGCCTCCAGCGCCGTGTCGGCCAGTTCTCCCGCCTTGCGCGCACAATCGATCTCCGCCTGACTCTTGTGAAGGCGGAGTCGCGGCACGAGGTGCGATGCGTCCACGAGTTCAACCACTGAACCCAGTTCGGCCTCAATGTCACGTCCTGCCGCGGCTGTCAGGCCATGCGTGTCCAGTTCGATCCCGAGCCGGCATCCGGCCAGCCCCAGTTCCGACAACAAGGCTCCGAGTTCGGCAGCCGGATTGGCATCGGCGGCATCCTTCCAGATCCGGATGTCCCGGAGGTTGGAGGTAAGCCTGGCCTGACGCAGATCCGGAGCCCGGGTAAGGAGAACTGGTTCGCCTCCAAGGGGAACGACGATGCACTGAAAAAAGCAAAAGCCAAACGTGTCGTAACCCGTCAACCAGTACATGCTTTCCTGCGCAAAGAGCAGCATGCCGTCGAGTCCCTCTCGCTCCACCGCGAGTTGCAGCCGCGAGGCACGATTTTCATACTCCCGGAAACTGAAATGCATGCGACTCCCTCCCTACCTCGCCTTACTCCAGCATGATCGCGGACATGAGGCGGCCATATTCCACTTCTCCCTGATGCGTGGCACGCCGATAGCTGAAGAAGCGTGATTCGTCTCGGTACGTGCAGAGTCCCGTATTTTCCACGCAGGCTACGCCTGCAGCCGTGAGACGGTAGAGCACATAGCCCGGCAAGTCGAAGTGAAGCGGATCCCCGCCCTTCCCGCCACTGAAATATGCGGCGCTGCCGGAATCGGTCAGAAGGAATTGTTCGTGAAACTCCGGCCCGACCTCGTACGCCGCACCCGAGATTGCCGGACCGATCGCGGCACAGATCCTTTGCCGCTCCGCACCCGCAGCAATCATCATTTCGACGACTGAATCAAGGACTCCGTTCAGCGCACCTCGCCAGCCGGCGTGAGCCGCACCGACCACAGTCGCACCGCCATCTGCAAGCAACACCGGCACGCAGTCCGCCGTCAGGATTCCGACAGCGATTCCCGAAGTTCGCGAGACAATCGCATCCGCCCTTGGAGGCGCATCGCTGTCCCATGAATCGTCCGCCAGCACCGAGACCCTGCTATGGGTCTGGTTCACCATGCGAAGGCAGTCCGTCTTCACGCCGAGCACCGCCATCGCCCGAGCCCGGTTTTCCTGCACGTTCGTTCGAGAATCCCCCTTCGCACCGAAACCGCAATTCAGGCTTGCGCGCTGCCCGCTGGAAACTCCGCCCTCGCGCGTGAAGAAACCGTGTCGGATCCCGTCAATCCCGGCCAGCGTCCTGCTCCGGATCGGACGCGGGGTCACAGTGGTGCGCCTTCGGGTACTCCGGACCCGAACCCGGCTGGCTCGGGCCAGCCCTTGGCGCGAAGGGCGAGCGCCCGGAAGAGGGTACCCATCTCGTCGGAGCCGGCCAGCCGTGCCACCGCTCGCGCTATGGCCGTTCGCGTCGCCCCCGATTCTCCCCTGGCGAGAACCTCGGCCCGCTGGCGGAGCCCGATGGCCCCAAGGAACCGCCCCTGAGAGACTACCCGACTCGCCAGAACCCCTTCCGCACCGGCCGCCCGCACGAGTGCCGAGAAATTCACATGCGCGCTCAGGTCTGACTCCCCGATCCCGTCGAGAATACGCGCGGGGAGATGGCGGCGCACTGCCTGGAGGCTCTCGCAGCCCCCCGCCTGAGCAAGTTCTGTCTCCAGGTAGCCATAGTCGATGATCAGAGCCGCACCTCCCGCCTCAGCGATCTGGTTCGCGATGTGCCGAATCACCTGTCGTGCATCCTCCGACCACTCCGCGATGGCGCCCTCCCCTGCAGCGGAAAGTGCACGCGCCAGCGAACGCGGCAACTGCGCAGGTGCACCAGTCGTCCACTCGAGTTTGCCCCGTGCGTCTAAGCCCAGCATTCTCTCCATCCACTGGTCTCCCGTCCGAACACACTGCCGGATGGGGAGAGCATCGAAGAACTCGTTCGCGAGCCAGAATGCCGCGCCTGCCGGCACCCCCGTGACCGAACGTACCCAGCGTGCTCCGGAGCCAGCAAGTACCTCCTTCTGCTTCGCGGCGAGCACCTGCCCCGACTCGACCAGCAATGGTTGCAGGGCCTCCCGGAAACCCGCCACCGAGCGCGCCGACCGCAGGATATCGGCCATCATCGTCCCCCGTCCGGGCCCGAGTTCCACCACCTGCACCGGTTTCGGCTGCCCGGCCCGAAGCCAGAGATCCGCCATCCACATGCAAACGAGCTCTCCGAACATCTGGCTGACTTCCGGGGCAGTAACGAAGTCGCCTCTCCGGCCGATCGGCTCCCTTCGCACGTAATAGCCATGCTCCGGATCCTGTAGCGCAAGGCGCATGAAATTGTCGACGCCGATCGGCCCGCTGCGGCGGATCTGCTCCCGAAGCCGTACGCCAAGGGGTGTATCGGTGTTTGACGGCCTGTCGCTCATCCGGTGTTCGGCGGACGAAGAGCCCGGAAGATCACCCAGGCTCCGAGCAGTGCAAGCGGCACGGACAGCAGCATTCCCATGGTGATTCCCCCGGTCCCGAATGGCACGAGGTACCCGAGGCCGGTATCGGGCTCGCGAAACTGCTCCGAGAGGATCCTGGCGCAGCCGTATCCGACGGCAAAGACCCCGGCCAGGAGCCCCGACCGACGAAGTGCACCGGTGGCAAGCGCAAGTAGAAACAGGATCCCGAGAAGGAGTAGCCCCTCGAGCGCTGCTTCGTAGAGTTGGCTTGGATGGCGTGCCACATTCCCGGCCGCGGGTGCTGGGAACACCATCGCCCATGGCAGGTCGCTCTCCCGCCCCCAGAGTTCGCCGTTGACGAAATTTGCCATGCGGCCGAAAAAGATACCGAGTGGTGCCACGCAGGCAATGACATCTGCCACAGAAAGAAACGGGACCTTTTGCCCGCGAGCGAAGAGCCCGACCGCCAGGACGGCTCCCAGCAGCCCGCCATGAAAGGACATACCGCCCCGCCACACTGCGAACGCCGCGAGTGGATCCGAAAGATACTGTGAAGGCTCGTAGAAGACGACATAGCCGAGCCTCCCTCCCACGATTACGCCAAGTGCAAGCCATCCCATCAGATCCCAGGCTTGACGGGGTTCGAATGGCGCCCTCCCGTCCGCCCACAGGCGTTGGTTACCGACAAGCCTTGCGGCAAGAAACGCGCCACCGACAAGACCGGCCACATAGGCGAGCGAATACCAGCGGATTGCGAGGGGCCCAACCGCCAGCGCAACGGGATCGATGACGGGAAACGGAATTGCAGGGAGCATCCGGCGGGCCTGTGAATTGACTTGCTGTGCCCCTAGAGTAGCCGTGTACCTGCGTAGCGGAAGGGATCATCAGGACCATGAGAAACCCGATTCTGGACGACATCGCCAAGCTCATGACTGACGCGGCTGGCGTAGCGCAAGGCATGCGCAAGGAAGTCGAGGTCGCGACGACCGGCCTCCTTGAGCGCTGGCTTGCCGAGCAGAACATTCCCACCGGGGAAGAGGTTGCGGCCTTGCGGGAATCCGTGCGTCTTGCAGATGAGGAACGTGAGGCACTGGCTGTCCGGGTCGCCGCACTGGAAGCCGCGCTTGCGGTGAGACAGGCGGAGGAATCGGCGTTGGAAAGCCCGACGGAGGAGAGCCCGGAGAAAGCGGCACCGGAACCATCCGGGGCGCACGCCGAATCATCGTCAGGCGCAGGGGATGCAAGCAACGAGGTCGCGCCCTCCGGCCAGGAGACATCCACAGATACCGACCGGGAAAACGGAAGCCCGGGCGCCTGATCCCGTGGATGGTCCCCAATGGCATCCATCCTCCATCCAGCTACCCGACTTCGACACGACACGGAGGTTGACGTGCCACAGGAACCAGGCGCACTTGCGAAATTCCTCGAACAGCAGGAACTCGTTCTCGTTGGCTGCGGAAGAATGGGCAGCGCCCTCCTTGACGGCTGGCTTGCTGCGGGTGTCCCGCATGGCATGATCCAGGTCATCGAACCCGCGCCATCGCCAGAACTCCTTGCACAGGCGGAAACCGGAACCGTCCTGCTCAATCCGGCCGCTCCCCCGCTCCACCCTGCTGCTGCGGTCATCGCCGTCAAGCCGCAGCAGATCACTGCGGCCCTGCCGATTCTGCGTCCGGTTGCCGATCGCGGCACACTCGTGGTTTCCATCGCCGCGGGTATCACGCTGGCCAGACTGGAAGCGGAGCTTCCCGGATGCCGGGCCGTCCGCGCAATGCCGAACACACCTGGCGCAATCGGCCAGGGAATCACCGCGCTAATCGCGGCCGACGGTGTGAGCGAAGCGAATCGCCAACTGGCTGGCTCGTTGCTTGGTGCAGCAGGCTCCACGGTCTGGCTGGACCGGGAGGAGGACATGGATTCCGTCACCGCCGTATCCGGGTCCGGGCCCGCCTACGTGTTCGCATTGATCGAAACCCTGGCAAGGGCCGGAGAGGCGGAAGGCCTGTCCGGGGACCTCGCGCTCGCCCTGGCGCGTCAGACCGTCATCGGGGCTGGCGCACTGGCACAACATTCGGACGAATCTCCGCAGACGCTCCGACACGCGGTCACCAGCCCCGGCGGTACCACCGCTGCCGGTCTCCAGCACCTTCTCGATCCGGAGTCCGGCCTCGAACCGCTCATGCGGCGCACGGTGCAGGCAGCCGCGGCACGAAGTCGCGAACTAGCGGACAGCTGACACCGTGGCACGGCTGTCGAACTGCAGCGAGGCATAACGGGCGTAGAGGCCCCCTGCGTCGACGAGTTCCGCATGGGTACCGGTCGCAACGTTGCGACCTCCGTCCATCACGACGATCCGGTCAGCGCTCATGACGGTCGCCAGCCGGTGCGCAATGGCAATGGCCGTCCGCCCCTTGGCAAGCTTGCCTACCGCCTCCTGCACCGAGCGCTCGCTTTCCGCGTCAAGCGCAGAGGTCGCCTCGTCCAGCAGCAAGACCGGAGCATCCCTCAGTACAGCTCTCGCGATGGCAACCCTTTGGCTCTGCCCTCCCGACAACATGGCTCCGCGCTCCCCGAGCCAGGTCCCGTACCCTTCCGGCAGGTCCAGGAGAAACCGGTGCGCATCAGCCGCCTGTCCCGCCATTTCAATCTCCGTGCGCGTGGCGCCGGGACGGCCGAGCGCTATGTTGTCCGCCGCCGAGCGAGCAAAGATCGAAGGGTCCTGAGGCACCAGGGCGAACCGCGCCCGAAGCTCCGCCGGGTCCACATCCCGAATGTCGACGCCGTCAAACGTGATGACACCCGAATCAGGATCGTGGAAGCGAAGCAGCAATTGCAACACGGTGCTCTTCCCGGCACCGGACGGACCGACGAGAGCGATGCGTTCGCCAGGCTCGATGGCCAGCGAGAAACGGTCCAGCGCGACCTCGGGACGCGTCGGATAGCGAAAGATTACTTCGTGGAACCTGATCGCGCCACGGGGCGGATCGGGGAGCCGGCGTGGATTGGCCGGGGCGCGGATATCTCGCGGAGCATCGAGCAGTTCGAAGATCCTCTCTGCGCCTCCTGCAGCAAGTTGCACGGAGTTCCAGACTTCCGACAAGGATGCCGCCGACCCGCCGGCAATGACTGCGTACAGGACGAATTGCGCCAATTCGCCGGCACTCATCCGCCCGGTGGAGACATCTGTTGCGCCCATCCAGACCACACCCACCACTCCGGACGAGACCAGGAAGATCACCATGGCAGTCAGCCACGCACGCATGCGGGCTCTCCTGCGGGACGCGGAATAGGCCCGCTCGACTGCCTCCACACCACGCCTCTCTACCTCCCGCTCTGCCGTAAATGCCTGGACAACCGAGATCGCCTGCAGCACCTCGCCAATGATTCCGGACGCATCCGCTACCCGGTCCTGACTCTCCCGGGCAAGCCGCCGAAGCCGTCGTCCGAGCGCCAGAAGAGGTGCGATCACCACGGGAACCAGCACAGCAACCAGCAGCGTGAGTTTCGGGCTGGTGACCAGCATCATCACGGCCGAGCCGCTCAGGAGAAAGGCATTGCGAAGCGCGATGGACACTGTCGACCCGATGACGGCCTGGATGACTGCCATGTCCGATGTCATGCGGGAGATGACCTCTCCGGTACGCATGTGATGGAAGAATCCGGGACTCATCCCGAGGAGATGCCCGTAGAGCGCGGCCCGAAGGTCCGTAACCAGCCGCTCTGCGACTACCGAAACCAGGTAGAAGCGGGCTGCCGTGGCGCATGCGAGCCCTGCGGCGACAAGCATGAGCGCCCCGAAATACTCATGGATCAGTTCGGTATCTCCACCCACGAATCCGTGATCGATCACCCGGCGAAGTGCTATCGGAAGCACCAGTGTGAACGCCGCCGCCAACACCAGCGCACCGGCTGCGGCAGCAATCATGACGCGATTGCGAACCAGGAACGGTCCGAGTCGACGGATCGGCCTGACGGATTCCGCCTTTGGTCGGTTGGCAGGCTTGACGGGTTGGTTCATGACAAGAACGGGGAAGCAACCAGGAGCGGCAGCCACGATAACACGTGCCCGTGGTTGCGGTCAGGCCGCGCATCGCGCGGTACGGTGCCAGTTCCGGGACGGGGCGTTAGTATCCCGCGCCAATGCTCCGCAGTCGGAATGGATCCCTCATGGCCCGTCACCTGATCACCTCGGCCTTGCCCTACATCAATGGCGTAAAGCACCTCGGCAACCTGGTCGGATCTCTCCTTCCGTCTGACGTCTATGCGCGATACCTCCGGCTTCGAGGACACGAGGTCCTGCATATCTGCGCGACCGATGAACACGGAACACCCGCGGAACTGGCGGCAGCCGAGGCTGGAATGCCGGTCTCGGAATACTGCTCGTGGATGCATGAACGGCAGAAGGAACTGGGAGAACAGTTCCGGCTCGGCTTCGACTGGTTCGGGCGATCGTCCCGGCCGCCGACACACCGGCTCACCCAGCACCTGGCGGGAAAGCTGGCGGATGCGGGGCTCATCCGTGAAGTAACCGAACGTCAATTGTATTCGCAGACCGACGACCGATTCCTGCCGGACCGCTTCGTACAGGGGACCTGCCCCGCTTGCGGCTATGATCGTGCACGCGGAGACCAGTGCGAAAACTGCACCAAGCAGCTGGATCCGACCGACCTGATTGCCCCTCGATCAGCCATATCCGGCGCCACGGACCTCGAGCTGCGAGAGTCGAGACACCTCTTCCTGGCGCAGTCTGCGATGCGGGATCGCCTGCGACAATGGATCACCGCCAAGACAGACTGGCCGTTGCTCTCCAGTTCCATTGCCCTCAAATGGCTGAACGAAGGCGAGGGTCTCCAGGACCGTGGCATTACGCGGGACCTGGAGTGGGGCATTCCGGTACGCCGTGGCGACGCACCCTGGCCGGGGATGGAGGACAAGGTCTTCTATGTCTGGTTCGACGCACCAATCGCCTATATCGGCGCCACGGTCGAATGGGCCGAAGTAACCGGCCAGGACTGGCAACGCTGGTGGCGCGAAGACGCCGGGGCACACGATGTGCGCTACACCCAGTTCATGGCGAAGGACAACATCCCGTTCCACGCTCTCTTCTTTCCAGCTACGCTCATGGGTTCAGGTGAACCATGGAAACTCGTGGACCTGATCAAGGGGTTCAACTGGCTGACATTCGATGGTGGCAAATTCTCCACTTCGCAGAAGCGTGGCGTATTCATGGACAATGCCCTGGAAATTCTTCCCGCGGATTGCTGGCGATGGTGGCTGCTATCGCACGCGCCCGAGAGCGGAGACTCCGACTTCACCTGGCAATCGCTCCATGACGGAGTCAACAAGGACCTTGCCGACGTGCTCGGCAACTTCGTCAGCAGGGTCGGCGGTTTCACCGCCAGCCGCTTCGAGGGGCAGACACCGGATGGCGGCAACGAGAGTGAGGCGGAGGTGGAACTCCAGGCCGGCATTTCCAGGCGCCTGGACGCCTATGAAGACGCGATGGACGCTGTCGAGTTCCGGCGTGCGACGGCGGAACTCCGCGCGCTGTGGTCGCTTGGCAACGAGTATATCCAGCGCTCAGAACCCTGGGCACATGTGAAGACCGATCCTGCGCGCGCCGCGGTTGCTATCCGGACCGCCATCCAGTTGATTCGTCTCTATGCCGTGGTCTCGGCCCCATTCATCCCGGATGCGGCAGAGAAGATCCTCGAAACACTGGGTCTCCCGCCGCCCAGCAGCCAGGACTGGCCATCGGACCGGAAAGCGGCCTTTGCCATGGTGGCACCCGGACAGCCGATCCGCCGCCCGGAACCTCTCTTCCGCAAGATTACAGGTGAGGATGTGGCATCGTGGCAAGTGCGTTTCGGAGGTCATAGCAAAGTCTGAGTTCCCGACCCTCGCGCACTCTCCCGGCCGCTGTCCGCGGGACGGTCAATCAATCACGTCGTTGTCCAGCGTCCAGGAATGGCCGAACCAGCTTCGGCGGGTCGGCTTCACCGGCTCCTCCTCCGCGCTTTCCGGATCGATGTCTTCCTCCCCATCCGTGCAAGACTGCCGGAAAGCGGTCAGTAACGATTCCTCAAGATCGAGCACTGCCGATATGCGCAGGAAACTCTCCAGCGAGAGAGACCCACCCGCTTCCATGCGCCGAAGTGTACGCAATCCGACACCTGCCCTCGTGGCAAGGTCCTCCTGAGTCATCGCGCGGGAGGTCCGGATCGCGCGGATCGCCTGCCCGATTTCAAGGCGCATGCGTCGAGAAGCTTCCCTCGCTGAATTCGGCGAACCGGTCATCTTTGGCCTCCTGTAATGATCTGCCCGGCAAGGCTACCCGAACTACACCAAAAAAACCTCGGGCAAACCCATTCTGCCCGAAACCATGCGTTCCACGCACACAGAAAATTGCACGCGTGGACCTACGTATACAGTGGAGAGACATGTGCAGTTCCCGGCTACGCCGAACATTCCGATGGGCGGGGGCGCGTCGATGCGCTGCCCTCCCACGTCCTGCAAGCCGAACTGTGCAACTCGTTCGGTTCCATCCCCACGGCACTCGGCACCCGTGCGCTTCGGCAGACGCGGAACGGGCCTCGACCGTCTGATTCCCGGCAATGTGTCGCGCAAAGACCTGGGTGAGGCTCACGTATCTCATGGTTGCCATGATAAGTAGCCAAGAATGGCGATACAGCCATGGGCGTCAGCCGTACATCGGGAAACTGTCAGCACCGACGATCCGTCTCCCTTGGCACGGCGATACACTTGATGAAGAAACCATTGAACGCACGGTGGAAAGCCAAGGTTATTGGCAATTCATCGAAACGAACCTTGGGGGCGGAGCAGACCAATGACCGACGAAGAGCACAAGCGCCAACCGCCGCCCGAGACCGAGGTTCTGAACACTTGCTACGAGGGCTCGACTCCGGAGGATGTGGGCCGTGCCCTGCTTCGCCGAGTGGCCGAAGACCGCCAGGAGGATGACGGTCAATAGGAACTTAAATCGAAGGATCGGTTTCAGACAGGTATATCATCCCCTTTGTCAAAGGTGATGTGGAAACGCCCTCGGATGACGACGGAGTGGTTTATTCCAAGTTGGACGATGCGGGGAGCTGGAGAATGAAACTTGTCCAGGAATTGAAGGTTGCGGACTTTGATGTCGATGCAGACAAGGTACGTTTGACATGAATGCAAGACTGTCTATCCCCAAGTCCGAACTGGCCGATTTCTGCCGAGAACACGGCATCCGGCGTCTAGCGATTTTCGGCTCGGCATTGCGGGCAGATTTCGGCCCCGAGAGCGATATCGACATGCTGGTCGAGTTGGCGCCAGATCGCGCACCCGGCCTGTTGGGCGTTGCGGGCAAGGAGATCGAGTTGTCGCCTCTGTTCGGCGATCGCAAGGTGAACCTGCGAACCCCGGAGGATTTGAGTCGGTACTTCCGCCAGGAAGTCCTCGAAATGGCGGAAGTCCAGTATGCGCAGGGATGACGAAATTTGATTGTTGCACATGCTGGACGCCGCGTGAGAAGCGGTGACCTTCGCTCGGGAACGATCGCGCGGCTACGTCGACAATGATCGCCAACTGGTCCTTGCACTGGTAAAGGATGTCGAGATCGTCGGGGAGGCGGCAACGCAGGTCAGCCAGCAGTTCTTCTTCTGCCAGGTCGAGGCGGCAGAAATGCTGAACCCAGTCGTGGTCCGTTGAACAGAGCCTGGGATCCCGGTTGCCCCGACGATGGCATCACCGGATGTCCGAACGGATACTCCCCGGGAGGAACGAATTTCGACGACGAGGACATGGAGGGCCTGTCGAAACTTGGGGTTTGAATTAATCCGATTACGCCACGATGACAGACGGCCCTCCTGATCCTGCCGATGGGGCGAAGTATCAAGCAATTCTGCCGGGTTGTGCGTGTCCTCGCCGCATCGGAGCGCGACTCTGACGTAACGAGGGCATAGAGGTAGCGGCGGAGATATGTGCCGTCGGAGGATGCGCCCGTTGATGCTGCGGTTCGGCGGTCTAATTCCTCGAAGGGCCTAGCGCAGGCGGACGGTACAGGGTAGTGAGCGAACGAATCGCGCGGGTGCGCATCGAGCTTCAGGAACTCGAATCGACGGTCTGGCGGCGGATCGACATGCCGCTGTGGGCGACGCTGGAGACCTTGCACGAAGCAATCCAGATGACCGTGGGCTGGACCTCTACGCACCTGTGGGATTTCGAGATCGACGGCCGCCGCTACGGCGATCCGTTGTTTCGCGGGTTCGACGACGAGCCCGTGATGTACAAGCGACGGAATTGATCGCCGTGAACCCGGCATCTACTCTCCAGACTTGCAAAGCATGCAGGGTGGCGGACCCCGGCTCGCGGCACTCGCAGGCGGAGTTCCGGTGCGTGGCCTGTGGCCATACGCAGAATGCGGACATCAATGCTGCCCGCAACATCTTGGCGTCGGGGACAGGCGCAACTGCACGGCGAGGGGCGTTCACGTCGGTGCCCCCTGCGACCCGTGAAATGGATCCGCGGCTGGCCGATGCCTGGTCAAGCATACAAGTCCCAAGTTTCAATTGCAGACCGCCCGCTCACAGGGATGGCGGATCACCGAGGCTCCCAGGCCAGATAGCCGCCACAAACCGGATGCCCTGGGCGAAACGCACCGGGGTTGGCCGACAATGCTTGCGTCCGGTTCGCCAAATGCCAGCGATTGACGCGGTCCCCGGCTCGCAACACAATCCGGTTTGGCTCGTCTTGTCCGCATGTCCTGCAACATGACGTTGCCGTGGCCAAGCCGTACCGGAGATCCGATACCAGTTTCAGGAACATTTCATGATGCTTTACGTCCCAGCGGTTCAGGCCAGGAATGCCGGTGTTCTGCGCAACAGGGAGGCATGCCCGAGCCGACCGAGACACCATGCAACAGGTCGTCCACGTCCAGTGCCAACCTTCCATCTACCGGCCAGAGGCGTATCACGATGACCGCCAGCCTTGACAACCCGAGCCTCTGGCCCGACGTGGGACAGAACGAGAAGACCGCGCTTCATTTTGACAAGTGGAAACATGCCGTCGCCTCGTTGCCCGAGAGCGAGGATCGTACTTTTGCGACACATCTGGCGGAGTCCTCATCCGGCAAAACGATGCTCTCCTGTATCTTCGGGGCAAGCCCCTTCCTGAGCGATTGCCTGATCCGGGAGCCGGGATTTGTCCGGCGCCTCTGGGAAGAGGGCCCAAACGCCTGCGTTGCAGCCAGCTTGTCCAGCCTTGCCCTGCTCCCACCCTCCGACGGACAGGCAGAGGCTCCGAGGGTTCTCCGCGTGGAACGGCGCCGCGTCGCGCTCGCGGCAGCCCTAGCCGACATCGCGGGTCTCTGGGAACTCGAAGACGTGACCACAGCAATCTCCGACCTCGCGGACGCATCAGCCGGGCTTGCACTTCGGATTCTCCTCACCCGGCTCGCCAGGCGAGGCCTGCTCGCCCTTCCCGATTCGGAGAACCCGGAGACCGGCTCAGGGCTGATTGCCCTCGCACTCGGGAAGCTCGGCGGACGAGAGTTGAATTACTCTTCGGACATCGACCTGATTCTGCTCTTCGATCCAGACATCATGCCGGCCAGAGACCCGACCGAGATCACGCGCCACCTGGTCCGCCTCGCGCGAAACTTCAACGCGATGTTGTCGGAAATCACTGCGGACGGCTATGCGTTCCGTGTCGACCTGCGGTTGCGCCCGGACCCAAGCGCCACGCCGCTCGTCATGTCCACCGAAGCAGCCGAACACTATTACGAGGCACGCGGACAGACCTGGGAACGCGCGGCACTGATCAAGGCGCGACCAATGGCCGGCGATCTCCAGGCGGGAGCTGCTTTCCTCAAGCGTATCGAGCCCTTCGTCTGGCGACGCCATCTGGATTTTGCCACCATTCAGGATCTGCACGGAATGAAGCGCAGGATCGACGAGCACCACCAGTTCGGAGGAATCCGCGCGCTTGGCCACAACCTCAAGCTCGGCAGGGGCGGAATCCGCGAGATCGAGTTCTTTGCGCAAACCCAGCAACTCATTTGGGGCGGCCGGGACCCCAGGCTTCGCATTATCCCGACATGCGACGTCATTCGGGAACTCTCCAGGCTCGGAAAGCTGCCCATCAACACCGCAAACGCGTTCGTCGAGTGCTATCGCTACCTGCGTCGAGCCGAGCATCGCGTCCAGATGGTCGACGACGAGCAGACCCATTCGCTGCCCGATGATCCTCAGGAATTCGCATCGATGGCACGCTTCCTCGGATATGCGGGAGCGGACGAGTTCACCACAGATCTGATTTCTCGACTTCGTGAGGTCGAACGCCACTATGCCGACTTCTTCGAACTCCCGGAAGAGTTGACCCAGTCGGGAGGCCAGCCCGTTTTCGAGGATCTTCAGGACCCGGAAATGGTCGGCCGCCTGCGACGCCTCGGGTTCCAGGACCCCGCCTCCGTCATCGGCATCCTCGAGGCCTGGAGTAGCGGGCGCTACCGGGTCGCCCAGAGCGGACAATCCCAGGCCCAGCTCATGGGACTTGCTCCCCTGCTGCTGACAGCGATAGCGGGGACGACCGATCCAGATCTCGCCATGCGACGGTTTGACAGGCTCCTGTCCCGTCTGCCCATGGGATTGCAGATCTTCGCTCTTCTGAAAGCGAACCTGGCAATCATGGACACCCTGGCCGAGCTACTTGTTTCGGCCCCGGCCCTCGCGGAACTCCTCGAAGAGAGGCCGGCACTCTTCGATGCTCTCATTGAATTGCCAAATCAAAGCACCATAGCCAGCCGGGACGAACTGGAGAATGAACTGTCGCGCTATATCGGAGGTGAGACCGATCCCGAGGAAGTCGCATTTCGCGTCGGGAGATGGGTCGATTCCAGCCGGTTCCAGTCTGGTGTGAGCATGCTGTACCAGCGGACCGACCCGCTGGACGCCGCGCGGCACCTTTCGGAGATCGCGGATTGTGCGCTGCAGATGCTGCTGCAACACATCGCTTCGGCCTTTGCCAGACGGCATGGAGTCATTCCAGGCGCGCAGATGGCGATCCTGTCTCTCGGCAAGCTGGGTAGCCGCGAGATGTCGATCACGTCCGACCTCGACCTGATCCTGATCTATGATGCCCCGGAGGATGCTGCCTCGGACGGAGAGCGCCCCTTGCCGGCAACGGTCTACTACAATCGCCTTCTCCGGAGGCTGTTGTCAGGACTGGGCGCTCGTCCCGGTCAACGTCAAATCTACGAGATCGACATGCGCCTGCGCCCGAGCGGCAACGCTGGCCCTCTCGCCACCGGTGTCGATGCATTCGTCCGCTACCACCGGGAGAGTGCCTGGACCTGGGAAAAGATGGCGCTGACCCGCGCACGCGTCTCCGCGGGACCCCCGGAAATCACCGACCGGTTGGTCGAGATTGTCCGCAGCACGCTCTGCGAAAGTCGTGATCCGGAATGTCTCCGAAAAGATGTCGCAGATATGCGCGTGCGGATGGATGGAGAGTTTCACACCGAGAACATCTGGTCCGTGAAGCACCATCGCGGGGGTCTGGTCGATATCGAGTTCATTGCCCAATATCTGGCACTCCTACACGCGTCCTCGTCTCCCGATGTACTACAGGGAAACACCGGCGAGACCCTGCGCAGCCTGGAAGCATGCGGAGCGCTTGAAGCGGAAGACGCACGACAACTCATAGACTCCTGGGAGTTCTGGACACGGCTGCAGGCACTCCAGCGGGTCATCAAGGACGATGCAGGCGCAGAGGACATTCCGGCCCGGACCCGCCCGCTCTTCAATGAGTTGGCAGGGGTCGAGGAGTACGGGGAACTGGAGGGCCGGATGCTGGAAATCGCAAACGGAACAAAGGCGATCTACGACCGCCTGCTCGGACAGGAGTCCCCCACATAATCCACTGCTGCAGGCGGACGCGCGGTCATGCCTGCGACAGGACGAGTCTCGGCGAACTACCGGACTGTCCCCGCATCCGGCATCGCCTCCACAGTCGCGATCGCGGTCCTTGCCGCGATCCTGGCGATACGGAGGCGATGCCAAACCGGGTCTGGAAGATCCGTGCCCGTCTTGGCAGCAAGCGGATTTCCATGATGTGCGATCCTTCCATGCGGACAAGGGCCCGGAACCGGAAATCAGCAATGCCGACCGGTTTCGGCTCGACTCGCCCCTGGAGAGCCGCGACGTCCGCAGACTGCTGAGGCCGACCGGACAAGACCAGACTCTCCCGTTCAAACCAACCCAACCGGCGCGGGATGTCACCGCCGAAATCCCCAGCCTCGACTTCCGGGGTCAACACCCCATCTGGTCCCTCTACTTCCCCCTTGGGCGTGGACCTGCTACCGGCGGCCGAGATCATTCTCGAGGAGATCGCCCGCATCCGACACCTGCCACGTTTCCGCTTGAATAGTCCGGACCAGATCTACCGCCGGGTCGGTCGCGAAGACAGCCATCGAACACTTGAAAGACAGTACCTGTTCTCCAACTCCGACGACATCCTCAGTTCGGCACGCTGCCAGGCCGACATCACCACCGAAATACCTCTCGACGGCGTCTACACCGTCTGCACCAGTACTCTTGCCATCCACTCCGACGAGGATTTGTACGCGTGAAATTCCACTTTGCGCGTCAAATGGACATTCCGGAATCTGAACATGTCGCAGCCGAAAGGGTAGCCCGTCTGTGTCACCACCTCGACCGGGTCCAGGCACGCCTGTTCCCGTGCGCCCGGTCCTTCAGCGTCGAGCGGCAGCGGCGCTACAACCCCGGCCTGCATCCGTGGGAAACCCATGACCACGTAATCGAAGAAGAGAGAAAGGTAGCCGACACGATCGATCACGACACCGCATGATCGCCGAGAACTCGGAGTGGCCACGGTGCCCACGCGATTTCACGGATTGGCACTTACCGCCGTGCCTGCGGCCTCCGCCGGACGCCCATGAGCGCCTTGCCAGCATGGAATGGGCAGCAATCATCTCTTCTCTGGCTGAAGCAACAAGAATTGTATTGGCAATTTCACTTGGATCCACCTATCTATACCGCTCGAAGCAGGTTACTCCGGTGAACCAACTGGTGCTGTTTGGTTCCGCCCCTGCGAACGGAACTTCCATCGGTCGGCGGGCGCCATTCGCGTCACGCTTCAGTACTGGGAGATGTGCTCATGTTTCATTTCGGTCTCAATAATTCAATGCTGCAGCGCGTCATGGGGGCCTATGTGGTCGCAGTCATGCTACTGGGCCTGATTTCAAGTCTTCTTGCCTAAGAGCTTGCACCGTCAACGGCACACGGACGGACGGACGGCCGAACCAGAACCCGTTCCTTGTCCGTAGCGTCGGATTCCCGTCAACTGTCAACTCGTCGCGCCAGAACGGAGTTTCATGGTAGCCAGCTACAGGGCGCGACGAGACTTCCATCAAGGGCGGTCGAATCTTGGCGAGTGTTACGTACGGTGAAGCCGCGGATGAGTGTTCGTGCGTGCTCCTGGCTCGCCTCAAGATGCGTATTCGAGGCACGCGAACTAGATTGAGTCAGCACCAGCCTCGAACACGCCCCTCGCCACAGCGCGCGCTACGCAGTCCGCAACAGCCGAGCCAAGCACCGCCAAGCGACGCTCCCGCGGCGCATCCAACTTCTTCCGGCGCGTCGACAGCGCAAAGATGGTGTCACCGTCCATCAGCGAGTGAGACGGCCGGACCGCACGCGCGATCCCGTCCTGGGCGGCACGCGCGAACCGCTCGCATTCCGCGCAGGAGAGATCTGCATCCGTCGCCACAACCCCGATTACCGTGTTGAGCGAAGGGGCACTCCTGTTGGCCAGTTTCGTATCCGGCGGCATGGGATCGACGGCGGCAGTGAGGGCTCCAGCGTCTGGACGACGACCGCCGAACTCGCCGTCGATCTCGAGTGGCCAGGCCCAGGGCGTGCACCCGTCCGACATGAAGGGTGAGCCAACGGGGTTGGCAACCATGAGTGCCGCAACGGTAGTTCCTTCCAGGACCAGGGATGCAGAGCCGAGCCCGCCTGCACGGTTCCCGGCCATCGCTCCACGCCCGGCACCCACTCTGCCAAGGGCAAACGCTTCCGAGGCCGACTCGAGCGCGGCAGCGCCAAATCCGGCGTAAGGTGGGATATCTCCCCAGTCCTTCTCGCCTCCATTGGCAAGATCATAGATCACCGCTGCTCCGACGATGGGAATTGCCGGCGTCGCACGATCGAGACGAAGCCCGGAGCCCGTGGCGGAAAGACGAGCGGTTACCGCATCCGCGGCCCCCAAGCCGAAAACCGATCCGCCGGACAGCACCACGGCGTGCAAACGCCCGACAAGATTGCCGGGCCGCAGGCAATCCGTCTCCCGCGTACCCGGCGCGCCGCCGCTTACATCGCAACCTGCCGTGAAACCCCGTTCCGCGACCACCACGGTGGAACCGCTCCGAATGCGATCGCAATCGGCATTCCCGACGCGAAGACCGGCGACATCCGTGAGAAGATTTCGTTTACCCGGCAGAAACTCCATGATCAGCCGAACCTGGCGAGAAAGCGGACAATGCTCCGCGTACGGTCGCTGAAGAGCCGGGGAGTGTAGTAGCTGCCGGCAATTCGCTTGCCAATCTCTCCGAACGTCGGATACGGCGAGACGAACCCGGCCAGTGCACCGATCTTGAGTCGCGCGGAAATCGCCAGCGCCCAGATCTGAATCAGTTCGCCCGCATGAATCCCAACGATGGATGCACCGACGATCCGCCCCGCCGGATCCAGCATCGCCTTGGCGATTCCGTCTGTCGCCCGCTCTGCCTGTGCACGATCATTCTCCTCGTATGGCCAGCGGAGAACAGTACAGCGGTCCCCCCACTTTTCCTTGGCCTGAGCCTCGGTCAGTCCGGCCTGCGCCATCTCGGGGTCCGTGTACGTAACCCACGGAATATGGTCGGTGCGTGCCTTGGCCCGCAGCCGGAAAAGCGTATTGCGGATCACGATACCCGCATGGTAACCGGCCACGTGAGTAAACTGGAACCCTCCCGCGACATCACCGATCGCGTACACCCGTCGGTTGGAAACGCTTCGGAGTGTCGCATCCACCTCGACGCCCGCCCGGTTGGACTTCACGTTTCCGGCTTCCAGATTCAGGGCATCGATATTTGGTCTCCGCCCTGCCGCGACGAGGAGGTGCGAGCCGTCCAACTGGTTCCCGTCGTCGAAGGACACGATGAACCGACCTGTTTCATGCGCTATTCCGGTGATCTTGACCTCCTCCCGGATTTCGATTCCCTCCTCGCGAAGGCGCGCCAGCAGAACAGCCGCCAGTTCCGGATCATCCCGCCCCAATGCGCGAAACGCCTCCAGCACCACGACCTTGGCACCCAGGCGGCGATGTGCCTGGGCCATTTCCATTCCGATGGGACCAGCCCCGATCACGATCATCCGGTCGGGACGGACATCGTTGTCGAAAACCGTCTCGTTGGTCAGGTACGGCACCGAATCCAGCCCGGGGATCGGGGGCGCCGACGGTGAGGAACCGGTCGAAAGAATGAAGCGCCGGGCGCGGATTCGGATATCCCCTGCCCGAACCTCTGTCGGGGTGACAAATTGCCCCTCGGCCTGGATCACGCGTACGCCGAGACCTTCAAACCGCTCCACCGAGTCATGTGGGGCGATGGCCGCAATCACCCCGTGGACATGATCCCGCACCTTCCGCCAGTTCACCTCCGGCTCATGTGGGGCCACCCCGAACGGCGCGCCGGTACGGTGCGCCTGGGCGTGCTTCGCGGCGGCAAGCAACGCCTTCGAAGGCACGCAACCGTAGTTGAGGCAGTCACCGCCCATCTTGGCACGCTCCAGCAGAACGACCGAGGCACCCATCTGTACCGCGCCGGCGGCCACGGAAAGTCCACCGGAGCCACCCCCGATCACGCAGAGGTCCGGGCGAAGTGTTTCGGGCATGTCAGCTTCCTCCTGCCTGCGAACGCGCACGGAGCTTGCGGATTGCAATGGGCAACACGGCCAACGCGCACAACCCCAGGATGGGGCCGAGAATCGTCCATTCGAAGATCAATCCGAGATTGGGAGTCTCGCCACGCGCAATCACGTCGTCGATTCCCGCACCTACCCAGGTATAGACGGCACTGCCAGGAATGATCCCGACCAGCGTTGTCCAGATGTAGGTGGTCAGTCGCACGCCGATCAGCGCCGCCGCGATGTTGATGGCAAAGAACGGGATCGCTGGAACCAACCGCATCAGCAGCATGAAAGAGACTTCGTTCTCTTGAAACTCTTCCTCTGCGCGACGTAGCCACGCGCCCGCATTCCGCACCAGTGTCTCTCGCAGCGCCGTCTTCGCGGCCAGGAAAATGAGAGTGGCGCCGATGGTAGCGCTGACAACTGTGGTCGCGACGCCCAGGTAGAGACCGAACAGAAATCCTCCGGCAATGGTTAGCCAGACAGCTCCGGGCACGGAGAACGCAACCGCGAGCACGTAGGCCGCGCCATAGACCAGGATTGCGACCAGCAGATTGCGGTCCCGCCAATCGGCAAGCGCGTCGCGATTCTCCCGGAAGGCGTCGAAACTCAGGTAATCACCAAAGAAATAGAACCCGGCAGCGCCCCCGGCAATCACCACCAGGATCAGTGCGGCCTTGGCGGTAGAGAACCCGCCCCCTTTTCCCCCAGCATCAGGACGATCAGTCATGGTTCGCTCCCATTACATGCAGTCCGCACCGCCAGACGGCACGTCCGGGCCTCCGCATCGGGCCCACTTGCCACATTCTGGCGCTTACCGCTCCACATTGCCAGCCTGCCTGCCAGAAGAAACTGGCACACCGAACCGTATTTCGCGCCTTGCCGCAGTTGCTCCGATTCCGGCTGACGGACAGACTTGCGAATACAGCGACGTATGATCTCCTGTCGCACATACCTGACCCATGCGATTTGCCGAAGGCGCTTCGGAACTCTCCAGCGCCAGACGGGTCGGTCGCAACTGCACGCCTGCCGTGCAGCGAGGGCACCGTTGACAAAACCCCTGTTTCCAACGTATGTATGGCGCGGCTGCGCGGCCAAGCGCGCACCGCATTTCCCCGAGTAGTTCAGATTTGAGGTGCACGCCGTGAAGCGCACATTTCAGCCGAGCCGTCTAGTACGCAAGCGCCGCCACGGGTTCCGCGCCCGCATGGCCACCAAGAACGGCCGCAAGATCATCAAACGCCGGCGTGCGAAGGGCCGCAAGCGGCTCTCGGCCTGAGCAAGGAACAGGCGAGGCCCGGGACGGAGACGCTGGTCGAAAAGGCGCCGGGCCCAGAGCAGGACCGGCCTCGGATGATACCCATGAAGCGTCGTCAGGACTTTCTTGCAACCAGCCGCGGGAAGCGCGCGGCGCGGACAACGATGGTCGTGCAGGCCCGGCGACGCGAGTCGAGCCCGGAAGCTCCGATCCGCATCGGATACACTGCCTCGCGAAGAGTGGGCAATGCCGTCATCCGGAATCGGGCCAAACGCCGTCTCCGGGCGGCTGCGGCTCTCACCCTTCCGCGCTACGGAAAGGCGGGTTGGGACTACGTCCTGATCGCCCGCGCCGAGCGCACCGCCACCCGACCGTTTGTGTCGCTCATCCGGAATCTGAGCGACGCTCTTCGGGAAGTACATGCAGGCCGGGGACGCCGAAGGAAGGCCGGATCCACATGAGCGCCTCCCGTCATCCATCCATCTCTGTCCGTCTGCTGGCAGCTCCCGTGCGCTTCTACAGGCTGTTCATTTCCGCGTTGCTGCCGCCATCCTGCCGTTACCAGCCCACCTGTTCCGAATACGCACTTCTCGCCCTCCGCGACCATGGAGCTCTGCGTGGCAGCCTGTTGACCATCCGGCGGATCTGCCGGTGCCATCCCGTCCGGGCGCTGGGCGGCGGCGAGGGATACGATCCGCCCCCACCGGGACCACGAGCGACGCAGTGATGGACAACGAACAAACTCGCAACCTGCTTCTCGCCGCGGGGCTCAGTTTCGCGGTCGTACTGGTCTGGACCTATTTTCTCCAGCCTCCGGCTCCCCCGCCGTCTGTGCAAGTCGAACAGGCTGCCGCGCCACCTGAATCACCGACGGACGGCCTGGTGGCCCCGGTTGGAGCAGCCGCGCCCGGCACAAACCTTGCGGAAGCCCCCGCCGAGGATCGGGTGGAACGCCTTGCTATCGAAGCACCTGGCGTCTTCGGATCGGTATCTCTCCGGGGCGGCCGAATCGATGATCTCTCGCTTTCCGACTATCGGCAGGATGTCCCTTCCACCGCACCTCCGGTGCATCTTCTCGCGCCGGCTACCGAACCCGACGGCTATTACGCAGTCTATGGCTGGACCTCCGGGCATGGCGGTCCGGAAACGCCTGGGCCGACATCGGAATGGAGTGTGCTTGAAGGTACCGTGCTAAGACCGGGACAGCCGGTGCGCCTTGGCTGGAACAACGGCGCGGGTCTCAGGTTCGAGCGGCGGCTGGAAGTGGACGACCATTTCCTCTTCACCGTTACCCAGACTGTGTTCAACGAGGGAACGGTAACGGCTACCGTCTCCCCCTACGGAATTATTGCGCGACACGGCACACCGGACACGCTGGGCTTCTTCATTCTGCACGAGGGTCCGATCGGCATGTTCGATGGCCAACTGAAGGAGCATGACTACGACGACCTCCTGGATTTCTCAAGCGTGGCCACCGAAGGCGGGCCCGCCGAGATTCACGACATCGAAAGCAATGGATGGATCGGCTTCACGGACAATTACTGGATGACAGCCCTTGTGCCGGCCGCGAACCAGGCATTCCGCGCCGTGTTCAAGTCCGGCCAGTCGAGCGCCGGCCCGGTCTACCAGACCGACATGCGCCTGCCGGCCACACAGGTCGCGCCCGGAGCCAGCGCATCGCAGCGCACCTATCTCTTCGCGGGTGCCAAGGAGGTCGCAACCATCCGTGCGTACCAGGATGCGTTTGGTATTGATCGCTTTGAAGACGCCGTGGACTGGGGCTGGTTCTTCTTTCTCACCAAGCCCTTTTTCCAGATCCTCATCTGGATCCAGAGTTATGTCGGAAACATGGGTTTCTCGATCATCATCCTCACGGTTCTCGTGAAGGCCGTACTGTTCCCGTTGGCATACAAATCCTACGCCGCCATGGCACGGATGAAAAAGCTGCAGCCGGAAATGGAGAAACTGAAGGAACGTGTCGGCGACGACCGCGGCGCGATGCAGCGGGAGATGATGGCACTCTACAAGAAGGAAAAGGTCAATCCCGCGGCGGGTTGTCTGCCGATCCTCCTGCAGATCCCGATCTTCTTTTCGCTCTACAAGGTGCTGCTGGTCGCGATCGAGATGCGCCACGCGCCATTTGTCGGATGGATCCGTGATCTGACGGCGCCGGATCCGACGTCCCTGTTCAATCTCTTCGGCCTGATTCCCTGGACGCCCCCCGAACTCCTTGGGATCGGATTCTGGCCCATCCTGATGGGTGTTACCATGTGGCTGCAGATGAAGCTCAACCCGGCACCCGCGGATCCGATCCAGCAGAAGATCTTCGCATGGATGCCATGGGTCTTCACCTTCATGCTTGGACGATTCCCTGTCGGGCTGGTCGTTTACTGGACCGCGAACAACGTACTCACCTTCGTGCAGCAGTACACGATCATGCGGGCACAGGGTACTGAGGTGGACATCCTGGGCAACATCACGTCCACTTTCAAGCGCAAGCGCCGAGACAGCGGCTCCAAAGGCGCGTGATCGGCAAACCGCCTCTTCCTGTCGCCGGCCCAGGCGAGCGACTCTTCCGCAGACCCTGTTCCTTTGCCTTCAGCGCAACCGGTCTGGACGTTCTGCCGGAGGATGGACGTCCCGAGGTCTGTTTCGGCGGACGCTCCAATGTCGGCAAGTCCAGTCTGCTCAACGCGCTGGTCAGAAGACGCGCACTCGCCCGAACCTCTTCGAGCCCGGGGCGCACCCGGGCCTTGAATTTCTTCGATCTCGGCGGCGAACTCTGGCTCGTGGACCTTCCCGGTTACGGATTTGCGCGCGCTTCGAACCGAGACGCGAAGGCCTGGGGACGGCTTGTGGAGGCATATCTCGGGGAGCGACGAAGCCTGCTTCGAGCATACGTGCTGATCGACGCGCGTCGTGGAATCGGTCCGGCCGACCATGCCTACATGGAGCTACTCGACCAGGCCGGCGTCAGCCACCGCGTGGTTGTGACCAAGGGGGACAAGATCCGACCCTCGGAGAGCGGAGCTTTGGACCAGGCCTTCAGCAAGACCCTGGGGGCCCACCCGGCCGCTCTTCCCGAACCGATCCGAACTTCCGCCGCCAAGCGCCGGGGACTTTCAGAACTGCGTACCGACATCGCCGAAGCGGCGGGTCTGGCATAGTCGGGAACCAGCCAGACTTCGGCCCGCCTCCCCTGTCTGAAAGCTACAGCACATGGCCAGCGGTTTCGCCCGGGAAACTATCGTTCCGCGACCCGGTGATGATGGGCGCCGGGGACAATGGGGAGATCATTCACGCTTTCGCCAAACACGCGAACGATCTGCTGAGCACGCGGCCGAACCGCCTGGCCCATCGTGACAGCCTTTCCTGCAACAGCCTGTATGCCACGAATCACCCTTTACCTCTCGAGCGGATCCGCAGAGCCTGCCCGGAAGTTCCCAATACTGAGCGGGTCGCGTGCCCCGGTCGGCGACTCAGCTCCATCCCGAGCCCTGCAACGAATGTTCAGGTTGCTGTCGATCATCAACCTGGTGCCGTTCCGTATCCGCGCCCCCTCCTTTCGCGGCAACGCTTCGAACATTCGGCATTCCGCCGGCGGACAGACCGCCATACAGGTCACGGGCACCGGACGGCAGCGATGGTTGCACCGATGCGTAGTCGCCTGGCACGTGGCAGGCAACCGTGTTTCACTTCGACCGCGCCGGAACCCCGGGTAGAATGGCACATGGTCCAGGAAAGCCGCACGGTTCCCGACGAAGTGGTGGCCGCACTCCGCCGACTCCACCTCGTCGGGGATGGAGAACGACCCTACGCATCCGTTCTTCCTGGCGGAGTGTCGTCGGATATCTGGACGGTCTCACTCCGTTCCGGAACAGTTTGCGTCAAGCGCGCGCTCTCGCGGCTGAAGGTTGCCGCGGACTGGCGGGCACCGATCGCACGAAACGCCTACGAGGCAGCCTGGATCGAAACCGCTGGTGCAATCGTCCCGACAGCGGTGCCGCGCCTCCTCGGCCATGATCCCGAAGCCGGCTTGATCACAATGGAATATCTGCATCCGGATGCGTATCCGCTCTGGAAGGAGAAACTTCGTCGAGGGCAGGCCGATACCGGCGATGCACGCGCCGTTGCGACCGTTATGGCGACAATCCACGCCGGCACCGCTGGACGGGACGATGTTGCCGAGCGATTCGCATCTGACGTGATCTTCCACTCCATTCGCCTGGAGCCCTATCTCGAAACGGCTTCCCGCGTCCATCCGGATCTTGCACGTCCGCTAGAGGAGATCGTCAATCGGACTGCCAGTACCCGGCTGGCCCTCGTCCATGGCGACATCAGCCCCAAGAACATCCTGATCGGACCTACCGGGCCGATCTTCCTCGATGCCGAATGTGCCTGGTACGGCGATCCCGCTTTCGACCTTGCGTTCTGCCTCAACCACCTGCTGCTGAAGTGCCTCTGGACGCCCGCGTCCACGTCTGATTTCCTCAACTGCTTTGATGCTCTCGCGGACACCTATCTGGAAGGAGTGACCTGGGAACACCCGGACAAACTCGAGACCCGCGCAGCACAACTCCTGGCCGGGCTGTTCCTCGCCCGGATCGACGGCAAGTCGCCGGTCGAGTACGTCACCCGTGACGCCGACCGGAATCGCGTGCGACGCGTCGCCCGCTCCCTGCTGCGCGCGCCAGTTCGCCGGCTCGGTGCAGTGCGCACAGCCTGGGCACAGGAACTCGGTCCATGAGAACATCAAACATTTGCCGTGTGAATGGCCGCCGTGTCTGGGACTCCCGGGCACGACCAACGGTTGAAGTAGAGGTAACCCTCGAGAGCGGTGCGCACGGACGCGCCATCGCACCGGCCGGTGCCTCGCGGGGAAGCGCGGAAGCATCGGATCTGCGTGACGGTGGAAGCGATCTCGGCGGACACGACGTGCAGCGTGCTGTCGCAGCCGTCGACGGCGAAATCGCCGCGGCACTTTCCGGCCTCGATGCCTGCGACCAGACAGTGGTCGATCAGCGCATGATCGACCTTGATGGCACCGCCACCAAGTCAAGGCTGGGCGGCAACGCAATGGTCGCCACTTCGATGGCGGTCGCCCATGCCGCGGCGGCGGACAGGAAACTGCCGCTCTGGCGACACCTCTCAGGCGATCCGGAGCCCATGATGCCCTTGCCTGAAGTCCAGATCTTCGGTGGTGGCGCCCACGCGGCGAGACGGGTGGACATCCAGGACTTCATGGTGATCGCGACTGGTGCTTCCGAATTTGCGGAGTCACTGGTATGGACGGCCGAAATCTATCGTGCGGCGAGAGCGGAAATGGACGAGCGTGGCCGATTGTCCGGAACCGCCGATGAAGGTGGCTTGTGGCCTGCCTTTGACACCAACGAGCAGGCGCTCGAAACGCTGCTCAAGGTCATCGAGCGCGCGGGTTTCCTGCCCGGCGAGCAGGTCAGCATTTCACTGGATGTCGCGGCCTCGGAGTTCGGCTCGGACGGCAACTATCGTATCGTCCGCGATGGCAAGGTCCTGGATTCGGACGGGATGTGCGAAATGCTCGGCAGTTGGATCCGGCGATTCCCCATTGTCTCGATCGAGGATCCGCTGGCGGAGGATGACCTCAATGGCCTGGCCGCCTTCACCCGGACCTACGGGAACCGTGTACAAATCGTCGGGGACGACGTGTTGGTGAGCAATGCGACTCTCGTGCAGAACGCGGCGGCAGCCGGAGCACTGAACGCTGTCCTGCTCAAGCCCAACCAGGCGGGCTCACTGACCGAATGCCGTGCTGCCCTGGACGCGGCACGCGCCGCAGGCTACGGATCCCTGGTCTCCGCACGCTCCGGTGAGACCGAAGATGTGACCGTCGTTCATCTCGCAGTCGGATGGGGCGTGCGACAACTGAAAGTCGGCTCCATCGCCCATGGCGAGCGCACGGCGAAGTGGAACGAGGGCCTGCGGATTGCCGAAACCCTGCCAGACGGTGGGCGGCTGCCGCCCCGAGTTTCGTTTCCGTGGTCGACAAGATGCGTGTGATCTTCCATCACGACACCGGACCTGAACTGGCCCGGCGCATTCAGGACAACGCATCCGGAGGATTCCAGGTCGCCCTGTGCCGGGCGCGGGACGACGATCGGTTCCGCAGGCTGATGACGGACGCCGATGTACTTTGGCATGTGCTGCGGCCGGTTACCGCCGCGGACATCGAAGCCGCGCCCCGGCTCCGGATGATCCAGAAAATCGGTGTCGGCGTGAACACCATCGATCTCGAAGCCGCCCGTGCACGTGGCATCAGCGTCTGCAACATGCCGGGAACCAATACCGCGGCAGTGGCCGAGTTGACCCTTGCCCACATGCTGGCCGTTTTGCGCCAACTTCCAGCCTACGGTCGGGCAATGCGAGACGGTCAGGGCTGGCAGTCGGGACTTGCGCTGCAGGAACGGCTCGGAGAACTCGGAGGTCGGACCGTCGGCCTTGTCGGCTTCGGCGCTGTTCCGAGGGCGCTGGCCCCGGTGCTGAAGGCGATGGGATCGACCGTTCTCTATTCCTCCCGAAGCCACAAGGACGCGGCAAGGGGACTTGCCGAATGGCGGCCGCTTCCGGCGCTCCTGGCCGAGTCGGATATTGTCTCGCTCCATGTGCCGGAAACTCCCGAGACCAGGGGAATGTTTGGTGCGACGGAATTTGCCCGGATGAAGCCGGGTGCCGTCTTCGTCAACACGGCTCGCGGCGGCCTTGTGGACGAACATGCCCTTGCCCGGGCCCTGGCAAACGGGCGGCTTCGGGGTGCAGGCCTGGATGTCTACGCCGACGAGCCGGTAGAAACTGGCAACCCGCTGCTGGCACTCGACAACGTTGTGCTCACTCCGCATGTTGCCTGGCTCACCATGGAAACGATC
The DNA here is from genome assembly GCA_964590405.1 of uncultured Rhodobacterales bacterium. Lineage (GTDB taxonomy): Bacteria > Pseudomonadota > Alphaproteobacteria > Rhodobacterales > CAZPXZ01 > CAZPXZ01. The sequence continues at coordinate 11,365 of CAZPXZ010000020.1, read as the reverse complement.
GATCGGAGCCTCCTGGTAGCGCTGGACAACTGCCGGCGCCTCGCAGAAGGCAGACCGTTGCGCTTCCAGGTGGTCTGACGGATTCCCGCGTCCGACTGGTGAAACCAGGCACTTCGCACGCTAGAGTCGCTGCATCCGGCGGTTGTCGCCCCGGACCGACGTCTCCGCTCGGCCTACAATCCGCAAGCATTCTGCAATTTCCGTGTCCAAGGCGATTCTGATGTCCAAGACTTTTGCAGGTGATCCGTCCGGAAGGAATTGGATTCGCACGGCCAAGACCCTGGCCGAGGCACTGCCCCATATTCAACGGCACGGCAACCGTGTTGTGGTCATCAAACTCGGCGGCGCGGCGATGGGCGATGAGGAGGCCCGCAGGAATTTTGCGCTCGATGTCACCCTGCTCCGTCAATGCGGCATTCAGACGGTTATTGTTCATGGCGGAGGACCACAGATCAGCGGCATGCTCGACCGGCTTGGCATCGAGGCCCGCTTCGTCGGCGGCCAGAGAGTTACCGACAGCGCCGCGATGGAAGTCGTTGAAATGGTCCTGGCCGGATCCATCAACAAGAACATCGTCTCGGAAATCCGCAAGCAGGGTGGCCGCGCCGTCGGCATTTCCGGTAAGGACGGCAACCTCCTGTGTGCGGTGAAGCAAGAATCTCCCGACGGTTCAGACCTGGGCTTCGTGGGTACACCGGCCGAAATCGACACGCGCATCCTCGATGATCTCATTGCGTCGGAGGCGATACCGGTCATCGCGCCGGTTGCGTTCGGAGCCGACGGCGAGACGTACAACATCAACGCGGATACCGCCGCGGGCGCGATCGCCTCGGCAATGCGCGCGGCTCGACTGCTCCTGCTCACGGATGTCGAAGGCGTGCTCGACGCGGACGGCAGACTCCTGCGTTCCATCACTGCGGAGGAGGCCGCATGCCTGATCGATGACGGCACCATTGGCAGTGGCATGATTCCCAAGGTGCGCACGGCGTGCGACGCCGTGGAATCAGGTGTCCGGGCCGCCGTAATCCTGGATGGGCGCACACCGCACGCGACGCTTCTGGAACTCTTCACTGACCGCGGCGCGGGCACGTTGATCTCGGAACAACCTCGCTGAGGACTGTTGGCCCGTACCTTCCCGCGATCAGGCAGAGGCGGACGGGCGCGCGCGCATTTCCTCCAGCCATCGACGCAGGTGGGTCAATTCTTCCGGCACCGAAAACCGGATCACCCGCATGAAGTCGATCATGACATGGGGAGTGATATCGGCTGCAGTGAAACGCTCGCCCGCAATGTAGGGGCTCACTTCCAGGCGCCGGTCCAGATCCCGCAGCGACTTTTCGATACGCGGCCGGTTCGCTTCGCCCCACTCCGGCACCTGCACAAGTTCCAGCGTTCCCATACGGGGAATCGTGTGGCGAGCCACGGCTGCCACATGCTGCATCAGGCCGAACTCCATGCGGCGGTGCCACATCTCGATCACGGCGGACTCCAAAGGGTCTCGACCGAGCAGGTTCGGCTCTGGCTGCAGGGCTTCAATATAACGGCAGATGGCGAGGGTCTCCGTCAGAACCGTACCATCCTCAAGCTCGACGGCAGGAACCGTTGGCGCACCCGCCCAGGCGAGATACTCCGCTTGCCTGTGCGCTCCCGACATGATGTCGATGGTCTCGCGCGGAATACTGAACTCCTTCTCGGCAAGGAAGATTCGCAACCGCCGCGGATTTGGGGCTGGCGGCGTTTCAACGAGGCGTACAGGTCGAGGGAGCATCGGGCTATCCAGTCTTGACGTTCCTGCCGGTCAGGGTAGCGCCTTTCAGGAATCTCGCGCATCCCGAAGGATGAAACGGGGATTCGAACCATCACACGGGCATGATCCTGCGTTCAGCTGGCTGCAGGCACCGCAATCCGCATTGCCCCTTCCGAGCGAGTGCCTCGTTGAAATCGCCAATGGGTATTCCGTGCGCAATGCGAAACGCACAAGCACCCGGAACGACCTCTTGGCGCAGCCGGTTCCGGGTTGAGGAGCAGACAAGGAGTGCGCAGAGCACGGAGCTTGCACCGGACGATCCCGAGAGGGCGGCAAGGAGAGATGTCGGTTCGGGAGGTGCAATGCCCGTCACAGATGGTACAGGCGGAAACTGATCCCCTGGACGGGGTTCCGTTCAATAGGTAGATCGCCTCGTTCCCGATCACGCAAATGCGCAACATTGCCCGAACATTCCCTGCGCCGGACAAGGCGGCCTAGAGCCAAGCCACGGATTGTACAGGGAACTGGTCCGAAGCCGGCCGCGCCAAACACCACAAAATCTACTCAAGACCTCTTCGGGAATCGGCAGACCGTCCTCGCCAACCGACCCGCCAGGGCATGTCTCGGCCAGAACCGACACGCCCACCCATCGGATCCCCTGATGCACGTTGCCGGCAGTCAATCCTCCATGACTGCCGATTGCAGTGGTGGTGTACCCACGTCCACTCACTTCCCGAAACCTGACTATCTTGGATGACGGCGTCCACATGGTTACCATTGCACAGCAAACGTTCAGGAGGCCCGCGCAAACCGTGACCGCATACCGCCACCTCCTCGGAATTGAAGCCCTCACCGCCACGGAAATTATCGAGATTCTGGATCTAGCGGAAACCTACGCCCTGCGAAACCGGCAACGTGAAAAGAAGGGAACCGAGCTTCGCGGCCTGACCCAGATCAACCTCTTCTTCGAGAGTTCGACCAGGACACGGGCGAGTTTCGAATTGGCAGGCAAGCGCCTCGGTGCCGACGTCATGAACCTGCCGGTTTCCTCGTCAGCGATCAAGAAAGGGGAAACCCTGATTGACACGGCCCTCACCCTGAACGCCATGAATCCCGACATTCTGGTCTGCCGCCATCCATGCTCCGGCGCGGTTGGGCTCCTTGCCAGCAAGGTTGGTTGCGCGGTCATCAATGCGGGAGACGGGTCCCACGAACACCCCACACAGGCACTCCTCGACGCGTTGACCATTCGCCGCCGGAAGGGCCGTCTGGAAAGACTGACAGTCGCCATCTGCGGCGACATCCTGCACAGCCGAGTCGCGCGTTCGAATCTGCTGCTTCTCGACCAGCTGCATAACCGGGTGCGCTTCATTGCTCCGCCGACATTGATTCCCCCCGATGCAGAACGCATGGGAGCCGAAGTGATTCACGACATGCGCAAGGGACTGGAAGGTGCGGACGTCGTGATGATGCTGCGGCTGCAGAACGAACGCATGCAAGGTGCGTTCGTTCCGTCCACACGGGAATACTTCCACCGATACGGTCTTGACGCCACAAAACTGGCGGTCGCCTCTCCCGATGTCATCGTGATGCATCCAGGCCCCATGAACCGGGGCATCGAGATCGACGCGGAACTCGCCGACGACATCAACCGTTCGGTTATCAGGGAACAGGTTGAGATGGGTGTCGCGGTTCGCATGTCCGTCCTGCAACTCTATGCACCACCCACACCCAGCGGTACACCGGCATCGGACTCGCCATGACCCGCACCCTCTATCACAATGCCCGCCTGGTAGACCCCTTTACGGAAACGGATTCATCTGGCGGCGTACTTGTAGAGAACGAGAGAATCCTGGACGCCGGTCCGGACCTTCTCATGCCCGAGAGCGGCGGCGATGCGGTGCGCATCGATTGCCAGCGCCATGTACTCGCACCCGGAATCGTGGATATGCGTGTCTTCCTCGGCGAACCGGGCGAACGGCACAAGGAGAGCTTTCGTTCTGCAAGCGAAGCCGCCGCCGCGGGAGGCGTCACCACGATCATTGCGCAACCCGATACGGCACCGCCGCTGGATGCGCCTGAAATCCTGGAATTCGTGCTGCGTCGAGCATCGGCGGCAAGCCGGGTTCGGGTTCACCCCATGGCTGCATTGACCAAGGGACTGAAGGGCCGCCGATTGGCGGAGTACGGCTTTCTGCTCGACGCCGGAGCCGTCGGATTCTCCGATGCGGACCGCACCGTCGCCGATTCCGCCGTGTTCCGGCGCTGCCTCGCGTATCTCGAACCTCTCGGTGCTCTCGTCGCACACCACGTCCAGGATCCGGCTCTGTCCAGTCAGGGGTGCGCCACGGAAGGTGTCTTCGCGTCACGCCTGGGCCTTTCGGGCGTACCGGCGGCTGCGGAAGTAATGCAACTTGAGCGAGACCTTCGCATTGTTGAGTTGACAAACGCCCGCTTTCACATGGATCAGGTCACCACGGGCGCGGCGCTTGCTCCACTTCGACGGGCGAAGGAGGCTGGCCTGCGCGTTTCCGCCGGCGTCTCCGCGGCGCATCTGGCTCTCAATGAATTCGACATCGCGGACTATCGTACCTTCTGCAAGATCCGTCCGCCGCTACGCGCTGAGGAAGACCGCGCAGCTATAGAAGGTGCGGTCTCCGAGGGGCTGGTCGATGTCATCGTTTCTTCGCACAGGCCGCAGGATGAGGAATCCAAACGGCTACCCTACGAAATCGCGGAACCGGGAGCGGTGGGTCTGGAGACCCTGCTGCCCGTTGCCCTGCAACTCTGGCACAACGACCGCGTATCCCTTCCCCGTCTCTTCGAAATGCTCTCGCTGGCACCTTCGCGGCTTCTGGGACTTGAGTCAGGCCGCCTTGCGAGAGGGTCTCCGGCGGATCTGGTTCTGTTCGACCCCTACAAGCCGTGGCTGGTGGATCGGTATGCCCTGCGCTCCAAGAGCCGCAACAGTCCTTTCGATGGCGCTACATTGCAGGGCGTGGTCCTGCGAACCGTCGTAGGAGGCGAAACCGTGTTCCAAACTGAAGTCCGGAACAACACCTGATGCTTCCCGACATACTTGGTCTGGATCGGGCACTGCCGTGGCTGGCGGCAGCGTTTGCAGGCGGTTACCTGCTGGGTTCAATCCCATTCGGGATCCTGGTTGCACGCGCGTTCGGCCTGACGGACCTTCGCAAGATTGGCTCCGGCAATATCGGCGCAACCAATGTGCTTCGAACCGGCAACAAGGCCGCGGCCGGTATCACCCTGCTGCTTGATCTACTGAAAGGCCTCATCGCCGCACTGCTCGGAGCCGAGTGGGGACCACTTGCATCGGCCGCTGCGGGCGCCGGTGCCGCAATCGGCCATTGTCTCCCGGTGTGGCTGGCCTTTCGGGGCGGAAAGGGCGTCGCCACTTCGTTTGGTGCCCTCCTCATCTGGAGTTGGGAAGCCGCACTCGTGGCGCTGGCTGCCTGGGTGTTGCTCTTCACGGTGTTACGGATCGTCTCCGTCGCGTCATTGGCCGGTTCCGTGGCTGCACCCGTCGCCCTCGCCGTTCTGAACCAATGGGATGTCCTTCCTGCCGCCATCGTGGCATCTCTGCTGGTGATTGTCCGGCACAAGGACAATATCGGGAGATTGATCCGCGGCGAAGAGAAACCGATACGGCTGAATAAATAGTACTGAATCCAGTGCGAAAAGCCACCGGGCCGCGGACATGCGACCCAACTTTCCGACTCGCCATGTCATTCACGGGCGGCGGCTTCCTCGTTCTTCAGCAACAGTGCGAGGCCGGCAATAGTGAGCCCGATGCCGGGCAGAACGAGCATGTCGGGAAGCCCGTGCCCGATCATCGCCTCCACTAAGATCACGAGACTTGGTGTCAGGAAGGTGTAGGCCATCACCTTCGCAGCCGGCAACCGCAATGTCGCGAACTGGATCAGCAGAAAGGTCAGTGCGCTCGCGAGGAATGCGAGGTAGACCAGGGCAAACCAGACCGTCCACGACATGGCAGTCCAGTCCGTATCAAGAAGGTCCTGCCAGCCGAATCCGACCAGAAACAAAACGCCGGCAGTGAACGTCATCAGCGTGAAGGACTGGATCGGCTCGCCACGATGAACCTTGCGCACCATGGGCGCGTATAGCGCGTACGACACGCAGCCAAGGAAGAACACCACCTCTCCACTGCCGATCTCGAAGGCGATAAGGGCAAACAGGTCCGCGCGAAAAATCACCCAGATGGCTCCAACCGCAGCGATTGGCAGCGCCAGCGCCATCCGCGACGTAATGCGCTGGCCGACCAGAAACCGGGCAAACGCTGCCGACATCAGTGGCGTGAGCGTGAACACGGCGCCGATCGAAACCGGATCCGCTGTCTTCAGTCCCTCGAACATCGCAACGAAGAAGGCGGCGAACAGAGCACCAAGGATCAAGTGTCGCCAGGGCGCAGCAAAATCCCTGCGTCGAAGGCCGGGACCGAGGGCGACCAATGCGCCGATAGCCGCAGCCGCAAGAACGAAGCGTACCGCATTGAGCACTGTCGGAGCGATTTCATTGGCAATCATGCCACCGATGCTGAACGATCCGGCAGTGATTGCGGAAAAGAGCAACATTGCCAGATGCCCTCGTCCCGCGGCGCTTACTCGTCGCATTGCCGTGAAGTCCCGCAATGGTAATTTGTCCGACACACCGACAAGGTGTCGGCCTGGACGAACGCCAAGTTCGACCGGAAGCCGTATCCCCGAACCACAGGGTCCGGCACTCCGGACATTCCGTTCACGCTATCGGTCACCCGGTGCTCGCATGGATGCACGCCGCAGATCCTGGACAACGATGCAAGGCTTGGGCCGACGAGGCCGAAGCGATACCGTTCCCTGAGAGGAGAGCGCAATGGCAAAGACCCTTTATCTTGCAAATCCCTACGGGTTTTCCGCACAGCAGCGTGAAGGACCGCTCTCGGATCTCGTTGAAGCCCTCAGCGCGGTAGGCGCCGAAGTCTGGGAACCCTTTGCCCGCAACAACCAGATTGATCGCGCAGAGTCGGGCTGGGCATACCGGATTGCGCAGGCGGATGTTCGCGATGTCCACGAATCGGATGGTATTTTTGCGGTGGTGAACGGATGCCCCCCGGATGAGGGCGTCATGGTGGAACTCGGCCTCGCCATTGCATGGAGCAAGGCAGTGTTTCTCTTCAGGGATGATTTCCGACGCTGCACCGACAGCGAAGCCTACCCGCTGAACCTCATGGTTTTTGCCGGCCTTCCTGAGTCTGGCTGGGAATCGCACTGGTATTCCTCCATCTCCGAGATTGCCGACCCCGACAAGGCGCTTGTTCAATGGCTGCGGACCAGCTGAATTTTCCCCCGATCCAGACCACCTGCCCCTCGTACTTCGGGGCTTGGCTGGGGCGCAAACCGAAACTATAGTGCGGGTTCCGCTTTGCACGGAGTGTAGCTCAGCCTGGTAGAGCACTGCCTTCGGGAGGCAGGGGCCGCGGGTTCGAATCCCGCCACTCCGACCAGCGGTGTGGGGCATCCGGATGAAATTGAACTCGCTTGGTTGCCCGGGCCGCATGGAACTAGATTTGGCAGCAGCGCGCAAAGCCGTCCGGAGTATTCGTATAGAACCACCCTGTGCGCTGGCAGGAAGGAGATCCGTTCGTGGTTGATGAGACCTGGGGGCAGAAGCACTTCTGCCCAAATTGTCGTGCCCGATTCTACGACATGGGCCGCAACCCCGTGGAATGTCCCGGTTGCGGCAGGCGTATTGGCTTGCCTGGAGACGGATCCATCCGGCGCTCTCCGGTAACCTCCGGGTTCGAAGTCGCGTCGATCTCGCCGGATGGAGTCCAGCGCAACGGTGGAATCGTTGCCACAAAGGTACCCGGAGCAATCGCCGGGGGTGTTGACGTCCTCGCAGGCGTCGCGATCGACGATGATTCCCGAGAATTGGACGATGGGGACCGCGAAGAAGCCGACGGCACCGGCAATGAGGGAATCGCGGAGACCGAACCATACGAGATCGACGAGAAGGAAGACGAACTTGACGGAAGCGAGGAAGGAGACGACGAAGAGGAAGAAGCTGGTGAAACCAGCCCGGATGATGATGAAGTCGGTGACGACTCCGACGGTGAAGACGATTCCGATGGCCTGGCCGAAGATGAAGACCAGGACGACGATGATCTCGACGACGACCTTGAGGACGAGGACATGGATGGCCTCGAAGCACTGGACAATCGGGATTCCGACGACTCTGACATGAGCGACACCCTGTAGAACGAAAGGGCAGGATTTGGGACCTCCAGACTTGCCCTGACGCAACACACTCGATGCAATCCGATAGAGGATTTTTCTCTCGAGACCCGGTTGGCAAATTTGCAGCCGACACCTGGCACGGCCTTCCACGCACCAGTCCCCCCTGCTTTCCCGGTCTGATCGTCTCGCGGGAACATGGCGGGCAATTTCGCCCAGATGCGTGAATGTCACGCCCAGCAGTGTTCCCGTTCCTGAAGTCAATCGTTCGTTTCCCTGATGCCTGGCTTTTGTGGAAAGCATGGGCAATTGCAAGGCGCAAGGGCAGCATCCGGTGGGTTCAGCCGTTCCGAAGGCAAGGGACAGGAGACGAACTTCCTGTTAGAGGTTGTCGAGTCGGGATCGCGCACTGTTCCGTCGGACTTCGCGGTGCACCCGGATCATGCAGAATCGTCGGAGACTTTGCTGCGTTCGTTGCACCACAGCGTCCGAGAATGCAGACAGGATTCCTTCGGCCTGCGGCGTAAACACAGGTGGATCCGACCGTTAGAGAACAGAATCCGTCGAAGGAGACGATGTTGAGCAACCGGTGGTTGCGTGCTAGAAAGCGTCGCTGCCGTATCTGTGGGGCCATAGCTCAGTTGGGAGAGCGCTTGAATGGCATTCAAGAGGTCGGGGGTTCGACTCCCCCTGGCTCCACCATCCCCCAGTACCATACTGTTTTCATAACTCGTTCTCATAACGGATACTATCCAGTAATCCGATCTCGTGGTGTTCCGGATATCTCCGTATCATCACGCATCCACTGCAGGACGAATGTCGGGACAGACCGTAGGTTGGCTGACCGCTGCCACGGTCATGAATCCGGGGATTCCGGGTATGCCTGGAGACGGCAACGATTTGTGTCCCAGGGTTTCCCATTCGGTTTCCAGTTCCTGAATCCAGCGAATCACTGTTAACCGCCGTTCTTCCCGGGAATCCCTGCAGGGCCGAGAACTTCGCTCAACCCAATTCACATTCTCGCCTCGAATGAAGGTCCAGACTAAATGTCAACGTCGACGAAACGCATTGCCTGTCGTGCCGTACGACGAACCATCTTCCGGCGAATCGGCGATTGCAGCAGGCGATTGAGCGCGGCAAGTGCCAGTTCGCCGGAGTAACCGGTCTCTGGCGAAGCGAGGAGGCCGCGTACCGAGAGTGTGGTCTTCACCAGATGGGTGGAAACAATGTACCGGTCATACCCGTGGTCAAATAGCCTGTCGTACGCACGTGAAAAGAATGCAATCCTGTCGGTCACCATCCAGTCTTCGGGATTCACGCTCTCGTCCTGGTGAGCGATGTTGCGACCCGAGAAGCAGGCCATTTGCAGGAGCCCTGCCGGCCATAACTCCGGATACCTTGAACAGATCGCGAGTACCGCTTCGGCGAAGGTAAGGCCGTGCGTCAGGTCGAGCCAACCAAAGTCGCTGCCGTAGGGTTGGTCGAGGTCTTCCAGATGCCTGAGATCAAAACGCACCATGTTCAGTGCATTGGCCGCGAGCAAGATCCGGAAGAGGTCAAGCGGTGAAGCTGCTCCATGCTCGGCCGTATGCATGACCGCCTTGTTCGCGTTCAGCAAGGCGTAGTCCTCCGGGGAAGGCGCCGACCTCATGCTCTTCGATCCGAATGATTTCAGGGCCGCATTGTACGAGCGAAACTCCGGAATTAGGTCCTCGCGAAAGGCCGAAACCAGACTGCGAACCAGGGAAATCAGGATCGGCTCCGCAATATCCTGACCCAAGCGGTGTATCAGCGCGCCCGCCTTCAGCACGTAGATCAGTGCATGACCGAAATCGGCGTAATGAGCGAGCGCGGCGTGGGCCAGACCACGCTCCATGGTGCCGAAAGCATCGCGCGTGGCAACCGCACCGCGTGTAAGTCGGATGGCACGGGTTTCATCTTCATCCTCGACGGCACGGATGAATGCACTCTCGTCCCAGTCATCCGTGCCGTCAGGATAGGGGTAGGTACTTTGGCGCAACGTGTCGTCCGACATGTGGCCAACCGACTCCAGTAGGCAGATGAGTTGACTTTCCGGTTCTCCCGCATGTTCATGGTACAGTTCGAGCCAGTCGGCAGCGCCGGCATAGGCGTGGGTCCAACCGAATTCCAGTTTGTCGTGAGACTGCTCAATCGCTTCCGTGACAGCGATCGTCGGATCGACACCGAGCCGCATGATCCGCGCAATCTCGCGCGCCAGGCGTTCATAATCGTGGTCGACAAAGCCCTGCCTCAGATCCTCAAGCGACCCGGCAAGCCGCTCCTCGACGGGTGGATCGATGATTTCGACCCAGACATCCGCACCTCGAATCTCGACTGGATAGATGCGTAACCTGTCGCCATCGCGCTGGTTGTCACCCGTTTCCAGGTCAAATTTCCAGTTGTGCCAGTTGCATGTGAGCAAGCAATTCCCGTCAAGCGTGCCCTCAAGAAGTGGGTAACCCTCGTGCGGACAGCGATTGTTGCAGGCGTAGATTCCCTTCCCCGTATGAAAGAGTGCGATCTGCCGGCCGTCCTGGCGGAAAACCGTGCGACCCTTCACCTTGAGATCATCGACGCTGACCGTCTTGACCCAACCCTGCCGCATGCCTCACCTCACTCCATCTCGCTGTACGGCCGGTTCGTCACGAATTCCGCCTTCCCATGGCGGATATTGTCGCCGGACATCCGGGAAAACGAATGGTTTCACAACGCAAGCACAAAATCCAGTCATTTCGAGGTCAAGAGAATTGGGTCGCCATCCGGATACCGGGATTGAGCTCAACACTCCTCCGTCTTTCTCTTCATTCCAACGATGCCGCGAACATTGATGGTGCCCTTTCTTGATGGACCTCGACCAGCATCCGTCAGAAATCGAGGTTGGGTCGTACGCATCGTTTCGAGGCTGAAGCAGGTCATTGTCCATCTTTCGGCTCTTCGAGGTGCACGCTGACGATACCGCCGGCAAGAGCACCTTCTCCGAGGCCGCCCTTCCCTCGCGACCAACGGAAACAACGACCCCATCCGTCGTCTTGCGGGAGCCCTTTCAGACAGAGTTCATGACTTCGTCCATGCGTACCGGAGACACGGATCGTGTCCGCTCAGCGACCTGCCGCGGGGATGTCGATCGCCCAAGGAGTGACTTTGCCACGATCTCACGATCTGATCGTCGTACGGTCGCCCCCCAAGCAAGAGTGGCGGTCTGTCTATTCGGCTAGCACGAGACTCACATCCGCGCTTCGCAGGACATCTGTCAGGGCCTGCGGCGGCGGGGATTCGGTGACCAGAACGTCAATGTGCTTCAGGTCGCAGATTTGAACCAACGACATTCGGCCGAACTTGCTTGAAT
>CAZPXZ010000019.1:20935-44218 GCA_964590405.1 uncultured Rhodobacterales bacterium | reverse complement strand
CAGGAAGGTCAATGTTCCTACATAGGAATCGTTCATGATCTTGAAGGCTAGGCCCGCGAAGGGTGCCGAGTCGCTTGCCTCGCGCTTCACCACCTGATCCGGTCTGTCGGGCCGGAAGCCTTCGATGGCGCCCACGTCCGCCGGGCTCGGCAGGTAATCAACCACCGCGTCCAAGACTGGCTGCACACCCTTGTTCTTGAATGCGGACCCGGCGAGAATCGGCACAAACGCCATCGCCAAGGTACCCTTTCGGACCAGCGCCCGAAGCGTGTCCGCATCAGGTTCGTCCCCTTCGAGATATGCCTCAAGCGCCGCCTCGTCCTGTTCGACAGCGGTCTCAACGAGCTTGTCCCGCGCAGCACGGGCGGCTTCAAGCAACTCCGCGGGTATCTCCCGCTTCTCGAACTTGGCACCAAGGGTCTCGTCAAGCCACACGATGGCGGTCATCTCGACCAGATCGACGATGCCGACGAAATCGGATTCACTCCCTATCGGCAACTGCATCGGCAGGGGCGTGGCTCCGGTCCGGTCCTGAATGCTCTTGACGCAATTCTCGAAATTGGCACCGATCTTGTCCATCTTGTTGATCAGCACCACACGTGGAACGCGGTACCGATCGGCCTGTCGCCAAACGGTTTCAGTCTGCGGCTCTACTCCGGCATTGGCGTCAAGCACGCACACCGCTCCATCAAGCACACGGAGGGACCGTTCGACCTCAATGGTAAAGTCGACATGCCCGGGCGTGTCGATGATGTTCAGGCGATGGGGCTGACCGTCCCGGTCAGTCCACAGACACGTCGTGGCTGCAGAAGTGATGGTAATGCCGCGCTCCTGCTCCTGGTCCATCCAGTCCATTGTCGCAGCGCCGTCGTGAACCTCGCCCATCTTGTGGGAACGACCGGTATAGAAAAGCACGCGCTCGGTCGTCGTCGTCTTGCCGGCATCAATATGCGCCATGATCCCAAAATTTCGGTAGCGCTCAAGGGGATACTGTCTGGACATGGCAATTCTTCCGCGAGATTACCAGCGATAATGCGAAAACGCGCGGTTGGCCTCGGCCATCTTGTGTGTATCGACGCGTTTCTTCACCGCCTCGCCACGCTGCTCCGAAGCGTCCAGCAACTCCCCGGCGAGGCGACCCCGCATCGTCTTCTCGCCACGACTGCGGGCAGCCCGGATCAGCCAGCGAATTCCCAGCGCATCCCGCCGCTCCGGGCGTACTTCGATCGGAATCTGGTACGTCGCACCTCCAACCCGCCTGGAACGCACCTCCAACGACGGCTTGACGTTTTCCAGTGCGCGGTGAAACACCTCGACCGGATCGCGTCGTGCACGGGACTCAACCAATTCAAGCGCACCGTAGACGATGCCCTCGGCAACCGACTTCTTGCCATCACGCATGATGTTATTCATGAACTTGTTCAGAACTCGGTCTCCGAAGCGCGGATCGGGCAGCACCTCCCGCCGCTCCGCGCGGCGCCTTCGTGACATGTCAGCCTCCCTACATCGGCCGCTTGGCGCCGTACTTGGAACGGCGCTGGCGACGGTTGGGCAAACCAGCGGTATCCAGCTTGCCCCTGACGATGTGGTAACGAACGCCCGGCAGGTCCTTCACCCGCCCCCCCCGGATCAGGACCACCTTGTGCTCCTGAAGGTTGTGGCCTTCGCCCGGGATGTAGCAGATCACCTCGTGGCCGTTGGTCAGTCGCACCTTTGCGACCTTTCGAAGCGCGGAGTTGGGCTTCTTGGGCGTGGTTGTATAGACCCGCGTGCAGACCCCCCGCCGCTGTGGACAGGATTCAAGGTGCACCACCTTGTTCCGCCGCGGCTTCGAACGACGCGGCTTCCGGATCAGCTGCTGTACCGTCGGCATGGCGTCTCATCCCTTCACAAGCAAACGCGTTTTGGCCGCGCACCCACCTGAGCGCCCGGCGGCACTGTTGCCACGGATCCGGTGCACCCGGAGTCCAGACCAAATTCCCTTTTGCCGGCAGGCTCCGCGCCGGGCCTGGGCCCGATTTGCGTGCGGAACTGAGGCACTCTAGCCATGAGGCCGCCGTACGTCCAGCAATACCGGGCGGGGGCCAAATTCTCGTCGCAAAATCTTGTGGCCGATTCGCGACGCGAAAACGGCCTCAATTGCGGCGCAAGTGTATGCGGGAGGGTTCCGAGCGTCAAGCAGCCACCACAGTTGCAGGAGGCCTGCAAACATCCCTGGTTACGAACCGATTCCCACCCGTACCATCTGGCTGGTCCATTCGATTTGCCAGTCGCGCGCGACTTGTTACCGGCAGACCGAGCGACCGACCAATGAAAACCAAAGACTGCGGGCTATCGCGGCATGTTGCGGTCATTCGGCATCGACAGCTACCACCATTGTACCGTCAAGACGGTTTCTCGGAGAGTTTCGTTCTCCGGCCCTAGCACCTGATTCCGGCCAAGTGCTTCCGGGCAGCCCTGAACATCACTCCACGGCGCTCTGCATCCAGCCGAATTCTGGATCACGAAGGTGAAGGCCCACGTATGGGATCAGGCGGCAACCGCGGCGTCGCTTCCTGCGTCCGCATGTCCAAGGCCTGTGCTGTCTATGTATCAAACTGCTTTCACCCGCTGGTCGGACGTGAAGAGCCGACCGAAGTCATTGCGGTCGATTATTCTCAGGTGCATCGTCCTGCATCGTGTGCCACTGGATAAGGACTCGAGAATGGTGCCAAAGCAAACAAACCTGCCAGGACTCTTCCGTCTCTTGCCATTTCCACGCTTCAAGTTCATATTGCACTTCCTACCAATGCCTTAGTTCAGAGGTTCAATGATGTTCAGGAAATTCTCTTTTGCAGCAAGCGCCCTTGCGCTTTCGATGCTAGGAGCGAGCGCCGCCGACTTGGACGGCAAGGTGTTCCGGGTCGGTACCGACGCGACGTATCCGCCGATGGAGACCATCGACGAGGACACTGGCCAAATCGTCGGCTTCGATGTGGACATGCTGAATGCAGTCTGCGCACGAATCAATTGCGTGCCAGAATTCGTTAACACAGCCTGGGACGGGATCTTCGCCGCACTCCAGCAGGGCGAATTCGACCTCGTGGTATCCGGAGTCTCGATAACGGCCGAACGCGACAAATCCATGGACTTCTCGGATCCCTACCTCGTAGTCAGTCAGTCGATCCTGATGCGGGTGGAGGACTCCGGGCTGACCGTGGATAACTTCAAGATGGAGGGGCGGAAACTCGCAGCGCAAACCGCGACCACCAATTCGCAACTGGCCGAGGAACTGGTCGGACGCGACAATGTGAGCCTGTACGACACGTTCTCTGGCGCGATCCTCGCACTTCAGAATGCAGATGTTGACGGCGTCGTAATCGACGGAACGTCCGCGGCCGCCTACGAGCAGGAGTTTGCCGGCGAACTCACGGTCGGAATCACCGGTCTGCAGGCGGACCCCCTCGGAATCGTGTTCCAGGAAGGTGACCCGAATGTCGATGCCTTCAACCATGGCTTGGCCGCAATCCGGGACGACGGCACGCTGGACGAATTGATCGCAAAGTACTGGAACAACTGAAGCTTGCCAATCTTGTGAACGATCGGCTCCCGTCCTGCATGTGCGGCCGGGAGCCGGTGCATAGGGGGCGGACATTAGCCTGAAGAGAATTCGCCCGAGCAACCTCGTGCTCCTGGCGGCGGCCCCGTTCATCGTCTTTCTCTTCGCGTCATCGAGCAAGTACCTCCGCTCGCTCAAGGCCGTTATCGGCGTTGAGCAGGATGCAGCCGCGATGCTGCCGGGTTTCCTGCTGCTGTGGGTTCTTGTCGCATCCGGCTTCCTCGCATCCCGAAAGTGGTCGCTGGAAATCCCCTCTCCGCGCTGGCTCACCATGGTTGCAGCACTTGCGCTGCCCATTCACCTTCTCGTCCTTCCCCTGCTGCTGGCCATACCGTCATTGACAGATCCCTTCGTACAGGCAGACTTCTTCCACTCCCTGGATCAGACAACTTCCCCTCTGATCGACCGAACGGCACAACCCTGGAAGCTCGAACCACATGCCCTCCCGGTTGTCTCAAAGTGGTTCCGGATCGGCCTCTCCAGCTACGGACTGCTCTACCTGCTTGCCTGGCTAACCGCGGCCAAGACGACCGGCCTGTTCCGCAAGCGTGGTATCCAAGCGTTTGAAGTGATCTCCGGGATCACCCTGTTCTACCTTGTCTTCGTGTGCCACTGGGGATTTGCGACCGGAATAGCGGTGACCTTCCGGGCCGCAGTATTTGCCTACCTGCTCGCCGCCGTCCTTGGTCTGGTCTGGACCGGGCTGCAGAGCTTCCGGTCCACGCCTCTCACGGTCCCTGTCTACGGAGGAATCAGCGTCTCTATCCTTGCGGTCGCCGTCTTCTTCTGGTCCCAGCCAAGGGCGGAGTACGTCATGGTCGGGTCCACCGAGGCGCGGATCGCGATCGCAAAGGGCACCCCACAAGCCGTCGCGGATCTCATCCGGTTCGGGGAATATGAAGGTGGTGACGGCACCCAGTTGCGGATTCGCAGCGCCCCGGACATTGCCGCTGCGCTGGCGCAGATCGAAACGGTCGCAAGTGTTTCCGGAGCATTTGTTCCGGTATCGGCGCATGACGGGCGCTATCCTGTCATCTGGGAAACCCGTTTCCTGCCGGATAGTGCGCGCAAGCCGGCGATGACCCTTTCCGCGATTGGACTCCTTCTGCTCATGCTGACCTGCGGCGGCGCGCTGCACCGTCTCCACCCGCTGGCGGTCGGTTCCGAATTCTTCGTAGACACGATCCGCGGCATTCCCATGCTTGTGATCATTCTCTACATCGGACTTCCGCTATCCGGTGCCATCAAGGATGCATCCGGAGGTGGCATCGACCTCACGAACTTCACGCGTGGAGTCATCGCCATTTCCATCGGATATTCGGCCTACATGGCCGAAATCTTCCGATCCGGCATCGAAGCCGTCCCGACCGGTCAGGTGGAAGCTGGAAAAAGCCTCGGACTGTCGAGATGGCAGTCAGCCCGGCTGATCATCCTTCCCCAAGCCCTGCGCATCGTAGTTCCACCTCTGGGAAACGAGTTCATCGCGATGATCAAGGATACTTCGCTACTCTCCATCCTGTCGGTACGCGATGTCACACAGAGAATGCGGGAGTTCCAGTCCGCCAGCTTTCTGCCGTTTGCACCCTTCAACACTGCGGCAATTCTCTATGTCGTCATCACGCTCGCCTGTGCCAGCTTCCTGAAGTGGATTGAACGCCGCTACGAGCGGAGGCACGCTTGAAGCTATCGAGAACTGGACCCGAACTCGGCGTCTGCTATTACCCGGAACAGTGGGAACCCTCGCGCTGGCGCGAAGATGCCGACGCCATGCGAGGTATGGGGCTGGACTGGGTCCGCATCGGTGAGTTCACCTGGGCCGAAGTGGAACTCTGTCGTGGCGAGTTCACCTGGGATTGGCTCGACGAGGCAATCGCCGTACTTGGCGAGGCAGGTCTGAAGGTCTTGATGTGCACCCCCACCGCTGCACCACCGAAGTGGCTGGTCGACGAACTGCCAGAAATTCTGCCAGTCGGTGCGGACGGAAAGACCCGGGGCTTCGGTGCGCGTCGGCACTACTGCTTTTCCAGCGAGGCATATCTGCGGGAAGCCCGGCGCATCGCTGCTGCATATGGGAAACGCTACGGGCGAAACCCCCATGTACGCGCCTGGCAAATCGACAACGAATTCAACGACCACGAAACCGCGTTGAGCTATTCCCCGGCTGCGGCCGATGGATTCCGCCATTGGCTTCGGTCGCGCTATCGGACAATCGACACGCTGAACGGCGCTTGGGGAACCAAGCACTGGGGAATGCGATACGGTGCCTTTGAACAGGTTGATCTGCCGGTCGGAGCAGTCGACGAACCAAACCCTGCCCACGCGCTGGACTTTGCCCGCTACTCCTCCGACCGCGTAAACATCTTTTGTCAAACGCAGGTACAAGTCCTGCGCCGTCTCGCGCCGGAAGTCCCGATAACTCACAATTTCATGGCGGGAAGCTACGAATTCGACCACCATGCCGTTGCGGCATCTCTGGACTTCGTCAGTTTTGACAGCTATCCGCTCGGAAACCTGCTCCACGGTTCCCGTCCCCAAACCGCAAAGGCTCGGTGGCTCCGCATCGGTGACCCGGATTACCAGGGCTTTCACTGCGACATGTACCGGCACCAGGGCAAGGGACGTCTCTGGATCACAGAACTGCAGCCCGGCCCGGTGAATTGGGCCGCCCAGAACCCCTCACCGGCCGAAGGCGCAGTGCGACTCTGGACCTGGCTGGCCTTCGCACATGGAGCAGAAACAATTCTCTTCTTCCGCTGGCGCCAGGCACCCTCCGGACAGGAGCAGTATCATGCAGCCCTTCGGCTACCGGACGGCGCTCCCGACAAGGCCTCGCTGGAAATCGCCCGCGTTGCATGCGAACGCACCAGGCTCCCGCCGAGTTTCCGGCGACCTGCCCGTGTCGCCATGGTCGTGGACTATCTCTCCCGCTGGGCAGCTCGAATCCTCCCGCAAGGACGGCAATACTCTGGCGGCGCAATCGCTGCCGACTGGTATCGGGCAGTCAGAGAACTGGGAGCCGATGTCGATATCATCGGTCCGGAAAGTGATCTGTCATCCTATTCGCTCGTCCTTGTCCCAGACATGATGATCGGGGACCCGGACTTCGCCTCTGCGCTCAGTATGGCTGATGCCCACGTACTTCTTGGCCCGAGGACCGGCAGCAGGAGCCGCACCTTCCGGTCCCCGGAAGCCTCCCCTCCCGGTGTATTCCGGCAGCTCATTGATCTGAAGGTCCGCAGGGTAGAGTCCCTTCCAGAGTGGCATTCGGAGCCGGTCGCGTATCGGGAGCAAACCTATCAAGTCACCGGATGGCGGGAATGGGTGGAAAGCAGCGAGACGGCAACGGCCAGTTTTCTCGCTCCTCCCTGGCCGGGCAGTGCAGCGATTCTCTGCAACGAGCGCGCAACCTACCTTGCGATGTTGCCGGGAAACGGGTTTCTCCGCGAGATCATGAGGGAGGCTCTGGAACGGACCGGCATCGCCTGCGAGCCCACTGGCGACAGTCTCCGCATCACGCACAGGGACAATCTCGGCTTCGTCTTCAATTTCAGTGACGAGGCCGTTCAGTTGCCCGGGAAGTCAGACCGGAAGTTCCTGATTGGCTCGCCAGAAATTGGTGCGATCGACCTTGCTGTCTGGCTCGAACCCAGGACGGACGATTCCTCGCAAGCGTGTCCAAGGCACACTCAAAAGGGAAAAGCGCGGGCCGAGGGTGGGCGCGGTCTGCACGACGATTGACAAGGGTCTCCGCGTTTGAGCAGCGCGATGCCCGTGTAGCCGAATCCCTCATCCTGCATTGCGCAATACTGGTCCTCTGTCATGGAAACAGACGCAATCCGAATGCGGTCCACGAAAAACAGCGACAACTCGCCCGCATGAGTGTCGAGGTCGAAATCGCAGCTTTCTGGCCCCCCACTCCCGTACCGCATACATAGGTGTACCCGCCAGTTCGGATCGGTCTGATTCTCGGTTGGCTCGCAGACCACGCGAAGGTTGGAGCCTTGCCCGACGGTACGTGTCGGGTTGAGTTCGTCGAAGGACGCGGCGATTGACAGGATGAGATTCTGGGCGGCGACTACCGCTGTCAGTACCGTACGGATGCGCGGCGGTCGTCCTCGCAAGACGGCCTCGACGACGATATGAATACCCGCCTGTGGGTGCGCGCAGCGAACAACGGACGCTCCATGGAAGAGCAGCCACGGCTCATCCTGCGCGACGGTGTCGCGCGTAGAAAGCCACCCGCCGGAACCTCGCCAGCGCCATTCGCGACCGGATCGCGCCTCTCGGCGGTGTGGACCTGGAGTTGCCTCCGCGGGAGCGCGGACGCGGGCGCCGTCCCTCGACTGAGATGGCAGCAATGTTTCTGCGAGAAACAAACGCAGTATCCGAACTCCTGCGCCTGTCCCTGGAGCCCGTTGTGGAGATCTGGGTAGAGAACCGCCGGGCAACTGACCAGTAATACCCGGTAGTTGGCGACGCGCAGATTCGACACGGCGTCGCCGTCCTGCCGATCGGCCGGCAGCAGATCGTGCTTGCCTCCGACATAGGGGCGCACCCGCAAGAAGACTCTGTGGACCGGATATTCCCGTTCTACAGCAGAACTGCCCGGGAATGAGCGAACATCGTGGCTGCACGCAGTTCCGCCGGCCGCATCATCCCGCTGTTGGACTGCCAGATTTCGGCGGTCGCCAGCTTGCGCCGCATGGCGGTGGCGACGCGCAATGTCCTAGTCTTCCAAGACATCAAGGTGCAAGTCGTCAATCCCTGGACGATGCCATGAGCGACACAGCGGGAGCCTCTGCCCGTGTCAAGTTCGACAAGCTGCTCGAGTACACGTGTTGGAACCTGACCCGATGGCGTGGGCATCCTGTTCGAGCATGCGCTGCCCGACGAGACACAGACCGACTGCGCGCTCTGCGACCTATCGGGACGCCCGAAGGCAACGCTCGAAGCCAAGCGCGCGAACACCGACTCCGTCGCAGCGCCGGACCACGGCCGCCACAACGCCGAGCAACTGGACGTACCCTGCATTTCACTAACGAACGGCGAGGAGATGCGGTCTCTCGACATGAAGACGGACGCGCATGCACAGCGGGATCTCGCCTCCAGACGCATCCCGGCACCGCGGTCCACCGCGGGCACCACCCTGATTTTGATCAATCCCGCCGCCGGCATCGCACAACCCTGCTTCGTCGGCCCAGGAGCATCCTGTACCGCTGTCGCTGGTTCCTTCGCAGCATCCGCCGGAACGTCCGATTCCAGCATTGCCGTACCAGCCCGAAATGACCCGCCGCCGATGACCTCCGCCCGACGGATGAGATTGGACGCACTCGATCGAAACTCCGGCCAGCCGCTCAACCGCCCGGCTGTTCAAACCCACGCCAAAGGACTTTCCCTATCTCGCACCGTCTCCGCAATGTTCGCTCCCCGTCCGCGAAGCACACAGAAAGAGCCGCCTCGCCTTCCGGACGAAGCCGGTTCACCGAGCGCTACGCGGTCGCTCGGTTCAGTTCAAACCCAGCCTTCAGTTCTCGCCGTGACCAAACTGCACCTGGCAAGGCATGCAATTCTCAGCAGCGTCACAGACCGATCCAGAATATCACGGGAATCCGGGGGACTCCGACTTGCTGAATCAGACCAACCGACCCTCGATCATCAGCATCGAAGAACAGGAGCCTCCTATCGGGGTCACCCTGGTTGGCAACCTTGGAAGTGTGTGCACGGAGACTGCGAGAGTGTAGTTGGTCACAAAGTACGATAGACGATCCGACCGCGGGGACTTAAACCCGAATCCTTCCTAATTTACTGAAACCAATGTCAGAACCAATCTGTACAGCGCGCCCGATTGGGGCGCGAAATCGGAAATTCCTGCATTGGAGATTTGCGATCCCGGAATTCTCTCCCGTTGACACATGGGTATCGTAGTGCAACGATCATCTGCGGTACAGCGGATCGGACCCGATCCGAGGGTGCCATCGATCAACAGCCCGAATGGAGGAAACCATGATACGAACCGTTGCTCAAAGACTTGCCTATGGCTGCGCTTGCGCGTTACTGGCGGCCGCAGTGTCGGCAACCCCTGCGATGGCACAGAAGTTTCCTCTACAGGCTATGCCCGATGACGGTGATCGCGACTTCTGGTGGTATCATCAGGTAGTTGATGCCGACGTACTGGCCGCAGTGCAGGACGCGGTGGGCGCGCCCGGAACGCCATTCACCGGCAGCCTCGACGAACCGGTCCAGATTGCAGTGATCTATCCTAGCCAGGATGTCTCCGACGCTTGGCTCCGCGCCTACCTAGCGATGGCCGCCCGTCTGGAGGAGATGGGTATCCCGTTCGAGGCCGTCCAGTTCGCTTCCGGCATGGACAACCACGATCTGCAGACCACATACGTTGACCAGGTGCTGCAGGATGCCGATTTCTTCGACTATGTTGTTTTCGGCCCGACCGAACTGGGATTGCAGGCCGACAACGTGAAGCGGCTGATTGACCACCCCGACCTCGAGGTCATTGTTCTTAACCACAACCAGGTACCGCAGATCTGGGGCGACGAACAGCCTCTCTCCTTCACCGGCTTCTCCCACCTCGCCGGCGCGCTGATCATGTGCAACTATGTGATCGAGAATGTGGGAACCGAGGGCCATTTCGCCATGAACCGCGGCACCCCCGGGTCGGTCGACAACCAGCGCTCGGGTGCCTTCGCCGAATGCTTGCAGGAGAATTCCGACTGGGAGTTGGTCTACGAGCACTACGGCAACTTCCAGCGCGAGGGCGGCTTCGACGGCACCAACCTGATCCTCACTGGCTATCCGGAAGTTGACATGATCCACAACGCCAACACGGCGATGGGGATGGGCTCGCTGTCGGCGGCCGAGGCGATGGGAGTTCTCGACGACGTGTTCGTCACGGCCTGGGGCGGCACAGGCGAAGAACTCGAGGCCTTGCGTGCTGGCTTGCTCGACGCGACACCGATGCGCATGGGCGATGACTTCGGCGTCTCGGTGGCCGAGATCATCAAGGCGGATCTCGAAGGGCGTCAAGACGAAATCCCGCTGGTCTTCCTCGGGCGGATCACCATTGCCCACAAGGGCCTGTCGGTCGAAGAGATCGATGCCCTTGAGCAGGAAGCGTTCCGCTATACCGGCATCGGTACCCTGGAGCGCTAAACCAAGAGCACCCGATCCCGAACACTCAGCCCGTTCGGGATCGGACCCCACTTCCGACAACAGCAGGGTGCCCGACCATGGCAGGCAGCACCCGGGTTCTAGACACCTTCCGCCTCGACGGGTAACAGGTGGTACACACTGGCGTCTCGTACCGCATCGGCCTCACGCGACTCAAGAGCCACGCCGAGGCTGGCACCGACATGGCGAATCTGTGCGAGGAGACGCGCGACCGCGCCGAGGAGCAGCTCGACGAAGTAAGGGGGGCTCGGCTTGGACCGCTCCCGCGTCCGCCAGGTCGACATCGACAGGCCCGAGGACCTCATGCAAATGATGGCACCACCCTCAACACGACGGTCAGGGATACGAATTTCTCTGCGTGGGACCGGATGATCCGCATGAACCTCACTGGCGCGTTCCCCAGTTGCCAGGCGGTGGCCCGGTTTATGATCCGCCGCTGGCCGGAAGCGATCATCAATGTTGGCTCGCTGTCTGCACGGATCGGCAACAACCGACAGAAACAGACGCGGTTCAGTGCGGCCACGGCGGTGGTGCACCTGTTGACCAAGTGCCTCGCCGTAGAGTGGGCGCCGCACAGCATCTGGGTCAACGCTCTCTTGCCCGGCGGCATCCACAACGGTTTGCTCGACCCGAACGTCACCCGTGACCAGCAGCACGTCGAGGAGTACTGGCGCAATCCCGCGGCGCAGGACTGGTTCGGTCGCCCGGAGGAACTGGCGTCCACCGTCGCCTACCGCTCCCCGGACGCGTCGACCCTACTGACCAGCGGGGAGATGGCCGTCTGTGGTGGCTTCTCCTGCGCTGACATTCCCCAGGAGGCACTCTCATGACGGATAAGCAGCCATCGCTCTTGGAAATGCGCGGCATCGTCAAGCACTTTGGCGGCCTGACAGCAGTTGCCGGCATCGATCTTACGCTGCAACGCGGCGAGATTCTCGCCATCGTCGGCGATAATGGCGCCGGCAAGTCGACCCTGATCAAGATCCTGACTGGCGTGTTCGGCCCGGACGAGGGTGAGATCAGGATGGAGGGCGTGCCGGTGCGGATCGGCAATCGCCGCGACGCCCGGGGGCTCGGCATAGAGGCGGTCTACCAGAGCCTCGCCCTGGTAGATGCTCTGGACGCGGCCGGCAATGTCTTCCTTGGCCATGAACTGAAGCGCTCGTTCCTGGGAATCCGTTTCCTCGACAACGCCCGAATGGCGAAGGAGGCCACCCGGGTGCTCAAGGAGAACGTCGGCATAGAGCTCGACAACCTCAGCGAACCGACGATCCACCTCTCCGGCGGGCAGCGCCAGGCGGTAGCCATCGCGCGGGCGATCTACCACGCCGATCTCAAGATACTTGTCATGGACGAGCCCACGGCGTCGCTGGGACCGGAGGAGACGCGCAACACGCTGGCGCTGATCCGTGGCCTGAAAGAGCAGGGCATGGCACTGATCGTCATCAGCCACAACCTCGACCACGTATTCGCCATCGCAGATCGGGTGATGGTGATGCGGAACGGCCGCTGCTCAGGCATTCGCAGCACGGCTGCGTCGACCAAGCAGGATGTGCTCGGTCTCATCGTGTCCGAGGAGATGGCCGAGAACTGACGGCGCCGTCCTGGTCCGGACGTGAGGTGTCCGTAGTCAGAGTGTCCTCGGTGACACGCGCGGCAATCGGCAGAGGGACTTCTTCAAAGGTGTATGCCCGCAGTGGGAACAGAAAACTGGATACCCGGAGTGCGTGTGAGATGGCGAGTTCGTGGGTTGGCGGCATCCAACCACCGGTTCTGGCGCTGGCGTCGGATGCATGGTTCCAGCCCAGGCATCATGTGATGCGTGATGCACCCGACGGAGCACCCCGGGCCATTCGGGCGATCAGTTGTCTTGTCAGCAGGGCGTGCAGGCGGACCGGACACCGGGGACTTGCTCGGTGGCTGGATGACCTTCGCATGGTCCAGGATCGATTGCGCCACGCGGAACTCACGAACAACGCCATGGGCATCGGATCCCGCATACTCGAAACCGCAAACACTTGCCATGTCACCATACCAATGAAATGCAGTGGCACGTGCTTGGGGAGTCACTCCGGGCAAGCCGTCCCGTCTCCCGTGCACCGCAGAAATTAGGCCCGTTCAACCGAGCATGGTCCGAACTGATGGCTGTGAGTATCGCTACTGCTGGCGACAGTCCCCTTTGCCACAGGCGCCATCACCTCGTGCCTGTGGGTTGCACAACACGATTCAGTTGGGCACCGGAATTGGCGCAACCTCCAAGACTCACGCCCGTTGACAAATGGATAACGTAGTGGAAAGATCATCGCCGATGGCTGGCTATCTCGGGAAGACCGGTACTGGCTGGAGCAACGATTGCGACCTTCGGACCGGTTAGGGAGGGCAGCCTGATATGAATCCGGCATTGACATCGGATATCGCGGACGTTTCGCGCCGACGGCAGGTTCCGTGGTTCGAGCGGTACGTGAATATTCTGGGCCCGGTGGTCATGATCGCGATCCTGTGCCTGGTGATGGCGTTCGTCGAACCCGGCTTCTACCGGCTTTCGAACCTGATGATCATCCTGCAGGACGCGTCGATCTACATGGTGTTAGCCATGGGGATGACCCTGGTTATCACCGGTCGCGGGATCGATCTGTCGATTGGCGCGATCGCTGCCCTGTCGGCGGTGGTCATGGCGCTGCTGATCAAGGACGTGGGGCTCGACGTCGTCTCGGGAATGCTGATTGCACTGTTGGTCGGCGTTGCCTGCGGGGCCGCAAACGGCTTTGTCATCACTCGCATACACGTTCCCGACCTGATCGCCACGCTTTCGATGGACCTGGTGTACCGCGGCATCGCTCTGGTCCTTGCAGCCGGTGTCGTGCTCTCGCGCTTGCCAGAGCCGATTCCGTTCCTGGGCCGCGGCCGATTGTACGACCTGTTCCCGGTCCCAGCCCTAATCGGCATCGGTACACTCGGCGTCGGCCTCCTGCTCTATCGCTACAGCAATCTCGGCCGCTATGCCATCGCCATCGGTGGAAACACCGAGTCAGCAGTGCTGGCCGGCATAGACGTTGCCCGCCACAAGCTCTACCAGTACATGCTGATGGGGGGGCTGGCTGGTTTCGCCGGGATCATGCTCACCGGCCGCCTGAATGCGATCCAGGCTACGTCGGGCCAGGGCCTGACGCTGCATACCATTGCGGCAGTCGTCGTTGGAGGCACGTCGTTGTTCGGCGGACGCGGTTCGATGCTCGGCTCGCTGGTCGGCGTGCTGTTGCTCTCCATGGTCGTCAACGCACTTGTAAACCTGCGGCTGGACTTCTTTTGGCAACAGGTGGCAGCGGGTATCATCATCATCGTGTCGGTTGGCTTCTACAGCAGCTTGCAAGAAGGCGGAGGTCCCCTGAAGGGATGGCTTCGTGGCTGGCGCCGACGCAAATTCGGCACCGCGAAGCCCGCCTGATGCACCACCACCCCGCCGAATGAACCTGTCAGCAACCGGCATACATACGTCTTCGCTTGGTGCGTGCTGGAGATTCCCGACTGGGAATTAGTGTGCGGATACCGAGGCAAATTCCAGTGCTTGGCGCATTGCCTCGCAATGGATATTCCTACCGAGAACGAACTCCAGAGTGTTACGCGACAATCGCACAATGTCGCGATCGCAGAGTGTTTTCGCGCGTCCAGAAATCGGCTGGACGGTGCGCCACGGCGATCAAGTGTGTGGCCAACGCGGAAATCCAGTCACCAGCCCCACAGCGACACCCACAACTGTGAGCACTCATCGGCCGAATGCGACCGAGACAAAACGCCGCGTCAAGCTCCCCTTCGCTTCCTTCGCCTGACTTGCTGGCCCGCTTCTCTGCCAGTCCGCGTGAGACGCGACGCGGTCTCAGTTCGCCGCTTCCATGACTCACCAAGAGTTGAGGTCGGGGAACGATGCGGACAGCCAAACCAAGATGAGCAGGGATCGTCGCCCTGTCACGTGATTCCCGCCCGTTTCACCTGTCCATGGCCCCTTCAGCCTGACAAACAATGGACGCACCACGTATGGAAACGCCGGCTGTGCGACCACGGAATCAGACGATTTCCTCCCAACGCGCAGGCGCGAGGCCCCGAAACGCCCCCTCCCCGCGCAAGCAGCCCGAAACACCCTTGCCGGCCCGGGATCGTGCCTCGTAGCTGACCGTTTGAGGCCGCGATCCGACCACAGTCTCCATGGTCCTGCCAGAACGGGATGTCCCGACGTCAGCTACGACGGCCAACCACACACACCGTCGAGACTTACACGAAGCGGGTCCCAATCTATCTGGACGACTCGAGGAATTCCCATGCGGGAGCCTGCGAAATGGTGACGTAGGGATCATCTGGTCGCTGCCGCGCCATGAGGCTGGAGTTGACCACACTCACCGCAAGACGCATGCGCAGCAGCGGCCAGAGCAAGTCGACTTCCGCTGCCGAGAGCGGGTTGACGGAATGAAACCCGGCCACGATTGCGGCCAGCGCTGGTTCGATTTCCTGCTCGCTCAGAAGTGCATAGGCAGCGGCAGTCGCCAGTTCGCAGACACGGGGGGCACGACACATGTCTCCAAAATCCAGGATGCCGCTGAACACGGGAATATCGTCGGGACCGTCGGTCACCAGCAGATTGCAGTCGTTCATGTCATTCTGGATCGCTTGCGTTGGCAATGCACGAAATCTCTTCTCGATGGCGCGAAAATCATTCAGGACAGAGCAGATGAGTCCTCGGCGATTCGGGATCGCGATAGACGAGACATGCCTCTCGATCCAGTCAGACTGAAGGGGATTCCACTTCAGCCGGCGAACCAGCAGAGGATGATCGAACGACTCAAGACCACTGGTAACACGGCCGGCCACCCTCCCCAGCGCCGCCAGAAGTGCAGTGCTCCGAGGCTGGATTTCCGTCAGTCGCTTGCCTGGGAGCCACTCCTGCATCCACGCAATCCGTCGCGCTCCCGTCTTGTCCTCGAAATCCACGAGGGCCTCGCCGCTCCTGCCAAGGACGACCCCAGGCACAGGAAGGAATGGTTCGGCAGACCGCAGACGTTCAATGGCCCCGATCTGCATGTGCACGAAGTCAGGCTGGCAATCCGGGCGCATGACCTTGAGCAGGAATCGGCCGTCGCCGCTGTCGAGGCGATAATTGGCGTCGTACTCACCCTCAAGGAGAGCAACTTCGCCGTCCAATCCCCAGAATTGGCGAAGAACGGGCCTTACATCGCACACGCTGTCTGTCAATGGGACAACCATTCGCAGTCCCTCTCTGGCCCGACATCCAACTGCAGATTCAGTCAGCGGCTCCCGCCTGGTTCCGTAACCGGTCAAGTCCCGAAAAGGACCGCGTCAATCCGAACCGGGTGGCGCGCAATCATGAATCCGTGCCAAACTACCGGCCAAGGGAGCTATCTGGGGATCCGACAGGTTCCGCAGCGAATTGGATCAGGTCGGAGAGCGCTCGGCCCAACCGGCGAATATGCGCTCCAGAGCCACCACCACGTAGTAGAGCAGAATTCCGAGCGCCGCGAGGGCAATGAGAACGGCAAACATCAGCGGGTAGTCGGCACTGATCTTGCCACTGTCAAAGAGGTGTCCGAGACCTCGACCATGCGGCTCGACGATCTCCATAAGGTTCGTGCCGATGAAGGCGAGGGTCACCGCTACCTTGAGCGCTCCGAAGAATTCCGGAAGTGTCTTTGGAAGCGCGATCTTCCAGAAGATCGTGAAGCGGGATGCCCCCAGGGAAGCAAGGATGTCACGATACTCCGGCTCCAGCGTCGACAAGCCGATGGAGACCGAAACGGCGATCGGGAAGAACGAAATGAGAAACGCGATCAGAATCGTGTTCATGTCATGCCGTCCGACGAACAGCAGCGCGATGATGGGCACGACGGTAGCCTTCGGAATAGCGTTGAAACCGACGAGCAACGGATAGAGCGCATCCCGCATCGTGCGGCTGAGGCCCATGACCATGCCTAGGAACACACCAACAAGCACGGACAAGATCAGACCGGCAACGGTGCGCCACAAAGTATCCCAGCCATATTCCAGGAAGAGCCACCTGAACTTCCAAAATGCGGGAACCAGGTCCGATGGCGAAGCCATCTTGTAATTCGGCCAACCATTCACCCAGACCAGCGCCTCCCAGAACAGGCAAAACACGACAAGCGCCAGAAACGGTGCCAGCGTCCGCCAGTTCATGTGGCCGACTCCCGGGGTTCCCTGCCCTGGGCAATGCGGATCTGGTGCCGCAGCTCGCCAAGCATTTCCATTGCCTCGGGCAAGTAGAGCTGATCAAGTTCCCGGGTACCCTGCCAGGGAACCCGCATCACATGTTGCGTGCAGGCCGGGCGTCCGGAAAGCACGATCACAACGTCCGCAAGAAAGATCGACTCCCGCAGATCGTGTGTGATCAACACGCAGGTGAACGGCTCTTCCGCCTTCACCTTGTGCATTGTCTGCCAGAGATCCTCACGCGTGAATGCGTCCAGGGCACCAAAAGGCTCATCGAGAATCAGAACCTCCGGTTTGTGGACAATGGAACGGCAGAGTGACGCACGTTGACGCATTCCTCCCGAGAGTTCGCTCGGCCGTTTGTCCTCGAAGCCCTCCAGCCCAACGATGGACAACAGGTGCCTGGCACGTGCCTCCTGTTCCCGCTTCGGCATCCGTGGCGCCACCAGTTCCAGCGGGAGGGTGACATTTCGCAAGACCGATCGCCACTCCAGAAGGACGGGATTCTGGAAGGCCATTCCGACCGACGATTTCGGTCCCGTTACCCGCTGCCCATGCAGCCAGACCTCCCCTCCATCCGGTTCCAGCAGACCGGCAATCAGCCGCGTGAGAGTCGACTTGCCACAACCAGACGGCCCGACAACGGCCGCAAATCCTCCTTCCGGAACCTGCATTGCCACACCGTCGAGGACCGGAAGGACCCCGCCCTCGGTCTCATAGGCAAGCTTCACGTCCCGGATATCGATCAGTGGATCGGCTCTCGCAACGTCATCGGACCTTTGCGATTCCGCAACGCCAACCGTTCCACCGCGGGTCGGAGCCGGCATTCCCATCCCGGTTACCGTCTCCGACCCGCAAACTCGTTTCGCACAGGCTGTCGATCGCTACTGCAGCATTCGCATATCAGCCGACGGCAGGTACGCATCCGTGAAATACAACGAAGCATCGGGCTCGTTCTGGAAATCGTAGGTCTCGGCGAGCTGCGCCAGCGCCTTAGCCAAACGATCAGGATCGATGCCACCGATCCCGTTCGCGCCCGTGTACTCCGTCAACACGTTTGCATCGATGGCAAGCTGAAGTCGCCGGGTCTCCAGCGCCGCATCAGCGGCAGGATTGCGCTTCACCAGGGATTCGACCGCCATTGCCGGATCGGCAATGGCGTCCTTCCACCCCTTTGCCACAGCTGTAAGGAAGCCGGTTACCTTGTCCGAGTTGGCAGTCGCATAGTCAGAATTCACGATGATCGCGTTTCCGTAGAGGGCGAGCCCATGGTCAGCCATTAGAATCGTCGAGATATCATCCTCTGGCACACCGAGTCGGACCAGATTCAGGAAAGATGAAAAGGAAAAACCTGTTACGGCATCGACTTCGCCCTCGGCGAGCATCGGCTCCCGAGTGGGAAAGCCGACCGGCTCGACTTTAATCTTGTCCCTATCCAATCCGTTTGCGGATGCGAATGCCGGAAACTGAGCCCAGGCTCCATCCGGCGGCGGAGCGCCGAGCACGCGCCCCTCAAGGTCCTTGGGCGCCATCACGCCAAGGCTCTTGCGTCCGACGATCGCGAACGGAGGCTTGTCATAAATCATCATGACGGCAATAACCGGTGCGCCGGGATTCTGGTCCAGGAACTTGATCAGCGAATTGATGTCCGCAAAACCGATGGGAAAGGCACCGGTTGCCACCTTTGGGATCGCGTCCAGCGAACCCTGGCCAGCCGAGATCTCGACGCTTAGCCCGGCAGCCTCGAAGTGTCCATTGTCAATGGCCGCAAAATACGGGGCCGAAGGTCCTTCAAATTTCCAGTCAAGCGCAAAGGGCATGTTCTCCTGGGCGTTCGCCGACCCGACAAGGACCAGAGAAGCGGCCAGAATGCCTAGAGCTGATTTGTACATGGGATACAGACTCCTCGTTGACGGCCTGCGAAATGCGTCTGCGGCACCCACGAACAACGGACTGCCAATGCAATCGCAGGTCATTATTGTCTTGTAACTCGCACCCTAGCTGAATCCGTTGGCAGCGCAAGCCGCAACCTGCAGATCCTTCCAGGTAACAGGTTACCGGACCCGGCAACAGAGTACATCATTGTCGAGTGAAGAATTTCATTCAGTCGGAGAGGTTGGGGCAGACTTCCGTAGTCCTGCACGTATCGACGATGATCACGAGACTACTTCACCGATCGACCCCAATGCGCCAATCCAGAAGTAGTTGCGGTATTCGAACCTTTCCCAGCATTCTGCCGAAGCGATGGGAGTGCCCGGACCCATTCCATCCGGAACCCTGTCTCCTGCGAGGAGGGACTTGCTTGCCCGGTCCGTGCCGAGCAGGTTGAAACATCGCCAACCGCTCATACTTCCGGGCCGCCATCGCTGCCGGTGAAGTTTGCGATCGCGGAAGAGAGCACATCGGCTCGCAACATCCGACCGTCACGCCAATCAGAAGCGGTCTGCGCTGCGCGGACCGCACCGCAGGGTAGACGTCTGCAATGTGCGCCTCCGACCTCGGAGTTCGGCGGCGCGGCGAGGACGACGAACGCGAACACCGGAACCGAGGAGCATTGGACCCTGGGACCCTGACATCCCAGAATCGGTCAAGGAACGCGTGCCGCGTTTCTGGAAAGCACCATGGTCCGGATCAAGACTACATACAGTGAAACTTGCCTCGCGCATTGGCATGAAGAGACACGGAACGAAGTCTCCCCATGCTTGCGTCCACAAGGCATGGAACCGCGATCCTGATAGGAGTGGCCGCAAATGAAGCTGAACGCCACCAGGCATCGTCCGAGAATGCGACAGGTTGCTTGCGAGCGTCAGGTGTCCCCGGGTCGCGCCAAGCGTGACTTGGAGTTTCCGAGAATATGGGAACGACAGCGCTGGCCATATGGTCCACTACCGTGGCATTATCTCGCCGATATGGAATTTCCAACTCTCTTACGCGCGTCCCGGTGCGCCATCCGCCTGCTTCCAGGGATATTGGTATGAATCTCCGGAATCAGACGGACGAGGTCGACGGCATCGTTGAACGCGCCCGCGCTGCGCAAGTGATCTACGAGTCAACCGCGTCGCAGGAGACGTATGATCGCGCGGCAGCCGCGGCAGCCTGGGCGATCATGGAGCCCTCCCGCAACAGGGCGCTGGCCGAAACTGCCGTCCGGACTACGGGACTCGGCAATGTAGCCGACAAGATTGCGAAAAACTATCGCAAGACGCTTGGGCTGATGCGCGACATCACCCCGGCAAGGACCCATGGAGTGATCCGCAACGATCCAGCGACCGGGATCACGGAAATCGCCAGGCCCATTGGTGTCATCGGAGCAGTTGTTCCATCGACCAACCCTGCGGCTACGCCCGCGAACAACATCATCAACGCCCTGAAGTGCGGCAACGCAATCATCCTGTCTCCGTCGCCCAAGGGCGTGGCAACCGGCGAACTGCTCCTGTCGTTCGTGCATGAAGAGTTCAGCAAGGTAGGTATCGATCCGGGACTTGTGCAGATGATTCCACCCCCAGGATCGAAGGCCAAGACACAGCGCCTGATGGAAATGGCCGACCTTGTCGTCGTCACCGGGTCGAGGGACAACGTCAGGCGAGCCGGTACCTGCGGAACCCCTGCGCTTGCGGTCGGTACCGGAAATGCCACCGTGATCGTGGACGAGAGTGCTGACATTGCCGCAGCCGCCAGAAAGATCGCCGAGTCAAAGACATTCGACAATGCAACCTCATGTTCTTCGGAAAACTCGGTTGTCGTGGTCGATGCGGTGTATGACGATTTTGTCTACGAGATTGGGCAGACGGGCGGCGCGTTGGTCTCCGACGAGCAACGCGTAGTTCAGCGTCTCTGGCAAGACGGCCAACTCAATCCCGCAGCCGTCGCGCAGGACGCTGACAAGCTGCTGTGTGCCCTCGGGATTGCCGACTATGTGCCTGCTGATACCCGTTTTGTTGTCGTCGAAACCAGCGGCATCGGTCCGGGCCATCCCCTCTCGGGCGAGAAGCTCAGCCTCGTTCTCTCGCTCTACCGCGCTTCCGAATTTTGTCAGGCGGTCGCGATTGCCGGCCGGATCCTTGCATACCAGGGAGCCGGTCACTCGGTCGGACTGCATTCAACAATCGAGACGCGTGCCCTGCAATTGGCCAGAGCCGTTCCGACCTGCCGCGTAATCGTCAATCAGGCCCATTGTTTCGCGACCGGTGGCGCATTCAATAACGGCCTGCCGTTTTCGCTTTCGATGGGTTGCGGATTCTGGGGAGGCAACTCCACGGATGAGAATCTGCATTGGAAGCACTTTCTCCAGTCCACGAAAATCGTACGCGAAATCGAGTCACGGGAACCCTCGGTCGAAGATATCTTCAGCGGCTACTGGTCCATCGCGGGACGATAGTCGAGAAAACACGGGCTTCCGATGTCCATGCCGGCCGGTGATTGCGCTGATCGGGTATTGGGACAAGCATCAGGATGGCCTTTTGTTCCGCTGGCCCTGCATCCTCCGGGCTTCAGCAAGGAATCCCGGTTGTATGTGATGTCGCCCGGCGAAGCGGGATTCGCCTATGCTTCCAGGCGGTGCGGCTGCACTCCGGGGATTGTCCCCGAACGGTTCTCAGCGAAGTCCGTTGATGGCGAGATAGACAGAGTAGAGAGACGTCGTTCCGGCTATGAAGAGCCGGTTCAGCGCCACGCCTCCAAAACAGACATTGGCGACCATCTCCGGTATCCGAATCTTTCCGATCAGATTCCCTTCGGGATGGAGACAGTGAACGCCATCCGCAGCGCTGCTCCAGATGCGCCCCGCTTCATCAATGCGAAAACCGTCGAACAGTCCTGCTTCACACTCGGCGAGAACCCGCCCCTCCCCCAGTGACTTCCCGTCGGATCGCACGGGCAACTTGCGAATATGCCGAGGACCGTCGACAGCATGCGAGCCCCCGGTATCCGCGATATAGAGATGGGTCTCATCGGGCGAGAAGGCCAATCCATTCGGCTTCACGAAATCCGTCGCCACCGCATCAACCGCCCCTGTATGCGGATCGACGCGGTAGACGTGGCATGCACCGATTTCGCTCTCGGCCCGCTTGCCCTCGTAGTCGATCATGATGCCGTAGTCTGGATCCGTGAACCAGATGCCGCCGTCCGAGGCGGTCACCACATCGTTCGGCGAGTTCAGCCGCCGGCCGGCCCAACTGTCCGCAATTACGGTAATGGAACCATCATGTTCGGTACGCGTTACCCGGCGAGCCAGATGTTCGCAAGAAACGAGGCGGCCTTCCCGGTCAACGGTATTGCCGTTCGAATTCCTCGACGGCTGGCGAAACACGGAAACCGATCCATCGGTTTCGTCCCAACGCATCATCCGATCGTTCGGAATGTCCGAGAATACGAGATAGCGCCCTGCGGCAAACCATGCCGGCCCCTCGCACCACCGTGCGCCTGTCCAGAGACGCTCCACCCGTGCATGCCCGACCAGGCAGGCCGCAAACTCCGGTTCGA
The DNA here is from genome assembly GCA_964590405.1 of uncultured Rhodobacterales bacterium. Taxonomy (GTDB): domain Bacteria; phylum Pseudomonadota; class Alphaproteobacteria; order Rhodobacterales; family CAZPXZ01; genus CAZPXZ01. Next base: position 21,720 of record CAZPXZ010000019.1, on the reverse strand, counting down.
CCGTTTCAAACGTCGTCCCCTCGATGGAACCGAAATACACCGCTACAACCTCGAATGCTTGCCCGGCCGCCACATGCCGTGAAAGAGACTGCCTCCTATGCGTTTCCGCTCTCCAGGTGATCCTCGCTCTGGGACTCCGTGGGTGCGAAGGCCTGTCGCGCCTCCCGCTTGGCCTCGATCTTGCGGGAGTTTTCCCGACGCCGGGCAGCGTACTCTTCCTCGATTTCGCGGTCCTTGCGTGCCGCATCCCGCAGGATCTGCCGGGAAACCAAGCCGGTTCCAGCCGGAATCAGACGACCGACGACAACGTTTTCCTTGAGCCCGAGAAGCTCGTCCACTTCGCCTTCTGCAGCTGCGCGGGTAAGTACACGCTGTGTTTCGACGAAAGACGCTTCTGCGATGAAGGAACTCGTGTCGCGCCGCATCTCGTCGAAATAGCGTCGTACCACCGGATGACCCTCCGCTGGCCGACCGCCTGCAGCGACAACCTCCTTGTTGATATCGGCAAGGAGCCCGCGATCCACCCGTTCGTCCTCAAGCAAAGGTGTATCTCCCGGATCAACAATTCTCACCTTCCGCAGCATCTGACGGACGATTACCTCAATGTGCTTGTCGTTGATCTCCACGCCCTGGGCCCGGTACACCTTGTGGCTTTCGTCAATCAGGTATCGGGCAAGGCGGCGCTGACCCTCTTCCTCCCCGTAGACGTCGAGAATGTCCTGGGGAGCCGGATCGCCGTCGATGAGGAAATCTCCTTTCTTGATAAATCCTCCTTCGGCAGCCGA
>CAZPXZ010000019.1:12874-20925 GCA_964590405.1 uncultured Rhodobacterales bacterium | reverse complement strand
CGAGATATGCCGATCCTTGGGTACGGTGTATTCCACGGGCTCCTCTGCCGGATCGTCCGGCTCGATGATGATTCGCCGGTTGTTGCCACGTACGAGGCCAAACCGGATTCGACCGTCCAACCGGGCAATAATTGCTCTTGATGCCTCCTTGGAACCATGCACATTGAACAACGCTTCAAGGCGTGGCAATCCGCCAGTAATGTCCGTGGACATCGCACTCTCCCGCGGCATCCGCGCAATGACCTCGCCTTCCCGGACTTCGTCGCCGTCTTCGACAAGAATCATCGCGCCCACTGAAAGGAGTGAGCGGACCTCCACACCGTCCTCATCAGTCAGGACCTCGCCTTCTTCATCCACGATGGCGAGCGACGGCTTGAGAGATGAGAGCCGTACTTTTGCCTTGGAAAGGACCTGTGCAGAACCGGGCACCCCGGTCCAGTCAATGACGACCCGGCGGGTAGCGCCACTGGTCTCATCCCGATCCTCACGATAGGTCAGCTTCTGGATTAGGTCCTTGAACATCACACGTCCGTTCCGCTCGGCAACAATGACGTGATTGTAGGGATCCCATTCCGCGATCCTTTCGCCAGCCGTAACGGACCCGGACGCCGTGCCACCGTCCTCGTCGCCAGCGAGGATCCTGGCACCATAGGGAATGCTCTCCATGGCCTGCAATCGTCCGTAGGAATCGAAAATCGCCAACCGCGCCTGGCTGCCGGCAACAACCGCCCGGCCCTGCGGGTCCACCACGACCTTTGCCTGCCTGACTTCGAAGGAACCGTCCGTGGCCGCCTCAATGGAAGCACGTTCCGAGACCGCTGCAGCACCGCCGGAATGAAATGTCCGCATCGTGAGCTGGGTGCCGGGCTCGCCAATGGACTGTGCCGCGATAATGCCCACGGTCTCGCCAATATTGACGATCTCGCCACGCGCGAGGTCGCGCCCGTAGCACATGGCGCAGACACCATCGCGGCTCTCGCAAGTGAGTGGGGAGCGTACCCGGATCCGCGGCACACCGGCGGCCTCGATTTCGGCCGCGTGCCGTTCGCCAATCAGATCGCCCGCATCGACCAAAGTCTTGCCGGAGACCTCATCGACTACACTCTCCAAGGCCACGCGGCCGAGTATCCGGGTGCTGAACGGCACGGAGTGCTGTTCTCCGGGCACTACCGCATCAATCGTGATCCCCGCCGACGTTTCGCAATCCCGTTCACGCACAACACAACTATGCGCCAAATACACCAGACGCCGGGTAAGATACCCCGAGCGTGCCGTCTTCAGCGCAGTGTCCGTCTGTCCTTTCCGGGCACCGTGCGTAGAGTAGAAATACTCGCGAACGGTCAGTCCCTCCATAAAGTTAGACTCGATCGGCGTCTCGATGATCTCGCCGGACGGCTTCGACATGAGACCCCGCATGCCGGCAATCTGTTTCATCTGGTCCCGCGACCCGCGGGCTCCCGAGTGCATCATCATGTAGACGGAATTCGGCAATTGCCGCACCGACTGCGGTTCGCCATTGTGTTCCGGAGTGGTCACCTTCGCCGGAACCGAGGTTGTCCGCACCACGGCATCAGCGACAGCGTCCGTGCAACGAGTCCAGGCCTCCACGACGCGATCATACTTGTCCTTCATGGTGATGAGATTGTCACGATACTGCGTTTCCAGCATCTCGATCTGTTGGCGCGTCGTGGTAACGAGTTGCTGCTTCTCGTCAGGGATAATCATGTCCCGCATGCCAACCGAAATGCCTGCCGAACACGCCGAACTGAAGCCGAGTTGCATCAGTCTGTCGCAGAAAATCACCGTTTCCTTCTGCCCGCAATGCCGGTAGACCAGATCGATCAACCGCCGGACCTCTCCCTTTCGCAATTCCCGGTTGACAAACTCGAACTGAATGCCGGGCCGGTCAGGAAGTAGCTTGGCAATGCGGACGCGGCCGAGAGTCGTTTCATAGCGCTTGACGATGCGGTTGCCATCCTCGTCGTACGTCTCGACCCGGATGTTGATCCGCGAGTGCAGCGAGATTCGTCCCGCAAAGAGAGCATGCTCGGCGGGCGCCGGGCCGGGAAACGTCATGCCCTCACCCGGTTCCCCATCCAGCATCAGGGAGAGGTAATACAGGCCCAGAACAATATCCTGCGAAGGTACGATAACCGGCTTGCCATCTGCAGGGCTGAGGATGTTGTTGGTCGACATCATCAACACCCTGGCTTCCAGCTGCGCCTCAACCGAGAGCGGAATGTGCACGGCCATCTGGTCGCCATCAAAGTCGGCGTTGAAAGCGGCGCAAACAAGCGGATGCAACTGGATCGCCTTGCCATTGATCAACACCGGCTCAAACGCCTGGATTCCGAGTCGATGCAGCGTAGGCGCACGGTTCAACAGGACCGGGTGCTCACGGACCACTTCGGCCAGGGCATCCCATACGCGCGGATCCTCCTCGTCAACCATCTGCTTGGAACGCTTGATAGTCGGCGAATAACCCTGCGCCTGAAGCCTGGCGTAGATAAAGGGGCGGAACAGTTCCAGCGCCATGCGCTTAGGCAACCCGCACTGGTGAAGCATGAGTTCCGGCCCGACCACGATGACGGACCGGCCAGAGAAATCGACACGTTTCCCGAGCAGATTCTGCCGGAACCGGCCCTGCTTTCCGAACAGGATGTCAGAGAACGACTTCAGTGGACGCTTGTTCGCATCAAGGGAAGGCTCTCCAATGGAACCATTGGCGAGGAGCGCGTCGACCGAGCGCTGAAGCATCCGTTTTTCGTTGCGAACAATGATTTCGGGCGCCTGCTGCTCCTTGAGCTTCCGTAGCCTGTTGTTACGGTTAATTACCCGGCGGTACAGTTCATTGAGATCCGAGGTGGCGAAACGGCCACCGTCCAGCTGTACCAATGGCCGAAGATCCGGAGGGATCACCGGCAGCACGGTCAGCACCATCCACTCCGGACGGTTGCCCGACTCGATCATCTTGCTGATGATCCGGCGCCGCTTGTTGACCTCTTCGAGCAACCGCTTCAATTCTTTCTCGTTTCCGGACTCACCTCGAACGGCAATTCCGGATCCCTGGCTGAGTCGCAGGTCGCGCTCAAGACGCGCGACCATCCAGGCGGCAAAAGCGTCGCGCCTACTCTTGGAATCGCTGCCGCGTCGAAGGATTTCGCGAAGCGCATCAAGGCCCGTCGCCAGTGATCCACTGGCGGTCTGAGCCTCGTCGATGCGGGGAGCCCTCCCTCCAATTCGTATCCAGAACTCGCCGCCCATCCAGCAGTTCCGCGAATTCCTCGGCAGGTAGTTCCAGTTCCTGCGCCAGCGCCTCCACCCTCGTTTCCAGTTCAAGCGCCGCATCCGAATTGTCGACGGAATCGGCGGCAATTCGTTCGGCTTCGTCCGCGAGGAAGGGTGCCAGTACGGAAATCAATTCGTCGAACAATGCGTCATCCGCGTCAACTTCGCCTGAACGCCGGAGGGCACCAAGCATGTCGCGCACCGCCGATGGTCCCGAGCCAAATATCGTCCCCTGCGTGGCATAACGCCCGCCGACCTTTGCAATGTTGCTGATCGGACGCGCCCGCCGCTTGCCCTCCTTGAGCCGCAGGGATGTGCCCGGGTCCAGCACCACGGCACTCTGGCAAGAGATCAACTTGTTGATTTCGGAAACGCTCATGTCGAGAAGACGGGCCGCCCGCCCAAGGAGCTTCCGGGAACGCAGGTCGCGCTTCAAGGCCTCCGAGCGTACCTGGAGTTCCTCCAGCACCTGCTCAAGCGCCTCTCCGTTCATCTCCGACAGGAGCTCACGGACGGCCTCCGCTCCCATCCCAACCCGGAATTCACCCTCGCCGTACTCCTGCACAAAACGGTCGTACTCCTCTTCGTCAAGGAGTTGCAGTTTTTGTAGTCCGGTCGTTCCGGGATCAATGACGATACAGCGCTCGAAATACACGACCTGCCGGACCTCGGAGAACTTCATGCCGAGCAAGAGACCGATATTTGCGGACGTGGACTTCATGAACCAGGCATGCGCCACCGGAACCGCCAATTCGATATGGCCCATCCGTTCCCGGCGTACCTTTTTGAGCGTGACCTCTACATCGCACTTTTCGCACACTACACCCTTGTACTTCATGCGCTTGTAGCGTCCGCAGAGGCACACGTAAAACTTGACCGGGCCCAAGATCTTCGCGCAGAAGAGCCCATCGCGTTCCGGCTTGAAACTGCGATGGTTGATTGTTTCCGGCTTCTTCACCTCGCCATGCGACCACTCATGCCGGATGATGTCCGGATCTGCGATCGATATGCGGACCCGGTCGAAGCCGCCAACTGGAGCGCCGGAGCGGCGACGCGGTGAGTATTCCTGCAGCATGTCCATTACCTCCAGTGACGTTGAGCTCAACCGGGAAGCGCTGAAACCGGAGCTTCCTCCGGCTCATCAACCTCCTCCTTGAGAAGTTCGACATTCATCCCCAACGCCATCAACTCGTATCGAAGTACATTGAAACTCTCCGGCACACCCGCCTCGAAGCTGGTTTCACCCTTGACCATTGCGTCATAGACCTTTGCCCGCCCGGCGACATCGTCCGACTTGTATGTCAGCATTTCCTGCAATGTATGCGCAGCGCCGTAGGCTTGAAGGGCCCAGACTTCCATTTCACCAACACGCTGGCCTCCGAAACGCGCCTTCCCGCGCACCGGTTGCTGGGTGACAAGGCTGTACGGTCCAGTGGACCGGGCGTGAATCTTGTCGTCCACCTGGTGGTGCAGTTTCATCAGGTACTTGTAGCCAACCGTAACAGGACGTTCGAACGGTTCACCGGTACGACCGTCATAGAGAATCTCCTGACCGGATGGATCCTGTCCGCCAGCTTGCAGAAGTGCCGCAATGTCTTCCGTCCGTGCGCCGTCGAACACTGGCGTCGCAAAGTGGACACCATTTTTCGCCTTCTCCGCAAATTCCGTCAGAGCCCGGTCTGACCGTGCGGACTGTGCAATGGTCCTGTTGCCATAGATTCCTTCCATGACTCTCCGCAATCCGTCACTCCCGGCTCCCGCCCGACATTCTTCAAGAGCTTCGCCAATCAACTTGCCAAGTCCGTAGGCCGCCCAACCCAGATGGGTTTCCAGCACCTGTCCTACGTTCATCCGCGAAGGCACCCCAAGCGGGTTGAGCACGACATCAACCGGGGTTCCGTCGGCGAGAAACGGCATGTCCTCCTCTGGCAAGACACGGCTGATTACACCCTTGTTGCCGTGGCGGCCTGCCATCTTGTCCCCTGCCTGCAGCTTCCGCTTCACGGCAACAAAGACCTTGACGACCTTGATGTGCCCGGCCTGCAAGTCATCCCCGCTCTGGACCTTGACGCACTTGTCGTCATGGCGGCGGTTGATCCGCTCGATATCCTTCTGATGTTCGACGAGAAGGCCCGCCATCTGCTCCATTACGTCCTCATCTTCCACGCCAAGTTTGAACAACTCGCGCGAAGAAAGGCCCCGGAGTTTCGCGTCGGTGAGGCGAACACCCATTTCGAGACCCGTGTCCCCCTTATCGACGGACAGTTCGCGATTTTTCAGCAGGTCCCGGAGTCTTGCACCAATATTGCGTTCGAGTATGGCCATCTCGTCGGCACGGTCGCGGCCGAGATTCTCGATCTCCATGGTCTCGATCTGCTCGGCACGATAGTCCTTCTCCACACCATGCCGGGTAAAGATGCGGACTTCCACAACGGTCCCCGACTCGCCCGGCGGCAACCGTAGCGACGTATCGCGAACGTCAGCCGCCTTTTCCCCGAAGATCGCCCGAAGCAATTTCTCCTCGGGGCTCATCGGGGTTTCGCCCTTTGGGGTTACCTTGCCAACCAGGATATCTCCAGCCGTAACCTCGGCGCCCACATAGACGTAGCCCGCCTCGTCCAGATTTCGCTTGGCATCTTCATTGACGTTTGGCAGTTCCCGCGTAATCTCTTCCGGCCCCAACTTGGTATCCCGGACAACTACCTCGAATTCCTCGATATTGATCGACGTGAACACGTCCTCCCGAACGATCCGCTCGGAAACCAGGATCGAGTCCTCGAAGTTGTATCCCTGCCAGGGCATGAAGGCGACAAGGACGTTCCGCCCCAGCGCCAGTTCGCCGAAATCGGTTGACGGACCGTCGGCGATGACGTCTCCGGCGGCCACGCGCTCCCCGGCTCTCACAAGTGGGCGCTGGTTGATCGCGGTGTTCTGGTTCGAACGCTGAAACTTGCGCAAACGGTAGATGTCGACGCCCAGATCACCCGGAGGCAGAGGATCTGTGACCCGCACGACAATGCGGCTGGCATCGACCTGGTCGATCACGCCCCCGCGCCGCGCCGCAATAACCGCGCCAGAGTCGCGGGCGACGATTTCCTCCATCCCGGTTCCGACGAACGGCGCGTCGGTTTCCAGCAGTGGAACCGCCTGCCGCTGCATGTTGGACCCCATCAGCGCCCTGCTGGCATCGTCATTCTCCAAAAAGGGAATCAGAGAAGCTGAAACCGAGACCAACTGCTTTGGAGATACGTCGATCAGATCGACATTCCGCTTCTGAACGATCTTAAATTCTTCGTTCTCGCCGTCGTCCTCTCGCGTCAGGACTTCACTCTTTACAAGATCTCCATTGTTCTTGAGGGGCTCATTCGCCTGCGCGATTCGCCGCCCCTTCTCCTCGGTGGCGGAGAGGTAGACCACTTCATCCGAGACCTTGCCGTCTTGCACCCGTCGGAACGGCGTCTCGATGAAACCGTATCGGTTGACACGGGCGAACGTCGCGAAGGAGTTCACAAGACCGATATTTGCGCCTTCCGGCGTCTCGATCGGACAAATCCGTCCGTAATGCGTGCGATGAACGTCGCGCACTTCAAAGCTGGCGTTCCTTCGCTTCAGCCCTCGCGGTCCGAGGGCGGAGATACGGCGCTTGTGGGCCATTTCCGAAAGTGGATTGGTCTGATCCATGAACTGCGAGAGCTGCGAGGCAGCAAGGAACTCCCGCACAACGGATACGACAGATCGGGCGTTTACCAGATCTTCCGGCTTCAAAGTCTCCAAGTCATTGGGGTTGATGCGCTTGATACGCTCCCGGGCGGCGCGCTCCATTCGCATCAGTCCCACCCGATACTGCTGGTCAACCAGTTCACCAACCGACCGAACTCGCCGGTTGCCGAGGTGATCGATATCGTCGACCGGCCGCAACCCGAGGCGCAAAGCCTCAAGTTCGCGAACGACGGCAATCACGTCCTCCTGCTGCAAGGTGCGTAGCCTGCGCTTCTCATCCAGGGTTTCCGCACTGTCACCGACATTGAGTCCGAGGCGCTCGTTCATCTTTGCCCGTCCCACCGCCGACAGGTCATACCGGCCCGGGTCCCGGAACAGACCCTCGAAGTAATGCTCGGCCGCAGACAGCGACGGAGGTTCTGTCGATCGTGCCACGCGATAGATCTCGCACACGGCCAGAACGCGGTCATCGCAGCGGTCGTAGCCGCCCCGATTCTCGAGTTCAAACTCCGAGAGAATCACCCGGTGCACAAAGCCGCCTTCTTCGGGGTATTCCAGTACCTGCACCTCGCTCGCGAGCGGCGAAAGCAGAAACTCGAGTGAGAGTTGCGAACCCGCCTCCGCAAGGACAAGGCCCGTGTCGGGATCGATTGCGTCGACTGCAGAATGCTGTCGTGCGAGGAAGGTTGCATCAACGGCCTCTGCCTCGAATCCGTTGCTTCGCAATCTGCGTGCGACCCGCTCCGTCACCCGCTGACCGGCCTTGAGCACAACCTCACCGGTAGCGGCGTCCACGAAGTCGCGAGCAACCACGGTGCCACGAAGGGCCTCGATGTCGACAGGCGCCGACCACAATTCTCCTTCGCTTGCGCGCTTGAAGCACCGTGAGCCATAAAGCGCCCTACAGATACTCTCGCGATCCATTCCATAGGCGTAGAGAAGCGTGGTCACGGGCAGTTTTACATCGCGGTCCACCTTGAAATGGATCTTGTCACGTGTATCGAACTCGAACTCGAGCCAGGAACCGCGGTACGGAATGACCC
>CAZPXZ010000019.1:0-12864 GCA_964590405.1 uncultured Rhodobacterales bacterium | reverse complement strand
GAATGACCCGTGCCGCGTATCGCAACTTGCCTGACGAACTCTTCTTGCCACGGTCGTGGTCGAAGAAAACGCCCGGGCTCCGGTGCATCTGGGAAACCACGACGCGCTCGGCACCATTTACGACGAATGTTCCGGTCTCCGTCATCATGGGCACATCGCCGAGATGAATCTCCTGCTCCTTGCTGTGCCGGAACGTTCGACCGCCGGTGTCCGAATCCACGTCAAATGTCTGAAGCTCGAACTTGACCTTGAGTGGTGCTCCGTAGGTGAAGTCGCGTAAACGGCATTCCTCCGCGTCAAACCTGGGCTCACCGACTTCGTAATCCAGAAACCGGAGTACTACGCTTCCGTCAGGCGACTCGATGGGGAAGATCGATTGAAATGTTGCTCGAAGGCAAATGTCGGGAACCAACCCGTTCTCATCCTGGGAAAACAAGAACGAGTCGTAAGAGCGCCGCTGAATCTCGAGAAGACTCGGAACCTCGGCGATCTCCTGAATGCTGCCGAACTGCTGGCGCAGCCGCTTCTGCCGGATCTTGATTCTCGACATTCGGTCCTCCGATTTCCCTACGGAATCGGGCGCAGCCTGCAGCCGCCTGCGCCCCTTTCAAATGACATTGTGCCCGCGCCTGGAAGAAGCGCGACAACTACTGCAGTTCGACTTCCGCGCCCGCCGACTCCAGCTTTTCCTTGATCGACTGGGCCTCTTCCTTGGACACTTCTTCCTTGATGGGCTTTGGCGCAGCCTCAACGAGGTCCTTCGCGTCCTTCAGACCGAGTCCGGTGATGGCGCGAACCTCCTTGATGACATTGATCTTCTTCTCACCGAAGCTCTTCAGCATGACGGTAAAGGCGTCTTGTTCCTCTTCCGCCGGAGCGGCGGCACCGTCTCCAGCCACAGCTGCAACCGCGACCGGCGCCGCGGCCGACACGCCCCATTTCTCCTCCAGCATCTTCGCCAACTCAGCCGCCTCCAGGACGGTAAGCGCCGAAAGGTCCTCGGCAATTTTATCCAGGTCAGCCATTTTCCCGCGATCCCCTTTTCCGATTAAGAAAGCAATACCAGTGGTTTTCGCCTCAAGATTCCGATCCGCGTGCCGCGAGTACCCTGGCGATTCCTGCGCCTGGCTCTGCAACGGTGCGGGCAATCTTCGCGGCAGGTGCCGTCACCACGCCGATGATCTTGCTGCGCAGTTCGTTCAGCGACGGCAGCTTCGAAAGAGCCTCGATCCGATCGGGATCGAGAATCTGTTCTCCCATTGCCGCGCCAACGAGAACCAGGGGCTCATTCGCATTCGCAAACTCGCACAGCGCCTTGGAAACGCCAACCGGCTCATCCGAGTAGGCGATTGCCGTCGGACCGTTGAAGAAGTCCCCGATGCCAGCGCATGGTTTCCCCTCCAGAGCGATCCGAGCCAACCGATTCTTGGCTACCCGTATAGAAGCGCCGACCTTGCGCATCTGGTTCCTGAGTTCCGTCATCTGTGCGACGTTCAAGCCCCGGTACTGCACAACTACGACCATTGCAGACTCGGAGAACACCTCCCCAAGCTCGCTGACAACCTGTTCCTTTCCGGCTCTTTCCACCGCATTGCTCCCATAGGTTTCGGCCCTCGCGCTTCGTGCGCGAGACCGGTCTCCACTGCCGGACATTCTTGCCCGGCGCTCAACCCTGTCCCGGCTGCGCGACGCCAAAGCCGCGGCGACCCGCGGCGTTCGATGCCGAACTCCCGTCTATGGCAGGCGGTTTCCCCTTAGGCGAGACAGAACGCCCCACACCGGCCGTCTCGGACAGGTATCGGTGCCTGCCATGCATGCCAGGCACCCTTTGCTCAAGATCCCAAGAGACCCTGAACTGCATTCCCCTTGAATTCGTCTCCACTGCTGCCGACGCCGAAACCCCGCAAATGTGCGACCCAACTTTCAAGGCCCTGTGCATGCACAGGACAGCTAGACAGGCGCCGGCGCGTCTATTCCCCGATCGAAGCGATATCGACCCTGACCCCAGGTCCCATGCTGGAACTCAGGCTCACCCGCTTCAGATAGGTCCCTTTCGAAGCCGAGGGACGCGCGCGCGTCACCGCATCTACGAACGCCCGCAAGTTTGTCGTCAGGGCGTCGACTTCGAAACTCGCGCGACCGATGCCGGCATGAACAATTCCCGCACGTTCTGCGCGGAACGGAATCTCACCCTGCTTCGCGTTCCGTACCGCCTCCCCTACATCCTGCGTGATCGTTCCGACTTTCGGGTTTGGCATCAGGCCGCGGGGACCAAGAATCCGTGCCACCCGTCCGACCAGGCCCATCATGTCCGGTGTGGCCACGCACCTGTCGAAACCGATCTCACCCTTGCTGACAGCTTCCACAAGGTCCTCGGCACCAACGATTTCGGCACCCGCCTCTCGCGCTTCATCCGCCTTGTCGCCCCGAGCAAACACGGCCACGCGGATGGTCTTGCCGGTCCCCGCCGGCAGGCGGCAGGTGCCACGAACCGCCTGATCAGACTTGCGCGCATCAATGCCGAGCCTGATCGCCACTTCAACGGACTCGTCGAATTTTGCTGTGGCGTGCTCCTTGACGAAATTCAGCGCTTCGCCGAGCGGCCGCGAAGGCTGCTCCTTCGCCGCCTTCCGGGCATCGCGCACTCGCTTGCCATGGTTAGCCATGCCTTTACCCCCGAATCTCTATACCCATGGAACGCGCCGAACCGGCGACCACCCGCATGGCAGCGTCAATATCGTGCGCATTCAGTTCCGCCATCTTGGCTTCGGCAATCCGGCGAACTTCCGCCGCCGAAACCGAACCCGCAGTGTTTCGGCCGGGTTGCTCGCTACCCTTCGAGAGCTTTGCGGCCTGTTTCAGGAAATAGCTGACCGGAGGCTGCTTGATCTCGAACGTGAAGCTGTTATCGCGGTAATAGGAGATTTCCGTACGGCAGGGACTGCCCGGCTCCAGACTCTGGCTGCGATCATTGAACTGTTTGCAGAACTCCGCGATATTGAGCCGGTGCTGGCCGAGTGCGGGTCCAATCGGTGGCCCCGGAAGTGCCTTGCCGGCCGGAATCTCCAGCTTCAGGATTCCGAGTCTCTGTTTGGATCTCGGTGGCGCCATTGCATTCCTCCAGCATCCCCGCCAATGCCGATGCCCCTGTGGGGCCGATCAGTCAGGCGGCCTTTTGAACCTGTCCGAACTCGAGCTCCACGGGCGTTGGCCGACCGAAAATCAGAACGGTCACCTTCAGTCGCGCGTGCTCCTCATTCACCTCTTCGACCTGCCCCGAAAATGACTCGAAAGGCCCATCGATTACCCGAACTTCCTCTCCGACCGAGAATGTCACGGAGGGACGCGGCCGCTCCACGCCCTCCTCGACCTGACTCTTTACGCGCCGAATCTCGCTCTCCGACAAGGGGCTGGGATTGTTGACCGGTCCCAGGAACCCAATCACCCGGGGCAACTCGTTGATGTAGTGGTAGCTCTGGCTGTTCATCCGCATTCGCACCAGCACGTAACCAGGCATGAAACGGCGTTCGACTTCTCGCCGCTGCCCTCGGCGGACCTCAATGACCTTCTCAGTAGGCAGCAGCACCTCCTCGATGGCGCCCCCTGCCTGTTGCTCGCGAATCGCATCCTCAAGCAGTTCTGCGACACGCTTCTCGTAGTTCGAGAGAGCGTGTACGACGTACCATCTTGGCTCCCCGGATGACATGCCGGCTTCTGCCCCGTTGGCCACACCAGCTACTGCCGGTTCGCTCATGGTTGCCCCACCCCGATGTTGACGAGTCGAATGCCACGCAGCGAAACCGATTCGCCGCGATGCTCGATTCGCTTGGATGTAACGCGCAAGAGCCCGTGGCGCGAAGCGGTCGCACGCGCGGGGGCCTGATTTCATTCAATTACAGTCTAACGAATCCTTCGCCCCACCGCAACCACTTCAAGGCGCGCGCATTCGGGGCGGGAAGTGTCAGCGGCTGCCGTATCCAATTATGGTCTCGATGCCAATCCGCAACACCTGATCCACCAGGAACAGGAATATCATCGCGACGGCCACCATGGCGAACACCATCAGGGTGGTGATGCCCGTTTCCTTGCGCGACGGCCAGACGACGCGGCTGGCCTCTGAACGCACTTCCTGAACAAATTGTGCCGGCGATACCCGGCGCTTCTTCGGTTCCGCCATTCTGATACTCGTTCCTTGAGGTCTGCCGGGCCTGCCCGACTACATTTCACCACCGAACCTGGCAGGGGTGGCAGGGCTCGAACCCGCGACCCTCGGTTTTGGAGACCGATGCTCTACCAACTGAGCTACACCCCTGCACTGGCGGCTAGAGAGTACGCGCGGAACGCCGCCCACGCAACCGGCTTGGTACAGAGCGGGACCGGATCAATCAGGCATCCGCCCTTACTGTGCTGATGCACCACTTTGACAAGCAGAGACAATCGAATGACTCTTGCCCTGCCGTGGGAGCCGGGAGTAGCAAGATGGTGGATGCTCGAAATCACGAGGAGGAACTCGCTGCACTTCGCTGGCAACTGGAGATGAATGCCCTCGATGTGGTGGCCGACGCCCCCGTGGACCGCTTTACCGTCTCTGACAGACGACCCGCCGAACGGGACAGCGCCCGGCGAACACGGTCAGCGTCTACCCGGCGGGGGACCGCTGCCGATGCTCGCCAGGCAGCGCGGAGCGCACCGGACCTCCCGTCCCTGCGCAGCGCCATCAAGGCATTCGAGGGCTGCCCACTCAAGACCGGCGCAAAGAACACCGTCATCGCGGACGGAAACCCTGCAGCGCGGGTCATGATCGTGGGAGAAGCGCCCGGCGCCGAGGAAGACCGTCTCGGACGACCGTTCGTCGGCCCGTCCGGCCAACTGCTGGATCGTGCGCTCAGTGCCATTGGCCTCGACCGCAATGCTGAAGATCCGGCCAAGGCTGTATATATCACGAACATCGTGTTCTGGCGGCCGCCGAACAACCGCACACCGACTCCGGACGAAATGACGTTGCTCCTCCCGTTCACTGAGCGTCACATCGAGCTGGCCAGACCCGATATCCTCTTTCCTCTCGGCAATGTGGCCTGCAAGAGCCTGCTCAGGACCGAAACGGGAATCATGAAGCTTCGTGGCCAGTGGAAACAGTGGCGCGCGAGCATGGGTGACGTTTCCGTCCCGGCCCTGCCGTCCTTCCATCCATCCTTCCTGCTCCGGACCCGGAGCGCGAAGCGGCTGTTCTGGCAGGATCTTCAATCGCTCCGGGACCGATTGGCGGAACAGGAAGGAGATCGCAATGGCTGAAGCCGCTCCTGCAGGATTCATTCCGGTCCGGATTGCGCTGCTGACGGTTTCGGACACGCGCAGCTTGGCAGAAGACCGGTCCGGTGACCTCCTTGCAGAAAGAATCCGAAAGGCCGGGCACGAACTGGCGGACCGCGCCATCCTTCCGGACGATATCGGGCAAATGACCAGCCAACTCCGGCACTGGATCGCAGATTGCGCGATCGACGTGGTGATCACCACCGGCGGAACCGGACTTACGGGTCGGGATGTGACCGTGGAGGCACACCGCTCGGTTTACGAAAAGGAAATCGACGGATTCTCCATCGCATTCCACATGCTCTCCTGGCACAAGATCGGCACCTCGACGGTACAATCGCGCGCTTGCGCCGGCGTCGCGAATGGAACCTACCTCTTTGCCCTTCCCGGTTCCCCGGGCGCGTGCCGAGACGGCTGGGACGGGATTCTTGAACCGCAACTCGACAGCAAACACAAGCCCTGCAATTTTGTGGAAATCATGCCGCGCCTGACAGAGAGCGTTCCACAACGTTCAAAATAGAAGGCAGAAACCTTCCAGCCGAAACATCGCTACCGGGCGGGCTACAATTTTCCCGCGAGAGATGCCTCGACCATACGCGTCGCCCCTGCCTGGTTGAGGGCTACAGGGTTGCCTGCGGCGGTCGGATCCTCCAGAGCGAGCCGGACGATTTCCGGAATGTCCTCCTCCCGCAACCCGATCTTGTCCGATGTCGCCGGTATGTCCCAGGCCTCCCGTTGTTCGAGGACCCAGTCGAGAAAGCCATCAAAGGTCGCGGGCCTGATCCGGGCATGGCTGGCCATCGCTTCAACCTTTTCCTCGATCGCCGTGCGGTTGAATGCCAGTACATATGGCATGAACACCCCATTCAGCCGACCGTGATGCCCACCATAGAGAACTCCGGACGGGTGCGAGAGCGAGTGAATTGCACCGAGACCCTTCTGAAACGCGGTAGCGCCCATCGCCGCAGCAGCAAGCATTCCGGCTCGAGCTTCAAGGTCGGTGCCGTCCGAAACGGCACGCTGGAGAAATTCACGAACCAGCCGGACCCCTTCGAGTGCGATTCCATCCGCCATCGGGTGGAATCCCGGTGCGCAAAACGCTTCCAGACAGTGCGCCAGGGCGTCCATCCCGGTCCAGGCGGTGAGGTTCGGCGGGAGCCCCCGGGTGAGTTCCGGATCCAGAATCGCAACTTGGGGTAACAATCGGGGATGAAATGCGACAATCTTGCGACGAATATCCGGGTCCGTAATCACAGCTGCGCGCCCGACCTCGGATCCAGTGCCCGCCGTTGTAGGAATCGCCACAATGGGTGGAATGGCATCGGCATCTGCAAGTTTCCAATTGCTTCCCTTGTCGTCGAAGTCGCGCACGGGCCGGGTCTGTCCGAGCATCAGCGCGATTCCCTTGCCGGCGTCAAGTGCGCTACCCCCGCCAAATGCGATGATGCCGTCGCATCCCCCGGCACGGTAGGCAGCAATGCCGCTTTCTACGCAGGCGACGTCGGGATTGGGCACCACGCCCGTGAACTCGCAGACGGGCAGGCCCGCAGCATCGCAGTCTTCCCGGACATGCTGCACGATGTCCTGCTCTGCCAGGCCAGGATCCACAACCAGAAGCGGCTGTCGAATACCAGTTTTCTCGACCGCCCGAGGCAGTTCACGGATGCGGCCCGCGCCAAAACGGACCGATGTCGGGAAACCCCAATTCGCGCTCACTGCGGTATTGTCATGCATACCGATCATCCCTCTCCACAACCTTCAACCATGGGCTCGGAGTATATTCGTTCTACTCGGCAGTCGTGCTTTCCTCTCTTGCCCAGACAATTTCCGCCGTCACGGGCCTATCAATCTGTCACAATTAACTCCGGTTTTTTTCTTTGGGTTTCTTCCTGTTCCATTCCTGCATGGCTCGGATGGCGATGACGGCATGAGACAGGAACTTGACGCCTTCCCAGAGCCCCTGCGTACCGGGTAGCGGATGGCGCTTCGAGGGATGGAATCCCGCCAGGCTGCCGGACAGCACGATGAATCCCGCGATGGTCATCTCCGGCGGTCCCCGCGGGACCTTGAAGCCATGGCGGGAGGCGAGGATACAGAGTGCCCGGATGTCCTCCTCGGCGACATGTCGGTTGGCCGGCTCGTTCGGCCTCTCGCCGGCGGAGAGGGACAGGTCCCAGACCCCGAAGGCGGTAATGCCGTCGAAAGCGAGACACCTGCACAGGTCATCGGCCTGGTCGAGGCGGCGGTCTTCGATGCGGGTGCCGGCCTTCAGCGCATGGAAGAACCGCTGGCGCGATTCCCGCGGTCCGAAGGTGGGGAGGAGCGCGTTCCCGTGTTGCGCGGGGGATGACAGTTGCGCACCGGAGGCCGGAATCGGCCGCCGAACCGGAGCGTTGTACAGAGAGAAAGAGCAGATTCACCTGGTCGCTGAACGCGGGACATTATCCGTATCGACGGACCGAATTGCGAAACAAAATGCATGCCCCGTCTGCCGGGAATCGAAGCGCCTGCTTTGCCGCAGGCAGTTGCGTCAGGCTGGTCCGGTTGATACCCACGTCCTCTTCATCTATTCTCTTTCAACGCACGGGTACAGAGCGATGTGAGCACTTTTTGCATCGCGCGTTTCCTCAGAATCTCCGCATGCCGGAGAGTGCGAAGTCATCAATGAAGGGAGAACGCAACCATGCATGAAGGGACCAAAGACGGACCAACGCTAGCTGCCACACCCGAATCCAGCGATTCTGACACCGGCAAGGTACTCACTCGCAGGGATCTGATGAAGGGAACTGCTGCCGGGACGTTGGCGGCAGCGGCCGTTACGTCGGCAACATTCTTGCCCAATATCCGGTCGGCGCGCGCACAGTCCTCCGGTCCGATCAAGATCGGACACATTGAGGACCTGTCCGGGAATCTCGCGGTATATGGCGTGCAGAAGTACCATGCGGCGCAGCTGGCGGTGAAGGAAATCAACGAGGGCAAGACGCTGAAGGGCGGACCTGCTGGTTCCGGGGGACTCGGTGCCCTGTCCAACCATGCCGCACGGCCGCCGATCATGGGCGCCGGCGTTGGTGATCTGAACTTCATCGACGAAGGTGGAGAGCGTGCAACTTCAGGAATGGCATTTGTCGAAGATGAAGACGTGCTCGTCGACTCCGGTGAATCGGGCCTGCTCGGAAGAGAGGTTGAACTGATCAGTCCTGATGGCCAGTCCAACAACAATATCTGGCAGCAATTGACCCGTCGGCTCATTCAGGAGGATCAAGTCGACTGCCTGGTAGCCGGGTTTACGAGCGCCGAGCGGGAAGCCATACGGCCGATCGTCGATCAGTACAAGCAGCTTTACATTTACACAAACCAGTACGAGGGCGGCGTTGCAGATTCCAACACATTCTGCACTGGTGCCATCTGCGAACAGCAGGTCATCCCGGTTGTCGATTACATGATCCAGCAGTTCGGCCCACGCGTTTACACGATTGCGGCGGACTACAACTTCGGACAGTTGACGGCAGCCTGGACCAAGGCGTTTGCTCCCCTCGTGGGCGGTGAGATCATCGAAGAGGAGTTTGTTCCGCTTAGTGTCTCGGACTTCACGACATCGATTGCCCGTATTCAGGCCGCCAAACCGGACTGGGTGTTCACGCTCCTGGTCGGCACCAACCAGTCCAATTACTATCCGCAGGCGTCGGCCGCCGGCCTGGAATACCCAATGGCCTCAACCGTGAACATGGCCCAGGGCTACGAACACCGCCGCTTCAAGCCGCCGTCATTGAATCGCATGTACAACTGCGTGAATTACATCGAAGAAATTCCGACAAAGCGGAATCGCGCCTTTGTGAAACGGTGGTACGAGATGTTCCCGGATGATCCGTATATCGGCCAGATGGCGCAGAATACGTACTTCTCCGTGCATCTCTATGCAAAGGCGGCGCGGCTTGCGGGAACGACCGAACAGGAGGCCGTGAAGAAGGCGCTTGAATCCGGCCTGAGCATCGAGGCTCCCGAAGGAGCGGTATTCCTCGAGCCCTCAACCCATCACTGCTCGCACTACATCCGCCTCGCGACCGCGGATGCGGAGCACCGGGTGAGTTTCGTTCGCGAGTGGCCCAGCATTCAGCCATGGTGGCTGCAGCGGGTCGGCGTCAACCTGGTTCGGCACAAGGAATACAAGCAGTACATCCCGGACGAGGATCCGTTCTTCTCCATGTTCCTGTAATCGGACCGCAACCACCTTAATTTCCCCGGCCGGGCACTTGCAAGGCCCGGCCGGGAACTGGAAAAATCAGCAAAATTCACTGGAAAAGCGCGTAATCCCATGGATGGTGCGGCACTGGCATTGAGCCTCCTGTATCAATTCGGTACGGGCATCGCCTTTTTCTTTCTCGCCGCGGTCGGTCTGGTGATCATTCTCGGAATGATGAACATCATCAATCTTGCCCATGGCGAGTTGATGATGATCGGGGCCTATTCGGCGACAATCACGTACCATGCGGGCGTTCCGTTCTGGCTATGCGTCATCATTAGTTTCATTGTCGCGGGCCTTTTTGGCATGGTCCTGGAACTGCTGATCGTCCGAAGGTTCTACGGTCGCGAACTTGGAGCGCTGGTTGTAACCTGGGGAATCAGCCTGGTGCTCGGCCAGGGTACCCTCCTGTTCTTCGGTCCGTTCATGGATTCCATCAAGATTCCGGGAGGTTCCTTTTCCTACGGTGATTTCTCCTTCTCCGAATACCAGTTGATTCTGGTGCTCGTTTCGGTGCTCCTGGTAGTGGGGCTTTGGTGGATTTACAACCGGACGCCCTACGGACTTCAGGCCAAGGCGACCATGCAAAACGCGACAATGGCGCGAAGTCTTGGCGTAAGAACGGGCCGCATCTACACGCTGACATTCGGATTCGGCGCAGGGCTTGCCGGCCTGAGCGGGGCATTGCTCGCGCCCACGGTCACCATTGCCCCGTTCATGGGACAGCAATTCGTGGCTCCTGCCTTCATCACCGTAGTGGTCGGCGGCGCCACGAACGTCATCGCCGGTGCGGTTGGCAGCAGCGCCTTCCTTGTCGCTGTCAAGACGCCGATCGGAATGGCATTTGGCGCATTTTATGGCACGGTCGCGCTGTTCCTGGCTGCCCTGATCATCATTCGCATCCTGCCCAACGGCATATCCCACGCGCTGCAGCAATTCATGACCCACCGCTCTCGGAGCGCGATGCAATGATAAGCGTTTTGCGCCTGATCGGGGGAGATGCGGACATTGGCCGTTCGCGGCTGTTCTGGATCGTCTTTGGAATCATCATTCTCGGATTCCTGTTGTATCCAACGCAAACCTCGCCTTTCCGCGTTTCGAATGTTTCCTTCTACTTGCTCAATATTCCGCTCGGTCTCGGCATGGCCCTCCTATGGGGATATTGCGGGGTCCTGAGTTTTGGCCACGTGGCGTATTTTGGAATCGCGGGATATATGTACGGCATCATTGCCGGAAATATGCGCGGCGACGAGTGGGGACCGCTGGTTGGAGCCCTCGGTGGGCTGGCCACCAGCGCGGTAGTCGCTGGCGTATTCGGATACTTCGTGTTTTATGCTCGAGTTCAGAAGTGGATCATTCCGATACTGACTCTGGTCCTGACGCTGCTCCTCGAAACATTCCTCGGACAGACCGCCGGCTACCAGTGGCGTGTTGGAAGCGTACTTCTCGGCGGCTACAACGGCATGACCGGGATACCGTGGTTTCAGTTGGGCAGCTTTGTCTTCGAAGGGTATTCCTTCTACTACCTCTGCCTCATTTACGTTGTGATCTGCTATTTCGGCCTGCGGGCCCTGATGAACTCCAGCTTCGGACAGGTTGTGGTCGCGATCCGCGAGGATGAATTGCGAACGGAACTGCTTGGTTACGACGTCCGTGCTCGTCAGTGGCTCGTCTTCGTACTCTCTGCGGTTCTCGCGGGTCTGAGCGGCCTGCTCTATGTGCAGTGGGGCAATTACATTACGCCCAGCCAAGTGGGCCTGCTGCAAGCCGCGCTGCCTGTAATCTGGACGGCTGTTGGCGGGCGCACGAGCCTCCTCGCGGTCATGATTTCGACATATGCGCTCAATTGGCTCACATACACGCTGTCCTCGCAGGGCAACCAGTATGCCATGGTGATCATCGGCGCACTCCTCGTCGTTGTCATGATGTTCTTTCCACGTGGAATTGTTGTAATGGTTGCGGAGCGAATGGGACGTTGGAACCGTGCACTCGTCGCCCGGAGCAGTTCGTCGTTGACGTCATGAACACGAGCAACATTATTGAGGCCCGAGGCGTCAACAAGCAGTTTGGCGGCATCGTTGCCGCGAAGGATGTCAACCTTTCGGTCGAGACCGGCGAAATCCGCTGCATGATCGGCCCAAACGGCGCCGGCAAATCGACCCTGTTTGCCATGTTGTGCGGAATCCTGCCGGCGGACAGCGGACAGATTTTCATTTTCGGTCAGGATGTGGTTAACAAGCACTCGTTTCAGCGAGTGAGGCTGGGTGTGGGGCTCACCTTTCAGAACAATCGGGTCTTTCACGGCCTGAGCGTACGGGAGAACCTCGAAATCCCGAAAGCGTCTGCGGATCAGCGCAACCGCGAGGCCGGAGAGCCGCGGCTCATGTTTGCACTGGAAGCTTTCGGCCTTGACGCCCACGACGAGACCAGCACTTCGGAACTGTCCCACAATCAGCTGCAATGGTTGGAAATTGCGATGGTGCTGACGAATTATCCCCAGTTGGTGCTGCTGGATGAACCCACTGCGGGCATGGCCGCGGAGGAGACACAGCGCACTGCGGAGGTGCTGAAGCACTTGAATCGCTCTGGACTGACTATCGTCGTCGTCGAGCACGACATGGCGTTCGTGCGTGAGATTGCCCAAACGGTAACCGTCCTCCACCAGGGTGAAGTCTTCGCCGAAGGCTCGCTTGAAGATATCATTGCGCATGAAGACGTTCGGCGCATCTATCTCGGTCAGGCGTGACGAGCCTCGCGATGCTGTTGTCTGCCAGCAAATTGCGGTCCGGTTATGGAACGAGCGACGTACTCCGTGATGTCGACATCCAGGTCAGCAAAGGGGAGGTTGTCGGCGTATTGGGCCGGAACGGTGTAGGCAAGACCACATTGATGAAAACGTTGACGGGCATCTTGCCAGCCCGTAGCGGTCAAGTAGAATTTCAGGACAAGGACGTAACCGAGCTTAGTGCGGATGAGCGCGCTCGCCTCGGGATCGGATACGTTCCGCAGGGCCGGGGCATATTTCCCGACATGACGGTACGTGAAAATCTTCTGATGGGCGGGTTGATAAACGTCCGCAGGCGTGCGCTGGATTTTGACCTCGTCTACAAACACTTTCCGTTTCTGGAACAGCGACAATCACAAAGGGGCGGGACACTGAGTGGCGGCCAGCAGGCCATGCTGGCGATTGCGCGGGCGTTGATCGGAGGTCCGCATCTGCTGCTGCTGGATGAGCCGAGCGATGGCGTGCAGCCCAGCATTGTCCACGAGATTGGCGAGTTCATCAAGGGACTCAATCAGGAAAGAGGCCTGAC